>CALXLM010000001.1 GCA_944389195.1 uncultured Opitutales bacterium
GCGTCCGGAAGTTTTGGCCGCGCGGGGAGCGCTTTGAAAATATGAATACGGCAGCACTAATTTTAAAGGTTTTCGGCGGGCTTGCCATCTTCATTTTCGGCATGAAAATGATGAGCGACGGCCTTCATAAAATAGCGGGAGAAAAAATGAGGTCGGTTCTCCGCCTGTTTTCGTCGAACAGGTTTGTCGCCATACTTTCCGGTGCGGCGGTGACGTCCGTAATACAGTCGTCGAGCGCGAGCACGGTTATGGTTATAGGGTTTGTAAACGCCGGGCTTTTGTCTCTCGTGCAGGCCGTTGGAATAATTTTCGGCGCAAACATCGGCACGACGATTACCGCGCAAATTGTGGCCTTTGAAATAAGCTGGATAATTATGCCGTCGATAATATCCGGACTTGTTTTGACATTCGTCCCGCGCCAGTCTGTCGCGGGCTGGGGGGAGACCATAATGGGTTTGGGTTTCCTTTTTTTCGGAATGCAGATTATGAGCGGCGAACTTTCGGCGCTTGCCGAGCATCCGATGTTTGTATCCGCCTTCCATGCGTTCGATTGTGCCCCCGTGGACGGGACAATCCCTCCGCTTCCGCTTTTTGGCGCAATAGCTACGGGGCTTGTGATGACGATGGTCATTCAAAGCAGTTCGGCCGCCACGGGAATCGTCATAGCGCTCGGAGCGAGCGGGCTTCTCGACCTCTATACCGCTACGGCCCTGATATTGGGTTCCAACATCGGCACGACGATTACCGCGCAGCTGGCGGCGATTCCCGCCAACCGCATCGCAAAGCAGGCGGCGCTTGCGCACACGCTCTTTAACGTGGTGGGCGTGACGGTCATAGTGTTTTCGTTCGTTTTTACTTTCGACGGCGTTCCCGTATTTTTCGCCTTTGTGGATTGGATGTCCGCTGACGGCGACCTTCCGCGAAAAATAGCCAATGCGCACACGCTCTTTAACGTGATTACCGCCGCCATACTCGTTCCGTTTATTCCGCTGATGGCGCGCTGCTGCGAAAGGCTCATACCGTTAAAGTCGGCGAAGATAAAGTACAAGCGACTCGAGCCTCATTTGATAGATACGCCGACAATCGCGCTTGCCCAGACTTCGGCGGCGTTGAGAAAGATGCTGAAGAAGGCGTGGAAAATGGTCAATTGCTCATTTGAGATGTACAATAAGAACGTCGATATAGACAAGGCGATTTCTGAACAGATGAAGGAGCGCGAAAAGAGAATTTCGGAGCGCCAGAATAATATATCCGGATATTTGGCGCGCGTGATGACGAGGCCGCTGTCGCCCGAGCAGGCCGAACAGATTCCCGTGTTGCTGCATTGCACGAACGACGCACAGCGCATAGGCGACCATACCGACGCTGTTTTGGAAATAATGCGGAGGCTGAAAGCCTCGAATCTCGGCTTCAGAGTGGAGGAGGAATCCGAGTTTTTCGAGATGAGGGGGGTCCTTTCAAAACAGGCCGAAACCTGCATATCGCTTCTTGAGGAGAGGCGCCGCGACAAGTTCGAGGCGGCCGAAGAACTAAAAAACAAGCTTGCGGGACTTGCAAACAAGTATGAAAATGCCCATATAGAAAGAATGAAAAAAAATCCCGCAAACGGCGAGGCCGGCATATTGTATCTTGAACTGATTTCCGAAATACGCAAAGTTTCCGGCCATCTTGCCAATATCGCCGACAAAGCCGGCAAGTTTTACGGGGAAATAGGCAAAAGAAGAACGGGGGCAAAGGCTTGAAAAAGTATCTAAAGAAAAAATATCTTTATTTATACAGGAAAATCGTGCGCGAAAAGGCGTCGCCCGAATACATAGCGCGCGGCTGGGCGATAGGGATTTTTTACGGGTGTTTGTTTCCGTTCGGAACGCAGCTATTTTTCTCGATACCAACGGCGTTTCTGCTTAAAGGCAGCAAAATCGGCGCAGTGATAGGAACGCTGATTACGAACCATTTTACGATATTCGTAATCTATCCCGTGCAGTGCTATCTCGGGGCTGCGCTAATAGGCCGGCCTCTGACATATTCCGCCATAAAAAACGCGATGGCGGAGGTTCTCAGGGAACAGGATTGGGCCTCTCTGATGCATTTGGGGGGCGATTTGGTCGCGGCGTTTTTTGTGGGCGGGTTGGTTTTTGCCGCATTTATGACGCCGCTTGCATATTTTTTTGTGAAATCCGTTGTGGAAAAGTACAGGAAGTCGCTCTCCGCAAAAAAGGGCGGAGCGCTCGCAAATTGACGTTTTTTGGCCGACGGAAAAATACGCGTGCTGCCGTTTTTGCCTATGAAGCGCACCCCGCGCGGCGCCCCAGCCGTTCGGCAGGCACTTTTGGCGGTTTTTGCGGCCCGTAAATGCGCCCGCGGGGCTGCCTTATTTTGCAAATTCCGAATTTCCGGTCCCGAGCCGCAATACGCGGTTGTCTCCGCGCTTCATGTTTAGGGTGATTTTCGGTCCTTTGCCGAGCTTTTCGCCGGTGAGTGCGTCGAAAATTTCCTTGTCAGAATTTACGTCGATTTCTATGCCGCGCGCTTTGTCGCCTTCGTCAACGGACGTCACGGACACGTATGCGCCGCTTGCGTAAACCGATACGGGCGATTGCGCGTACATGTGCGCACCGGAAATTTTCAGCATGTGCCAATAGAGTTTGAACGGTATGTCGGCGACTCCGCAGAACAGGTGTTTGCCCCGCAGAACCACGGCGGGCATGCCGTTTTCGTAAACGGCCAACACGGTGTCGCCATCCTCCGCTTTGGGCGACAATAAGGGTTTAACGGCGACATTGAAGCCGAAGGACTCGTCGAGCCCGATTTTTTTGCCTTCGTCCGTCGGTTTTACTTTAGCCTTTACGGTGTCTCTGAGAACGGAGACTTCAAATCCGGTGGCTTCCTCCACCGCTTTTTCTGAAAATTCTTTTTTGTCCAGATCCACATATCCAGGCGCCCACACGAAAACGGCAGCGCAGTTCTTCGTCTTTTTGCGCATGGTTTTGCGCTGTTTGGCGTCGAGCGCGTATTCGATGGGGAATACCGCAAGCTTCGGTTTGATTTTGGGTTTCCCCGATGCGAAATCGTCGAACAAATAGTAGCCAAGCGGCGCAGGACATTTGCCGAGATGCGTTCTGCTTTTTGCCAGGGCGTTCGTAGTCTGTGTCGGCGTGCCGTTGGTTCCGCTGTAATACACGGAGCGCTCGTCGGTTATTACCGCCACTTCTGGAACGTATGAAACCGGGTTTTGAATCATATCCATTTCCATGGCATTGAATTTTGGCATAAGCTCCCAGAGCTTCGGGTCTAAATACCAGCCGGTTCCGGCGAGGTCCATCCACCAGCAGCCCTGGTTGCGTATGGCCTGCCGCGCCATGTCGCGCTGAAGGACTTTTATGGTGTCGCTGGCATTGCGCAGCTCATTGCCCAGCGCGGCGATTTTCTGCTGCGTCTGCGGGGTGCGGTGCGTGCGGATGTCGTCTTCGTCGAACCAGATTTTCCCGCAGCGTGCGACGGTTTCCGCCGCGCCCATCGCGTATCCCGGATCCCCGAGATTGCGGTCGCGGTACGAAACAGGTCCGCTGAGAATGTCGAAGTACGGCGAGTTCGCTATTTTCCATAGTGCGTAGTGTCCCGTATTTGCGGGGCCCTTGTTTACCGATATTGAAAATTCGCAGGTGTAGCCGTAAAAGAGCGCCGAAATTTTATTCGGAACTTTTTGGCGTATTATTTTGCCCAGATGTTCCACCATATCGACCATTTCGTCCTGCAGGAAGGTATTGTAGTCGGCAAGTTTTGCCTGGGTTTTCGGGTTTATTACATAAAGGGCGCCCATGCGCTCTTCGGGCGAAGGAACTTTAACGCCGGCAAGCGCGGCGTTCGGGTCGTTCCAAGCCTTTTTAAGGTCGTCGTCGGTTTTATATTTTTTTGAAACCCACTTTTTCCATGCTTGGGCGGCGGTTTTATTATAGCCGTACCAAGTCTTGTTCCACGAGTTTCCGTAGAACCATTCGCTCGAATTCCCCCCTCCGGGGTGGTAGCCCATGATATTCTTGCCGTAATTTTTTTCGCAGAAATCAATTATCATTTTCAGGACGTCCACAGAGTCGTTCCTAAAGCGTTCCGATGATACGCAGGGAAATGTGGTTTTGCCGCCGTCGGCGCTCGTCATGACATCGTCGGGATATTTTTCCAGCCACCATTTTGGCGGATAGAACCTGATGCGAACAAGTATCTTCGCGTTCGGGTTCGCTTCGACAATTTCGTCGAGCGCGCCTTTGAGATTGTTGAAATTGTAAGACTTTCCGTCTTCTGGCATAAAGTCGGCGGCCTGAACCGGGAAGGTAATCATATCGACGCCCGCTTCTTTTGCCATCTTTGTCTGAGGCCCCACAAAGGAGCGTACTTTTGGCTCGAGAAATTTGCCGTTCTCGGCAAGATACATGTCGAAGTCGAAGGTTTTTGAGCCTTTGATCTTTATATTGATTTTGTAAACTTTGCCGGCGTCGAGGTTTACTTCCCGCAGCACAGCCGTGAATTTGCCGTTGGCTTTCGACTTTATTTTAAGGGCGTCGGTCCCGTCGGACCATTTGCCAAAACTCGATTCGGTTTTTCCCTCGGGCAGCGTTTTGACTCTGCCGTCCCCGTTTTTAACGTCGATCTCGTAAACTTTCTTTCCCGTGTCGGCCTCGATTATTTCGAGTCCGGCGACGGCGTATTCGCATGGGCCCGAATAGGCGTCTATGCGTATTTCCCCGCCCTTGACAGGCCTTTCGAGCTTTGGTATTTCGACGAAGGTCTCAACCCAGTTCGAGTAGTTGAAGGCCGTTCTTTTTGTCGGGGTGCCGAGCAGAAAGTATGTCGGGGAGACATAGAGCATTCTGGGGCGGACGGCCTTTCCGTCGATTGTGATCCGCGGAACGCCTCCCACATTTTCCACTTTGCAGGCGCCATTTTCTGCGCAGCCCGAAAATGCGAACGCTGGTATAAAAAGGAGGCAAAGGGCAATCGTTTTTAATTTAGTGAATGTCATGGGAGTGTCCTATTTTGTTTTTTTTGATATGGTAAAATCGCGCATAAGGCCGTAGTCCGAAAGGAAATAGTCGGAGGGCTTGGCGTTATCGACTTTTTGTTTCCATGCGGGCGGGGGGGTCAGCATGGTTTTATTGGTGTTGTAGAAGTGGGGTCCGAAGAAGTTTTCCATGCCTCCCACGGTACGGATTTCAACCGTATTTGTTCCGGTTTTTGTGAAGGGGGATATGTCGAATTCGTCGCTGCGCGACATCAATATGCCGCGCTTTTCTCCGTTTACCCAGACTTCCGATACAGTAGCCATAGCGTCGGAAGCCGACACGGTGCAGGATTCGCCTTCCCCTATTTCGACCTTTTTGGAATATGAAACTTCCCACGGATAAAACGGCGCCCCCTGATTTTTTATCGGGCCGAACGAGAGCGGCTTTTCTTTTGTTATAACCCATTCGCGTCCGCCGTTCTCAACTGAGAATTTTCCGAGAATGTAAACCGGTTCGATTTCGGCGTCGAGATTGAACTTGTCTAACTCAAAGCTGAGGACGTTTTCCCCTCCCTTTACGGCGCCAGATATGTCGATGAGGTTCATTTGCCTGTCGAGCATCTTTTCTTTTCCGGCCTTCAGCGGAATGCCGTTGAGCGAAATTTTATACATTTCCGCGCGCTCGCACAACAGTTTCATCTTTGCCAATTCGGCGCCGTCGCGCACGCTGAATCTATACGTCAGCTTCATCGGCGGAACTTTGGAAAAGTCTCTCGAAAATTCCTTTTTGAACTGCATCGCCTGAAACCACGGGTTGCCGTTTTCAAATCCGGCGAGCTTAAAGGCGGCGTTTGCCGCGTCCATGAAATATGCGTTTTTCATGGAAAGATTGCCCATTTGCAAATCTACAAATTCAATGCAAAGGACATTGTCGCGCACCAAGCCGATTTTCGCGGGTGGACTGTCGGCTGCGACGGCGCGCCTTTCGTCCGGGACGGTGGCCGGGGCGGCGTCGGTGTTTGAGAACACGATTGCCACGCTTTCGACAGGTTTGAGCGAAAGCTCTACTTTCACCCGCCCGCCGGACACCGAATACGGAACGGCTTTCATTTTGCCGCTTATGGTGTCGAGGGCAAAGGCGTTTTTGCCGTTTGCGGATACCGCGGCGGAGGCGGACTGCTTTTCGTGGGCGTTTGCGGCTATTACAAGCGTGGAATCGGCGAGTTTTCTGGTTTGGTGGAGAATGTTTCCGCCGCAGATATCCGAAAATTCGACGTCCGAATTTTTTACCGCGTTTTCAATCGGGCGCGACTCCGCAGGTATTGCGTCGAAAAATTTTGCTAACTCCCGGCTTTCGGCGCCCCCCAAAAGCGTCGGTTTGGAGTACGCCACAATTTTCCCGCCTTCAGCGGCGAATTTTTTTAGAATTTCAAACGTGCGGGGTTCCAGATTTTCGGCTAACGGAGGTATTACAAAATATTTATAAGCGCGTTTCCCGACCACAAATTTGCCGTTTTCGGCCTTACCGAACGACTCTACGACGTGTTCGCAGGCCAAGTCGTACTCGATTTGCTTTTTGGACATGCCGGTTATGAACGACTGAAAGGCGGGGCCGGCCTTCAGCGCGTATTTGTAATCGTCGATGCCGTTGTTTGCCCACATGGAGGTTGTCGGTTCGAGCACGAGAATGTCGTTGGCTTCGATTCCCGACGAGGCGAGCACTGACATGCGCGCTATGTGGTCGTTGAGCGCGCGGTAGTTTTCCCACCACGGCGCGGCCTGGCAGAACATCGGGGGATAGTCGTATTTTCTCACGCCTATCATCGATATGTGCCCCACATGCTGGTTTACGAAATTGACGCCCATAACAAACTGCCAGTCGGCGAACATTTTCATCTTTTCAAACGACAACTGCCAGCCTGCGCCGCCGTACGTTTCTGACAGAACGCGCTTTCTCCCCAGCTGGTTTGCGACGCTCGAAACCTCCTTGACGCTTCTTACGTTCCCGAATTGCGCCCCGCACGACTCCTCGTTAAAGCGCATGAAAAGCATGTCTATTGCGGGGACGTGGTGGTAGGAAGCCATGGCCATGTTGTCGGGCACGCTGTGCATGAAGGGCCATGCGTGCTCCCAGTAATGTCCGGTGAAGAGAAGGCCGTTTTCCTCGCAGAATTTTTTATACGGAAGCGACCACCTCTCGGTAAACAGGTGCAAAAGGACGGCGTGGTAGTCGTGGCGCACCTTTTTCCAGTCGCCGACGCGGTCGGACAGCGAGGGCAGGCTTGTCTTGAGGTCGTATCCGAATTTCTTTTGGAACGCTTCAAAAAGGTCGGGCGTCCATCTTATTTTTTTGTTGCCCATCAGGTGGGGCTCGTCGGTGAATGCCCCTTTTACCGTCTTGCCGAACTTGTCTCCGAACGTCCTTTTATATCCGGACATTGTCAATTCGAGAAATTTTTCGGTCACGCCCTTTCTCAGAAGATCTACATAGTTCCTGTTTGCAAACCACGCCGATTTTGGGAAGAAGATTTTTTCGTAGCAGTAAAAGTCCCCTTGTGAGCCTTCGCGTTTTTTTGCGCCGGCGGTGATGTCCTTAAAGGAGTTTCCGTTTCTCTCCAAAATTAAAAAATACCTTTCGGAGTTGGCGAGTTTCTTAAGCCGGTGCGGAGCGAGCCCGAAGCCTTCGGAGTACGACTCCGGCATTTTGTCGGGCACATGGCCGCCGGCGAATCCGCTCGGGTAGGAGTTTTCGTCGTATATCCACAGGTTTAGCCCGAGCTCTTCGCACTTCTTTTCGGCGTAGCCGGCAAGTTCAAACCATTCGTCGGACAGGTACTCCGTCTTTAGCCCGAATCTCGGATGCAAAAATACCCCGCCGAATCCCTTGTCTTTGTATTGCCCGAGGGAAAAGTCGATGTCCTCTTTTGTGACGCCGCAGTTCCATACCCAAAACGGCGCGGATCTGAAATCGGACGACGGATTTTCAAAATCGTCGGCAAGTTGGCTGTTTATCGGCTGCGGCACTTGGCCGTTTTCGCTGTTTGCGCAGCCTGAAAATATGGACAAACAGCCCATCCCCAAGAAAAAAAACATCTTTTTCATAACAACATATATGCGATATATTCCAAAAATATAAACATTATTATGAGGGTGTCAATTTATAAAATAGCCGAAAAGGCCACCCGAACGGGGGGGCGTGTTGGGCGGCGTGAACGCGCCAAAAAAACGGCGCGCTTGTGGCGGGCCGTTTTTTGAAAAGCGATTGAAGTTATTTCAGCCGGATTTTTAGCGCGAACGGCAAGTCGCTTTTCAACAGGCTGTCTGGCATGGAGACAATAGCGCCGTTTTTGCCGGGGGATTTTTTCCAAGCGAGCTTTTTCCCGCTTTCAAGCTCGACAATTTCCGAACCTTCGGCGGGATTTAAGGCGATTTTTAATTCGCCTTTCGGTTTTTTTACGATTGCGTATGCAAATGCGTCGTCCTTGCTTTGCGTATAGGAAACCTCTTTTGTGGCGAAAGGCGCGATTATTCGCGTCGAGTAGATTGCCTCTCCGTATTTTTCAAGCCATTTGCCGATATCGGCAAGGCGCCGTTTTTGTATTTCGGGAATTGCGCCCTGGGCGTCGAGGTTTACCAAAAGGAGAAGGTTTCCCCCCCGCGCCACAGTGTCGGCAAACATTGATATGAAATCTTTTGCCGACAGCACGTTCGATTCGTCGTCCTGCCAGTTGTTTCCGTAAGATTGGCTGATTCCGCGGCACGACTCCCACGGGTGGTATTTTGCCGGGTCTATGCTGTCGGCGGTGTCCCCGAATTCGTCGGTGAAGAAGTCGCCGCGCACGGCGCGCAGGATTTTTTTAAGGTGTTTGCCGGCTTTCCACGCTATTTCTTCGGGGGTTCCCTCGCCGTAGCGGTCGTTTACGGCAACTTCCTTTTTGCCGTCATTGACGTTGTAGAAATAAGCGGCAAGATCGTATCCTCCGAGTTCGGTCGCCGGCACGCCCCATTCTCCGTCGAACCATAGAATGTCGGGCGAATATTTGTCTATGAATTCGGCCGTTTGCGGTATCAGATATTCTTTAACATAGTCGTTTACGGCGATTTTGCCGGAGGCTTTGTACTCCATGTCGGGCGAATAATCGCGGAGTTTCCCCCACGAAAAATTGCGCATTTTGCCGTCCTTGCCGATTACGGGATATTCCCACTCGGTAAGGCTGATGTACGAACCGAATTTGAGCCCGCTTTCTTTGCAGGCGTCGGCTATTTCCTTAACCAAGTCGCGTTTGGGGCCCATATCGACGGTGTCGCGCAGCGTGTAGGAACAGTCCCAAAGGCAGAATCCGGAGTGGTGCTTTGTGAACGGCACGACATATTTTGCGCCCGCGGCTTTAAAAGTTTCCATGAGTTCGGGGGCGTTGAACTTTTCAGCCTTGAAAAGCGGTATGAAATGGTCGCGCTCAAAGTCGGCGCCCCAATTTTTCACATGGTAGCTGCGGTAGCCCCAAAACGGCGATTTTGAGTCGAAGTCGGAGTACATTCTGTTTTCGTACCAGTCCGGATACATCGCCCCGTTCAGGCGTTTCGGCGCCCACGACGCCACCGACCACAGGCCCCAATCTATAAAGATTCCGAACTTGGCGTCCTCGAACCACTCGGGACATTTATGTTCGTCTATGCTTTTGCCGTCCGCCTTCCATTTCCCGGAACGGTTGACGGCCAAAACTCTTTCGTACTCGGCGCGTCCGCGCCTGATTGTGTCGGCGGAGAACATTTCCGATATCTGTTTGAGGTTGAATTTGTAGAGCTGCGGGCGGTAGCCGGCGGGACGGCGAAATTCCGGCGGGGCCAACGGGTGGTTTGGCATCGTTTTTGCCGCTTTGTCGAGAACGGTTTTTTCACCGGGAGCGTCCGGAGTTGACTGTTTTTTGTCGTCGGCCCAGAGGGCGGAGCAGAGAAAAAACAGCGCTGTAAATATGTTTATTGCGGTTTTCATAACGGTTACCTTTCTTGAACAAAAAATACTTCCTCCTTTGTGTTAACGTTAACACAAATATATATTGATTCCCGGGAGGGACAATGTCAAGGCGAATTGAAACAAAAACAAAAAAACGGCGTACAATGATATATTAACAAAAAGATAAATGTTGCCAAGCGGCGATATAAAGTCAAACATGGGCGGACGGAAAGCTCCGGTGTTTTCGGAGCGGCGCTTTCCGCGCAGGTTTTTGAAAGGAAATACATGAAAGCACTCCCAATTGTTTCGCTTTTTTCGGCGGCGCTGTTTGCTCAGATTTTCGCGTTGCCGGCAAATGCGGCCGAGGCTTCGGCCGGAACTCCCAAAAAGGTCGCAATATTTGTCCGCAACGACAGCGGATCAAAGGTTCTCGATGCGAAAACGAAAGCGCTCGAATATTCGTTGGCGTCGCGTCTGAACGGCGCCGGATTCGGCGTGGTCGATTACGATTTGGCCGTTAGGAATCTGAACGACTACCTCGGCGATCCCAACGCGCGGTACAGGAAGGCCGCCGCCGCCGTGAAGAAAAGCCTCAATTCCGACGAATCGCTCGGTTCCGCCCTGATTGAACAGGCTTCGGGGGTGCGCATAGGGGAGCTTGTGGGGGCCGATTACGTGCTTTCGGTGTCGCTGGCGTCGCTGACAATGGAAAAGCGCATATTCGACGGATATTTTGTAAATACGGAAAACGCGGTTTACAGGCTCCGCCTCAACTACAATCTTTACGAAAACGGCGGCAGCGTGTCGGGAGTTTCGGGCGATTCTGTGACTGTTTCTAAAAGCGTTCGAGCCACGGAGAGCATGTCGGTCGAGAACGGCGACATAGTAGATTCTCTCTTAGATTCCGCTGCTGAATCGGCCGCAAAAACGCTGGCGGCCAGAAACTCGTCCGGAAAGATATCCCGGCCGTCCGCAAAAATGCCGTGCCAAGTCGAGATCGCATTCGACATTGCCGGGCTTGAAATTCCGGAGATAGTGTTTAAGGACGGAAAATATGCGCTGGGGTCGAACGTCGTTCCGGTGCGCATCGCTTCGGTCAACGCCGAGATAGACGGAATAACCCATACTATCGGCGGTAAAATTACGCTTTCTCGGGGCATACACACGCTGCGCATAAACCAGAGGGACATCGCTCCTGTTGAAAAAAACATAAACGTCACCGGCGAGCCGGGCCAGCGCATTTCATTCTCCCTCCAGCTCGACGAGTCGGCGCGCAGGAGGTGGAAAAACGACATGGAGTTTTTGGAGTCCATGAAGGAGAGGGCGCGCGCCTCCGAAAACGCGCGCATGCTAACGGAGGCCGAAGCCGACCGCATAAGGGGCATCGCAAAAATGTACGAGCAGTCGGGATTCAAAATAGATGCGGATTCCCTTCCCGAGATACGCAAAACGCAGAGCATTTTCGGGCAATAGACAAAACAAACGGACGACATTACTATGAAAAAGACAATTTTCGCCATTTTTTCCGCAATCCTTGCTTTCTGCGCCGCCGGGCAGGAGAAGGCGACTCTTGCGGTGTCGAAGATAACTGCGACGCCTGCGATAACTTCCGCTGCGAAATCGGCCGGAACCACCGCCACGCTCGGGCGCCTTATGGACTCTCTCGAATCAAATTTGACTTCCGCATTTCAAGCGACCCGCAAATTCGACGTGCTTTCGCGTTCGGATCTCGACGCGGTCTTGAAAGAGCAGGACTTTTCGGCTTCGGGCAATGTTAACCAGGGGGCTTCGGGCGCGCCTAAGACCGGCATGATGAAGGGGGCCAAGTATGTCGTGGCAGTCCAGGTGGACGATTTTCAGGACTACACCGAACGCGACGTGTTCAGCGGCATACAAAAAGTGGTGGAAAACAGGAAGATACGTTTCGGGGCTGTCGCCAAGATTATCGACTCCGAAACCGGATCAGTGGTTGAAACCGCGAATTTTGTGGTAGATAACGGCGGAATTTCCGACAAGGATTCGACGACTGGCGTTTCCGGAGGGAGGCCGCTTGACGCCCTCGTGTCGGTTCTCGCGCGCGACATGTGCTCCCAAATAGCCAACAGGGTGGCGGATGTGGTCTTTCCCGCAAAGGTGGTGGCAAAAACGGGAACGACGGTGACATTCAACAGGGGCGACGGCACGGGCGTTTCGGTCGGGGACGAATACAACGTTCTTGCGCTCGGCGAAGAAATGGTCGATCCGGACACCGGCGACAAGCTCGGCTTTGAGGAGATTGTCGTCGGCAAATTGAAGGTGGTGGAGGTTGCGCCGAAATTTTCCAAAGGCAAACTTTCGGAGGATAACGGCGTGGAAAAAGGGCAAATTTTGCGCGTCGTCAAAAAGGCCGCAAAAAAGCCTGCTCCTGCTTCAAACGACGAGATTTAGCTTCGTATGCAAAGTCGTGTTGCGGTTGCGGCTTTTCTTTCGGCGGTCCTTCTTTCGGGATGCGCCACGCACACGAGTCTTACGAAGGACGCGCGGCGCAGCTGGGCCTCCGGGGACATGGCGCGCGCAAGCGCCGAATTTTCCGATGCCTCGGAGGATGCGTCCGGTTCGGGCGACGAGCTCGTCTGGAAACTCGAGGAGGGCGCCGCTGCGCGTGCGAGCGGAAATCTTAAAAAAAGCGTTTCCGATTTTAAGGCGGCGGCGGCGATCATTGACGAATACGAGTCGCAACCCGATATAAGCCTCACGCGCGAGACTTCGGCGGTTCTTACAAACCAGTCTTATCTGCCCTACAAGGGGTACAACTACGACAAAATCATGCTCGGCGTCTATCAGTCTCTAAATTACATGGAGCTTAAGGAATTCGATTTGGCGGCCGTTGAGCTTATCCGCGTGGGAAATTTTCAGAGCGACTCCGAAAGGATAAACCGCCGCCGCATAGAGCGCGAGGCCGAGGCCTTGGACAAGGCCCGCAAAGAAAACGCCGGCGGCAATTACGACGCGTCGAAGTCTTTGTCCAACCCCCAGGTGTCGGCGAAGCTCCGGCAGGTTTACGGCGGGGACTTTTTACGCGGGCAGGCCGCGAAAGGGGTGTATGTAAACCCGTTCGCCTATTGGCTGTCGGGGGTTTATTTCGCCAACAGGGCGGTGGACGCGTCCGATAAAAACAGGGCGGCGGACATGTTTAGAATAGGCGGGCAGGTCGCCGGCGGCGATTCCGACGTGTTCAAGGCCGACCTGCAAATGGCGGAGGATTTGGCCGACGGAAAAATATCCAAACCCGGCGGGATTACGTATGTGGTTTATGAGGCCGGATGCGCCCCCGTGCGCGGGCAGTTTCAGATAAACCTCCCCCTTTACATAGTGGCAAGGAACGTTCCCCATGTGAGCCTTAATTTTCCGTATCTTGTAAAACAGGACTCGTATTCGCCCGATTTGCGCATTTCGGCGGGCGGCCGTTCGCAAAAGCTCGAAACTTTAGCCGACATGGATTCCATCATCGGGCGCGAATTTAACGATCGCCTTCCGGCGGTGCTGACTAAGACGGTATTGTCGGCGGCTGTGAAGGCGTCGGCGCAGTACGCGGCGGCGCGGGCGGCCGGAGACGGCTGGGCGGCTCTTGCCATAAACATAGCCGGAAGCATATACCAAACACTGATGAACGACGCCGATTTGAGGACATGGACTACCCTTCCCAAACGCATAAAAGTTGCGCGCTTTGAGACTCCACCGGACGGCAGGGTGCTTGTGGAAGGGCGCGCGGTGCAGGTCCAGGCTTCCGGCGTGAACGTGGTGCTGGTAAAAAAGACGGGGCCTGCGTGCCCCCCGGTTATCAGAACCTTTGATTTTTCCGACGCCTCCCGAAAAGATTCAAAATCCGGCGGGACGCGGGCGGGGAAGACTGCAAAATAATGTTGCCGAATCAAAAAAATTGAACCATAAGGAGAGAAATGAGAAAGACATTGGCAGTTTTGTTGGCGGCTTGCGCATTGGCGGGGTGCTCAACAGTCAACACCGTCGAAAGGGCGTCCCCCCAGTCGCGGCCCCAGATGGTTAACGACAAGCGCGTCATAACCAATCCCGATCTGGACGATTACGCCTATGTGGCGGGCGTCAACGAGAGCGTCGTTGGGGGGAACCTGTTGAAGATTCAGGTGAAAATAGTCAATTCGACGACAGCCCCGCGCAGCGTCAACTACAAGTTCTCGTGGTTCGACGGAAACGGCATGGAAATTCCGCCGGGCCCGCCGTGGATGACGCTTTTGCTGGAGGGCGGGCAAACAAAATATGTTTCGTCGGTGGCGCCGTCGCCGAAGGCGAAGGATTTTACTTTGACCCTTCTTCCCGACGTGAGAGAATATTAAACAAAACGGATATTTTATGAGAAACATAAAAATTAGCGTGTTTGCGGCGGCTGCAGCCGCACTGTTGGCCGGGTGCGCCAGTCAAAACGCCGTGTATGTCGAATCGGGCGGCGCGCGGTCGATAGTTTCGACAAACAAAATCAACATGGCCGATTGGAACGCGGCGTCGGCGGATCTCGTTTCGGAGCTTTTGGCTTCGGGCGCCATCGACGATACAAAACTTCAGCAGCCCGTAAAAATGAAGGTTAGCAGAATAGTCAACCGCACGAGCTCTCCGGTGGACACCGACCTGCTTACGCGGCAGATTTGCATAACCCTTTCGAAAACGGGCAAGATATCGGCGGTGTCGGACGACTCTCTTACGGACGAGCTTGCCAGGTACGAAGCCAAGCGCCAGGGCAAAACGCTGGGCCTTCCCAAGCTTACAATGACTGGAAAAATAGTCGAGGACCGCGAAAGCAACAGCGATTTGCGCGAGGTCACGTATGTATTTTTCCTCGAGGTGAACTATCTCGGTAAGGCGATATGGATGGGACAAAAACAGATTACAAAACAGCAGGAACGCGGCGGGGTAGGCTGGTAGGCGCCAACGTTTTCCGCGCGCTTTTGCTCTCGGCGGCGGCATTCGCCGCCGGTTGCGAAAGCATGGGCTTTGACGACAATTTCATGCGCGACACATTCACCCCTTCAGCCGACGCCGAAACGAGCGTCCGGACTTGGAACGCGAAGGGCAAGCCGGAGGTGCGCGAAGTTCCGAATGATCCCGCCTTTCAATAGGGCGGCGCTGGGCGGATTTGCTGTTTTAATGCCTGAAACAGCGCGCGGCTGTACGGCACGCGCTGCGCGTTTTAGGCGGTCGCGCCTAAGCGGACATTGCGGCCGCCGACGCTTTTTGCGGCGCGCGTAAAAACCGGCGAAAAAAACGGAGCAAAAGGCGGCGAAATCGCCTGTCGGAAAAATCGTTTGCCGGAAAATGCCGCGCCGCAATCGGTGCGGGTGTTTATTTAATTAATGGCGCGCGAAGTGTGGCATATGTTCTTCTTGCAACTGTGGAACACCTTAGAAAAAAAACTTTACAATATTTTTTTCTCAGCATTAATTAATTTCCTTCGGCAGAGCGCAATGGTTGCGCGGAAATGCCGGTTTTAAAGCACATATAGGGGAAATATAAATGAAAAAGAAAGTTTTGTTGGCGGTTTTATCGTTTGCGGGCGCATGCATTTTCGGCGCAGACTGGCATTTCCCGCTCTATCTTGACATGGGCTCGCCCGCCAAAAACAGGGTTGAGGTTTCGGTTTTTAATTCAGGAAAAGTTCCGGCAGAGGGGGAGGAGCTGAAAATTCCCGCAAAGGAACTCGGCCTTGTGGGCAAGAAAAAAAAGTCCATAAGGGTGGTTTCCGAAAATGGCAGGGAACTTCTTTGGACGGTATTTCCGGACTCCGACAGAATAGGCAAAAATTCGTCGATAATAGTTCCGGTTGATTGCGCGCCGTCGGGAAGCTCCAGATTTTGGATATACTACAACGCCAAAAACGCCCTCGAGATGCCCGACTATCTTGTTCCGACGACCGTCGCATACAGCGAGTCGTTCGAAAACAACGAAGTCCTCGAGGAGAACGGCTGGATGCAGAAGGATAACGACGAAAAGCGCGTCAATTCGATTACTTCCGCAACCGCGCACAAGGGTAAAAAAAGCGTGCACACACACATTCCTTCCGGTTCAAAGCCGAATTGGATTGCCGTAAAAAAGCAGTTTAACGTCAAGCCGTCGAAGGGGAAGGTGACGATGTATGTAAAATGCGAAAACGCCGAAGGCCCGAAGCCGGACCATGGGGTGGGTTTTTATGTCGCGCTTTTCGGAAAGGACAAGAGGGAAAAGTTCTTTTTCTCTCCGCGCATCAAAGGCACTCAGGATTGGACTAAGCTCGAGGCCGACGTCGAAATTCCGGAGGGCTATACGCGCATGAATATCGGGACGGTTGCGTATATAAGCGGTGGAGACGCCTATTTCGACGACCTCAGCTTCGAATTCAAGGGCGATGGGGTGAACCTTTCGTACGAGGTGAAAAAAGCCGAACGCCTGTCGCTCTCGCGCGTGTCCGAACCGGAAAAATGGGACGTTTCCCAGAACGAGTACGACGTCCGCATATTGGCTTCAATATTCAATCTTGACGAAACTCCAACAAAGGCGGGTCTCGGGTTTGTACCGATAAAGCGCATATCGGCCGGAAACTTCCCGCAGTCGGACTTTGCGATGTATGCCAACGGGAAACCGGTAGATTTCATGCTTATCGGCGACTCCCTCGTGTTTAAGACCGAGCCTATTCCGCCGCGAACCGAACGGCAGTACTCGCTCTATCTGAAGCGCGGGCGGAAAAACCAGCTTGTGGAGACGAGCGGGACGAAACAGTCGAGCTACATAATGAGCGACCAGCGCGCCGACACGCGCTCGTCGGTTGACAGGGCGGCTTTTGAAAAGCTCTTCAATTCTGAAATAAACCTGGTTAAAAATCCGAGTTTTGAAAACGGCATGGAGGGCTGGTATAAGCGCTCTGGCACGACTGGCGAGGCGGAAATAGTCGACGGCGGAATTTTCGGCAAAAAGGCCCTCCGCGTTAAGATTCCGGGCGACGGAAAATGGTACGGGCTCCAGCAGGATATTCCCGCTGAGATGGGGAAGTCTTATATTTGCGCGCTTTCCGTCCTGACAAAAGAACAGACGTTGAAACTCCCGCGGCTCCGCCTGGCGCTGCTGGATTCGGGGCACAGCGTGTATTTTAACGGCAAGTCGAACCCGTCGGACAACTGGGAAATCAATTCCATCGTTGTTCAAAACAGGTCGGGCAGCGCGGCGAAATTCGTGGTGAATCTTAACGAGTCGGAGAAGTCCGATTTTCTCGTCGACGGCGTGTTCCTCTCCGAGTGCAGGCGCGCCGAAAGATACGAATACGAGACTCCGCTCGATTCCTTCGATGGCGAAAGGCTTTCGGCTTGGCAGGTTAACTCCGTAATAAAGGTATTTCCGTTTTACGCGCCGCCGCTCGAAAAATCCGCGGCGAAAATATCGCTTGCAAGAAACGAGTCGGAGAATCTCCAGCTGGCCGTGCGCTCGAACAAAAGGCTCGGGAATGTGGAGATATCTGTTTCGGACGCCGTGTCGGAAGGCGGCGCGAAGCTTCCCGCCCCGCAGGTGGGCGTGGCCGGATATGTCGTCGTGGACGCCAAGAGCAATTACGAGAATTTCTCGCATTTGAAATTCCACGAACTTTGCGTCCCCAACAATTCCATGGCGGAGGTCTATGCCGATCCGATAATTCCGCAGAACACAGTCGATATTTCGGCCTGCAAGACCGAGTCGGTATGGCTCACGTTCAGCGCCGGGGAAAACGCTGAGGCGGGCGTTTATAAAGGAAAAGTCGATTTCAAGAAGGACGGAAAGGTTTTGGAGTCGGTTCCGTTCGAGGTGCGCGTGTTTGATTTCTCCTTGCCTAAAAACACGCATTTGATGGCGCTTTTCGACAGCAGGGGCAGCGGCAGTAACGGGGGTTGGCGCCCGGCGATGAACGACAAGGGGATATACAACAAATTCTACGACCGCACGCAGCTTCAGAGATTTATGGCCAGCAAGCGCGCGACTGTGGACCACCCCGACAGCTTTTCGTTCAATTTTGAAAACGGCAAGTGCACCGTCGATTTTACCGAGTTCGACAAATTCTGCAAGATGTCGTTTGAAGAACTCGGCCTTCCGCTCATGTATTTAAACGTTCTCCCGGGCCAGGCGTTCGCCCTGCCGTTAAGGCCTATCGGGGGCGAAAGCCCGTACGAGGGCGAGTGGCCATATTCGGGTTTAAAAGACTTCTCTCAGTTCAGGCCGGCTTTCAAGAAAGTCGTTTCCGAGCGGCTGAAGACGGTTTTCGAGCACGTCCGCAAAAAAGGCTGGGTAAAGAACTTTATTCTGTTCATGTCGGACGAACCGTATTACGACGAAAAAAATATAGCCGATATGCTCAACGCGTATTTCGGGCTTATCCACGAAAACGCTCCCGACGCAAGGATTTATACGAGCACATGGGGGTATGCCGTACCGTTGGAGAAAACCGTTGACGTGTGGGGTTTGAACATGTCGGCGGCAAAGACTCCCGCGGAAATAAAAAAAATAGACGCGCAGGGCAAATACAAGGTCTTTACGACCGACGGCAACTATTGCATAGACACCCCCTACAACGCCCAGGAGCGCATAATGGCGGCGTTCTGTTTCGCCGGAGGCTTCCTCGGGTATGAATATTGGGGCGTCGACTGGTACATGCAAAACCCCTTCAAATGGGGCATGCACAAGGACAGAATAAGCTCTCCCATTCCGAATGTGCGCAGGCGCAACCGCTTCCCCAACGGCGACGGATATTTCATATATTCGGGCGAAATCATAGGGAGGAACGAAATATTTTCGTCGGTTCGAATGGAGTCGGTGCGCGACGGGCAGGAGGACTACGAGTATTTCATAATGCTCGAGGATCTCGCAAAAAAGACGGGAGACAAGGCGGCGCTGGCCACGCTGGAGAAAATAAAGTCTTATGCGGTGTATCCGAATCCCGGGGCCCGCAATTCTACGGAACTTCTTCCTGATCCCGACGCATATACCGTAGATTTGCGCAGCGAAATAGCGGCGCACATTGAGCGCCTGAAAAAGCTTTCGGATTCTAAGTAGTCGGCCGTAATCCGGCGCAAAAGCGGCGCGCGGTTTTTAGCCGGCGCGCGGCGTTTAGGCTTTGCGGCAAAAACCGAGGCGTATCGGGCGCCAACGGCGGCCGCGTTTGCGCGCGGCGGGTATTTCGCGTTTGCAAAAACAGAAACGCAAAAAAATGCGCGATGCAATCAATTTAACGCAAGTGGATTATAGACAGTATAATCGCAAGGCGAACGGTTTTTCTAAAATAAGATTGTTTTGTTCGCGTGCGGATTTAAAATAACAGCCTACAAATAATTGAAACGGTTTTATAGTTTCCGTCCGTCTTTCCGGTCGGGGCTTCGTGGACATTCGATATGAAAAGGATAAAGTCAACTATAGCGTTTTTAATTTTTGCTTCGCTTTTGCAGGCCGCGCCCGCTTTTGTTCCTGGCGCCGCCGTTTACATAAAGGCTTCCGCGCCCGTAGAGGGGATTAAAACGGCCGACGGCGTTCGCTTGGGGAACGGTACTTGGATGAAGAAAAACAAAGACTTCGGGGTGTCGGCGGTCTCTGCCGTTTCAGACGAATGGAAAACGCTGAAATTCGCCTTCAAGCCGTCCGCCGACGGCGAAGTGGAGATTATTCTCAGAAGCCGCTTTTTTAGGGACGCTGACGGCAAGGTTTCTGATAATCGCGTTCTTTTCGACCGCGTTAAAATAGGCGGAAAAGATTTTCCGTTCGACATAGACTCCGATTCGGGCAGGTGGAAAAAATACGGCAAGGCGGCGTTCGCGTATAAAGACGGCGGGAGGGTCGCAATAGTTTCCTACCAGGATATGGTTTCGAGAAAAGTCGGCGTCAGGGCGGGTGAAACTGTCGAGGTCTCCGCGCGGGTGCGCGATTGCGGCGCGCCGGAGGACGTTTTTCTCGATTTGGGCGCCTTTGCAAACCTTCCCGTTTCCGGAGGATCGAATAAAATCGGCGGGGAATACGTCGCGCTCGGTAATTTCAAGACGGGAAAAGTAAGGTTTAACGGATTGGATTTTAACATAGCCGACCCCGAAAAAAACGGCGGAAATTCGGTTGCGGCGCTGTCGTCGCTGCAGGCCCCCGGACTCGGCAAGATGGAGTTAGATTTTACCGGCAGGCGCGTTATGGCGAAATTTCTCTATATTCTGCATTCTTCTGGAAAGAATATAAGAAAGGTAAACAAAATGAAAAACGTCGGCTTGATAAAGATAGAGTACGCCGACGGCTTTGTGGACAGTTTCTGGATAAAAAGAGAGACCGAGGCGCTGTCGGCTTATTCCCGAAAAATAGGGGACAACGCGTTGCCTGTGTATGTAGAGGACGGCAAGAAAAAAACGGGCACGGTTTATATGAGCCGCTACGGTTTGGAAAACAAGTTCATTAAAAGGGTGTCGTTTTACGGTTTGGATTATACGGCTTGGAATATTTTCGGGGCTACGCTTTCCGACAAAAATGTTTTGACCACAGGCTATTTCAAATTTCCCAAAGACGAGTGGAGGCCCGTGGACCTTTCCGATTTGGAGATAAAAAGCGGTTCCGCGCTCGACGTGTCGGCTGGAATGGGGCATGCTCCGGCGGGCAAATACGGGCGCCTTAAGGTTTCGGAGAACGGAAAATTCGTTTTTGAGGGGGCTCCCGGCAAAGAGGTGAAATTCAAGGGCACTAATTGGAGGCCGGGCGACCAATTTTTCCGCATAATCAAATCCAAAGAGGATATAGACGTACTTGCAAAGATGGCCCGCAAGCAGGGCTACAACATGGTCCGCTGGCGGCTGTCGATGAAGGGGGCAAAAGAGTTTGCCGCGCCCTACGAAATGCTTCCGGAAGTGCTGGATATGTACGACTACTTTCTCTATGCGATGGGCCGCGAAGGCGTTTATACGCATTTGAACCTGTCGAGCCACGACCTCGGCGACCCGTCGTTCGAGTGGGACGACAGATACGACGTGAAGATGAAGATGCTTCTCGGCGACAGTGAGACGCGGCAGGCGTGGCGCAAGCTTGTGAATATGCAGCTCAACCACGTAAATCCTTACACCGGCAAAAAATGGAAGGACGATCCTGCCATAGCCACAACGGAGTATTTTAACGAAATGGAGCTCGGATATACCACAATGAGGATTAGCCCGGAAGTGGCCGACTACGCAAACCGGGAGTTCCGCGCATGGCTCAAAAAGAAATACGGGACGGTCGAAAAGCTTAACGAGGCTTGGACTGCCGAGGGATACAAGGCTAATTACGGAACTTTTGACGCCGTTAAAGTTTTCGGAAAATCAAAGTACAGGTCGCTTTGCGACCGCAGCCTGTTCATAATCGAAAAAGGCAAGGAGTTTCTGGCATACTGCGAGAAAGCCGTGCGCGGAGAGGAGAAGTTTATGGCGCCGGTTCACCAGTTCAACTGCGGGAGATGCCTCGACACCGAATTCTTGAGCGCATGGGGCGGAAGCTACATGGCGATGAACGTGTATTTCGCCCATCCGACAGAATTTAACGCCGTCGATTCTTCCACCCCGCAGGAAAGCTCCCTCGACATCAACGAGGCGCTCGGATATTTTCGCGGGGCGTCGTCGAAGCGCATGGCCGACAGGCCGATGGCGCTTACCGAATGGCAGCATTGCCATTGGAGCCCGTACAAGCACGAGGCCGGCGTGACGTTCCCGGCCCTCGCCGCCCTTCAGGGCTTCGACAATTTGACGGTGCACGACTACGCGATAGAAAAAAGAGGCGTTGGAATTTTCGGGCACGCGGAGGTTTCGAAATCGCCGGTTATGCGGGCCAACGAATTTTTGTCGTACTGC
>CALXLM010000002.1 GCA_944389195.1 uncultured Opitutales bacterium
CACGAGCAAGACCCTGAAGGTGAGCCGTCCGAACGTGTCGTTAAACGGAGCCAAGTACATGTGTTTGGTGTCGAACGCTGGGAACGCAAAGAACGAATACGCCTCCTCCAACGCGGCGACGCTTACCGTGAGGGCTTCGGCCACGATGTCGAAAGGGCCGGTTTCGGTGACTACGATTACCGGAAACAAAGCCGAGTTTAGCGTTTCCGCCGCCGGATATAACGTAAAGTACACTTGGGAGATACGCGACTCTAAAAACAACGTCTTGTACAAGGTTGTCACTGACGAGCCTACTTTCTCGTACGTATTCGATTCCGAGCTGAAAAGCGCCCGGGTTTATTGCACGGTGCAAAGCTATGACGACGACGGCGTGACGCTTTTGGGAACCGCTGTGACAAAACAGGCCACCATAAACGCCATGCAGGAAATTTCGGTAAAGGGATTGACAATCGGAGAGACCGGAGCCGAGAACGTCACGCTTACCGAGAACGGTTCGTTTAGGGCATCGTACGGATTCACACTTTCGCTTACGGCCGAAGCGGAAGGATATTCCCCGCGCTACCAGTGGTATGAAAGCATTGACGGCGGCGCGTTTGCCGAAATAAAGACCGGCAAGTCTAAGTTGTACAGGCCGTCCATAGCCGAAAAGGATTGGACGGGGGTTTCAAAGAAATCCTATTATTGCAAAGTGTACAATCAAAACGCGGGGGGCGCGTCTGAGGATTACACCCCGATAGTGGACGTGTCGATCGGCGATCCCGCGGCTCCGGCCGACTGGGCAGGAAGGGGCTTGTTCTTTAAAAACGAATCGGAAAACTTCGCGAACCTTACGCTGTTGTGTCTCGACAAAAGCCAAATCAGGATAATTCCGACAGATTCCGAAATGGCGAATTCCTATTTCAAGTCGTCGACATACACGTACAGGCGTTTGGATTCGAAGCGGGCGAGCATAACGTTAAGATATACGCTTGTCACGCGCGATACCGAAACAGGAAAGGAAGTTTCGCAGGCATGTTCTTATACGGGGTCGGTTATTTTCGATTCTTCCGGAAATACGGCGGCGGTTGCGCTCATCGATTCGAACAGCGACGATATATATTACGGGACGCTTTCGTACGCGACGCTGACGGGAGAGGCGCCGGCTTCGCTGCCGCTTGGCGTAGACATGTTGGCGTCGTTTAATGAGTCGGATACTGTTTCGATAAACATGTCGAGCGCGACCCAGTGCGTTGTTGATGACGGCAAAAGCCAAATCACGTACAGGTGCTCCTACGTCAGGAAGTCGAATTCCATCGGCGTTCTGACGCTGAACGGCACGGACGCCGGCGGAGCGACGGTGCAGCTTGAAATGGCGTTATGCTTTACCGACGCCGAAAACGCCATAGGGGTGGCCACGAAGACAAGCACGCTTAACCGCGTCAAGACTGTGACGATGAGCCGTATTTTATTGTCTATTCCCTCCGGCGACGGGGAATAGCGGTTTTATTCCGATTCTAAAAAACGGCCGCGCGAAAGCGGCCGTTTTTTTATTTCAAAGCGTTGCGCTTTTCCCTGTTTTTGCGTTTTATGAGGTTAAACATCTGTTGACATTTGTGGGGAAATGGTGTAATCGTAGCATCAGAATATTTTTTTGAAAATGTCGGAAAATAAACAATCGCAGGAAACGTTGAAGCAGTCCGTCAAAGGGCTCCGCGAAACATTGCGCGCGGCTATCGACTGGGTGAAAATAAGGCAGGCCGACGACGGCATGTGGTGCGGCCCTCTCGAAACAAACTGCTGCATGGAGGCGCAGTGGGTGCTTGCGATGAATTTTATAGATTTCGACGATCCCAAAAAACCGAAAGTCCTCCAGTACATATTGGACAGGCAGCGCGAGGACGGCAGCTGGGACGTCTATTACGGCTCTGAGCACGGGGACATAAACACGACGCTCGAATGTTATTTTGCGCTTCGGGTAAGCGGTTTCGACGTTGACGATCCCGCTATGGAGAAGGCGCGCAAGTGGCTTATTGAAAACAAGTGGACTGAGAGGATAAGGGTTTTTACAAAATACTGGCTTGCTTTGTTCGGCGAATGGCCGTGGGCGCACACTCCGGTGATTCCGCCCGAGATGGTGTTTTTGCCCAAATGGTGCCCGTTTAACATATACGATTTTGCGGCGTGGGCGCGCGCGACGATGATGCCGATTTCAATCCTTTCGGCGAGGCGTCCGATAAAGGAGCTTCCCGAAAACTTGAGGCTCGACGAGCTCTTCCCCGAGGGCCGCGACAAAGTGGACTACAGGCTGCAGCGCAAGAGCAACAAGGCGATAAGCTGGGACAATTTCTTTATGAAGCTCGACCATGCGCTTCACGCCTACAACCGCTCTCCCGTAAAGCCCTTTAGGGATTCGGCGATAAAGCTCGTTCTTCAATGGATGCTCGAGCATCAGGACGAGGACGGCGCATGGGGCGGAATTCAGCCACCGTGGATTTACGCAATAATAGTAATGTACGTCGAGGGCTTTTCGCTCGACCAGATAAACATGTCGAGGGCCATAGACGCGTTCAATTTGCATTGGCAGGTGCCGCGCGGAGAGGGGCTGATGCTGCAGGCGAGCGAAAGCCCCGTATGGGACACTTTCCTTACGATGACGGCTTTGATGGACGCCGGCGAAACTCCGGGAACGTCGCCCGAACTTCTGAAGGCGCTGGATTACGTTTTGGCGAAAGAAAACAGGTACCACGGCGATTGGTCGGTTATGGTCGGAAAGCATGTGGAGCCGGGAGGCTGGGCTTTTCAGCGCGCCAACAATTACTATCCGGACATCGACGACGCGGCCATTGCAATATGCGCGCTCAAGCGCGTGCAAAAACTCCTTCCGAGGGAAAGCACGCGGGCCAGGCGTGTGGATTCGGCGATACGCAGAACAGTCAACTGGATACTCGCAATGCAGAATCCAAACGGCGGCTGGGCGGCGTTCGACCGCGACAACACCCGCGCGCTCGTCACTAAAATACCATTTGCGGATTTCGGAGAGATGCTCGATCCTCCCAGCGCCGATTTGACGGGGCATGTCGTTGAAGCTTTGGCAATGTGCGGATTTTCGCGCAACCATCCGGCCATTGCGCGCGCGGTGAAATATATGTACGACGAACAGGAGGACGACGGTTCTTGGTTCGGGAGGTGGGGCGTAAACTATATTTACGGGACGTGCGGCGTTCTGCCGGCCCTAATGGCTGTTGGGGATACCAAGGAAACGCCGCAGGTGCGCAGGGCGCTTGAATGGCTTGCGTCTAAGCAAAACAGCGACGGCGGTTGGGGCGAAAGCATAGCCTCATATATGGAGCCGAAATATTCCGGAACGGGAATTCCCTCGACAGCCTCCCAGACTGCTTGGGCGCTGATTGCGATAATGTCTGCAAACGACAAAAATTACGACGAATGCGTTTTGCGCGGCTGCAAATTCCTCGTTGATGCGCAGCGTTCCGACGGCACATGGGACGAGCCGTATTACACGGGCACGGGATTTCCGGGCTACGGTTTGGGCGCAAAGGTCGATTTGCGCAAAGGCGCGCCTCTCCCGCAGGGAAAGGAACTTGCGAGGGGGTTTATGCTAAACTACAATTGGTATAGGCATTATTTCCCGATAACGGCCCTTGGAAGAGCCGAAAGATATTTCGCCTCCAGAAACAAAAAAATTTAGTGAAAAAGATCGTATCGTTCGGAGAGATAGTCTGGGACACGTTTAGCGACGGCAGGGTTCTGGGCGGGGCTCCGCTGAATTTCGCGTACTACTGCTCGAGGCTCGGTATCGATGCGAAGCTGATAAGCGCCGTCGGGCGCGATGCAAAAGGCGCCGCCGCGCTCGAAACAATGGCGAGGTACGGGCTTTCGACCTCTTTGGTTTTGGAGAATGAACATCCGACTGGGAAAGTTAATATTTCCCTCGACGGCGGCCGCGATGCCACCTATCGGATTTTGGAGAATTCGGCGTGGGACTATATCGAATGTTTTGATTCCGCCGCCGATGAGGTATCGTCGGCCGATGCATTCGTATTCGGAACTTTAGCGCAGCGTTCGGAAGTATCGAGCGGAGGTCTTTCGCGGCTTTTAGAGGCATGCCCTTCCGGCTGTGTCAAGGCGGTGGACGTCAATTTGCGCTTAAATTTCTACACAAAAAAAACGATATGTTTTTCTTTGGAGAAGGCCGACGTTGTGAAGTTAAACGAGGCAGAACTCGATAAGATTTGCGACATCTTGGGATACGACGGGGACGCGCTAATGCGCGCAAAGTTTATATTCGACGCCTTTGGCCTGAAATATTTGATATTGACGCGTGGGGAGGACGGATACACGATTTTCGAAAAGGGAGGCATGTTTATAGGCAGGGCCAAGAAAGTCAAAATAGTCGATACGGTTGGCGCAGGAGACGCGTTTTTTGCCGCATTTATGGCTTCCGTTTTAAACGGCGCTTCTTCCGACGCGGCGGCCGAGAAGGGGGCCGAGTTGGCTGCGGAAGTGTGTTCGCGCCGCGGGGCGTTTTGTTTTTAAGTCGCGCCGCAAGCGCGCGGCGGGGCAAAGCAAGGCCCGCTTATGGGAGAGCGTTTCGAGGGGAATTTATGTTAGCGCATTTTGTGTCAATGCGCAACTGCTCCGAAAAACAGATTAGTACAGTCCTGTTTTGCTGCATTTTTTTCTGTGGGCTATTCCGACTTTTCCCGAACTATGAAGTGCGGGCGGCGCTTTGTCTCCAGATATATTTTTGACATATATTGCCCCAGCATGCCAAGGCAGAAAAGCTGCAGACCGCTAAGGAAGAAAATGACGCATATCATGGAGGTCCACCCGTATGCGGAATTGTGGAATATCAGCTGGCGGATTGAAAGCAGCACGATTGCTATGGACGAGAGTATGCAAAACAGTATGCCCACAACCGCCGCGACCGCAAGTGGAATGGTTGAAAACGAAGTTAGCGCGTCGAGCGAATAGACTGCGAGGCCAAAGAACGACCATTTAGTAGAACCTGCCGGGCGCTCCACGTTGTCGTATTCAATCCACTTTGTTTTAAATCCAATCCATTCGTATATGCCTTTTGTGAACCTGTTGTATTCGGGCAATTCAAGCACGGCGTCCAAAACTCTGCGCGTCATCAGGCGGTAGTCGCGCGCGCCTTCCGTAAATTTTAACGGAGACAGGGCGTTTAGTATTTTGTAAAACCATTTCGCGCAGAACGTGCGCGCCGGAGGTTCGCCGTCTCGCGTTTTGCGCCTGGCCGCGACGGAGTCGAATCCGCCGTTTATGAGGGCGTCGAACATTTCGGGGAGCAGGGAGGGGGGATCCTGAAGGTCGGCGTCCATAACGGTTGCGAAGTCTCCCCTCGCGGCTTTCAATCCGGCGTACATTGCGGCCTCTTTACCGAAATTTCTGCTAAACGATATAAACCTTACGCGTTTGTCGTCGGCAGACATTTTCCTTAGGATTTCCAATGTTCCGTCGCTTGAACCGTCTTCGACGAATATGAGTTCAAATTTCGGGTTTCCCATTTCCGACATGGCCTTGAGAAACTCCGCCTTGAATATTGGGAGCATTTCCTCCTCGTCGCGGCACGGCACTACGACGCTCAACAGGCCGTCGAACAGCGGCTTGGCGATTTTGTTTTCCTCGGAAAGTTCGTCCATCGTTTTTTCTGTATTTACACGTTATGTTTTTTTGGAGGATTTGCAACAATATAAAACGGTTGCCTGCCTATTATGTTGACTTTCGGTTCGACATTTTTAACTTTGCATGGAATGTATAAATTCTTGAAAAGGGCTGAAGACATAACGGTGTCGCTTGTGGTTTTGGCGGTATTGTCGCCTCTTATGGCCGCTGTTTGTATGGCGCTGTATTTTTCGGTGGGAAGCCCTATTTTTTACAACCGCATGCGAGCCGGAAAGGGTGGAGCGCCGTTTAAGCTTTATAAGTTTCGCTCGATGACAGACGAAAAGGGGCCGGACGGTTTGGAGCTTCCAGACGATAAACGGATAACGCCCATCGGGAAATTCATACGCAAGACGAGCATCGACGAACTCCCGCAACTTTTTAACGTTCTTAAAGGCGACATGTCGCTCGTGGGACCCCGGCCTTTGCTGCTGGAATACAACGATATGTATTCGCCAAAGCATAAAAGGCGTCTCGACGTTCTTCCCGGAATAACGGGATACGCCGCGGTAAACGGGCGCAACGAAGTTTCGTTCAGCAAAAAGTTCGATATGGACGTGTATTACGTCGACAACGCCTCGTTTCTGCTCGACAATATCATATTGTTCAAGACGTTTTTTGCCGTTCTTGCCAGAAGGGGAAGTACGGAAACGACGGCTGTCGGGGAGGTTGACGATTTGGGTTTTGTAAAAAGGGTAGAGGAGATAAAAAGAAAAAAATTAACCGGCGAACAAAAGCGCTAATGTTGCGCTCAAGCCGGGTTTGCGCGCAATTTGCAATGTTTTTGCCGCGTTTTTGCGGCGGCGTCCGGACAGCGCGCGAAGCAGGAAATTTCGGCGGCGGAACGCGCCCGGCAATATTGCCGCCAAAAAATCGGGCGTTATGCAGTGTGTGGATGCGCTTATGCGCGGGCGCGTTTTTTATGCGCGCCGTGGAGATTTGGGCCGCTTCCGACTGCTGATGCCGGAGGTTATCGCATCGCATATGGCAACCGGAGTGGCGCGCGGCAGGCGCTGGGCTATCTACCCTCAGATATCTTTGCGTCGTCGATATACAGCGACGAAGACGAGTCCAAGTTTCCGACAAATACGGACAAGCTCGCAAGGCGCGTTCCTTTTGGGGATTTTGCAACTATGCGCAGTTTTCCGAAATCGAAGAATCCCGACGGCAGTTGTTGGCGCTTCGACATAATCGTCTTTCCACGCTTGTCGTAAAAAGAGAGGCGCAGATAACATACGTCGCCAGCCTTCAGCTCTCCGTAAACTTTAGCTTCGGCAACGCAGGTTTTACCTTCGGAAATAGCTGCAGCTTGGGTAAGGCCGACAAAATTTTTTGAGGACATTTTCACGGAATATTTTCCAGAACTGGATAGTTTGTCGGTTATGACCAGCTTTTCCGAGCATCCTCCGGTTTTATAGGGACTCCATTTTTCGATTCCGTTTTCAAAATCGGAATTCAGTGTCTTTTCTGAGGCGTTTCTTGCCCTGCATGCGGTTTCCGCAAATTCCGCCCCGAACAATTCCACGATGCGATTTGATATTTCTGGAATTTCGAGCGCCAGTAAATCCTCCGCTGCGTTTTCGGTTGCGTCTATGAAACTCATTTTTTCCCATATTGAAAAGTTGGATTTAGGATATTTTGTATTTTCATGATAGCGCCTTAGTGCGAGCCGCTTGCGGAGTTGCGCTATCTTGACCGCTTCGACAGTCGAAAGAATTTCTGCCGAATTTGCACGCGTGGCGCCAGGACGGAAAAAAAGTTTTTTTTGGAGATTATAGGTGTCGATAAAGGCCTTTGTAATATCGAAAACGAGCCGTATTTCCATGATTCTATCGCGCGCGGTTCGGCATAGATAGGGAAGGCGTTCCGCGGCAGAAAGGGCGGCCTCCATCTTGGAGATGCTGCCGGAGTCGAGAACCTCGGCTTGCGATTCCCGCTTAAACAATTTAAGCCATGAGTTTTTTACGTTTCTTTTGGTCCATGCGGCTTCGGCTACGGAGAAAAATTCCCTAATGTACGGGGCGGCCTCTTTATAGTATGAGTCGAAAAATTCGCTTTCGATTTTCCCAGCGTCGGCGTCGGCGTTTTTTAGCATGGAGGTAATCACCCACATTTTGTGGGCGTCGTACGCCCATACGGGGGTGCTTTCGCATGTGTATAGGGTTGCGCCGCATTCGCACGCGAATTTAATAGATTCAGCCTCTATGCGCGCCGATCCGCGCGGAACAAAATAATGCAATCCGTAGTTATAGCTGTATATCCCGAGCCGCCCAACGCCTGAAGCCGCCCAACTTCTTATGAGTTCAGAGTCGATTTTTTTTTGGGTTTCGTCGAAGTTTTTGGAGCGATCCACGCAGAGGTATATGGCTGTGTTCGGGTGCATTTTGAAATCTGGCGGAGTTTCGGTGTACAGATATGCGAGCTCGCCGACGAATTTTCCGGGAAAATCCGTAGAGGCGCGCGCAGCAACCGAGTTTGTAAACGAGAACACGGCGTTTCCGTAATCTTCGTACCCGTGGGGGGTGGGGCGCCGGCGCAACATGAGCGTTTTTTGCGTGTCGTCGAAAGTGGGGGCGTCGGAATACGATGCGGAAAAAATTTTTTTCGACGGATTTTTCCTGAAAAAAACCCTTGCGTGCCAAGCCACAAATGCGCTGACGTCCCTGTTTAGAAAATCTATCTGCGGGTGTTTGCTTTCCGAGAAGCCTTTTCTGGCTCCTCCGCGCATCGCCAACCACTCAGGGTGCTTTTGCGCCACTTTTGGGTTTACGATTTTTCTTATGTTGTGGTTTTCCACAAGATAGGAGTCATTTTCCCCGTTGGCGAGATTGTAGGTTTTGTTTCTCGACGGGCTGAAATCGAAAAAACGGCCTAAATAAGAGAACTTTTTTGAGATTTTTCCGACCGGAATTTTTGTGCGTCCGTCTCGTTCCAAGCCCAGAGGGGGCGGCGCCATCACTTTTAGGCCGAGAAACTCTCTTGCGAATTCCCCGACGGCGGCTGGGGCGTCGTTTTCGTCGGAGTATTTTATCGACGCTTTTTTGCAAGACGCGCTCAAGATTATTTTTCCCTCTTGGCCTGAAAATTTTCCTAACTCTATTTCGTATCCTTCCGGCGTGTCCACACCGCTGGCAAATCCGAGCTTTTGCAGCAGATTAACGGCTTCGAGCTCCGGTTTCGAAATGCGGTCAGCGTGCAAGACGCGGGCATTCCAGCCTTTGCCCTTGCCGCCGGCCAAACAAACGACCGCGGCGCACGCGCAGGCAAGCGCTGTGAAGAAAATACGCATGTTTGCAAATATTGGGCGGACTCGTAATTTTGTCAAACATAACGGCCTTTCCCCGCGCAAAAATCGCCGCTTGCGCCTGCATGCGCGCAAGCGGTTGGTACCCTTTTATCAAAAGTTTCAAAAGTTCTTTTGAAACGCCGGCCGAGGGAAATATAATTGTCGGCAATGAACTCGATAAGCGATACAGAAAACATAGTCAGGATAACGGCGGACGCAAAAAAATTCGATTCGCCGTCGGACGCCGACACGGGATCGACCGTAAAATTTAGGCAGTTCGACGGAGTGCGCGTGGACGTCGTTTTCAGAATCAACGGCGCGCTTGCCGACTTGTCCAAAGCGGCGTACGCGGAACTTGAAATAGCCGACATCGGAACGCTCAACGCTCCCGAGCCGCGCACGGCAAGGGTTTTAGCCAGAAAACGCGTCGAGGCTTCGGAATTAAACGTCTCCATAGGCGAAGATGCGATTCTCAGCGGCGCCAGCCATGCGTCGTTTTTGCTGAAAAGGGAAGAGACCTCCATGGACGCCGGGGAAAAATGGATGCGCATATATGTGGTGGATTCTGAAGGTTCCAGAACGTCTTTTGCAAACGGTTGGGTTTTTGTGGAACCCACATACGGTGAAGATGCGAATGTAGTGCCGCCTGACGATTACAGGTTCGTTTTGAAGGCGCGTGAAACCGCCTTGATGTCCGAAGGGTACGCACTTGGGGAGCAGGACGGCATAGGCGTCGGAAGCGATTCGGTATATTTTGAAAAAAATTCGAGGTATTTTGCGCAGTCGGCCGAGGAAAATGCAAAAAACGTGCATCTTTTCAGCGAGTCCGCCCAGTCCTACGCCAAGAGCGCGGAGGAGTATTCTAAAAAGGCGGGGTCATATTCGTCCGAATCGTCGAGCAACGCCACGTTGGCGCGCAACTATTCCAAAAGCGCCGGCGAATCCGCTTCAGAAGCTGCCGAACTATTGGCCAGCGTTTCTCAGATAGCCGATCCGTCGGGCATATTGCCGCTTGTTCAGAAACAGCTTCACCGCATGGAAAACGTCGGATTCTTTGAGCTCGAACACGGCAGCATGGAATCAGAAGAATTTGTTTCGCCCACATGCTTTTCGTTTTGTATAACCGTTTCGGAAGACTATACGGGGCGCCTGTTTAAAAAGGGAAGATTGGAACTTTCGATAAATTCCGACCGCAAGGTGGTATTGTCGGACGGCATTGACGAGGAGCAATCTTCCAATCCGCTTCCGCTGGCGGAGACTGCCATCGTATTAATCGCAAACAGGGAAAGCGTCAGCGTGTTGGCAAACGGGAAAACATACATTGAGGGGTTTATATTTATGCCGGACGGGCTGTCCAACAGGCTTTATATCGGTTCTGACGATACCGTCGGAAGGCTGAGCAGAATTAAAATGTTCAATTTCGACATGTCTGACGGGCGATTTCCGTATTGCGCCGACGACTATTTCGCCTCTTTGGACGAGAACCCGCGCCTAAATTGCCAACCTTCAAACTCAGGCCATCGGTATTTCGCAAAGTTAAACAGGGGAGAAATATCCGAGGACGGGCGGACGTTTTCGTTTTCAAATATCACGACGCAAACGGCGGTTTATGTACGCAATACAAACGAACCGGAAAACTACTCTCCATCGTATTTCAAAAATTTCGGGGGGAAATTTCACATAAGGATTCGCATACGTGTCGATGCCGTGTCGAGCGTGATGATTCAGTATTATACAAACGGAGATATGAATTCGTTAGAGGGAATGGACTATGTTGTGACAGACACGTCCGATTCCACCGTTAAAAGGGGATACATGTCGGCTTCAACGGCAGGCGTGATTTACTTCGGATCGCTGCTGAATCCTGGGAGGGAAATGGTGCTTGATATGGTCTTCAGGCAAAAAGAGGAACTGTTTTTCGAAGGCGATATAGATTCGTTTTTTAGGTTTACGGTATCTTCCACCGGAGGGGTTTCGGGTTATTTTGCCCTTGATGATTTTTCATTCGCATCTTCGGAGATTTCTTTGCCCGATAGTTCGGGGTTGTTTCAGATAAGCGACAACTCTTACAATAACAGAAATTTTACGTTAAAAGGAAACGCCTTTTCCCAAAAGGAAAGCAACCCGGCATTGTGCAGGGAAAGTTTTTCATGGGCTTCAACCGCCTCTACGCAGGCGTTTTTTAACGGTAAAGAGCTGCCTAAAAACTGTTTCGTTGAAATTTACGCAAGACCTTCCGCCGATGGCGAGTTTTCGTATCAATTAAACGGCATGGAAACGTCGGCGGATCTCGTCGCGGGCGAAATGAAGATGGTCGGTTCTTTTGCGACAAACGGCGATTCGCAATTGCTTGTGTGCCCGACGGGAATATATGCCGGTACACTTGAGTCGTTTGTGTCGGTAAAGCGCTTTTAACTCTAACTGAAAGGCAAAACAATGTCAGATGAAAACGCGCCTGCCGCAGAATTTAAAGCGGCTGATAAAATGATAATGCTGAAGGAGGGAGTATTCGCGTCGGTAAAAAACGCGAAAATAACCTTCGATCTTGTGGATTCCGAGGGGAAGCCTATAATGTCGGGAGGAAACGTACAATCTCCGGGGTCTCTGGCGGAATTTTCGGGGGTGTCTCTTTCGGGGATCGGAGTGTCGGGGAATGCGCTGTGCGAGCGCGTATTCCCGCAATCCGAATAGTGCCGGTTTCCACGGTCCGTCCCAATGCGGGACGGATCTTTTTTGGCTTTACTTGGTGGCGAGGTAATACAAAATGTCGGAAAGTTTAAAGTGTAAAAATGCAGGATACAAACGGCATAACTGTTGGAATAGTCGGCTGCGGCTTTGTGGGCGGAGCGTTGAAGCGTTGGCTCGGAGAACATAATCCAGGCGTGAAGGTTCTTGTTCAAGACCCGCCGAAAGGCATGAACGACGATCTATCTTCTGCAGATGTGATTTTTATAAGCATTCACATCCCTACGGAGGACGATGGCACTCAGAATTTGGATTTGCTGAAAGAGATAATATCGAGACTTCCCGACAAACCCATATTTGTTCGCACCACGATACTCCCGGGCACAAGCGGGGCTCTTTCCGCGGAATCCGGGAAACGCGTGTATTTTCTTCCAGAGTTCCTCACAGAACGCACCGCCTACGACGACTTTTGCGCGCAACCGATGATCTTTACCGCCGAACGGGATTTGCTTGAAAGGATATTTGTCGGAAAGCGCTTTATAGAAATGTCGTCGCTTGAGGCTGAAATCGCAAAATATACGCATAATGTTTTCGGGGCGCTGAAAGTCACGTATTTCAACGGCATATACGAGCTTTGCAAAAAATATTCCGCAAACTACAAAAAGATACAGGAGGGAATACTTCTAAGCGGCTATATAAATCCGCCGCATACGCAGGTTCCCGGTCCCGACGGAAAATTCGGATACGGCGGGAAATGTTTTCCTAAAGACGTCAACGCGTTTACAAAAATGTGCGAAGGTCTTCCGATCCATTCGCTTTTGGAGACGCTCAGGCCCTTAAATCTGCATTACAGGGGCGAGGATAAATAATGAAAATAGCTCTGACCGGAACAGCCGGGTTTATCGCGTACTTTGTCGCTAAAAGGCTTTTGGAGGACGGACACGAAGTCGCCGGAATTGACAATGTAAATCCGTACTACGACGTTAAACTTAAGGAGGCTCGCGTGGCCAACCTTAAAAAGTTTCCGAATTTTACGGAGGCGCGCATTGATTTGCACGATAATGAAGCGGTGGCTTGCCTTTTTAAGAGCTTTAAACCCGCCAGGGTCGCAAATTTGGCGGCGCAGGCGGGCGTCAGATACAGTTTTGAAAATCCGTACTGCTATATCGATTCCAATATATCCGGTTTTTTAAACATACTCGAGGGGTGCAGGCACAATCCCGTTGAGCATTTGGTGTTTGCGTCCACCGCTTCGGTGTACGGAGCCAACGGAAAAATGCCGTGGGCGGAAACCGACGGTTGCAACCATCAGTTAAGCCTTTATGCCGCCACAAAGAAGGCGAACGAGGCAATGGCGCATTCATATTCGCACCTGTTTGACATACCGACCACGGGCCTGCGTTTCTTTAACGTTTACGGGCCGTGGGGAAGGCCCGACATGGCGCTTTTTATTTTTGTCAGAAATATAATCGAAGGCAAGCCGATAGACGTATTTAATAACGGCAATATGGTTCGTGATTTTACATATGTGGAAGACATTGCCGAAGGCGTGGCGCGCGTGTTGCTCGGCGCGCCGCCTAAAAAGGATTCTTCATGGAAAGCCGACGTTCCGGTTCCGGATCCGTCAAATAGCGGAGTTGCGCCCTTCAAACTTTACAACATAGGCAATTCTCACCCCGTCAACCTGATGCGCTATATAGAAATTATGGAGGACGAAATAGGCAAAAAGGCCGTCATAAATTTTATGCCGATTCAGCCCGGCGAGATAGAAAAGTCGGAAGCCGACAACTCACGCCTTTACAAAGATTACGGTTTCAAACCGAAAACAAACGTGGACGAGGGCGTCAGGAATTTTGTAAGGTGGTACAGGCGGTTTTACGGTGTTTGATTGATGATTCCCAAAACCAGAGTATTAATGGCTATAGGCAGGCTGTATAAAGGCGGCGCCGAAACGCAGTGCCGCCTTTTGTGCGAAGCTTTAGACAGAAAACGCTTCGAGGTCGGGGTGGTGACGTTTTCGGAGGACGGAAAACAAAATTATCCGAAAGACGTTTCCTTTTATTGCGCTGGTACGAGAGGCGAATGCTGCTTGCCGGTTCGCATGGGTAAAATTTTTCGAGGCGCGAGCGATTTTAAGCCTGATATAATCCACGCATGGCTTCCCGAAATCATGGCTCTTACGGTTGCCCTTTACGGCAGCATTCGCGGAATACCGGTGATAACATCGCGTCGCACGACTTACATGTCCATTTTTAAGGGCGGGTCTCTGCGCGATTATTTGAATATTCCGGCGGAATTGCTTTCAAAGACGGTTGTTTCAAACGCGGATGTTGACGTCGCAAATTCTCTCCTTTACGGAAGCGTATTCAAATTCAAGCGCGGAAAGGTTGTTAGAAACGCATTTAGGCTCTTTCCCGAAAAAAATGCCGGCAAAATTTTGGAAATTTCAAAAGATAGGAATTTTAAGATTGTTTACGTCGGCAGATTTATTCCGTCAAAACGCCTTGACATACTTTTTGAAACTTATGCGCGTCTTAAGTCTGGGGGCACGCGGGTTTCCCTGTACCTTTGCGGCGGCACGGCGTGCGATTTCCCTGAAAGCGAAAGGATTCTTGCAAAATACGGTGCCGACTCTTCGGACGTCCATTTTATGGGATTTGTGCAAGATTGGACTTCTTTCGGCGAGGCGTTCGATCTGTTCGCATTCCCGAGCGTGTTGGAGGGCATGTCGAATGCTGTCGTCGAGGCGTTTTCGTGTGGTCTGCCGGTGGTGGCGTGCGATATTCCCGCAAACTCGTCAATTTGCAAAAACGGCCGCGACGCTGTTCTCGTGCCGCCTAACGATGCCGGCGCTTTTTTCAAGGCTGTTAAATTGCTCGTTTCGGATTCAAATCGCAGGGAAGAACTCGCAAAATCCGCGCGCATAGTCACCGAAAATTTTACTCTTGAAAAAATGGTTTCAGAGTATGTGTCGATTTATTCTAACTATCTTCCGGACACTCTGGGATCGGCGAGAGAATCTTGATGCGTGGCGCGCGGTAGGTATTTTCCGCGTTGGAAAATTGCTGTGATAATCGCTATTTGTGCGCGGTTTGCGGCATTGTTGAACATGCGTTCCGCCGTGCGGCGGCAAGAGCTTTCTTTAGGCGTTGAAGTCGATAATGCCCTGGAAAACATTAGGTTCTTTACGGGGAAGCCTTCGCGGGGCGTACGCCCTGTTTTTGCGGTTTGCCCCTTGCGGTATTTCGCAAAATCCGCGCGCGGCGCACAAATTCTATGTAATTTAGCGCTGCCACCGATAAAACGACAAGGTTAACAGCCGTGAAAAATTTGTATATGGGGTGGTCGAAAACGCTGTAAGCAACCAATATGATTACGGCAAAAAATGGCGGAATCATCTCGTATTTTAAACCACCGGATGCGGCGGTGCCAAGAAGCTTTGCCGCAAACCACAAGAGCCATGCTGCGATTGCAAGCGATCCGAGTATTCCGAATTCGAACAGTATTTGAAGGGGATCGCAGTGCGCGTGGCCTGCGGTATAGCGAAGTCCGGCTGGATTTTTTTGCTGTATCTGGCTGTTGTTTACGGAGTACGGGTCGGAAAGGCTTTCATAGGAGCCGAGACCGCGGCCAAATACGACGTTGTTCCAATCGCCAGTTTGGCCGTTTAAAAATTTGTTGTAGTCTCCGCCGCTTGCAATCATGTCTGACGATATCTTCCAGATATGCATTCTCGACTCTATCGAATCGTTTGAACTTATTCGCTGTGAGAGCCTTTCAACGGCGCTTTCAATGGTTTGTGCCCCCGATTTATACGCGCATGCTCCCGCGCATGCGATAAATACTGCGCCTGCGGCTATGAAAGCCGGATAATAATATTTTTGTCGGAATATTGACTGTATTAGCGTGGACAGCGCGATAACGGCGGCGATTGCGCATCCGGCAACGGTTCCACCCATTCCGCCCGATATGGCGATTGCCCCCAATACGACGGCAATGCCCGCAAGTATTGAAATTTCTCGGACGGGGCGGTTTATCCGCGAGTTCAAAGATATCGCAAGCCGCATTCCTCCGAATCCGAGCGAGACTGCGAAAAACGAGTTTATACTTACATGTCTGCTTGCTAATTCAAGGGTGTCGGAATGCCACGGCACAATCCACATTCCGGTCATTCGTTCCAGTACGGTCACCGCAGCCGCAGTTGCGGCTGCAAAAAACACTAAGGTGCAAAACGACTTTATCCTTTCGATATCAGATAAAACAATCCTTGCGCATACAAGGGCTGCAAATGCCGCCGTTAGAGAGGGAAGGTCCGAGTATAGCGTGTTTTTCGGATATGCGGCCGCTACCGACGACGGTAGAAACTTTGCAAAATCAAACTGATAAAAAGACCATATGCCGTCGTTTTTTACGTATTCTGCCGACACGTTTATCGACTGAATTGCAACATACGCGCATAATGCCAAACAAAAATAAAACGGGGGAAAACATTTTATGGAAGAAAAGTTTTTTATCGACGCATCTATGGAACAAAACGGATAAAAGGCCAATAATGCGGATAATCCGAGCAACACCGACACAGCAGTCTTAATTTGCAATTCCATGCCGAAAAGCATAAACGGAGCCGCTGAACATACGGCGCAGAAAATTATAAATGATGCGCTATTGTTTTTCATCGAACGGTATGCCGTATAATATTTTTAATCTTCCAACAACTGAATTTCCGTATTCGGATAGTCTTGCGGCGCGCGCGGGATTTGATTCTGAAGCTCCTTCCGCCAAATTCGAAAAAGCCTCGATACGGCGCATAAAATTACCGTGGGTGAATACGGCTTCAACGGCTTTGTCGTGCATTCCCATCGCTTCGTATGCGCGGGCGGCTTTTGAAACCTTGAGAAATTTATAGAATTGCAGTCCCATGCCGGTTCCCTTTGTATTGTCGGCAAGCATGGTTTCAAGAAATTGCGCGGCTTTGTCGGTCTCGCCTATTTTGTGGAGAAATATAGCGATTTCATCCATTATAAATATTAGGAGATATCTGCCGTTTACCAACCATTTTTGCAGCTCGGATTCAGCAAGCTTTAAGGCTTGTTCGCGCGTGATATTTCCGGATTTGAAAGCGTTGAAAATCGGTCTGAAAAATATGGCACGCGAGTAAATAACGCGCTTTTTTGCCCACTTGGGGGAATTTTTGTCCGAATATATTTTTGATGCGTCAGCCGAGTCGATATCAAATTTGGCCGGAGAAACCTCCTCCCAGAATTTCAAGTTTTCGAGGTACATCGATTTGCCTTCAAACTCGGGGGTTAAAATGCGCGACAGGTTTCTGCATTCGGCAACGCCGGCCTTTTTTGCGAATGCTACCGCAGCGTCAAAACGCCTCTTGTCTTTCGTTTCGGCATATATAAGGGCGTTTGTAAGCGAGCGGTTGTAGGGCGACGAAAAAAAATAGTAGGCGTCGGCGCCCGGTTTTTTCGCCAATGTTTTGTATGCGCCGATATATGCGGCGGCGGCATCGCGGTTTATACCCGGCAGAAGCTTGGAATAGGCTTTTTCAGCCGCTTCAAAATCTCCGGCCTTTGAATACTTTATTGCCAAGATAAGCCCGAGGTTTTCGGTTGCGCATATGGAAGTTCGCTTTGCCGCATTTTTAAAGGCCGTATCCGGAGACTCTTCCGCCATTAGCGAAAGTATGCGGGCATATGAAAGTTCCGCGTCGGCAACGGGAATTTTAAGCGGTGCTAAGACCGCCGCACAATATATAACGGCGGTAAGCAATAAGATACCAACCGTCAGAAATTTTGCAGTAAGACAACCCAATGTGCGTTTTTCGAACACTTGGGGAAATTATTTTCGCGTGCAGAAGGCGTTGTCAAGTATTGAATTTTCTTGACTGGAGTTAGTCGATGCGCCTTATTTTCTGAACTTCGGGCATTTGGCGTCGCTTTTTATATGGACAAGTCAGAACATCCGTTTTTTTCGGTCGTGATACCGCTTTACAACAATGCGGATACGATAGAGGCGACGCTAAGGTCTGTTCTTGCGCAGACCTTCTCGGATTTTGAGGTGATTGTGGTCAACAATCATTCCACCGACGGCGGGGAAAAAATCGCCGAGTCTTTAAAATCCGACAAAATAGTGGTTTTGTCAATCCCCCAAAAGGGCGTTTGCTTCGCCAGAAACGCCGGAATACACGCTGCCCGCGGGGAAATAGTGGCATTCCTCGACGCCGACGATCTGTGGCACCCTTCTCATCTGTCGGACTTACGGAAACTTTTCGATGTGTTCGGCGGTGATCCTTCAGTGGGAATGTTCGCAACGGCGTACAGAATTGTCATGCCAATCTCGAAAGTTTCAATGTCTGTCGTGTTGTCGGGGGCGGGGGATTGCGCGTTAATTGATAATTATTTTAAATATTCCGTTCCTGACGGATTTATATGCAGCGATTCAGTGTCGGTTCCGAAAAAAATTTTAGAAGATATTGGAATGTTTAACGAGTCCTCGAACGGCCACGGCGAGGATTTGGAACTTTGGGCAAAGTTATCGCTTAAATATAAAATGGCATATTGTCCGCGCGTTTCGGCTGATTATATTTGGCAGAGGGCCGGGCAGGCCACGCGTTCAAACAAGGTTGAAATTCTCTACCATTCTACGCTTTTGGATATGCTTTATGGCGTATTAAACAAGGGAAACATTAAAGAAGATATTAGGAAGTTTGCGTACCAGTATGGCAGATGTAAATGTATTGAGATATTGCGTCGGGCTGTCTTAACGAATAATGCGGATTTTCAAAAAGTGTTGAATGCCATACACTGCGATTTTTTTGCGCCAAATTATATATGGTATTTTAATAGCCGGTTTGGAATCATTCTTTTTAAAATTATGGCCTTTTTTAACAAGGTTTACAATTCATACGCTTTTAACCGTATATTTCCATTTGCAAAATGGAACCGGAGAGTGGTAAAGAAATTTAATAAACTGTGATTTTCCCGAATGCGGACAATTGAACTTGATTTATCTAAAACAATCGTGCATTGTGTCTGTTTTATCCGCTGAATGTATTCTTTATATCTATGGTACAAATTTATTTAGCAGTCGGTTTTTTGTTTTTGCTGTTGTCTATATTTACAAATATCGGATTCAATACATATGTGATCTTTTTTTCCGCGCTTCTTATCGTAGCCGCGTATGTAGTTGCACTGATATACCGTAAAAAAGTAATGGGGATAATTCAGTGGATAGACTTTTTCAACCTATTCTCCATTTCCTTTATAATAGTATTCTGTCAGATCGCATTGTTGACGCCGCTATATCCTGAATTATCCGCAGTTGATGTGTGGTTTGGCGGTGATAGGGCGTGTACGGGAATGTTTTTATCGCTTTCCGGTTATTGTTTCTTTTGTTCCGGATACTTTTACGCAATGCGGCGCTACTATTCTCCGCGACAAGTTTTAAACAATGTCATCATTAAGAGGAACGTGCTTGAATTTTTAATTTATACGTGTTCAGTTCTTTCATTTATAGCCAATATAGTATTTATAAGTGTGGCCGACGAGTATTTTTGGAGTAATATCGGTAAAATAGGGGCTACATATGCGTATGTTTCCATTGTGAGGAATGTTTTTATAATGAGCGCGCTTTGCCTTGAGTTCTACCGCCTTAGAAACTTTGTTCCCAACAAGAATATTTTGACGTTCGCATTAAATTTTAACAAGATTCTTGCATTGTCTATTGCCTTTATTGTGTGTGTGCATATTTACGCAGGCGATAGGGGCTTTATCATAGTGCTATTTTCGGCGATTGGTTGCGGTTATAGCCTTTATTTTAAACCGTTTTCAGCATTGTCATTCTTATCAATGCTTGTTTTTTGCGTTATAGTATTATCTTTTATCATGCGTTATAGAGGTTATTCCGACTACGGAAATACGGCTTCGATTCGTTTTGATGAGGCTTCTTATATTATGTCGCAGTCGAGATGGTACGATTTTACCGGGGAGTTCGCATATTCCGTTTCGACGTTGAATATCGCATTAAATGCATGTCCAAAGAACATTCCCCATCAGATGGGATGTATTAGACTTGCGGAGATATTTTCGATAATACCTTTTGCTAACAGTCGTATTTTTGTGTCGGAAGGTTCTGCAAATCTAATTACCAAGTATATTATGGGGCCACATCCCAGATACGGTTTGGGTTCGTCGTTAATAGGAGATTTATATATTGATATGTCGTATTACGGCGTTTTGCTGTTATTGCCTTTCGGATTTATGATTTCGTATATTGAGTTTAAAAGCGTCGCCGGTAATTCTCTTTATTTGCTTACGTTGTATTTGAATTTCTGCGCATGGAATGCTGTTTATATGAATAGGTCGAGTTTATTCCCGAACATACAGTCTCTTGCATGGATATTCTTGTTCATAGTTATATTGAACGTTATGTTTGGAATTGTTCAGCCTCGAAGGACATCATAAAATAAGGAGAAGATTAATTTTTCTGATGGGATATATATTATAAGCATGTGTTAGTGTCCTTTTCTGTATAATTTTAAAATGATGGCGCTTTGATTGTGCTGTTGCATCCCGATGTTGGGCGTCGATATGTTATTATTATCCTATTTTAGGCGGTTCAATAAATGATTCTGCAATGTTTGCGTTTATTGATTGCATGGGCGGCTTTTTATTTGCACGGTAAACATATAAATATATTGGAAGCCTTTGGAGTATGAAAACAAATAGGTTTGCAATGTAAAATACATCTGTCATTTTTTATATTATTTTATGCGCTACAGTTCGGTTTTAATGCGTATAAAAGCGTTATGAAATAGCATGCTTTTCAATTCCATAGAATTTATATTTTTCTTTTTGCCGATCACCTTTGCGGCGTTTTATTCTTGCATGCGCTATGCCGGGAAAAGCGTCGGTCTGTTCGTGCTGCTGGCGGCGTCGCTGTTTTTTTACGCGTGGTGGAATCCACGATATATCGCTCTTTTATTCGGGAGCATAGTGTTCAACTATTGGGTATCCCGCGTGATTCTCGCATTCCCGCAGCGCGGCAAGCTTGCATTCGCAACGCTTTTGTTCGGTATAGGGGCCGATTTGGCGCTTATAGGATATTTTAAGTATTTTAATTTCTTTATAAGCAACGTAAACCTTTTCCTCAAAGACGGATTTTCTATAGAGGAGATAATATTGCCTCTCGGCATATCATTCTTCTCATTTCAGCAGATAATATATCTTGTCGATTCCTATTCGGGAAAATGCGTGAAGTCTTCCTTTATGGAATACGCACTTTTTGTTTCGTTCTTTCCTCAGCTTATAGCTGGGCCCATCGTGCAGCCGAACGATCTTCTGCCGCAAATTTTAAAATACGACCACAAAAACGCCTTTTGCCAATTGACGTTCGACGGGATTGCCTACTTTCTTTTAGGGCTTTTTAAAAAGGTGGTTTTGGCGGATTCGTTGTCGATGTTTTTAAGGGGCCCTTTCCGCGCGGCGGATTCCGGATGCGATTTTACATTTTTTGAATCCTTGTATGCTATGCTCGGATATACTTTTCAGCTGTATTTCGATTTTTCGGGATATTGCGATATGGCCATCGGGCTCGGTATGATATTCGGGGTGCATCTTCCCACTAATTTCAATTCTCCGTATAAGGCTAAAAGTATAATCGACTTCTGGCGGCGTTGGCATATCACTCTTTCGCGTTTTTTGCGCGACTATGTTTATATACCTTTGGGTGGAAACCGGAGGGGGGCGTTTAGACGGTATCAAAATTTAATTCTTACTATGCTCATAGGCGGATTGTGGCACGGAGCCAACTGGACGTTTGTTTTTTGGGGGGGATTGCACGGAGTTTATTTGGCTGCAAACCACATATTTGTTTCCGCATTAAAGAGGTTTGATTTGGAGTCGATAAGGGACTCTAAAATTTATGGCGTTTTTGCATGGGCGCTGACGTTTTTTTGCGTTGCGGTCGCTTGGGTGTTTTTTAGGGCTGAAACATTCAAGGGCGCGGCAGGAATATTGGAGGGGTTGGCGTTCGTGAATGGAATTGCCCTTCCTTCCCAGTTGTTAAGCTTGCTTCCGCAATTCGTTGGCGGGTTTGTGGAGCCGGTCGGAAGTCTCGCCTATGCGGGGAACTCGACGCTCCTTGGCTTTATATTTGAAACTTTGCTGATTCTGCTGAGCTTTATTCTCGTCCTTTTTTCTCCAAACATTCCTGAGATGTCCAATAGAAGAAAATATTTGCTGGTGTTTTTCACGTTCGCGTTTTCCCTGCAAAAAGTATTGTTTGGCATGGAGATGTCCGAATTTATTTATTTCCAATTTTGATGCGATATGAAACTCAGATACATAGTCGTGGCATGTTTGGCGTCTTTGGCCGCGTATGTTTGTATATATGCTTTTTGGGTTAAAAAACCGGTCACTTTCGGTTGGCTGCACGACAGCATGTTGGCCAAATATGGCAGGCTTGCTTCGCTTAAGAATGTTCGCAAACTCGTAATTTTGGCGGGAAGCAACGGCAGGTACAGCCATTCGGCTAAGGTGTTCTCGGAAAAACTCGGGATAAATGCCGTAAATATGTCGATAGCGGCGAGCATATCTGTTCCCTACCAAATTGAACAAATCAAGCCTTATCTATCGCGCGGCGATATTGTGTACTTGCCGCTTGAAACTTTTAACTACTGCGCCCCGGAAAAAAGTTATCTTAGATCTACTGAAGGGTTCTTCAATCTTTTATACGACAAGCACGCCTTTTTTCAAATGGATATAAAAAAACAATATTATGCCTTTTCGCACACCAATATCGACGTCATAGTCGAAGACGCCATAGAAAAAATTATGGTCGTTGCGGGTATAAAAAAGAGGGACGACCTTCAAAACGAATACGGGGATCAAATAGGGCATACGCCGGAAATCGCAAAAAAATACAAAAAATATTTAAAGTCCCAATGGCACAACTACAAAGCATTTGTTTTCGATCCGAATTCATATGGCACTGTTAAAATAGGAGAATTTCTTAAATGGGCGAAAGAAAGGGGCATTACCGTCATAGGCGGATTGCCGACAACTCCCACCGCATGGAAAATTGACGATTCGTTCATTTCTGCCTTGAAAGATTTTTATTTGAAAAACGGACAAAAGTTTGTCGAGCTGCCATGCCGCTCCCAATACGGTATCGAGGCGTTTTTCGACACCACAATGCACCTGAATGAAAAATGGCAAAAGATTCACTCCGAATCGGTGTGCGATGCTATAAAACAGCAGATTGAAATACGTTGACAAAGTCAGATGTTGGGCGCGTAAATGCCGCTTGAAGGCTGCGCTGCCGATTTACATCAACGTTAGCGCTTAGGCTTTTAGGCGAAAGTCAAGATATTGTTTTCCCGCCGCTGATTTAGTCTTTTTTATTTGCCGGTGGTGGGACATTATTTTTAAGAGCCGGCATTGCCTCCGGAATTGCGCGAATTCAGGCATACGCCGCGCGGACGGTATTTTTGCCTGCGGACAGATAAAAAACGCTCCGGGGAAATCCCGGAGCGGAATTAGAGTTGTACGAAAATTTATTGCATTAGGCGAGCCTCTTTGACTTTCGAGGCTTCCTTGCCGACGCGGTCGCGCAGATAATAGAGTCTTGCGCGCATCGGAACGGATTCGCGGTCCACTTCTATTTTTGCTATGTTCGGCGAGTTTACAGGGAACACGCGCTCAACTCCTTCGCCGTACGATATGCGCCTGACGGTAAAAGTTTCGTGTATTCCGCTGCCCTTGCGCGCAATTACGATGCCTGCAAAAATCTGTATGCGTTCCTTGTCGCCTTCGCGCACTTTGGTGTGGACCTTTACGCCGTCGCCGACTTTAAATTTTGCGGTGTCGGTTTTTATTTGGTCTTTGGTTATTTCTTTTAACAAGTCTTGGTTCATTGTATTTCTTCTTTCTGATTTAAAATATCTGCCCTGCGGTCTCTCGTTTTTTGGATCTGCTGTTCGCGTCTCCATGCGGCTATTTTTTCGTGGTCGCCCGACATTAGAACTTCGGGGACTCCCATCCCCCTAAATTCAGCCGGCCTTGTATATTGTGGAAAAGAAAGCAGATTGCCGTTAAACGAGTCGGACGTCAAGGAATTTTCTTCTCCGAGGACTCCTTTGACATATCTTGCGGTGGCGTCGGCTATTACCGCCGCCGGCAGCGTGCCGTTCGTAAGAACGTAATCCCCTATGGATATTTCCCTGTCAATAAGGCAATCTCTCACCCGCTGATCGATTCCCTCGTAATGTCCGCTGAGAATTATGAGATGTCCGGCTTCGGCGAATTCCGCAGCGTGCCTTGGCGAGAACTTTTCGCCGTCGGGACACATGTATATTCTCGTGCAGTTCGGTGTCTGAAGCTCCTCTATGGCCGCAAATATGGGTTCGGGTTTCATCAGCATTCCGGGCCCGCCTCCGAACGGGCGGTCGTCGGTGTTTTTATGCTTCGAGAACGCCCAGTTGCGTATATCGTGAACGCCTATTTCCAATATTCCCGCCTCGCGGGCCCTCCCGATCATGCTTTCGCTCAAAAAACCTTCCAACATTTTGGGAAACAGGGTCAGAAAGTCTATTTTGAGGTGACCGGCCATATTTTTAAGCAAAAACCGCTGCTTTTGCAAAATGCAAAGCAGTGTTTATTGATCGGCTTTTGATTTCGCCAAGCGCGCTTTTTTTATCACTGTTTTTGCGGTGTCGCTCGGAAGCGCCCCCACGCCCAGCCAGTAATCTACGCGGTCGAGATTGACTTGTGTTTCGACGTCCTTGCCGCGCGGCTTCGGATTGTACAGGCCGAGATTTTCTACAAATTTGCCGTTGCGGCGCGATGTGCTTTCCGCAACAACCATTCTGTACATCGGGTTGTGTACGGATCCGTGTCTTTGTAATCTTATTCTTAGTGCCATATCGGGTTTTTTATTTTTGAAAGCGTTTCATTTCAGCCTAATTTTTTTTTTTGTAAAGCTTATTTTTCACCTTATTTACGAAAAAACCCATCTCTGTTGGCGGAGTGTTTTTTTGGGGGCAAATAGGAGCCTGCTTGAAGTCCATAATGCGGGAAATGAGGGTCTCAGGTTCGGAAATTTTTTTGTATTTTTACAATATCTCCGCATTTTTGCGCCCCGCTTTCAGTGGAATGCGGGCAAAGCGGCTTTTCCTTAATGCAGTGGGCTATACGCTGATGTATTGCCAAAAAGCGCCCCATCGTAATGGAGCGCTTTCGGGTGCATCTTCGGCCTTTTGCGGAATTTATGCGTTTTATCTTACGACTTCTATCGCGTCTGGTTTCGATATTTGGCTCGAATACCCCTCGTCGGCTTTTTTCTTCCACGATACGCTGATGTCCCCGCGCGGGGTCGGGAAGGTTATTTGCGCGAAATCTTCGAAGTAATTGGGCCTAAAAGAGACTTTTTTCCAGCCCGGCGCCTCCTGCCTTATGCCCCCGAGTATTTGGGGAAGCAGAAAGGCCGGATGCGCGCTCCATGCGTGCGAATGTGTGTTGTTTCCGTTTTCTTTATACCCCTCAAAGGTTGTTCCATATTCGGCGAAATCTTTCCAGTTGCGCTTTATGAATTCGTAAACCTCCCTGTCGTAGCCTTCGTCGGACATCAATTTTAAAACATACACAACCCAGAAAGACGATGGTTCGTTTTTAAATTTCTTTTCGCCCTTCAAGAACGGGAGAAGTATTTCTTCCTTTGCCTTTTTGAAATTAAACCCCTTTATGTCCGTGATTTTTCCGAGCACCTGCGCTTGTATTCCCGTAGACGGGTTCTGTTTGCCGTCGGGCATGATGCCGTCCGACATAAGGCCATCCTTGGTAAGCAGGTTTTCGGTTATGGCTTTGCGCATTTTTGCGGCAAAGTCCCCGTATTTTTTTGCGTCGCCGTCCAGTCCGTTGTCCGAGCACAGCTTGACGATTTTATCCACGGCGTCAAGATACCAGAAGTTGAGAAGCGCCGGCTGGCCGTTTTTCTGGACTCCGCACCAGTCGAGGAAAAGCCAGTAGCGAGGATCGTATTTCACAAGCCCCGTTTGGGGGTCTTTTACACCCTCGAAATACGACAGAATCGAATCTACGGTGTCGCGGTGCGACATGAACGCCTCTATGCTTCCCGTTTGCCAGTAGTGGTCCCACAAAGTGAGAATCCAAGTCAGGGAGAAGTCGGGGAGTATGCAGTTGTGAGCCATCGTCGGGGCGTGGCCGTATGTCAGGCCGTTCGGGACTTTCTGCATTGAAATGGAGCGTATGCCGCGGCGCAGGAGGCGGTCGTCTCCCGATATGAAAAAGGTGTTCCATGCCTGGACGCGGGCGTCGCCCCACCATTGCGCCTGTTCGCGGTACGGGGTGTCAACATAGGCGTCGAGGGCGCATATTTTCTGCGTTTGCTTGCATGTTTCCCATATTTTGTTGACATACGCGTTGGAGGTCTTGAATTTCCCGCGGTCGCCGAGCGGGTAGGCGCTCCACATAAGAGACGGCGTTATTTTAAGGGTTGATTCCGGATTGTTTCTGACACGTATTGTGATGTATCTTACGCCCAAAAGGTGGTAGAACATGTGCGTTTGGTCGCCCGCGCGGCATATGAGGCGGTTGGCGGGCGCGAGCTTGCTTCCGCACGACACCGAGCCGGTGCCGTTTTTGGTAATTTCCGTAAGAAGTATGTCGATTATTTCGCCGCCTTTTGCTCCTTCTATTTTTAGGATTGGCATGCCTACTGACATTTTTCCCATGTCGAACACAAACGAGCGCACCTCCGACTTGGAGGGCTCTGCGACGGCCGTGCCGGTGTTTTCAAGGTTTTCAGCATGGGGTATCTGTTCCGTCTCAAAAAGTTTTGCGGCGTCGAAAATCCTCTCGTCGAGCGTCGATGCTTTGCCGCTGCCCTTTGACACGAGGGAAACGGGTTTTATTTCAAACTCTTCGAGCATGGGTATCATTCTCGACTCCATTGAATAGTATGGCATGGCGTTGTATGGTTTCAGCGACGGCGGTAGCCATGCGGAGTCGTCGTAGTCCAATTTCATCCAGTTCGGATCCTCCCTGCGCAAGTCGATATGCTCCTGGTTGTTCATTTGAATCGAGAATTGCGCCGACGCGCGGTCGCAGCCGTCCTGGAGGCGCACTTTCACGGAGGAGTCGGAGAGCACATATTTTCCGCCGCCGAGATCGAGCGCGAACAAGATGCCGGCGTTGCTTTGCGACAGGTATGAAAACGTGTTTCTGCCCGCGTTGTAGGCGCGCACGGCAATTACATTTTTGCCTTTTTTAAGGTATTTTGCCGCGTCTATTTCGTCGAAGGGCCACGAATGCTGGTAGCCGCGCGCGGGTCCGGAACACACGAACTTTCCGTTTATAAACAGGCGGTAGGATTGGTCGGCCGTTATGAAAAGCGGCGCTTTTTTGGGGACTTCCGCCAGTTGGAAGGTTTTGCGCGCCAGGCAGTAAACGTTTGTTATTTCGTAAAAATTGTACGGATAGCCCGCCCAAACCCATTTTGCCGATTTTAACGCTTCCGGAACGTTGCTCCAAACCGACGGCGTTTCCTTTATGGGTGTAAATTTGTTTTCCGAAGCGGACGAGCATGCCGCAAAGGAAGCCGCCATGATTAGTATTGCTGCAATTTTTTTCATATTCGTTTTGATTTTGAGCCGTGCAAACCGCGGAAGGCGGCTCGCCGGGCGGATTTGATTGTGCGCATACGCCATGCCTAAAAAACGGTATAGTTTCGGAGAATTTCGGCAAGCAATAAAAAAAGTTTGTTTGTGGTTGACAAATCCGCGATTGAAAAAAACATCGTATGCGATGAGTTCAAAGGCGGTTTATTTCATTACTGCCGACGATGATTTTATCGCGGCGGACAGGGCCCGTGCGATATTCGACGGGCTGTCGGCGGGCGTGGCCGACGATATGTCCAGGGAGATTGTCGAGGGAAGCGCCGGTAGGGCGGACGAGGCGATTTCGGCCTGTTCGGATACGATAGCCGCCGCCGCAACGCTTTCGCTGTTCGGAGGCTCGAAGGCGGTGTGGCTGAGGGGCGTTAATTTTCTTTCCGACGCGGCGCAATGGAAGTCAGAGGGCGTAAAGTCGGCGCTCGAAAAACTGTCCGATTTTCTGTCGAAACTCGAACCTGAAACGGCGTCGGTGGTCATAAGCGCGTATCCGGTTGACAGGCGCAAGCCGTTTTACAAGAAAATGCAGGAGTTTGCCGAATGCGAGGATTTTAAAAGCAAAGATCCGATATCGGGCTGCGTGGACGTTCTAATGCGCAAAAGCCGCGCCGAAAAAATTCCGATAGAAGAGGGGGCTGCCGAAGTTTTGGCTTCAGTTGTTGCGGGCAATCCGCGCATGGCGGTGTCTGAGCTTGAAAAGCTGGCAGCATACGTCAACGGCGAACGCCCCATATCCGAGCGCGATGTTGCAGAACTCGTTCCCATATTCGGAGAGGGCGATTTTTTCGACATTTCAAACGCCTTCTATTCAGGCGATTTAAACGCCGCCCTGTCGGCGTTAAAACGCTACTTTTTCGCCAACAAAAAGGCTTCGGCGCGCCCGATAATATCGGCGTTGCAGAGGCAAAATTCGATGCTGATACAGCTGCGGTCGATGATGGACGGCGGTGTTCTGACAAAATCGGTGCGCCCCCAGCCGAAGGCTTCCATGGACGGGGCGGCGGAGCGTTTTTCGGCGTTTTTTGAAGATGCGGACCAGAAAAGCTGCTACAACGTGTTTTCCCAAAACCCGTGGTACGCGGGGTCAAAGCTCGCGCCTATTGCGGGGGGAATTTCGTTAAAAAAGCTTATCGACTGCCAGATGAACCTTGCCAAAGCTTTTCAGGACTTGATTTCAAGGCCGAATTCTGACGAGCAGGTCATGCGCGACCTTTTCGTCTTGTGCATGTCGAAATAAACACCGTTATGCGCCATCTTGTTAAGCTTGTGTTTTGGATTGCGGCGTCTTTGGCGCTTGCCGCAGCGGCGTTCTTTGTTTTTGCAAACTGTTTGATGCTGTCGTACGCGCCCGCGGATTCGATTGACAAGGTCGTTCCGAGAAACTATGCGCTGCTTTTAGGGACGTCAAAATTTACATACGGTGGAATGATAAACCCGTATTACAGGTACAGGATTGTGGCGGCTGTCGAGTTGTACAAAGCGGGGAAGGTTCGGAAAATCATAGCCAGCGGCGACAATTCATCGAAATATTACAATGAACCCGCCGCAATGCGCGACGATCTCGTTTCAATGGGCGTTCCGAAAGAGGATATAATTTTGGATTTTGCTGGGCTGCGCACTCTCGATTCGGTGGCAAGGTGCAGGTCTAAATTCGGCGTATCGGATCCCGTCGTAGTCACTCAGAGGTACCATGCGGGGCGGGCGTTGTATCTTGCGGAAAAGCTCGGCCTCGACGGCGCGGTCGCCTATGCGGCAAAGACTCCGGACAGCGCGTCATACAGGTTTAGAAACGAAATAAGGGAGTCTTTCGCCAGGGCGCTCGCGTTAATGGACGTGATAATTTTGGGTACGCGCCCAAAGTACGAAAAATAAATCGGCGTTCCTATGCGCCCGCCTTTCGAATAGGCGCGAGTGTGGCGGACAGCTGTGATGCAAATATTGTTGAAAAGTATGCGGAGGCTCGGATAATGCGTCTATGAAATATACATTGTTGTCCATGTTTTGCATTTTGGCGTTTTGTTCGTGCGGCATTGCCGGCGACGGGCATTTTGTTGGGGTTTCCAGGGAAAATCCGAATTACTTGTGTCTCGACAACGGCGAGGCCTTCGTCCCCAGAGGGTACAACATGTGCTTCCCGCGCCACTATAAAAAGCTTTCGGAAGACGAATGTTTTGTGCTCATAGAGGAGCATTTCAAAATGCTGTCCGAAAACGGCGGAAACTATACGCGCATATGGCTGTCGCATCCGTTTTACGAGATAGAGGACGAACAGGCGGGAAAATACAATCCGGCAAAGATTGCCCGCATAGACAGATTTATGGCGCTTGCAAAAAAATACGGCGTCCGGGTTAAAATGTGCATAGAGCACTTTAGAAACATAAAGGACTACAAGCCCAACGAAAACGAGCGCGGCCTAAACGCGTTTTTGTTCGCCCGGCCGGCGTACGACGGCGAGTTCAAAAGCATGGACGAATATTTCTCCTCTCCCAAGGGGCGCGAGCTTTTCTTGAAACGCTTCAAGGTTTTTGCCGACAAGTACGGAAACGACCCCATCGTTTTCGGCTGGGAGCTTTGGAACGAAAACAACTGCGTTTCCGCCAAGCCCGAAATTGTCAGGGAATGGCAGAAGTTTATGATGTCTAAAATTAGGCAAATGTGCCCGAAACAAATGGTCATGAACAGCTATGGCAGCTTTGACGGCGACGTGGCCAAAAGCGCCTACGAGTTCTATATGGACGGCTATTCGGGAGATATTGCCCAAATACACAGATACCTCGACGAGGGCGCAAAATATGAAATATGCAAGGGCCCTGCCGATTTGTTTTCGGCCGACGCTATTGCGCAAATCCGCAAAATTTCGCCGGACCGCCCGGCATTTCTTGCCGAAACTGGCGGCGTTCTTCCCAAGCACTCCGGGCCGTGGCGCTTTTACGACAATGATTCCGACGGCGTTCTGTTCCACGACACGTTTTACACTCCGTTTTTCTGCGGGGCGGCAGGGCCTGGACAGCCGTGGCATTGGGATTTATACGTGCTTCCGCACAAACTTTGGCGGCATGTCGGGATATTTTCAAAGTTTATAGACGGGACGGATCCGGTAAGCGAGAAATTCAAACCTGTTAGAGCCGATTCGGGCGAATTGCGCGTTTATGCGCTTAAAGGCTCGAAGACTGTATTGGCGTTCATAAGGGATTCTAAAAACGATTGGAAGACCGAGTTCGTAAACGGCGTTGCCCCGCGCACTGTTTCGAAGGCGGAGGTGGATTTGTCGCCTTTGGTTGGAGGGCGGAGGATCGCCAGGGCCGAGGTGTTCGACCTTTGGAAGGGCGGTTCTGTTGACGTTGACGCGTCGAAGTCTGCAAAAGTTTCGCTTCCGGATTTTAAGCGTTCGTGCGGCTTAAAAATAACTCTTTCGGATTAAGCGTACGGAAAGACACGAAAAAGCGTGCCCGGATACAGGGCGCGCTTTTTTTTAGGTATGTTTGCATGTGCGGGCGTTTTCAATTGGGAAGCGCATTTTTTGCATGTTGCAAGCGGATCCGCGGCAGTTTGAGCGGTGCGCGGCATTTGCGGCCGCTCCCCCGTTTTCCCGCCGGGCGGAGCGCCGTTTGTGCAACTGCAGGCGACGGACGCGGCGCGCATGTTTTATTTATTTTGTGCGACACGCAATCTCTTGCGGATGCGGGATAGAGATGGGGGCCGCGCGCGGCATGAGTTTCCGGCGGGATATTCTATGGGATTTCTCGAAGTGGGATTTTTGTTTTTTCCAATGGGCTGGCGCGGAGCATTTGTCTTTTAAAATTGCGCGTACTGCGGAATAAAAAAGCGCGCCGGATACCCGGGCGCGCCTGTCCGCCGCCGCAAAGCGTGACTATTTTACATGCACTATCTTAAAGCGCTCCGCGCCGTCTGCGTCGGTCCAAGATATGCGGTATTTGCCTTTAAAACCCCTGAATTTTACGTTGCCGTCGGCGTCGGGCTTGGCGGAGATGTTGGTTTTCCATTCCTTATTTATAAGTTCGTCGAGCGCGTAGTACGCGGGTTTGGGGTTCATTCCGCGCGTAAACAGACCCGACAGCGACGGTTCACCCGGAGCGCCGCAGTCGTCGACTACGTTCCACCAAGTAATGCCCATCATCGGCTTTATGCTGAACCACAGGCGGTACATGTTGCGCGCTATTATCGCCTGGATCATTCTTCCGCGATCCGTCGTGTCCGCAGCGGTAATGGTGATTTCGCTCAGATGTATCGGTTTGCCGACGTCTATCATTTCCATTATGCGCCACACGTCGTCGGGATTGATTTTTTCTGGTATCTTGCCTTCTGATACTGCTCGGCTTTCCTTGGGGTTGAACAAATGCATTTGCGAGCCGACTATGTCTATCTTACACCCGCGCGATATTAGCTCCTTCACCTGTTTCGGATATGCGGGTTTCATGTGGTAGTCGTTGATGTTGAGCTTTACGCTTTGCGGAAAGTTCTTTTGAGCCACTTGGAAAGCTTCGTAAGTGAAGTCGCCTGGCATAAGCCCCCAAGCTTTCATGAGCTTGTCGCCTTCGGCGAACTTGCCTCTGTCGTAGGCGCCCGCGCTCTCGTTTACGACGTCCCAGCTGTCGACGGTGTCGCCGTAGTATTGCGCGATTTCGGTTATGCGCTTGGCGAAGGCCTTTTTAAGATTTTCGGCAAACACGGGAAATTTTTCGGAAATCTGCTTTGGGGTGAGTTTTTTGTATGCCTCTTTATATTTTTCCGGAAGGCTCTTGTTGGCGTGAACCGGGAATTCCTCGAGGATTTCATTCAAGAACAGTTCGCGTTCCTTCGGGTCCGTCAGGCAGCTGTCGAAAAGCCATGTCGGCATGTGCCACGAGCGGTTGTCCCAAATCAGGGGGTGGCCGTGTATGCGTATGCCCATTTCCTTGCAGTATCTGATTACGTTTTCGGGTGCTGGGCGGCGCCAGTGCGGCTGGGTTTTGGGTGAATCTATGCCGTTCCAGTATTTTGCGCTGTCCCAGTATTCGCTTTTGAAGCGGGGGCGGTTTGGCTGCATCTCGAATTTCTGCCAATAAAACGACACGGTTGCGGAATTGAAGAGCGAGCCGTAAAGCGACTTGTATTTGGCGTTGAGGGCGTCGTCGCCGAGCTGGTCAAAGTTGAAGATGTGCGCGCCGAATATGAAGTCGTGCGAAATCTGCTCGATTGCCACGTCGGTGCCGTCCTTTATTTTGCCGACGTTCACGGTGGCGTCCGCTTTGCGGTTGGCTTCGATGTCTTCGTCGATTTTCTTTTGGACTTCGGGATTCCACACGTCCCAATACTTTTGCGACATTATTTTATCGGTGTCCTCCGCCGCGTTTTTTGGCACATTGACCCCGTGGGAGGCTGCGGCTTCCGCAGCGAAAAGAACCGTTGCTGCGGAAACTCCCAATATCATATATATTTTTTTGATTTTTTCCATTTTGATTCCGTTGTTGTGGTTTATTTTACATATACAATTTTAAAGCGCTCCGCGCCGTCGGCGCCTGTCCAAGAGATGCGGTATTTGCCTTTAAAGCCCCTGAATTTTACGTTGCCGTCGGCGTCGGGCTTGGCGGAGATGTTGGTTTTCCATTCCTTATTTATAAGTTCGTCGAGCGCGTAGAACGCGGGTTTGGGGTTCATTCCGCGCGTAAACAGGCCCGACAACGACGGCTCTTTGGGGGCGCCGCATCCGTCAACGACGTTCCACCATGTGATGCCCATCATCGGCTTTATGCTGAACCATGTCCGGTACATGTTGCGCGCGACTATCGCCTGGATCATTTTACCCCTTTCCGTATTGTCCGGCGCGGTGATTGTGACTTCGCTCAGATGTATAGGTTTGCCGACGTCCACAATTTTTATGATTTCGCGTATGCCGTCCGGCTCCGTTCGTTCCGAGGTTATGCCCTTCGATATGTCGAGTATGCTTTTGGGGTTCATGAAGTGCATCTGCTGGCCGACTATGTCTATTTTGCATCCGCGCGATACCAGCTCCTCTATTTGTCTGCGGTAGGCCTGGTGTTTATAGTAGTAGTCGTTGATGTTGAGTTTTACGTTTTTGGGAAAATTCTTTTGGGCGGTTTGAAAGGCGTCGTACACGAAGTCGGCGGGCATGATTACGCCCATGCGCGATTTCATCATGACGTCTCCGTCGGAAAATCCGCCGTTTTTATGGGCTTCGGCGGCTTCGTTTACAACGTCCCAGCTGTCGATTGTGTCGCCGTAGTATTGCGCGATTTCGGTTATGCGCTTGGCAAAGGCCTTTTTCATGTTGGCCGCCATGACGGGAAACATTTTAGAGAGGTCTTTTCCTGTAAGCTTTTTGTATTTTTCGGTGTATTTTTCGGGAGTTGCGCGCTGGCCGAATACCGGAAGTTCGGTTATTATCTCGCCCATGAACAGTTCGCGTTCCTTCGGGTCTGTAAGGCACGATTCCAACAGCCATACGGGAATGTGGAATAGGCGGATATCCCAAATTAGTGGGTGGCCGTGTATGCGTATGCCCATTTCCTTGCAATACTTGATTGCGTTTTCGGGTGCTGGGCGGCGCCAGTGCGGCTGGGTCTGGGGGGAATCGATGTTGTTCCAGTATTTTGCGCTGTCCCAGTATTCGCTCTTGAAGCGGGGGCGGTCTTTTTGGAGTTCGAAAGTGTACCAGTAGAACGCCACCGTGGCGGAATTGAAGAGCGAGCCGTAAAGCGACTTGTACTTTGCGTTGAGGGCGTCGTCGCCGAGCTGGTCGAAGTTGAAGATGTGCGCGCCGAATATAAAGTCGTGTGAAATCTGCTCGATTGCCACGTCGGTGCCGTCCTTTATTTTGCCTACGTTCACAGTGGCGTCCGCCTTGCGGTTGGCTTCGATGTCTTCGTCGATTTTCTTTTGGACTTCGGGGTTCCACACGTCCCAATACTTTTGCGACATTATTTTATCGGTGTCCTCCGCCGCGTTTTTTGGTATGCGAACAGAGCAAAATGCTGACGTTGCAAAATAGAAAATCGCTATTGTTGAAATAGCAAATATAGCAAATGTGTTTTTCATGGAAAAAATCGAGGTATTTTTGTTTTTACGCATATTATTATAGACATTGCCCGCCATTTCAAATATAAAAGCGGTTAAAAAAGGTAAACAGTTTTCTACAATCCGGCTCTGGCGGGATTTTATTTTGGCTTGACAGAAAAACTTATGTTTTTAACTTCCGCTGAAACTAATACGCTATTTCACAACACACAAATTTACGATATGTCAAGTTATGTTTTTTGCTTTTCGTTAAGGCGGTTTGCATGCGCCGCAATTATTGCGCATTTTCTCGTTTCGGCGGCATTTTCTGCGGAATACGCGCGCGCTTTTGAAACCGGCTCGCTTCCGAGGCCCCCGAGCTTCAAGTACGGTGGAAGCGCCTTTCCCTCGGGCGGGTGGAAAAAGGATGTAAAAAAGATTGCCGATTCTCCCGAATCGAGTTCTGAAGTGGTTTCGTACACTTCTCCGGACGGTTTGGTAAGGGTTGTGCAGAACGCCACTTTTTACAAGAAGTTCGGCATTTGTGAATGTAAGACAAAAATAGAGAACGTAGGAACCGAGCGTTCAAAGATCATTGAAGATTTCAAGCCCTACCGCCTTGAGTTGGAAAATAAGCCGAAGAAAACTAAACTTGACGGCGTAAACATTAGAAGATTGAGGGGGTCCGACACTTCATATACCGATTTTTGCCCGGACGATTTCTTCCTTGAACGCCGTTCCGGCGCCGATAAAATGTCAATGGAAAACGTGTGCGGCTATTCTTCGTCAGAGTGGATGCCGTATATCGGAATTGATTTTGACTCGTTTAACGGATTGAACTTGGCCGTGGGGTGGTCGGGTGGCTGGCGAGCCGATTTTGCCATATCGGATTTCAAATTCGAGGCGGAAATAGGCATGCGCGCAACAAGGTTTTATCTCGAGCCGAAAGAATCGCTGATGCAGCCGTCGATTCTCGAGATGCGCAGGGCGAATATGAGAATAGCCGACGCGCAGAACGTATGGCGCAGGTTTATTCTGAAGCATAAGACGCCGAAGGGCGCCGACGGCAAGCCATATATCACCCCGATGGTGGTGTCTGGCGGGGGAAGCTCGCCGGACGGCATGTTCGCTAAAACGGCGGAGGCGGTGCGCGAGTTCGGAATCGAAGCCGAGCTTTTGGGCGTCGATGCGGGCTGGTACGGCGGCGACCACATGCCCAAACGCAAGACAAGTTTCGGCGACTGGGTAGAAAGGGCGGGAGATTGGCGCGTAAACAGCAAGGTTCGCCCTGATGGCCTCAAAAATATATCCGAAGCCGCCCATAAGTCGGGAATGGTTTTTTCTTTGTGGTGCGAAATAGAGCGGGTAATGCCGCTGGCGCCCCTCCATTCTGAACATCCGGAATATTTGCTTCCTTCGGCGGCGGATCCGAATATGTTGACGCTTCTTAACCTCGGAAACCCGGACGCGTGGAAATGGGCTTTCGACACAATATCGGACATCGTTGACAAGCACGGCATAGACGTGTGGCGCATAGATTCGCACGGCAGCTATCGCATGGGCAGGGCGTGGGAAAGGGAGAACGAAAAGAATCCCGACCGCGTCGGCGTTGCCGAAATGAAGCATGTAGCCGGATTTTACGCGCTTTGGGACGAGTTGAAAAAGAAATATCCTCACCTTCAGTTTGACAACTGCGCAAGCGGGGGGAAGCGCCTCGACTACGAATCTATGTCGCGGGCTTTCAGCGTTTGGCGTTCGGACGTTCAATGCCACCGCGACGACGAGGTTGCGGAGGCAAGCCAAATCCAAAACTATTATCTGCACATGTGGCTGCCTTCGCATTCCGGAGGAAACGGTTCGAACATAGACGACACATATAAGTATGTAAGCTCGATTTCGAGCGGCATGATGGTTGGCGCGGCGCTTGTGGCTTCGGGCAAGCACACCGAAAGGGTGAAAAAGCTTTTTAGCACAGCAAAACGCATTCGGAAATATATCACGCGCGATTTTTACCAGCTTCTTTCATCTCCGGAAAAGATGGAGAACTGGTGCGCCTACCAGGGCCACGACCCAGACTCCGATTCCGGATTTTTTATAGCGTTCCGGAGAAAAGCCAGCCCTGCGGAAAAGGTTATGCTAAACCTTTCTGCCATCGACGGCAAAGCTGTTTACGAGCTTGAAGACAGGGACGGCAAAAAGGCGGAAATATCCGGGAAACGGCTAAAAGACATTGTCGTGGCACTTCCTCCGCGCGATTACGCTCTTTTCTTTTACTCTAAAAAGAAATGAGTTTTGCGCATTTATTCACGGGCCTTGTGAATGGTTGACGCGGCCGCATTGTTCGGCTTTACCGTTTTTTTTGCCTGCCCGACTGGCGCGCGTTTGCCCGGGGGTTGGTGGCCCGCATGGCTTTTGCTTTGCGGGATAAATTTACCCGGTCTGTTTTTGCGTGAAAGCGCGCCAGTTTTTTTGTAAAAATATTGTTGCTTTACAGATTTTGGTAAATCAGTGTATTATATTTATAATATTCGAACTGCTAAACACACAGGGAAAATATGGTTAAAATCATAGCGTTTTTTATGTTTGCGGCGCTTTTGTCGGCGCATGCGGCTTTTGCAAAATGGTCGAACACAACAAGCGGAATCGGGGATAAGACAGACGGCGGAAAATACGCGTGCGCGTTGATTTCCAACGGCAGCATATCGACCCAAATAGACAATCTCGGGGTTCAGAAACAAAACAAGTATGTTTCGTTTTATCCTGCGGTGGCATGGGAGGGGCGCAGATACGGGGTTCCAAATGACGCGCTAATATCGCACGGGTATTTCGACACGACTTTTAGCGTTGACGGAAAAGTTCAGGACAAGCCTTTGAAATGGTCGCAGACTCTCCATAACAAGGAGGCGTTTTCCGAAAACGATGTGGAATATCCGGACGCGGCCGTAAAGACTATCGCTTTTGTCCCCATGGGGCTCGATATGCTTGTCGTCAAAAAGATAATTTCACCAAAAAAATCTGGGCGCATAAGCTTCGACTTTGTCTATAAGTTTGCGCCAAAGACAAAATTTAAGGAGCGCGAGCGCGTCCAGACTGTCAACCGCATTTTAAAGCGGAACGGCGCGGCGTTCGAATATATAGCCTTTGGGCATAAGGTTTATAGGGGCATGATATCCGTGTTGTCCGACAGGCCGTCAGAGCCGTCGTTTCCCGATGCTGATACGGCAAAACTTTCCTCAAGCGCCGATGTTTCCGCCGGGGAGCCCTTTGAAATGACGTATTTTGTGACATTCAACGACGATTTTGAAGGCGCCAAATATAAGGAGGCCGATTCTGCCGCTGAAAAGATTGTGTCAGAATGCGGTTTTGAAAAAATTTTTAACGGCCACAGGGCCGCTTGGGCAAAATATTGGGAGGGCTCGTACATCGACATTCCCGACAAGGAAATTGAAAAGACATACTATACCGGTCTGTACCACCAGCGTTGCAATTCTACAAAGTGGTCTTTGCCGGTTGGCATATTCAGCGATTCCCATTGGAACGGAAGGTTCTTCGCATGGGACGAGGCGTTTAACGCCATGGCGTTCGCCACGAGCGGAAAATTCGAGCACTCGAGAAAGCCGACTGATTTCCGCGTAAAGAATCTCAATAGCGCGATATTTAGAGTCAATAAAAACGGCGCGAAACGCCGGAGCGGAGCGCGGTATGTCTGGCAATCGCTGGAGGACGGGCACGAAGGGTCGCCTCTCGGCTTTTGGATTGACCATATTTTTCATATGTCGAACATGGTCATGGCCACATGGAACCATTATCTTTATACGAACGACAGGGATTTTCTAAAAAAGAGCTACGAACTCATGGTGGAGTCGTCGCTCTATTATGTTAAAAACCACGTTTATGAGATGGACGGCAAGTTCGTGATAGGCCGCTGTACCGATCTTGAACGCATGGGAGAGGCAAAATTTAACGCCTTTATGACATCTTGCGGCGTGATATATACCCTCGAAAAAACCGCCGCCGCCGCCGATATACTCGGCGTTGACCCGGAGCTTGCCGCGGAATGGCGAAAGATAGCCGCGGAACTGCGCAAGAGCCTTCCCAACGACGGGCAAAAATACGTTCCGTACGAGGGCAGCAGGGACTATTCAATCGGAAGCGTCGGAGGATTTTATCCGTATCTGGTGCTTGATGCGGGCGATGAATTTGCAAGAAACGCGGTGTACGATTTCCATAAGAATATAGAAAAGGGCGGGAACATGTATTCCATGGGAAAGGGTGTCAACGCATGGTACGCCGGGTGGATGGCGTCGGCTCTCGTCAATTTTAACGACAAGGCAAACCCCGCGATGCTGCTTGCCGGGGCAGCTAAAGAGACGGGCGCTTTCTACGATACATACGAGATCAACGAACCCGATATTAAAGTGCAAAGATGTCCATGGTTTTCCACGGGTTCCGGAAATTATATATACGCCGTAAACCAGATGCTTTTGCGCCCGACGGAAAGCGGCGACATTATGGTTTGTTCGTCCGTTCCCGATTCATGGAACGATATAAGCTTTAATCTGCCGTCATACGGCGGGCTCTGGCTGAAAGCCGACATTCGCAAAGGAAAGATAGCTTCCATTAAGCTCTATGCGGCTGACGGCGGCGCAAATGGTGCAAAAAGGACAGTGGTAGTGCCTGAAAGATTCGTTGACAAATCAAGAATCCTTTGCAAATGGAGCGAGTCGGACGGCTACTTCCGTATTTCGGCAGAAGCGGGAAAAGACTTTTACAAATAAACTCTTTCCGCAAACATACGCAGAGCTTGGGAGCGAATATATAAGCTGTCCCTGGATAAATGCTTTTGCGCTTGTGCTGCCGGAGGTAAATTTCTTGCAAGCGTCTGCGGCCGAGCAACGCTCATTCCGGGAAATGTTCGCACCGTCAATGGAACGGGCTAGCAGCGGAATGGCCGCTTTAAACCGTTTTTTAACAGCATGGCGCGTTTTATTCCTTCTTGCGGAAGCATAGAAACTCTATTTTATTTTTTTATGCGGTTTTTGCGGAGCGGATTCGTGCAGAGCGGTTTCGCTCGCTTGCAAACAGCGGGGAATTTTTTTAACGAAGTGGGGCGGTTTTTTGGTTTGCACCCGCGCGGTTAATCTACAAAGTTTTGCACTTTGGATATGAATTTGGTTTCTTTGGGCGGCGTTTGCTTGCGATACGGCGCTAATACGGTTCTCGACGGCGTTGATTTGAACGTCATGCGGGGTGAGTCGGTCGCGCTCATAGGCCGCAACGGATGCGGAAAAACTTCCCTGCTCGGGGTGATTGCCGGAACTGTTGTGCCGGACGGCGGCCGTGTGGAGCGCATGCGGGGGTTGCGCGCGGCATATCTGCCGCAGGAGGTTCCAGGCAATCTTTGCGGCACTGCATATTCGGTAGTCGCTGGCGGATTGGGTGAAACAGGCTCTATGATGGCGCGCTATGCGGAACTTTCGAGCGTCCGCGCGAAGGGTGAGTCTAATGCCGAAGAAATGGCTTCCCTTTCCGCCCGCATCAGCGAAGGCGGCTTATGGGATGCTGATTCCAAAATCAGGGCGGTTTTGGAAATTCTTGAAATGCCTCCTGATTTGGAGATGTCTGATGCGTCAGCAGGTATTAGGCGGCGCGCGCTGCTCGGGCGCGGCATAGTGTCGCGCCCCGACATTCTGCTTCTCGACGAGCCAACAAACCATTTGGATATAGATTCCGTTTTATGGCTCGAAAAATTTTTGAAAACGCAGGTTGAAACGCTCGTATTTGTGTCGCACGACCGTACTTTTCTCGGGCGGGTGACCGACAGGGTGGTCGAGATAGACAGGGGGAAACTTGTTGCCTTCGACTGCGGCTTCGACGAGTTTATGCGCCGCCGCGACGCCGTATGCAGGGCGCGCGAACGCAGCGAAGCCGTCTTTGACAAAAAGCTCGCGCGCGAGGAGGAATGGCTTAGGCGCGGAGTAAAGGCGCGCCGCACGAGAAACGAGGGCAGGGTGCGCGAGCTTGAAAGGCTGAGGGAGATTAGGCGCGGCCGCCGCGAAAAGCCGGGAGTGGTCAATTTCTGCGCCCAAGACTCGCTATCGGGAGGCCAAAAAGTTCTCGATGTAAAGGGAGTGTCGCTGTCTTTTGGCGGCGTTCCGATTGTAAAAGACTTTTCAACGACTATATTCCGTGGCGATAAAATAGGAATTATAAGGCGCAATGGTGTCGGGAAAACAAGTCTCCTAAACGTGCTGCTCGGAAATATAAAACCTGATTGCGGCTCGGTGGTTCGCGGAACGTCGTTTCGGGTGGCGTATTTCGACCAGCTCAGAAGCGAACTCGATGACAACGCAAAGGTTTTCGATTTTGTCGGCGGCGGTTCGGACTTTGTCGAAGTAAACGGACAAAAACAGAGCGTAATGGGATATCTTCAAAATTTTCTTTTTGAGCCGCGCCGGGCCTTATGCGATATAGGGACGCTTTCCGGAGGCGAAAAAAGCCGACTTATGCTCGCTAAAATGTTCGCGTCTCCGGCAAATCTTCTCGTTCTCGACGAACCCACAAACGATCTCGACCTACAGACTATCGATGTCCTTGAGAAGTCTCTGGCGGACTTTAAGGGTACGGTGCTTCTGGTGTCGCACGACCGAGCATTTTTAAACAATGTCGTAAACGGAGTATTTTGTCTGGACGGAAACGGCAAAATCGTCGAGCTTGCGGGGGGATATGACGAATGGGAGAATTTCAGGCCGCGCTTCTCGTCTTGCGCGCCACAGGTCGCGGATCTGCGCCCTGCAAAACCTGCGCCAAATACCGGCGCGCCGCGCAAATTTACAAACCGAGAGCGCGAGGAGCTTAAGAGCCTTCCTTCGCGCATAGAGGCGGTTGAGGCGGAGCGCGGGAAGCTTTCGGCAAAACTTCAAGACCAGAAGTTTGTAATGGAAAACTTCGACAAACTTGAAGGCATAAACGCACGCCTTCGCGAGTTGGCCGCCGAGGACGACGCATTGATGGAAAGGTGGGCCGAACTTGAGGAGCGGCGCATGCTCATCGAAAATTTGAAGCGCAAATAACTTCCCAACGCAGCGTTTTAGCGGCCTCAATCCGCCCCGCATCTTTCCGCGTTTTTTTCGCCGCGCTTTGAGGGTCAAATGCCAGGTTCTTCGGAGGTTTTGTTCTGAATGGCGGCGTTCCCAGTTCCCATTCTGAAAAATCTGCAGTCTCCCTTTTTCAATTCCATTTTAAGCAGGCGCGTCTTTGCGATTTTATTTCCGGTAAGGGCGTTGTAAATGTCGGTTTCGCGCCCGAAGTCTATTTCGTGTTCCCCGTCTTCGGTCGCGGTTATCGACAAGTAGGCTCCATTGGCGTATGCGGCGGCGTTTTTTGAACAGTAAACGTGGGCGCCCGCAAGGCGCGCCATGTAGCGGTACAGTTCAGCCGGTATTTCGAGGACCCCGCAAAAAAGCTGCGGGTGTTTCCCGTTTGTCCGAAGCACGACTGCGGGGGACCCGTCGGAATATTTCGCAAAAACTACGTCTTCGCTTTCGAGCTCCGGAATGAAAACTGGATCTATCACATGTTTTGAACCAAACTCCTTTTTAAGCCCTATTTTTTCGCCTTCAGGCGTCGGGAATGCAACGGCTTCAAGCTTTGCGCTTGGGCGTTTCAATTTGAAGCCGGAGGTTTGACTTGCCGCCTCAATGCTGAAACGCCTGTTGTCAAGGTCGATGTAGCCGGGCGCCCATGCCCATATGTTCGCCGATTTTTCGCGCAACTGTTTGAGGGCGTTTCTCTGTTCTGAGTCGAGGGCGAATATCGACAGGAATACATTGAGCTTCGCTCCTTCGGGATTTTTGAGCACGTCGCCAATCAGATATTGTCCGAATGAAACGCCCGACCTGTTTGCGTCCATTCTGCCGTCTTGCATCAGATTCAATGTAGTTATGCCCGAAGCCCCTTTTGCGCCCAACATGCACATGGACCTTTCGTCCATAACCAAGCGCATCGGAGGGCGGTAGGGCAGGGGATTTTTTATGATGTCGCGTTCGGGTTTTGCAAAGCTCTTCATTTCCTTCCAAAGACGGCTGTCGTCGAACCACCCCTGGCCGAACAGATCCATCCACCATACCCCGTTGTTGCGCACTGTTTCTTGGGCGAGATTGCGCTTTAGAACCTCGCGCGAGTCTTTCAGATTGTAGAGCCCGGAATATTTTCCGGGATAGTTCCTGCCTGTGCGCGGAGCCAGATACGTCGACGTGTCGTCTTCGTCTATCCAGAGTTTTCCAGCGTCGGTTATCGACTCCGTGGCGCCCATGGTGGTTTTACATTCCCCGAAATTTCTGTCGGTGTAGGAAATCGGGCCGGATATGGCGTCGACATCCTTCGATGCCAGTATCTTTGACAGTCCGTAGTGACCGGAAAAAGCCGGGCCGTTTCTTACCGATGAAAATTCGAACCCGTATCCGAAAAAGAATACCGACAGGCGCCGTGGAGCATGTTCGCGTATGACTTTTGCCAGCGACAGCACCATGTCTGCCATTTCGTCCTGAAGGAAAAAGTTAAAGTCTGCTATCTTCCATTCGCGCTCCGGGTCTATGAGGAAAGAAGGGCCCTTGCGCTCGTCTTCGGTCGGAATTTTTATGTCGTCGAAGGACTCCGCTTTTTCGCCAATCCAGAATTTTTTCAAGTTTTCCATGCTTGAGTATTTTCTTTTCAGCCATGCTCTCCACGCTTTTAGGGTGTTTGCGTCGTATCCGCTGAATTGCGCCTTCCAAGTTCCGCCGTAAAACCATTCGCGCGAATTTCCGCCGGCGGGGTGGTAGCCGGCCATGTTTTCGGGATAGTTCTTTTCGCAATAGTCTATAAATTTGGCGAGCGACTCCGCCGCTTCTCTGCGGTATTTCGGCGACGATATCGAAATATATTGTTCGTTTAGAGAACCGTCGCTATTTTTCATTATTTCATCGGGATGCGATTCGCGCCACCATTTGTGTATTTGCGGATCCATGCGCACGCGCGGTATGAGTTTCGCATTGGGGTTTTCCCTCAATATGGGGCGGAATATGCTGTCTATGTATGACAGGTTTTCGGGCTCTCCGGGCTTTGTCCACACGCTGTTTATTTCAAAAGACACAAAATCCACCCCTGCATTTGCGGCGTGGCGTATTTGTGAAAGATGCGTTGAAGAGTCGGACGCGACCTTGATGAAATCGCCGTTTTCGTAGTTGTAAACAGACGTCGAAAAAGGCCGCGGAGCATCGCACTTGGCACGAAGAAGTACCTTGTATTTTTTATCCTTCTCTGCCGGAATGGAGCCGGTGTATATGTGGAAGCCGTCGAGTTTTTTATCCGCCTTAATCGAAATTTCGAGGACGCTCTCGCCGTCGATTTTTTTGTTTTTGATGGACAGCGGGGGATTGTCTCTGTGCCCCGAGCACCAGTACGAAAGATTTTTATCGACGCTTTCGCCGTCAAAACGTATCGAGCGCAGAATCCTTCCGCTGTCGGATTCGACTATGTCGAATTTTGAAAAAAGTATGGTTCCGTCGCCTTCGCCCATGCGGAGTTGCACTATTATGGGCAGGTTGTTTTGCGCCTTGAATTCAAACTCCCAGTCGCGCCATTTGCCGGCTTTTTTCAGCAGGGGGTGGCTTTTCGACGGGTTCGTCCCGCCGGCGGCGACCCACACTATGCGGTTTCTGACCGGTTTGCCGTCAACGGTGATGAATGGCACGCCGTTGAATGTTTCGACTTTGTATTCCGAATCTTTAATGCTTTCGGAATGGGCGTAAAAAACTCCCAAGAGCATAATCAGAATTGCGGTTATGGCATTTGTTGTTCTCATGCGTTTTTTATATTATTATTTTATGTTATTATTTTATGGTATGTGAGTTTTATTTCGCAGTCTTTAAAAGGACGTTTTCGCCTTTTTTCATTTTAAGGCTGATTTTCGGCCCCGTACCGAGCATTTCTCCGGTAAGCGCGTTGAAAACATCGGCGCTGCTGTGAACATCGACCGCCACGTCGCGCGTTTCGCCGTCGGGTATGTCCACTGGTGTGACGTGGATATACGTCCCGTTGGCGTAAACGGCCGCGGGAGAATCGGTGTATATCCGCACCCCAGCAATGCGCGCCATGTGGCGGAATAGCTCGGCGGGTATGTTGCCGATGCCGCAAAAGAGCTTTTTCCCGCGCAGCACGACGGCCGGTTTGCCGTTTGAATATTTTGCAAGAACCAAGTCTCCAGCTTCCGCAATCGGCGACAACAACGGGTTGGCTTTTGCCCTTCTTTCAGTTTTGAAAGATTCCGGCAGGCCTATTCTTTTGCCGGCTTCGGTCGCAAAGGCTTCCGGAAGCAGTCCGCCGTTTTGGGCGTTTTCCACTTTGAAGCCTGTGGCTTCCTCGACGGCGCTTTCCGAAAACTCGTGTTTGTCGAGGTCTATGTATCCGCACGCCCATACGAATATGGCCGCTGACTTTTCGGAACGCTCCCTTATGGCGCGGCGTTTTTTCCCGTCGAGGGCGTAGGCCACCGCATATACGTCGAGTTTCGATTTGACGGGTTTGCCGAAAAGAAAGTCGTCAAGCAGGTAGTGCCCGAACGGGGCGCCGACTCTGTTTAGCGTGCCCCGGGATATTCCGAAAACATGCGTAATGTGCCTGGAGGCGCCGCGCGCGGCGCAATACAGCCCCGATGTCTCGTCGAATACGAGCGCTATTTCCGGCTCGTAAGGCGACGGATTCGACGCCATGTCGCCTTCAATCTTTTTGAACGCTGCCTTCAATTCCCAAAGCTTTGGGTCGTTAAACCAGCCGTTTCCGCCGAGGTCCATCCACCATGAGCCTATGTTTCTGACGGCCTCGTGCGACATGTTGCGCTTTAGGACGTTGAGGGTTTTTTCGCGGGTGTCGAGTTCGGCTTCAATGCCGGGATAGTTCCCTAATTTTGGGGCAAGATATGTTGACGTGTCGTCTTCGTCTATCCAGAGCTTGCCGGAGCGCAATATGGTTTCTGTAGCTCCCATAGTCGTTTTGCCATCGCCGAGTTTTCTGTCAAAGTAGGAAATTGGGCCGCATAGGGCGTCTATTTTGTCGTTTTTGAGAAGTTTCCCCAAACCGAGGTGCCCGGAGTATGCGGGCCCGTTGTACATGCCCGAAAATTCGCCGGCGTATCCGTAAAAAAACACGCAGAGCTTTTGCGGCACTTTTTGGCGTATGACCGCCGCGAGGCAGTCTATCATGTCGAGCATTTCGTCCTGCCAGAATTCGTTGAAGTCGGCGATGCGCCTTTCGGTTTTCGGGTTGATTATGCAGTTCGGACTTTCGCGTTCCTCTTTGCTCGGAACATTTTCCGCGTCTATTTTCGCCGAAGGATTACCCCAAGCGGACTGAAGGGCACCGTCGGTTTTATATTTTTTTCTAAGCCAAGCTTTCCACGCATCTGCGGTCGATTTGTCGTAGCCCTGCCATTTGGGGTTCCACGAGTCGCCGTAAAACCATTCGCATGAATTTCCGCCTCCGGGGTGGTATCCGATTATGTTCCCGCCGAAATTTTTTTCGGCGTAGTCTATGATCATGGAGAGCGCCTTTTGAGAGTCGGTTCTAAATTTTTTTGAGGATATCGAGGCGTGAATGGGGCTTTTGCTTCCGTCAAAATATGTAAGCGTCGAATCGGGATTCTCATTTAGCCATTTTTTTGGAGGATAGAAGCGTATTCTTACAAGTATTTTTGCATTCGGATTATTCTCCACAATCGACTTTAAGGCCCCGTCAAGATATGAGTAGTCGGGCGTTTCGCCTTCCGCGACATAGTAGTCGGCCGCCTGCACCGGAAACGTCACAATGTCTATGCCCGCATCTTTTGCCAATCGCACTTGCGGCTCGACATACGATTTCCCCTTTGGCCCTATGAATTTGTAGTTGCCGTCCTGCCTGTCGTACATAATATAAGAGAACATCATTCCGCGGCATTTTTCAGATGCCCTTATGCGCATTCTTACTTTGTAATTTTTGTTTTTGCCGAGTTTTATATCCTTAAAATATATGTGAAAGAGTTTCAGCAGGGGCGAATTTTTTTCTATCGCTACGCGCAAGGCTCCGTTCGGCGCGCCGTCGATTTTTACGTTTTCAATCGATATCGGAAGCTTTTTGCCCTTTCCGGCGCACCAAAAATCAACGCGACTGTCTGGCGTGGCCCCGTCGAAGTTTATAGAGTATATTTTTTCCCCCGTGTCCTTTTCCAATATCTCGAATTTTGAAACAAAGTACTCGTTAGGGAGGATTTCGGTCCTGAATTGGCAGACGGCGTTGTCGGTTTCCTTTGACGTTTTTTCCACGTCAAAGGATATGTTGCGCCATTTGGAATCGAGCTTTTCCGTGTTGTTTGGGGCGGGCGTAAAATAAGTCGGAGAAACGTAAAGTATGCGCGCCCGCTGGATTTTTCCGTTGTAAGTAATGCGCGGAATTTCGCATATGCTTTCAACCCTGTATTTGATTTCCTCGGCCCTCACAAAGAAAACAGAGCATAAAGCCGCAATGGCAGATATAAATTTTTTCATAACTATGAAAAATTCTAAATAATGGGCATATTATGTCAATATGTTTATGTTAATTTGGGATAATTTTGTTTTTTTATAAGAAACGGGAGATAATTTTTTGCCATTTAAGCCGTGGGCTTAAAACGCGGCTGTCCGTATTGCGAATTGTAATATGCTGCCATTGGAAGAAAGGCGGCAAAATAGCTTTTTGCGTTGTCTCTTTGCCGGTGGCGTTTTTTAGGCAAAAAAGGCGCGTTTAAAATGGGTTTTGCCGTTAATTAAAAAGTTTTTTACCGCTTTTCCGGTTTTTCCCGCATTTTTAACGCCAAACCCTAAAAAAGCGACGTCTAAACTCAAACGTACTACGGCGCTGCGCCCTCCGGGATTTATGCGCAGGCAAAGAGCCCGCCGCACGCTGCGCCGACAAATGCGCGCACTTTTGCAAATTGCGTATAAAATGTGGCTGCAGCGCAGGGGAATCGCATCAGATAGCGTAATAAATGCCGCAGTCCTCCGCTTTTGAAAAACCGCGCGCGTTGGCCGCGCCGACATTTTAATGCGCAGGCGTTTTGGCGCCCATTGTACGCCGCGCCGACAAATGCGCGCAAATGCGCAGGCAGGGCTAAGCTTTATTTTTTTCTGGGCTTTGTTTGGCTTCGGCGCGTTTTCCCGCCCGTTTTTCAAATTCGAACGAAATGCTTCCGCGGGCGTCGAGCGCGAGATACGCCGAAAATTTCTTTTTTGTGCGTTTCGATACAAAGTCGTCAATAACCGGCGTCTTACCGGTGTTTATGAGGCTTTCTATTTCCGCATGCGTGACGGTGTGCGACAGCATGGTCTTTCCGAGTCTAAACGAGCAATTGCGTTCCTCGCCTTTCGGGCAGCGGCATACGTATGCGTTTTCGGTCTCGACAAGCTCGCCCGTTTTGCAGCTGCACAAGCCCATTGCCGATTTCGGACATCTGCCGACTACCGGCGCGTTTTCAAGATTTTCCGGCCTTCTCTCCGCGCCGTCGCCGCTGTCGCCGAACTGGAATTTAACGGAGAAATTCTCGTCGAGCTTGAGAGTGGCAGAGTAGGGGCGTCCCATTTTGCTTTTAAATCCGTCAAGCGGGCCAACTTTGCCCTTCGTGACAAGTTCCCTGACTTCCTCTTCTGATATTTTTCTGTTGCCTATCGTTTTATAGACGGTGAATTTTCCGTCTTTTGATTTGTATGCGCGGAATGTCTCTATTAAGTTTGTTCCATCTATCGGGCTTGGAATGTCGATTTCATGCGACTCAACTTCCTCGTCGTTGAAATTGCGCGCCTTTTCGACAATTTGCGTTGTCATTGCGCCTATGCCTTCCATGAATTCTTTTCTCGAAAGCTTGCGGCGCTCAATAAGCCTTAACTTCTGTTCCCATTCGCCGGTCATCGATGGGCTTGTAAGCGAGTCTATCGAAAGTGCGTTTAAAAAGCGTATCAAGCTGTCGGCGCGCGCCGTCGGAACAAGGTCTCTGCGCTTGCGCTCCACAAATTTGTGCGCTATCAGGTTTTCTATTATTTGCGCCCGCGTTGCCGGAGTTCCAAGACCTTTATCTTTCATCGCATCTGCCAGCTCTTCGTCGTCGAGAAGTTTTCCGGCTCCTTCCATCGCGGAGAGTAGGGTGGCTTCATTATAGCGCGCGGGCGGTTTTGTGGACTCTTCCTTAAGCTTTGCCTCGACAAGCTCTGCCAGTTCCTTGTCTCCAGAGAGCGTGGGAAGAATCTCCTTTTCCGATCCTTCCTTGTCGTAAACGTCGAGCCAACCAGGAGACCTCAACACTTTGCCTTCGGTTTTAAATACGTTCGACCCTACAACCGACAGCCGCGTGGTGACGTCGAACACCGCTTCCGGATAGAAGGCCGCCACAAATCTCCGCGCTATCATGTCGTATATTTTCGCTTCGTCTTCGGAGAGTTTTTTGCCCGAAACGTCAGTTGGTATGATGGCAAAGTGGTCGCTTACTTGTTTGGAGTCGAATATTCTTTTGCCCGCTTTTTTTACATAGCCCTCGCCGATGGCCTTTTTTGCAAATTCGAGATATATTCCGCTAAGCGATTCCAAAGTGTGCAGAACAACTCCCCTGTAGTCGTCCGGCAGCGCGCGCGAATCCGTTCTCGGATATGTTATCATTTTATGCTTTTCGTAAAGCGACTGCGCTATTCCGAGGGTTTTATTGGCGGGAAACGAAAATTTATTGTTGGCCTCGCGCTGCAGCGTCGTAAGGTCGTAGAGGCGCGGAGCCGCCTGTTTCGACTGGGTCTTTTTGTCGGTCGCCTTCGCTTTTCCCGACATGCGCACGTCGTTGAGTATCTTTTCAGCGTCGGTGTGCAGCCAGATCCTGTCGGCCTTGTCGTTCGCGTTTTTTCCCGACTGTTTAAAGTCGGGGCGCTGGTAAACGCCCTCGTAGGTGCCGCTTTCGATTTGAAATTTGGCGGTTATTCTCCAATACGGCGTGGGCTTAAAATTCTGTATTTCGCGCTCTCTTTCCACTATCATGGCAAGCGTAGGAGTCTGCACGCGGCCCACCGACGCCAGATTTTTGCCCTTAGAGCCGTACATTCTGCTCGTGATGGCGCGGGTTCCGTTTATCCCGACAAGCCAGTCGGATTCGCTGCGGCACCGCGCGGCGTCCTGAAGCGGTTCCATTTCGCTTTGGGACTTAAGGTTTTTAAATGCCTCCCTTATCGCCGTAGGCGTCATCGACGAAACCCACAAGCGCTGGCGGGGAAGGCGGCATTTGGTTATCTCGTATATATATGTAAAAATCAGTTCGCCCTCGCGGCCGGCGTCGCAAGCATTGATGACGCCGTCTATGTCTTTGCGGGCGAAAAGCTTCTTGATAGCCGACAGCTTGTTCTTTGTTTTTTCTATTGGCTTGAGCTTGAATGTTTCGGGTATAATGGGAAGGTTTGACAGTGTCCAGCGCGCGTATTTTTTGTCTATGTCTGCCGGCATATTCAATTCCACAAGATGGCCGAGCGCCGAGGCGATGACGTATTCGTCGTTCTCATAGCAATCGTCGCATTTTTTTGCTTTGCCCAAAACCTTAGCGATGTCGGCCGCAACCGACGGCTTTTCCGAAATAATCAGCTTCTTCATTTTTTATACAATGCAATTACATGGAACGGCGCGCGTTAAAAAATCAGTGTGCGCTCCGGACCGGCGAAGCGCACACCGCACCCGCGGCTTTTATTTATTGATATAATTCGGTAATATGACGTCTATATTGTCGAGAAGTTCCCTCATTGTTTCAGGGGTTTCGTCTCCCATATTCGAAATTCTGAAGGTAGTCCCCTTAATTTTTCCGTATCCGCCGTTGAAAACCATGGCGAAACGCTTTTTCAACTCGTCGAGCAGAGCCGGAAGATCGATATTCAAGTTGTTTTTAAAGCAGTTAAGCGTTATTGACCCGTATTTCTCTTCCGGGAAAAGCTCGAATCCGTGCGAATAGCCCCATTGGCGGACGATTTTATTGTTTTCGGCGTGTCGCGCGTATCTGTTTTCGACACCCTCTTCGAAAATGTCGTCGAGCTTGCTTTTGAGGGCGAACAACATGGAAATAATCGGGGTTGACGGGGTTTGCGACTTGTCGTAGAACTTTTTAAATTCGAGGAAGTCGAAATAATAGCCCCTACCTTCGACCGTCTCGGCGCGCTTCATGGCCTTTTCGGAAACGGAGCAGAAAGACAGTCCCGGAGGAATTGCGAGCGCCTTTTGGCAGCCCGTTATCATGACGTCTATGCCGAGCTCGTCTTTCTTGATGGGCATTGCCGAGAACGAACTTACCGTGTCGACGATAGACACCACGTCGGGGAATTTTTTGAGAACTTCGGATACCGCGCGTATGTCGGTCATCGTGCCGGTCGACGTCTCGTTGTGTATGATTGTCACGGCGTCGTACTTGTTTGTTGAAAGCTCCTTTTCAAGCGCCTCCGGATCGACCGGCTTGCCCCAGTCGAATTTCAATTCTCCGGCGGCCTTGCCGCAGCGCTTGGAAACGTCGTACCATTTGTCCGAGAATGCTCCGTTGCAGCAGTTCAAAACGCCCTTCTTTACCACGTTGCGTATTGCGCCCTCCATTACACCCCACGACGAACTTGTGCTCAGGAAAACGGGGTCGTTCGTGTAGAATAACTGTTTTAAGCGGGGCATGATTTCGTCCACAAGCTTTGTGAAGTCTTTGCTTCTGTGACCCATAATCGGCGTAGTCATTGCCTTGTATGTTTTTTCGGAGACCTCCACGGGTCCGGGTATGAACAGTTTGTATGCCATATGTCTATTATTGTTTAATGTTGGAATTGGGAAATTGGTGGAATATCGACGGAAAGATTCAATCTAAGGCGTTTTGGGATTTTATGATTTTTGTATTTCTGTCGGCTAAAGTTATAGTGCGGGGTTTTGCGCTTTTGGCTTCCTTTTCGTCCATTTGCGCAAAGGACATTATTACCAGCAGGTCGCCTACGTTCCCCAAATGGGCCGCTGCCCCCCTTACAGAAAACGTTCCGCTTCCCCTCGGCGCCGGTATGGCGTATGTTTCAAAGCGGTGCCCGTTCGATATGTTCCCCACCAGAATTTTTTCGTATGGCAGCATGCCCACCTTGTCCATAAGGGCCTGGTCTATCGCCAGGGAGCCCTCGTAATCTATGCGGGAGTCGGTCGTTTCCGCGCGCAGAATTTTAGACTTTAACATTTCAACTAACATGGATTTCTCCTCCAATACTTTCAGTAAAAGCCGGCAGAAATATAAAAAAAACCGATATAGTCAACTCTTTTTTGGGAGAGGCTCGCGGAAACGCAAATTGAAATGGGGCTGTCAGTCAAGAAAGATGTCGCGTTGGCCCTGGCCTTTGTCCGGGCCTATAAGTCCTCTTTCCTCAAGCTCTTCCACTATCTCGGCTGCGCGGTTGTAGCCTACTTTTAGCTTGCGCTGCAAAAACGATATGCTCGTCTTGTTTGTCTCGCGGATTATCGATACGGCCTTCGCCACAAGGGGGTCTCCGAATTCGCCTCCGCCGGCATCGTCAGAGTCGTCCTCTTCGGTGGCTCTGTCTATTTGCGACTGCACGTCTTCGGCGTATTGCGGTTCTCCATTTATTTTTAGGGCTTCTACAATCGCTTCTATTTCTCCGTCCGAAAGAAAAGCCCCTTGGGCGCGGACCGGATCAGAAGTACCGTTGTTTAGGAAAAGCATGTCCCCCCAGCCGATAAGCGCCTCCGCGCCCTTTCTGTCGAGAATCGTGCGGCTATCTATTTGCGATGTCACCTTGAAGGCTATTCGCGTGGGCAGGTTGTTCTTTATAAGCCCGGTTATGACCTTTACGTCCGGGCGCTGCGTGGCTATTATCATGTGTATTCCCGCCGCTCTCGCGAGTTGCGTTATGCGCGCAATATAGTGCTCCACCTCTTTGCCGACAACGCTCATCAGATCGGCGAGTTCGTCGATTATGCATACGATATACGGCAGCTTTTCGTCGGGTATTTCCACGCTGGAGTCCCCGCCGCTTTCGGCGTTTGTTGACAGGGCGGCTTGGCGCTCTTCGGCGGTCATGTCGGCGAAATCTTCTTCGGCTCTTAGCATTTGCTCTTTGTCCCTCAGAATCTTGGCGTTGAAACCGTCTATGTTTCTGACTCCGGCCTTATTGAAAATTTGATAGCGGCGCATCATTTCGGAGGTGAGCCATTTTAATGCCGCCGCGGCTTTTTTGACGTCGCTTACGACGGGTATTAGCATGTGCGGCAGCGAGTTGTAAACTTGAAGCTCGACCATTTTCGGGTCTATCATTATTAGCCTGAGGTCCTGGGGCGTCATTTTGTAGAGCATGGATACGATTATCGTGTTTATGCAGACGCTCTTGCCCGAATTTGTGGATCCCGCGATGAGGGCGTGGGTCATCTTTTTTAGATTTGCCACAATAGGCACTCCTGTCGCGTCTTTGCCGAGGGCTATCGGTATTTCGAATTTGTTGTCGCGCCATTGTTTGGACTGCAGAACCTCGCGCATGGTCACGTTTATTCTGTGCCTGTTCGGAACTTCTATGCCCACTGTGCCGCGCCCGGGCACGGGGGCGATTATTCTTACTTTTTCGGCTTTTATGCCTGCGGTAATGTCGTCTTCAAGGTTTGCTATGCGGCTGATTTTAACCCCGGTTGCCGGCTTTACCTCGTAGCGGGTGATGACCGGTCCCGAATACGCTTTGTCGGGAATGACCTTTACGCCGAACGATCCGATAACCTCGACGATTTCGGCAATTCTGGCGTTGTAGTCTTCGTCCGGTATTTCGCCTCTATCCACAGGTTCGGAGAGAAGTTTTAGGGAGGGGAAAACGTATCCGTTTTTCTTTTTTGGAGTCGCCGGAGCGTCGATTTTTTCATCTATCGCCTTTGAGACTTCGATTTTCGTGGGTTCGGACGCGCTTGGCGCCGTGCCCGCCGCGGGCGCGCTGTCTGTGCGCGTTTTGGCATGCGCCGTTTCGTCAGCCCCGTCGAAATTTTCGGCGTTTTCGGGCGCGTCGAATTCTACGACTTTCGGCGGGATATCGTCGAAACGCGACGTAAAGTCGCTGATAGGCTCGTTTATAGAATCACCGTCTTCGCCGTCTGGCTCGGGCGATTCGCCGCCGCTTTCCGCCGGCTGGGAGCTTTGCGCGTTTTCGGTTTGGCTGCGCATCGATATTTTTATGCGCCGCGGCAGGGCTGCGATTTGCCCGTCGTCTTCGTCCTCGCCGCCATCGCTTTTGCGGGAGAACAGGGCTTTAGGAAGCCATGTTAGCGCTGCCCAAGTTATCTTTGCCACGCGCACGAAGACGTGCGGGGACTTTTTCGCCGCCCCCGCCAGCTCCTTTGCCGCCTCCATCGGGCTGTCGACAAACACTATCACCATGCATATAAAATACAGCGTTCCGACAAGCAGGCCGCTGCCGGCAGTGTTCAGAAACGGCCGCAAGAGGTTGAAGAAAACCGTTTCCCCGAATTTCCCGCCCCAACCTGACGGAAAATGCGCCGATTGAAGCGCTCCGCCGCTTGCGGCGGTTTGAATGATTGAGCACAATATAGAGAACAGGAGTAGTCCGGAAAGAGTGGCAGTTATGGTTCCTTTTGACACGGCCGACGCGCTGCGTTGAAAGCACATCGCCCCAAGCCACAGCAAATAAACGGGCACCATGTAAGAGGCCGCACCGAACAGAAGAAAAGTTGCGGAACAGAAAGTGGCGCCGAACTTGCCGCATATGTTGTCGCCCGCGCTTTGGGTGGAGGCCGTGAAAGGCTCAAAGTAGTGGCTCAAGAATATTTCCTGCCCGGGAACATAGTCGAGCATGGACAGCCCTGTCACTACTCCCGTAAAAATAAGAATAGCCGCCGCCGCCAGATGCCGGCGCCCCACTATTTCTCCCAATTTTTCGCCTCTTTTGATTTTTGCCATTCGGTTCAATTCCTTATATTATATATATAATACAGCAGTTCTCGTGGAATATGACAAACAAATATTGCCGCGGTTTTAAAGCCGGTTTTCCAAAAGCTTTTCGGCATGGGCGAGCGCCGAAGGCGAGGACCTGTCTCCGAGCATTCTTGCCAGCTCGCATATGCGCCTGTTTCTGTCGGCGTCGATTGCGCTTATGCGCACGCTTGTGGAGTCTTTCGTTTGCGTTTTTTCAACAAGCAGGTGTCCGTTCGCGCGGGCCGCGACCTGGGGAAGGTGTGTGACGCAAAACACCTGCCTTTTTAGGGAGAGTCCGGCGAGGGCCTTCCCGACTTCCATGCCTATTTCGCCCCCGACGTTTGCGTCCACTTCGTCGAATACGAGCACGGGGGTGTTGTCGGCCTCCGCAAGCACCGTCTTTAAAGCCAGCATCACCCGCGCAAGCTCTCCGCTTGAGGCTATTTTTGCGAGCGGCTGGGGGCGGTGCCCGGCGTTTGCAGTAAACATAAATTCCGCCGTGCTACCGCAGTCGGGCGACGGCTCTTTTGCGCGTGCCGCCTCTATTTTAAGCGAGGCGTTTTTAAAGCCGAGGCGCGAAAGCATTTTTTCGGCGGCTTCGGCGAGCGCCTTTGCGCCCCTCTTTCTTGACTCGAAAATTTCGTCCGCCAGGGGCGACAGTTTTTTGAGTATTTCTTTTTCGGCTTTGTCGAGCCTGCGTATCGACGCGCCTATGTCGGACTGCATTTCGAGCCTTTTTGCCATTTCGCCGCGGGCCTTTCTCACAAGCTCCGGCGTGGGGCCGTACTTTCTGGAAAGCGCGAGCCATTCGGACATTTTTGCCCGCACGTCTTCGATGCGGCTTTCGTCCATGTCGCACGAGCGCGCCAGCCGCGCGTATTCCTCCGCGACGTCCGACAGCTCCACGGCGGCGTCTTCGAGCCTTCGGGCGAGCGCCTCCGCGGCTTCGTCCGCGGCGCCGATGCCGTCGGCCAGCCTTTTTGCGCGCGCTATCGATGCGTTCGCCCCGTTTTCACCTTCGAGAAGCTCGTAAATTTCCCCCGCGTTTTCCACGATTTGGCTCGACATTTCCGCAATCCTTGAAAGCCGTTCAAGTTCCGATATGGATTCGTCGGTCGGGTTTACCGCGTCTATGGCTTCTATTTGTGAACTGATAAATTCCGCCTCGTCTGCCGACAGGCTCTTAGAGTTTTTCAGCGATTCCATTTCGGAGAGTATCCGCGCCCTTTCGGAATACAGCCGCATGTATTCGGCGCGCGTCGCGTCGTTTCGGCAGTAGTTGTCGAGAAGCAAAAGCTGGTTTTTTGCAGAGAAGAGCTTTTGCGGCTCTTGCGGGCCGTGGAAGTCTATCCAAAGCGGGCCGAGCTCCGCCAGCGCCGACAGCGGCGCGAGCGTTCCGTTTATGAACACTCTTCCGGATTTTTCACGGCTTATCACCCTCGACACCACAAGTGAGCCGTCGTCGCATTTTCTGAGCCCGTTCTTTTCGAGAAATGCGTCTATTTCGGAGGTGTCTGAAAAAGAGATTAAGGCCTCCACTTTGCAAGAGTCGGCGCCTTCGCGTATAATTTCCCTGCCGCGCCTGTTTCCCGCAAGCAGCGATAGTGCCCCGAGCATGACGCTTTTCCCCGCGCCCGTCTCCCCAGTCACGGCAGTGAAGCCTTCGGAAAACTCGACGCGCGCCTCGTCCATAAGCGCGAGGTTTGAAATCTTTAAAAATTCAATCATTTCCTTTTGGAATGTTTCTGCGGCGATGTTTGCATTTTTCCGGCGATTTTCCAAGCACGATTTTTGCCTGCGGCGCGGAGCCAATATTTCCCATGCGTTCGCGCATTTGCGTGATTCCGCTTTGAATAACCTTGACAAACAAGCGCATAAGATAAGAATCGGCCGTTTGATTTTTTTATACCTGGACGGATTTTCAGATGAAACAAAGAACCATTTTAAGGGAAGCATCGATAAGCGGCACGGCTTTGCACAGCGCCGCCGAAGTCACTTTGACGTTAAAGCCCGCGCCGGAGAACACGGGCATAGTTTTCCGCCGCAAAGACATTTACGCAAAGCCGGAGCTTCGTCCGCATATTTCCCTGATATCTCAGGATTTGGTCAGGAACACGGGGGTGTCGGAGGGCCACGTTAAACTCCACACGATAGAGCACGTTGTAAGCGCGTTGAACGGCATGAACGTCGACAACTGCATCATCGAGATGAACGCCGACGAGCCGCCGATTCTCGACGGCTCCTCCAAGTTTTTTGTGAACCTGATACAGCAGGCCGAACCCGTCGAGCAGGAGGCGGAGCGCGCGGAGTTTTCCCTTGTGGAGCCCGTTTCCGTGTCGGACGGAAACCGCTCGCTGATAGCGCTGCCGTACGACGGCTTGAAAATAACCTGCACTTCGGCGGACGACAGGGGCATCCACACGCAGCATCTTTCGATAGACATAGATCCGGAAACGTATCAGGCTTCGATTGCTCCGGCGAGGACGTTTACCATTTACGAGGACATCGAGCCCCTTTTAAAAATGGGGAAAATCCAGGGGGGAAGCTTGGATTCGGCGATTGTCATAAAGGGGAACAAGATTTTATCCAAGGAGCCGCTGCGTTTTCAGGACGAATTTGTAAGGCATAAGATTCTCGACATAATCGGCGATATCGCGCTTTTGGGCGTAAAGTTAAAGGCGCACATAGTGGCGGTGCGCCCGGGGCACGCTCTCAACGCAAAGCTTACCGAAAAGATATACCGCCAGATGGAGGCTCTGAAGAATGCTCCAAAGGCGCAGTCCAAACAGAAGGGAGGCGCGCCTGAGCAGCACCATAAGATATTTACCGAGGCCACTCTCGACGCGCGCAGGATTCTCGAGCTGCTTCCGCACAGGTATCCGTTCGTGCTTATCGACCGCATAACGGAGACGCGCGGGAACACGGAGCTTACCGCCATAAAAAATGTCACCTTAAACGAGCAGTTCTTTCAGGGCCATTTTCCCGGAAATCCGGTAATGCCGGGCGTGCTGCAGCTTGAGGCGATGGCGCAGGCTGCCGGGATTCTGATGCTGAGGCAGATAGACGGCGAGGACAAGCTTGCGTTTTTTATGAGCGCCGACAAGGTGAAGTTCAGGCGCGCCGTAAAGCCCGGGGACCAGCTGCAAATAGACGTTAAAATAACGAAGTCGAGAGGGGAAAAAATAGCCTGCGCCGAGGCCACATGCAAGGTTGCCGGAAAAGTGGTTTCGTCGGCCGACCTGATGTTTGCAGTTCTCGACGCTGCGGACGCCCCTTAAAACCAAAAAACTATGACGACGTTGAAATGACGAAAATTCATCCAACCGCAATTGTTGAAAAGGGAGCCGAATTGGACGACGGCGTGGAGGTGGGCGCTTACGCCTACATAGGGCCGGAGGTCAGGATAGGGAAAAATACGGTCGTCGCCCACCACGCAACGGTGGACGGCAACACGTCATTGGGCTGCGACAACTCGGTTTTCCCGTACGCCTTTATCGGCGGCAAGACACACGATTTGAAATACCGCGGCGGAAAGCCCGGCCTTGTGATAGGCGATAGAAACGTGTTTCGCGAATACACCACCGCCCACCTCGCCACGTCGGACGGGCGCAATACCGTTATCGGGAACGACAACAATATTTTGGCGTACAGCCACATTGCACACGACTGTGTCGTGGGAAACAAAATCGTCATGAGCTCGCACGCCGCGCTCGGCGGGCACGTGGTTCTTGAAGACAACGCCGTAATCGGCTGGGGAAGCGGGGCGCATCAATTTTGCCGGATAGGGGCTTATGCCATGCTCAGCGCAAGTTCAAAACTCGTAAAGGATTTGCCTCCGTTTTTTATGGCGGACGGTTCGCCCGCCGAGGTGTGCGCGATAAACAAAATAAACATGCAGCGCAACGGTTTTTCAGTCGAGGAGATAGACGTGGCGTACAGCGCGTTCAAGCTGATTTACAGGCAGAGGCTTTCGAGGACTCACGCCATAGAGGAGTTGGCAAAGCGCGAAAACGCCGCCGGAAGCCGCGTGGTGTCCGCCATACTGGAATTCGCGTGCGGAGAGAGCGAGCGCGGATTGGCGTAGCCGGATTATAGGCGCGCCAGATGCCGGCCGCGGAGTTGCATTTGCGCCTTTCTTTAATTTTATGGGAACAAGCCTTGTAAAGCTCGCTCACAGTATTGCGCGCGATTTTTTGTCGGGGGTCGAGCCATTGTACGCCGTTGACGCCACTGTCGGGAACGGGTATGACACCCTTTTTTTGGCGGGGCTTGCCGGGGCGTCGGGAAGGGTATTCGGATTTGACGTGCAGGCGGAGGCGATTGCGCGCGCGCGCGGGCTTTTGGAAAAAAACGCGCTGTCGGGCGTTGCCGACTTGTTTCTTTGCGGGCACGAGCGCATGGAGGATTTTATTCCTCCGGAGTTATCCGGAAGGATAGGCTGCGTTTTTTTCAATCTCGGCTGGCTTCCGGGTTCCGACAAATCGACGATAACGAAACCGGATACGACGCTTGCGGCACTCAGGGCTTCCATGCGCCTTTTGGGGGGCGGGCGCTGCATGCTTTCCGCGCTGTGCTATCGCGGGCACGCGGGGGGGCAGGAGGAGTATGAGGCGGTGGAGTCGTTTTTTTGCGAAACTTTCGGGACGGCTTTCGATTCGTTTTCCGACCTCGCCAACAAAGTTTCGCCCGTGCTGTTGGCTGCAAAGTTTTCCTCGTGAAATAAATTGTAAAAAAATGTTTAAAAAAAAATACAACTGATTCATCTTATAAAAATATGGAAAAACTTTTAAGACTCATGCTTGACGGCGAAGCGCTGTCCACGGAACAAATGGGAAGGATTCTCGGATACACGCGCGAGGAACTGGACGCCGAGCTGAAAAAGATGTACGACGAGGGGATTTTGCTCGGCTGGCGCCCGGTGATAAATCCGGACGTCGAAGATTCCACCGTGCACGCGGCGATAGAGCTGCGCATAAACCCGGAGCGCGACGGCGGATTCGACAGGCTCGCGCAGCGCATAAGCAGGTTCGACCAGGTTGATTCGTGCTACCTGATGAGCGGGGCGTACGATCTCCTTTTGTTCGTAAAGGCGAAATCTCTGCGCGGAGTGGCGAGCTTTGTTTACGAGAAGCTCGCGACAATCGGAGGTGTCACTTCGACTGCCACGCATTTCTTCTTGAAGACGTACAAGCAGCAGGGTTTTCTCATTCAAAAGGACGTTAACGGAGGGGACAGGCTTTTTTATTCCCCGTAGCGGCCGCCTTTGCGGATTTCTCGCGCCTGGCGCAGAAAGCCGCGTGCCCCGGTCTATTTTACAATACTCAATTTGCAATACAAAGAAATGAAAGATCCAAGGGAATTTGTGGCAAGCCATGTAGGAGCCATTCCGCGTTCCGGAATACGTGAGTTTTTTGCCATAGCCGCAACAATGGAAGACGCCATATCTCTCGGAATAGGCGAGCCCGATTTCGTCACGCCGTGGCATATACGCGAGGCCGCCATTTTCGCGCTCGAAAAGGGAAAGACGTCTTATACCGACAATCTCGGCCTTCGTAGGCTGCGCGGCGAAATATCGAAGTATGTGGCAAAAAACTTTGGGGTTGAATACGATCCCGTTTCGGAGATAATGGTCGGGGTGGGGGTTTCGGAGGTGTTTGATTGCGCCATAAGGGCAATCGTAAACCCCGGCGACAAAATCATGTACCACGAGCCGTGTTTTGTGTCGTATTCTCCGAGCGTGCGTCTGTGCCACGGGATACCCGTGGCGGTAAGGACGCGCGGAGAGGACGGATTCTCGTTCAATATGGACGAAGTCCGCAAATCGTGGGAGCCGGGGTGCAAGGCGATAGTCATAAATTTTCCGACAAACCCCACGGGGGGTGTTGCCGACGCGGAGAGGCTCAAAGAGCTTGCCGAATTTGCCGCCGAAAAAGACATGCTCGTAATAACCGACGAAATATATTCCGAGCTCACATACGACGGAGGGCACGTTTCCATCGCGTCGTTTGACGGAATGAAAGACAGGTGCGTGTTTTTGCACGGATTTTCGAAGGCTTTTGCCATGACCGGATTCAGGATAGGATACGCATGCGCCCCGAAGGCGGTGATAGAGGCGATGATGAAGGTTCACCAATACGCGATCATGTGCGCGCCAATCGTTTCGCAGGAGGCCGCTGTTGAGGCGCTCGCGAACGGGCGCGAATCTATGGAAAAAATGCGCGAACAATACCGCCGGCGCCGCGACTATATCGTCGGGCGATTTAACGGAATGGGTTTGGATTGCCATTGCCCGAAGGGGACGTTTTACGCCTTTCCCTCCGTAAAAAGATTCGGAATGAGCTCGATGGACTTTGCGAAGAAAATTTTGGAAGATTCAAAGGTGGCGGTCGTTCCGGGTTCGGCTTTCGGCGAGTCCGGTGAGGGGTATGTGAGGGCGAGCTTTTCTACAAGCTATGAAAACCTCGTCGAGGCCGCCGACAGAATGGAGGCGGCAATTTCAAAATGGTAGCGCATGGGCTCTGAATCGTCAGGCAAAAGCGTCGTATTGGTCGGCAGGCCGAACGTCGGGAAGAGCAGGCTTTTCAACAGGCTGCTTGGCAGGCGGGTTTCCATAGTTCACGACCAGCCGGGCGTCACGCGCGACGTTGTTGTCGAAAGGCTTGCGGGGGGTAATTTGCTGATGGATACCGGCGGAATGGGGGCTGCGCCCGACGCTGCGCAGAAGGACATCGCCGAGGCCACTGGCGCGCAGGCCCGTTTTGCGGCGCTCGCGGCCGACATCATCGTGTTTGTCGCGGATTCGCAGGCGGGGCTCACCCCGCTCGACGAGGAGATAGCCCAGCTTTTGCGGGCGTCCGGCAAGAAGGTTGTCCTTGCGGTGAACAAGGTCGATCTCCCGCAGCACGAAAACCGCGCGGCAGAGTTTCACAAGCTCGGGTTTGCGGACGTTGTGGAAGTTTCCGCGGAGCACGGATACGGCGTTGACGCGCTCGAAAGGATTCTTGAAACAGAGTGCGGATGCCCCTTGAAACCGCTTGACGGCGACGGCGACGGCCGCGTAAAAATTTGCGTCGCGGGCAGGCCGAACGTCGGGAAAAGCTCGCTGTTAAACAGGATTCTTGGGGAGGACAGGCTGATAGTAAGCGATCTTGCGGGAACCACCCGCGACAGCGTAAAATGCGACATCGACGCTCCGCTGAAAAACGGGGGCGTAATGAAGTTCCGCCTTTTTGACACTGCTGGATTGAGGTTAAAGCGCAAGACAAATACGTCTCTTGACTATCTTTCGTCGCTTCGCACGCGAAAGGCAATCGGGGCTTCTGACATAGTGTTTCTCGTTCTCGACGCCATGGAGGGAGTCTCCGAACTCGACAAGCGTTTGGCCGGGGAGATCCTCGATGCGGGGGCGTCGCTGATAGTCGTGGTGAACAAGTGGGATTACGCGACTGAGACGTTTTCCCAAAGGCCGCTGCGCGGTTATTCCGACATCGCCGAATTCGGAAAGAAATTCGACGAGGCAGTGCGCAAGAAATTGTATGCTATCGGGGATTCTCCCATATATTTCGTTTCCGCAAAGGACGGTTCGGGAGTGGGCAGGCTGCTCGGGGCGGCTTGGCGCATGCATGAAAAAATGAACGGGCCGGTTGCGACTTCAAAGCTTAACGCGTGCGTTCAAAAGCTTATAGACGACAACCCACCGAAGTATGTGTGCGGCAAACGCTTTAAAGTGTATTATTGCGTAAAGACTGCGTCGCGGCCGTTTTCGATAAGAATGTATTGCAACACTGCGAACGCGCTTGCCGAATCCTACAGGCGCTATCTCGTAAACGGTATCCGCGACAGACTCGGGCTTGGCGGGGTGTCAATACGCCTCGAATTTGTGGGGAAGGCGCCGCAGGATTTGCGGGGGAAGGAAAAAGGGCGGAAATGAGGACTGCTTTTTTTTCTTCGGACGACATATCGCTTGACGCTTTAGAGTTTTTGCTCGCGTCGGAGGAATTCAGGCTTGCGTGCGTTGTGAGCAATCCGGACAGGCCGAAAGGCAGGGGAAAAAAACTTTCGCCCAACGCAGTTTCGGCGTGGGCTCTCGAGCGCGGAGTGGAGCTTTTGCGGCCCGAAGGCGGCGTTGGCGACGCAACCGTGGCAAGAATGCGCGACATCGGAGTCGAGGCCGTCATTGTAATGGCATACGGCAGCATGCTAAAAAACAACGTTCTCGAATACGGAAAATATCCGTGCCTAAACATTCACGGATCTCTGCTTCCCAAATACCGCGGGGCGTCTCCGGTGGAGACGGCGATAGCTCTCGGGGACGGCGAGACCGGATTGAGCCTGATGCGCGTCGTAAAAAAAATGGATTCAGGCCCCGTTTGCGATTCGATAAAAATCCCGATAGAAAAAGACGATACAGTCGAGTCATTGAGGGAAAAAATGCGAAAGGCGTCCCCGCTTATTCTCGAAAGAAATTTGCCTTCCATAAAAAATGGCTCGGCAAAATTTGTCGAGCAGGACGAATCGCTTGCGACATACACGCGCAAGCTCGACAAATCTGATGCGGCGGTCGATTTTTCGGCTGGCGGAAAGACGATATGCAACCGCATCCGCGCTTTTGGTTTCGGTATTTTAAATTGGGGTACCGACGCGTTAAAAGTGAAAGACGCATCTTTCAGCGCATGCTGCGGAGCTAGCCGCCGCGCCGGAACAATTCTCGATGCTTCGCCGCGCGGATTGAGGGTTGCGTGCGCTGACGGCTCTGTCTCATTCATGTCGCTGCAGCGTCCGTGCGCGCGCATGATGTGTGCGGGAGATTTTTTTGCTGGATATAAAATGGAGGCGGGTGGGGTATTAAAATTTTCTCCGTATAAAAGTTTGTTGAAATAAAAAATTTAAAAACAAAAAAAATATATTGCAAAGCAGAGAAAAAAAGTTCAAAAACGAAACATAGAAAATTTCTGTCGCACGACGTTATTTTTAATACGCAAAAAAGAGAGATGATATTACCCGTATATTCGCCGTTAAGAGAGGTATTTAAAAGAAATACTTTCGCAGATTCTCTCTCTCTCTCTATCAAACGTGCCATAATTTCATATAGAAAAAATTTTGCGGGACATGCTTATTGTGGCCTGCTGGGATTCGCAAAATTTTATTGTTATATTTCGGATAATTCATTGCGCGGTTCTTCGCCGACATCTCTTTACGGCGGTGTTTGCGAAGGGCAATGTTAACAAACGAACAAAACCAAAATATATAATAATATTATGGCAAAAACAGTAGTAAAAAAAGCGGCGGTGAAAAAGGTTCCCGCCAAGAAAGCAGTAAAAAAAGTCGCGGCCAAGAAAGTCGTAGCCAAGAAGGCTCCGGCCAAGAAAGTCGTAGCCAAGAAGGCTCCGGCCAAGAAGGTTGCAGCCAAGAAGGCTCCAGCCAAAAAGGCTTGCGCAAAAAAAGCGTGCCCCAAGAAGGCTCCGGCCAAAAAGGCTTGCGCAAAAAAATGCGCCTGCAAAGCTAAGAAATAAAATTTATATGGAGGATTTCGCGCCCGCGTTTTAGGCGCGCAAACTCCGTTGTTTTTCAATCCGCTACGCGTTCGCGCGTAGCGTTTTTTTTGGGCGCGTTTGTATCATTACTTGCGGAGTTTGGAAATAAGACCGGAACGCATTTCGAAATAAAACATCGCATGGCGGCGCTGCTTGCGCGCACATGAGAATACCGGGCGGTGGGCATGGCGCCGCGGCGTGCGAGCGGCGTTTAAGAAGCGCGCGCTTTGCTGTGCGCATGTTAAAATTTGCAAGTTCTCCCGTGGTTTTCCAACACAGCGGCGCAAAAAAAACGCGCGCATTGGCGCGCGCGTTTCTTTTGCGGTTATGCCCCAAAGGCGGACTGAGCCGAGCGCCACCAGTTGTAATGCTTGTTCTCCAGATCTTCCTTCGAGGGCATTGGATAGTAAAGCATTTCATTTCCCGTGCCGACATAAAAGCCCCTGTTGATCGTTCGGTACAGGAAATCCACAACGGAGCGCGCCACTACCTTGTTGTTCTTGCCCCCCTTGTTTCTCACCTGCATGAGGCAGTAGCGCAGGTGGTATTGGTTTATGTATGGAAGATCTCCGAGATCGCCGTTTTCCGGGTCGGATTCGAGCGCGCCCAGCTGGAGGTCGCAAAAGGCTATTTTATCGACGTGCACGAGCCTGTCTTTCGATGTAAGGCGCGCAACGTATTCGGCGGGATTTAGAATGCTTGCAACGCGCGGGCGGCACGGGGCCAAGTCCTGATAAAGGTACAGGTGCGGCTTTGCGTCGGGTATGAAGGGTTCGGCTTTAAGTTCAAGTGTTTTCCCGTCGGAAGTGACGACATAGAGGTTTTTGAACGCCGCCATGGGTATGTGTTCCAGCACGCGGTATACGGAAAGATATACGGATTTGTGAGGCCTTCCGTCTTCGTGCGGTTTGCACAGCTGGTCTATCTTTTCAAGCGGAAGATAGTCCGACTTAAAATTTGGGTCTATTTCAAAGAATACCGCCTGGTCGCAGTTGCGCCGAAAAACTCCCGTCGCGAAGTAGCTTCCGAATTCTTCTGGAGGAAGGTTTGAGGCTATCAATGCTTCGGGTATTAGTGACAGATAGAGATAACTTTTCATTTTTTCCTTAATGTTCGTTTATGTCTTTCAACATTCTTTTCAACTGCGGAACGTTATTGAAACACGTATTTTTTTTCAAGCAAATTGCGCTTCTTATTTTAGGCGAAAAGGCATTTTTTTCAGCCTTTCAGAAGTATTCCCCACAAACTCGTATGCTGCGGCAGGCGTGTATCTTTTTCCGAGCGACAACCGTTTGTCGGGCGTCATCGAGCGCATGAGGACCGCAATGCTGCCGTCTATCATGTTTCCCATGAAATCGCCGCTTCTGCTTAGGACAAAGTCGCCCTCTGAGGGAGAGAAGGTTCCGAATACGGACTGTATCAGCCCGACGTCGAGCTGGGCGTATAGGCTGTTTTTAAAGTCGGCTCGGAATGGGATTTGCCCGTAGTAGAATTTTGTCGGGTTTACCACAACGCAGTCCGCAAACGAGAAAAAGTTTTCGGGAACGGAAAGCGGAGTGATTTTTTCCTTTTCCACAAACTCCTCGGGGACCTGTATTGCAAGCAGGCGAGGATCCTCCTTTACGGAGTAGATGCCGGAAGGCTGAAATCTGTACGCCTTACCGCGCACAGATATTTCGAGGGTTTCCGGGGCGATGTATTGGTGCAGCGTTGGAGCCACCACGGTGTCGGCGGAGCTTACCACAAGCCATATTTTGCCGTCTATCTTTACGGGCAGGGCGCGTATTTCTATCGTCGAGTTCGACTTGCCGAAAATTCCCTTTTTAGTATAGGCGAAAATTACGTTAACAAACGACGGCTTTATGTTTTCGAATATTTCGGAAGAGGTTTTGGGGCGCAGCTCCTTCATGTTTTGCGTTAGCTTCTGCTGCTGTGTGGCGAGTTCCCCGACGCCCACCGCCAGCGTTTCGGCGTGTTCGCGGATTTTTTCCTTTTCGGTTTTTTCGATGTTAACGAGGGCTTGGTAGCGCTTTATGTTCTCCTCGTATATCTGCGTTTTTGTGGAGGCAACTTCGAGTTGTGTGGCAAGGGCGCGCTTTTCGGTTTCTATTGCACGGTTTTCGTTTTTGAGATTTTCGCTTTCGGCTTTTAGCTTTTCAAGACGGTCCTTGTTTTGGCGCAGCTCCTCCTGTACGGCCTCGAGCTTTTGCTTTGTCGAGGAGTCGATCTGCCTCATGTCGCCCAGCTTGCGCTCGAGCTCTGCGCGCTCTTGGGCCGATTTTTCAAGCCTGGAGCTCGCGGCGACTATTTCCTCCTGAAGCTTGATGTTGCGGCTTTCGCTGAGGCCGATCCTCGCTTCGAGGTCGCGGCTTTTTTTAAGTATTGATTCGCGCTCCTTTTCGAGGTCCGATTTTGTCTTTGTGAGCTCTTTAAGTTCGCGCTCTCTGGCGTCGAGTATTTTCTTTTGGCTTTCGGCCAGCAGCCTGTTTTCTTCGGCGGCTTTTGAAAGTTTTGAAACGTCGGAATCGAGCGACATCCGCCTGTCGCGTTCCGAGTCGAGCGACATCTTGAGCAGGTCGAGCATTTGGGTGTCGGCGAAAACCTGCTGTTGCACCGATTCCTGTTGCGCTTTCACGAGGGCTTCGTCTTGCGGCGCCGATTCGAAATCTGCCAGGCTGAGCAGGCTCAGCAGAAGAAAGTCGCATATGACTATCATTATAGATTTGCTCATACAATATTCCTCCGGATAAGTTGCGCACAGTCTTTCAATATACTTTGCCAAGTGCAAGCTCTTTTAGTATTAATGTCTTGAAGAAAGCGCGTTTTTCGGCAATCATGCCGGAAACTTTTTCAAAGGAAAGATGCAATTCAGACATAAAAAGGATACGGCCTGCGCCGAAGCGAAGAAGACACTGTACACCGATACGCTCACTGCGGAGCAGGCTGCCGCTCTCGACTCTTGGCTTGACAGGCATTTATGGGCGCCTTTTAGCGTGGCGTATTCGAAGTTCGCGTACAAGGGCCCGGACGTGAATGTCGTGTTTTACTCTTCCGGGAAGCTCGTCGTGCAGGGGAAGGGCACGGAAGACTTCGTGCGTTTCGTCCTCGAGTCCGAAATAACGGGCGTGGCGAAAATGGGGTACGACGAAGTGCTTCACCCGGAGTGGTACGAATTGCACGCCGGAGTTGACGAAAGCGGCAAGGGCGATTTGTTCGGGCCGCTCGTTTCCGCGTGCGTTGTCGCCGACGGCGACGCCGTCAGGTCGTGGGTGGCTGAAGGTTTGCGCGAATCCAAAAAAGTTTCCAGCGACGCGGCCGCTTTGCGCATGGCGGGAAAGATAAAATCCACAAAGGGGGTGGCCGTTAAAGTTTCGTGGGCGGGCATGGAAAAATACAACGCCCTTTACATAAAATTCGGGCGCAATTTGAATAAGCTTCTGGCGTGGTTTCACGCCTCGTCAATCAGGGGCGCTTTGTCGGAAAGGAAGGCGCCTTGGGGCATGCTCGACCAGTTTACGAAACAGCCGCTCGTCCAGCGCCAGCTCGACGTTCCGGGATTCGAGTTGAGAATGAGAACCAAGGCCGAGGAGGATCCCGTTGTGGCTGCCGCCTCGATAATCGCTCGCGCAACTTACATATATTCGATGAAGAAGCTTTCGAACGAGTGCGGCATCGAGCTGAAGAAGGGGGCGGGCGCCCAGGCGCGCGAACAGGCTGTGGAAATCGTAAGGAAAATGGGGCCGGAATCCTTAAAGCGCTTTGCGAAGCTCCATTTTAAGACGGCGTCCGAAGCGCTTGAGGAGGCCGCCGGTTGACGTGTCGGCAAAAGGCGTGGCGGTGTCGTATAGGAAGGACAGAAGGATTGATGGACTTGCGGCTTTCGACGCCGAATACGTGTCGGGGCGCAGTTGGCTTGTCGGGATAGACGAAGCCGGCAGGGGCTGCCTGGCGGGCCCCGTGTGCGCGGCAGCCGTCGCGGTAAGGGCGCGCGCATACGCAAATCCGTCCTTTGCGGACGCGCTTTGCTTGCTGGACGATTCTAAAAAGCTTTCCGAAAAACAGAGAAACGCCGTTTATGAGAAGTTGCGGATTCTGAAGCTTGCGGGCGAAATAGACTTTGAGGCGGCCTTTGCATCCGTGGAGGAAATAGAAAAGCACAACATACTTGTCGCGACGCAAATCGCCATGGCGCGCGCCGCGCGCGCTCTCAACGAAAGGCTCAATCTCTCTTTGAGGGGGGCTTCGTCCCCTGCAACGCTGTTCGGGGAATCTGCGGTCGACGCCTCCACCGGATACGTGCTTATCGACGGGAGGCCGATGAAAAAATTTCCGTACGCACATACGGCGGTCGTAAAGGGCGACGCTTCGAGCTTGGCGATAGCTTCGGCCTCGATAGTCGCCAAGGTGACGCGCGACAATTTTATGGCCGACCTTTCGCGCGATTATCCGCGCTATTCCTTTGAAGTCAACAAAGGCTACGGAACCGCGTCCCATCTTCAGGGCTTGCTGTTATTCGGGGCGTGCCCGGCGCACAGGCGGAGCTTTTTAAAAAAACTCCGCGGACGCACCCGCGAAGGCGGAAGGCAGCCCGAACTGTTTTGAAACGAATGCGCGCGGCTTCCGCGGGAGGGCGCATTTGCCATTTGTTTTTTTGCTTGGCTGGCCCGCGAAAAAACGGGGCGCCGCTGCGAATTTATCAGCCCCATGCACGCTGTTTTTTGCGCTTCGGCACGGCAGCGCTTTCCGTCGCGGAATATTTAAAATTTTTCCTGCGAAAACTCCGGGCGGGAGTTCCGGGCACAGGCGGGAATATGTTTATTTAAAGGCTTGCAAGAAATATAAAAATCTACGAAATAGGCGCGAAAAATATTATGAGCGATTCCAATACAGCCATTTTGGCTCTCGAAGACGGAAGCGTGTATAAGGGCCGCGCTTTCGGGGCGAGAAAAACGGTCGTGGGAGAGGCCGTTTTCAACACGTCAATGACGGGTTATCAGGAGGTTTTGACCGATCCCTCCTATTTCGGGCAGATTGTCGTCATGACGGCGGTCGAGATAGGAAACTATGGGGTCAACAAGGCCGACGAGGAGTCGGACGGCATTAAGGCGAAGGGATTTGCGGTTCGCGAGGTCAGCCCCGTGGCGAGCAGTTGGCGCAGCGAGGGTTCCCTTCAAGATTACCTCGAAAAAGGGGGGGTGCCGGGCATCAGCGGCGTTGACACGCGCGCGATTACAAAAAGGCTGAGAAGCGCGGGGGCGATGAAATCCTGTCTTTCGACCGAGGGAATATCCGCCGAAGAGGCCGTAAAGCGCGCGCGCGAATGGGGGGGGCTTGTCGGGGTGGACTATGTAAAAAACGTCACTTGCAAAGCTCCGCACAAACTCGACCCGCAGGAAAGCGCGCTCAAGCCGTTTACCGTCGAGGGAACTTCGCTTTACAATTTTAAGAGGTCGGCTCCGCTTTTCAAATGCGCGGCGATAGACTACGGCGCGAAGGCGTCAATATTTAAAAAGTTAGGTTTCCACGGTTTCGATGTCACAGTCTTTCCAGCCGACACTCCAGCTGAAGCTATTGTGGAGTTCGCTCCGGAGGCCGTATTTCTTTCAAACGGTCCGGGAGATCCGGCGGCCGTAAAATACGCCCACAAATGCGTTTCGGTTTTAATCGAGAAATATCCGACTTTCGGAATATGTTTGGGGCATCAAATCATCACGCACGCAATCGGAGCTAAAACATTCAAGCTGAAGTTCGGGCATAGGGGGGGGAACCAGCCCGTAAAAAATCTTGAGACGGAACTTGTATATATCACTTCTCAAAACCATGGGTTTGCCGCCGACGAAAAGTCGTTGGCAAATGCCGGCGCCGTCGTCACGGAAATAAATCTCAACGACGGCACGGTGGAGGGGCTCCGCCATAAGGATTTGCCGGTTTTTTCGGTTCAATACCATCCGGAGGCGGCTCCCGGACCGAACGATGCCGACGCGCTTTTTGAGAAATTTCACGATATGGTAAAAAAAATATGCGGAAAATAAAAAAAAACTTGAAATTCCGCAAAAGCGGTGTCTAATGCTTCAAAATTTATTATGCAAAACATTTGGGCAACTTATTATTTTTACTTTAGCTTTCCAAACATTGGCGTTCGGTGAGCGGCTTGCCCGTTGTTGCATGTTTAAGTAGAACCCGAACGCTGAAGCGGTCGGGTTTTTTTATTTTCGATAAAAATTTTAACACCAATCAAGATGACTATGAACCAGAAATCAATGAACAGCTCCTCGAAGCACTCCGGCAGGTGGGTGGGCTTCAGGAAAGAACTGAAAGTGCTCGATTGCACCATTAGGGACGGCGGTCTGATGAATTCGAGCAGATTCGACGACGAGACGGTAAGGGCGGTTTACGACGCCTGTGCCGACGCGGGAATAGACTATATGGAAATCGGCTACAAAAACAGCAAGAAGATTTACGATCCCGCCAAGTTCGGAGACTGGCGCTTTTGCGACGACGAGGCGGTAAAGAGGATAGTCGGCGACAACAAGCGCGACATAAAACTTTCCGTCATGGCCGACGCCGAAAAGAGCGACTACAAAACGGAAATCGGCCCGAAGGAAAAAAGTCCGATAGACATGGTGCGCATAGCGACCTATATCCACCAAATACCCCTGGCGATCGACATGATAAAACATTGCGCCGACAACGGATACGAGACTACTGTAAACATTATGGCGATTTCCACGGTGCGCGAAAGCGAACTCGACGAGGGCCTCGAGCTTTTAGGGGAGAGCGACGCGGGAACCATCTATCTTGTGGACAGTTTCGGTTCGCTGTACAGCGAGCAGATACGCTACATGATGGCAAAATACATGCGGATAGCCCACGAATACGGCAAGGAAATAGGCATACACGCGCACAACAATCTGCAGCTGGCGTTTGCCAATACGGTTGAATCTATTGTAAGCGGCGCGAACATGGTGGACGGAACTCTTGCCGGTTTGGGGCGCGGCGCCGGAAACTGCCCCCTCGAACTGCTTATTGGCTTCCTGCACAATCCGCGTTTCAGAATACGCCCGCTGCTCGAGTGCGTTGAGGGCAGAATCGAGCCTATGCGCGCAAAGCTCGGCTGGGGTTTCGACTACCCGTACATGGTGACGGGATTTCTCAACAGGCACCCGAAGAGCGCCATGGAGTACAACGAGTCCGACAAAAGGGGACGCATTGTGGATTTCTACGACGAAATGATGAAGTAATGCGAAACGGCGCGCGGCAAACGCGCGCCGTTTCAGGTAATGTTATGACCACGTTCAACCAAAAGAAAATAGAGGCGCGCCAAAAGGACGCAATGGGGCGCATCCGTTCCGACGTAAAAATCCTCGATTGCACAATCCGCGACGGCGGCGCGGTCAACAACAGCCATTTCGGCATGGAGACGGTAAGGGCGGTTTACGACGCCTGCGCCGACGCCGGAATAGACTATATGGAAGTCGGCTATAAAAACAGCCGCGGGGCATTCAGCCCTTCGGACTTCGGAGAATGGCGCTTTTGCGACGACGAAACCGTAAAGCGGCTTGTGGGGGACAATAAACGCGACGTGAAGCTTGCGGTTATGATGGACGCCGGAAAGTCGGACTGCAGGGCCTCGCTTCGCAAAAAGTCCGACAGCCCGATTGACATGATTAGGGCCTCCGCATACGCCGGCGGGCTTTCGGAGGCTTTGGATACCGTAAAATATGCCGCCGACTTGGGATACGAAACAAGCGTATGCATCATGGCCATATCCACGCTTTCGGAGAGGGAAATTAACAAAGCTTTCGAAGCCGCCGCGCAAAGCGACGCGGACGTCGTGTATTTGATGGATTCTTTCGGCGGGCTCGACGGGCACCGCCTCAGATACCTGTTGGCGAAGTGCATATATGTGTGCAGCGACGCCGGCAAGCGCGTAGGGGTACATATCCACAACAATTTGCAACTTGCTTTTGCAAACACCATCGACGCGGTTATCACAGGCGCCGATATTGTGGACTGTTCCATTGCCGGTTTGGGGCGCGGTGCCGGAAACTGCAGAACGGAATTGATGGTCGGGTTTTTGCGCAATCCGCGCTTCAAGCTGCGCCCCGTTTTGGAGTGTGCGCAAAACGCGATAGAGCCGTTGAGGCGGAGTTTCGATTGGGGGTTCGACTATCCCTACATGGCGACAGGCCTCTTAAACATTCATCCTTCGCATGCGATAAACTATAAAAAATCCGAAAACAGGGGTTCGGTTGCGGATTTTTACGAATCCCTTTCCGAAGACTGACGGGAAAGTCGCGTTGCGACGTCTTGTTCAATACGGTGCTCCGCCAAGATGCGCATTTTGGGCGCGGTATTCATCGTACACCGAATCGAGCGCGGGGCTTTTTATTTTGGATATTTTGAGTATTTTCGAGTTTTTTAGGCCGCCTTTTATAAAATTTGAAATGGAATCGTCGCGAAAGCCGATTTTTGCGGCGTCCGCATACGATTTGGAATAGTACACGTTTTTTATGTTTGCCCATATAGCCGCCGACAGGCACATCGGGCAGGGAAATCCAGTGGCGTAAAGCGACAACCCCGAAAGGTCGTAGGTCTTTAATTTTTTGCAAGCGGCGCGAATCGCCTCGATTTCAGCATGGGCTGTGGGATCGTGCGCCGATGTCACGCGGTTGAATCCGCGCGCGATTGTCTTTCCGCTTTTTTCGTCGAATATAAAGGCCCCGAAGGGGCCCCCGCGCCTCTTTTCGATGCACGATTTCCGCGTAAGTTCGGCGGTTTTTGCTATTTCGTCTCTTATGTCCATATGCGCGTTCTTTTTGTATGTTTGTGAAAGGACGCAAAAAAACGGGCGTATCGAAAGCGCCCGTTTTGTGTGTGAATATTGCAAAATCAGAAGCCCTTTACCTTGAAAAGCGATGTCACAGACAAGTTGTTGTGTATGCGCAGAATCGCTTCGGTAAGGAGATTGGCAACCGTCAAAACGGTTATGGGATAGTCTGCGTAGCGCGGGTCCGGCGGGGTGGAGTCGGTCACGATAAGTTCGTCGAGCCATTTTTCCGAAAGGCGGTCGTATGCGCTATCGGTAAGCACTGCGTGGGTCACGGCGGCCCTGACTGTCTTTGCGCCCCTGTCTTTTAGTATTTTCGCCGCCGCAGTAAGGGTTCCCGCGGTTTCCGTCATGTCGTCCACGATAAGAATGTCCCGCCCCTCAACCTCGCCGACAAGGCTTGTGGCTTCGACAACTTCGGCGCTGATTCTGCGCTTTGCTATAAACCCGAGCTGGCAGTTGAAAAGCGTGGCATAGGCCTGCGCCCGCTTTAGCCCGCCTACGTCGGGCGAGAAAATCGTCATATTTTCAGCCGGTTGGTTCTTTAAATATTCGTAGATTACGGGAGAGGCGTAAAGGTGGTCGCACGGTATGTCGAAAAAGCCCTGGATTTGCGTGGCGTGCAGGTCGAGCGTCAAAACGCGGTTCGCCCCGGCGGCGACCAGCAGGTTGGCAACGAGCTTTGCGGTAATCGGAACGCGGGGCTGGTCTTTTCTGTCTTGGCGCGCGTATCCGAAAAACGGAAGAACCGCGGTGATGCGCTTGGCGGACGCCCTGCGGGCGGCGTCTATCATTATCAGCAGCTCCATAAAGCTGTCGTTTGAGGGGCGGCTTGTGGGTTGTATTATAAACACGTCGTCCCCGCGGATATGATCTATGATTTTTACGAATGTTTCGCTGTCCGGAAACGATTCTACAAGGGCGTTTCCAAGCGGCAGCGACAGCTGTTTGCATATCGATTCGGCAAGAACGGGATGTCTCCTGCCGGTAAATATTTTTAGGTTGTCAATTTTCATACGTGGCAAATTTTTTTCCGTACCCCCACACATTTTTTCATCCTGCTTCTGCGGCTTTTAAAGTCAAGCCAAATGCACGGAACACCCGCGCGCGGGCGGCGTTTAAGGGCGGGCTTTTCTGCCAAAGCAAAGGCGGCGCGTAATTCCGCGCCGCCCGTACGGCTGGGGTTCCCCCAAAAAAACGCGGCCTAAAAAGCCGCGTTTCCTAAAGCGCTTTTGCCACGCTTGTTAGAATAAGTTCTTTCCCTTATTGTAAACGGCGTCGAATTTGGCGCCCACAAGCGTGTATTCGGAAAAGGTTTTTGCTATTTCAGAGGTGCAGTAGTCTATTTCCTTCGTGAGAGACGGCCATTGCTTTCTCAGCTCCACGGCGGCCTTTGAAGGGTTCGACTGGCATTCCGAAAGGTAGTTGCGAATGTCTGCCTGGGCTTTCGTCATATTAGCCGTGTACATTTTCTTCTCCACGTCCGAGAATTTTATCCACGCCTTTATGTTTGACCTAAACGCGTCCACGAATTCTGGCGGGCATCCCGTCAGCGATACGGACTGCATCTTGGCCGAGACTTCGGATATGGTTGTGGAGGTGGATATTATTTTCTGGTCGACGGAATACACCGCCTCTATGGCCATGCCCTCCGGCGTTTGTTGAGTCGGCGTGTGGCACGCCGAAAATATTGCGCATACGGATAATAACGGTATTAGTTTTTTCATGCCCTTTAGAGTGTTTTATAGTTTTTTATTGTAAAATAAAATTTTCACAATTCTTACGCATTTAATCGGAAGAATCTCGCAAGATTTTCGAAAAATCTTTTGTCATTTCTTATATTTGACAGCTTTTTTCGCCATATGTTCGGTTGAATTTGACCCGCCGGGCGCGCGCGTCCGGGGTTTAAGGCAAAAAATTGTTGTCGAAAAGATAAAAATCGTTTTAATCGTTCGGGTACATATATAATTATGGCACTTGAAAAAATTAAAGACGTAAACGGTAAGGCCGTTTTCATTCCGGGAAACGACATAGATACCGACAGAATCATTCCGGCCCGCTTTATGGTGTGCGTCTCTTTCGAGGGACTCGGGCAATACGCGTTTTACGACGAAAGAAAAAATCCGGACGGCTCGGACAAAGTCCATCCGCTGACGGATCCGCGTAAAAAGGGCGCGAAAATCCTTTTGTCGGGGGCGAATTTCGGATGCGGATCCTCGCGCGAACACGCGCCGCAGTCTTTGTGGCACTACGGCTTCAGGGCGATAGTAGCAGAAAGCTTCGCGGAGATATTTTTCGGGAACTCTACCACGCTCGGAATACCGTGTGTTTGTGCGAAACACGGGGATATAGCAAAAATTGGCGGGATAATCGAGGCGGAACCCGACCTCCCCGTGGATGTCAATCTTGATGCAATGACGGTTTCGTGCGGGGATTTTTCCTGCCCGTGCCAAATGCCCGACGCCGCGCGCGCCGCGCTACTGTCCGGAAAGTGGGACCCCATCGCGGACCTTCTCGACGCCGAAGCGGAAACAAGCCAAAAAGCAGCGGCATTGCCGTATTTTAAACAGCCATGAAGTTTATACTCGAAGGCGCCGGAATATTCATATATCCGCTCGGTTTGTGTTCGTTTCTGGCTCTGTTTATAATAATAGAGAGATTCATATCTTTGCGCGACTCGAAAGTGCTCCCGCGCGAGATTGCAAATTCGCTCATATCCGGGGTGTTGCCGCAAGTGTCCGACAACCTGTCCTCGTCGATAGGCAGAATATTGTATTTTTACAGGACTTCAAAGCCGGATCCGGAGGCCCTGAAGGCTTTTGCGCAACTCGAGATGACCCGCCTCGAGAGGGGAATGTTTTGGCTCGACGTCGTCGTTTCGGCTGCTCCCCTTTTGGGATTGCTCGGTACGGTGGCAGGGCTTGTGACGGTCTTTGCGACCGATTCGTCGCTGCCGACACCGGAGGCTATATCGCGGGGCGTGGGTCTGGCACTTTCGACAACCATAATCGGGCTGTCGATAGCCATCCCGGCAATCGTGGGAAACTCGTATTTAAACAGAAAAATCGACAAGCTTTGCGCGCGCCTGAACATATGCGTCGAAAGCCTCATAGACATACGCGACAAGAGCGGCAAATAAAACGTGAATATCGCCCAGAACAGGAAAAGGAGAAAGGCGGAGGTCAACATCGTCCCCATGGTCGACGTGCTGACCGTCCTCATATTTTTCTTTTTGCTTACGATGCAGTTTAAGGAGATTTACGCAGTCGACATAACGCCTCCCAACATGCAGAGCTCCGACAGCGCGGCAAAACAAAAGCCAGATACGATAGCCATCGACAAGGACGGCAGGTGCTATTTTAACGCCGAGGAGACGACATTTGAAAATCTCGAACGCAAACTGCGCGCCATTCCCGACGCGGAAAACGCTTCGCTCATACTCTTGGCAGACAAGGATACGCCGCTACATTTCGTCACTTCGGCAATAGACATTGTAAAATTGTGCAAAATCAAGAAATTAAGCCTTCAAACCGATAAATAGCCGCGGGAAATCCGTATATTTCCCAAATATTTTTGCGAAAATGCTTGTCTTGGCGCCCCAATGCGTTTGAATGATTTTCCGTAAAACGGCTTTGCCGTGGTTTACGGGGCGGCGGAACGTCCGAAAAGGGAGCTTTGTTGCCGTCCTTGTTTGAACATAAAATCGCTCGATTCTTTGTTTTGGAAATTGGCGCTTCGGCGCGGCGAATGTGCGCTTTTTGGGCTGTGGCGGCCTTCACGGCTGCGCGGCGCGTTTTTCAGGAGGCGGGCGGCAGGCAAAATTGCTGAATGGGCGTTTTAGCCTTTGGCGCGCGCCGCGCCGCCGGTAAAATATAATTTAAACTGCTATTAGTTATAAATAATGGACAATCTTGAAATAATAGACGTGAGCGGAATATTCGCTCCGACAACAAACAACAACGGCGTGCTGCTCGACCCTAAGAGGGGTGGCAAGACCCGCCAGTCGGACCCGTATGTGCCCAAAGAGCTCGTTCAGCGCTTCTCCGTAAAAAAAGGACAGTTCATTGAGGCCAAGGCGCATATTGCGAAGGGCCACCAGAACCCTAAAGTGAGGTTTATCGAAACCATAGACGGCGTCCCCTGCATGGAGCGCCGTCGCCTGCCGTCGTTCCAGCAGCTGACCACCATAGCCCCAAATAAAAAGCTCAAACTCGAGACCAAAGACGAGCGCATGACAAATAGGGTTGTCGATATCTTTTGCCCGATAGGCAAAGGTACGCGCGGGCTAATTGTGGCTCCTCCTCGAACGGGCAAGACCACGCTGCTCAAAGACATCGCATTCGGCGTCATACAAAACCACCCCGAGTGCCACCTTATGGTTCTTCTTGTGGACGAGCGCCCGGAGGAGGTGACGGACTTCAGAATGGATTTGCCTGAGGCGGAAATTTACGCCTCGTCCAACGACGAGAACATAGAAACCCATATAAGAATCGCCGATTTGGCTGTCGAGAGGGCGAAACACCTTGTAGAGGTCGGCAGGGACGTCGTGCTTTTGATGGATTCGCTTACAAGGCTGTCGCGCGCGCACAACTCCGCAAAAGGGGGGGGAGGGAGAACCATGAGCGGCGGTTTGGACATTCGCGCGCTCGAACGCCCCAGGCAGATATTTTCGGCAGCCCGCAACACCGACGAAGGAGGTAGCCTGACGATTATAGCTTCGGCTCTCATAGAGACTGGATCGCGCATGGACGACCTTATATTTCAGGAATTTAAGGGCACGGGAAATATGGAAATGGTTCTCGACAGAAAAGTCGCCGAATTGCGAATATGGCCGGCGATAAATATTTCGGCGTCGGGAACGCGGCGCGAAGAGCTTTTGCTTTCACCCGACGAGCTTGAAGCGGCGTCGTTTTTGCGCAGGGCCATGGCGGGTTCGAAACCTGAAGACGCCGCAGAGACCCTGATAAATAGAATGTCACAGTCGAAGAATAACGCCGACTTTATATCCATGATTCTTTAATCGCCCCGCTAAAAGGCAATTTTAGTTCTCGAGTATCCTGTTTAACATTGGCGCCAAGCTGCGGCGGAAAGAGATTTCGTTTTTCTGCCAAGCTTCAAGGAGAACGGGTTGAAAATCGGGGCGATTATACATCAGTGTTGTTTTGTTTTTCCGTTTTTCGACAAGGCAGGCAAGGGCGTCTTTTTAAGGGAGCGCATCAAATTTTAGCTTTGAAAGTATCTGTTTCCCGCAGTCAGTTTTAGAATCCAATTTTGCCGTAGCCATTTGGGAAAGCAGCCACGCGTTTTCCGGTTCGTTGCGTGCCGACGAATGGTTAAGCCCGCTTACTACAAGATACCCTTTGCCCGCCTTTAGAACGTAAAGCATGGACATGTGCCTTAAAGATAAAAGGCTTGTGAGGGTCCGTATGTAATTTTCGGCCCCTTTTACGGAATCTATGTCGTAGGTTGTTCCGTTTTCGATAAGCTTAATCCACCCCCTGTCGCACCAGTTGTCCGGGGCAAATTGGCGGGTGATGGGGTTGTCGCAAACGTAGGTTCCGGTCTGGTTGTTTTTTTCGCTCCCGCCTGCGCGCCACCACGACGACTTGTATGTGATTTTTCTCGAGCTGGACAGCTGGGATCCGTCGAGAAGCACCACCCGCGCCCCTGCCAGCAAGGCTTCGCAAACGGGTTTTGTGAGTTTTGATACCGCATATACCGCTTTTTCGGAGAGCTTGCCGTCGGGAATCTTTTCGGCGTTCCAATATTCCGGAAGCGATTTTAGGGCTTCGGAGTCCGCATAAATCGAGCCTTCGCATTTCGGAACAGTTTTTTTGGGGAAAAGCCAAGCGTGCCAGTTGTTGCGTATTTTGCCGTCATGGCTTATTACCGACAGCTCGATGAGCCCGGGTTCCGATACGCTCGGAAGCGTGGGGGCCTCAAGGCGGCAAATTTTTGCGATTTGCCCGCATTCGATTTGCGCGTTTACGTCCGTTTGGCATATTTCGCGTCCGCCCTTTGACAGCCTTATCTTGAAGCGTCCCTTTACCGCGTTTTCTGAGTAATTCGACACAGATATTTCTGAAGCAAAACTCTCTCCCGATGCATATACGCCCTTAAAATTGCTTTGCAATGCGACCGCCGGAGAATTGAACTTTATTATTTCGCCCGCATCTATGCCTTTTTTCATATTGAAGGCTACGTCGAAAATTCCGTCGGTTGACGTCCAATAGTCCTGAATGAGCCAAAAATGGTATCCCGATATGTCCGGATTTTTCCGTATTTCTTCGATGTTGTACTTGTGGAGGAATACGAAATGGCGTTCGGACGCTTCGGCCCATTTTTCGGCTTCGTCGGAAAGCCCCCGTCTTTTTAACTCCGCCGCGCCGCCCTCGAGCCAGAACGGTTTGAAGGGAGAGTCTTTGAATGACGAAATGACCGAAGGGCGGGCGAACGTGGTGAAGTTGCCAGTTTCGTGCGATAACACAGGCTTTAGGGGCGGCATGCCGTCCGAGTATTTACGGGTATCGTATTTTTTCGGAAATTGGAAAACCGTCTTCCATTCGTCGAACAGCACATAGTACACATCGAGGTTTTTGCGGTCGTTTTTAGGATTTAAAATATAGTGGTACCATTCGCCGTCCGTGTCTACGAAAGGGCGGGAGGGGTCGAGCCTTTCGACTATTTTCCTGAATTCGTCGAACAGCGGGTGTTTTCGGGATATTCCTTCTTTGTCCATCATGAAAATTTCGTTCCCTCCGCACCATGCGAATATGCACGCATAGTTGCGAAGTTCGCGCACCGCGCATTCGAAACGCTCCGCATAAAGCCTCAGAGAGGCCTTTTCATCGCCGTTTTTTACGGTTTTTTTCCATGTGCGCGAGCCGGGGAATTGCGGCGGATAGCTTATCGGAAACTCGGCATTGGACATGATCCCCACTTCGTCGCACGCCTCGTAGTATTCTGGCGGCATGATTGTGCTGTGGTGCCTTACATGGTTGAAGCCCATGCTTTTTATGCGTTTAAGCCTGTCCAGATAGAGCTTTTTATCCGCAGGCATGGCGACATGGTCGAGGTATATGTGGTCGTCTCCGTATCCGCGTAGATAAAGCGGCCGGCCGTTGATGAACATTTTGCAGCCGTCTATTTTTATCTCCCTTATGCCCGTCCGCACTGTGTGCTCGTCGAGCGTCGCGCCGTCACGCGCAAGCCTTATCTTTACGAAGCACAGGTTGGGCGACTCTGTCGACCACAATTTGGCTTCCGGAACGCGGCACGACACTTTTTGGCTTTCGGAATTTTTCGGAACCGGCTTCGAGGCCCTTCCCAAAAGCCTCTCATCCGCGTCGGAAACTTCGATTTCAATGGAGCTTCCCGACAGCCCGGAACCGTGCAAATCGACAGTCGCCGACACGCTTGGAACGGGAAATACTTTTGTGGATACGTATATTTGGTCGATGCGGTTTTTAGGCTTGGCCTCAAAATAAACATGGCCGAAAAGGCCTCCCCATGGCGTCAGCATGAAGTCGTTTAGCTGCGCGGTTCCCATCAGAGCGTCTATTTCCATTCTCTGGCGAGAATCCACATCTATGCGTATCGACGATTTTTTCCCGGGGACCGCGTGTTTGGATACGTCCCACCTGTGCGAGCCGAGAAATCCTACAGCCTCGCCGCCTATAATATTTCCGTCTATCCAGACTTTTGCATACCTCGACACCCCGCCTATTACAAAGAAGACGTCCTTATCCCTCCACGAGTCCGGAGCGGTAAATTCAGTTTCGTACCGCCCCACGCCGTGGTGGTGGTGTTTCAATATGCCTGTCGGCTTTCCGTAGCCTTGCGCCTCCCATATTCCGGGAACTTTAATCGTTCCCGATTGGACGGTTTTGCCTTCGGCGTCTAAAGCCTTAAATTTCCAAATCCCGTCAAGCGGCAGCTTTTGAGTCTGTGCAAAAATACAGGGTGGCAAGTGTAAACATATAAAAAACAAACAAATTTCAATCTTTGCCATCATATTAAAACGTAAATTATGCGCATATTAAAATGTCAATATTGAAATAAACATACCGGGGCATATCTGCGGTATGGCATATTTTATGATTAAATGTAGGCACCTATACTGTGGCGTAAGTTTTATCCGAAGGTGTTTTTTTGAATCGGATTAGTGGCGGATGCTGTAATATACTTTTTCGAGCGTGAGCCCTTTTGCGGGAGCCGCCTGAAATTTTCCGGAGCACCTTGCTTTTGCCGAAAGCATGTCTTCGATATCGCCTTCCGACAGCTTCCCAAGTCCGATCTCAACGAGCGCCCCGACAATCATTCTCACCATTTTATACATATAGCCGCTCCCGCGCGTCGTTATCTTTACGAGGCTTCCGCTTCTTTTGGCTTCGAGTTCAAAAAGCGTCTTTACGGGGTTTTCTTTTGCGCCCCCTCCGCGGTTTGCGCTAAAAGCGGTGAAATCGTGCGTTCCCAGCATCAATTTTGCGGCGGAATTCATCGCTTTTACATCGAGTTTTCTGCGCCCTATGGACCATTCGTAGCGCGTCGATTTGGGCGCGGAGTGTCCCTCCCTTATTTTGTACGAATAGCGTTTCCCCTTGGCAGAGTATCTGGCGTGAAAAGTCTGCGGGACGCGCCTTACGGACAGTATTTGAAGCGAGTCGGGATATCCGCACTTCAGGGCTGACAAAAGGGTGTCGGCCGAGTGTTTCCAACAGGCGTCGAAATGGAATACTTGGGCGTCGGCATGTACGCCCGAATCGGTGCGGCCGCTTCCGTGGATTCTGATTTTTCTTTTAAAAATTTGCGCCAGCCTTTTTTCGATAAAGTCCTGTATCGACATGCCGTTTGGCTGGGACTGCCAGCCGCAAAAGTCGGTGCCGTCGTAGGCGCACACGCATTTGAAGCGCGAAAGCGGGCATGCTTGATCCGCTTTCGGAAGGGGCTTTTTCTCGCTTCTTGTTGAATCTGCCGTCATTCGGATTTTACGCAGTTGTCCAGATATTCCTGAAGGAAAAGTGCGCACGCGCGCGAGTCTATGTCGCCGCTCTTCCTGTGTTTCTTGCGCGCCGCAACCGACTTTTTTGTTTTGGGGGACATTGCAAAGTAGTCGCGCTCCGCCTGAAACGAGCTTAGCCGTTCGTCTGTTCTGTCGATAGGCAGTCCGAAAAGCGGCTTTATTTTGCCGATAAACTCATCGACCTCCCTCGCTTTTGCGCCGACAGTGCCGTCCATATTATACGGATACCCCACGATTATTTTTTCAATTTTTCTGTTTTTAATGGTGTCGGCTATCTGCGCCAGCCGCGCCTCGAGGGACGGCTGCACTGCGGCTGGTATCGGAACGGCGACGCCGAGCGATGTGTCGGCGTATGCGAGGCCGATTCTTTTGTGTCCGTAGTCTATGCCCAATAAATTCACTTTTCCGCGTTTTAGACTGTTTTTTGCCAAACTAAAGAAAAATCGAAAAAAATAGATTTGCCAATATCGCTTGCAAATGCCAGATTCAAGCCGTGAAAGATGTTGTCGCCCAAATTCTGAATTTGCAAAACAGAGACATTGCTCTTTTGTCCGTTTTGCGAAAAATAAAAGCGGTGCCGGCTGACGTGTCGGCTTTTGAATCGGAAATAAAAAAGGCGCAGGCCGAGCTTGACGGTTTTAAGTCCGGTTTGTCGGCACTGGAGGCGTCGCGCGCCGAAATGCGGGCGGAGCGCAGGGCGATGGAAGCAAAAGCCGAAAAATACTCGGGACAACTCTTGGGAATGAAAAAACGGGAGGATTACGACGCTCTTGAGGCGGAAATAGCAAAATTGCGCGATGCTGCTGGTGCCATTGAAGAAAAGGAACTTGGGATTCTTTTTGAAATTGACGAGCGGCGCGAAACTCTTTCGAAATTGGAAACCGATACCGAAATTGCCATCGTAAAACTTAAGGGGGATATCGCTTCTGCCCAGGCGTCTCTTGCTTCTTTGGATGCCGAGAGGGTTTCGGCCGAGGGCGCTTTTGAGGCTGCGCGCAAAGAGGTTTCCCGCCCGGAGTGGGTCGATGCGTATATGCGCCTTAAAGCGGCAGGGAAGCCGCTGCCTTTGGTTGTCAGACTCGACAAGGGGCAGTGCGGCGGCTGTTTCTTGAAGGTTTCGGCTGATACGGCAGACAGAGTGGTTTCGTCCGGCGAACCCGTATTTTGCGAGCATTGCGGAAAAATTTTATATATCGACGCCTAAGGGGCGATCCGATTGGAGGCGATTGTTTTCCGCATTTTTTTAGGGAGGACGCCTGTTCTTGAACTGTGGAAAGCGGGATGTTGACTGGCGTATTTTTTAACATACCGGCACAGAGCTTTTTTAGGGAAAATAGCGCCTTGGCGGCATAGCGTGTACGGCCAAATCGGAAATGTGCCTGGACAATTTCAAGGCGTACCTTTTATTTTAAAACGTGCACATTGCAGCCGATTTGAAGCGGAATTTTCCCATTTAAATGCCTCCGGCGTGTTGCAATAAACTGTGTCCGCTTTGTTTTTTTATCGGCGGTTGTTTATTGGCTGCAGTTTATTTTTATAAGCGGGCAAGCGTATTATAGGGAATTTTTAGTGTTTAATATAAATAAAAAGCGCCGGGTTTGCTTATAGATGGAAAATTTTTTGTGGATTTTTCGTTCGGCATTTTATGCGCATTTCGGTTTGTCGGATTAGGCGGCTTTTAGGGGGGTAAAAATTAAAATTTATGTTTGGATAGTTTGGGATTTTTTTGAAAATTATTTATTGTATGGGAATTACTGAAAAATTTTTTTAGCCTATAAACGGTAAAAATCAAACTTGGCAATATGGAAAAATTTTTAAGGAAACATGTTTTTTTTTAATTTTAAAATAAAAAACGCCTTCGCAAGTCTTATATTTTGGAGCTTTACCGGAGGGTACGGGTTGCGGTTGAAGTAATATTGGGTATTGAAAGGGCTGCTTTTTTTGAATGTGTCCTAAAAATGGGATACGGCGTCGGAAAAGTTTTTTGTGTCTCTTGGCAAGTTTTTTCTTAAAAAATCTTTCCACAATAAAAATGTGAATAACTTGTAAAAAACTTCTGCTTGCAAGTTTTGAAAATAGGGTGAAGATAGGGGTACGTATTAAAAAAACGATTGGGATTTTAAATTCCGCATCGTTTTGGGTTGACGGCTCAAAGTTCGGCGGCTCTAAATACAAGCCTTTAATTTTAAATAACTTACAAATATAAAAACAGTTCTTTACAATAAAATGAAACGCATTGGAATTTGTAAATGCCCGAGAATCAGACTATTTTTTGAGCCGTTCTAATTTCACTTGACCGAGCGCGTAGTTTTGTGTGAATAATTGCCCGAAATTTCCCCATAATGACACCTTTAACAATATCATCCGCACTCTCCCAGATATGGCAGAAGGCGAAGACGGAGCTTGAGTTGGCTTTGCCGCGCGAAGCTTACGACGAGTGGTTTTCCAATCTGGAATGTTCCGGCGGAGACGAAAATAAAATAGTGCTGGCATCTCCAAGTGCCTTTGCGCCGTATTGGATTACCGACAATTATCTCGATATTCTTACCCAAAACCTTTCAATGGCGGCCGGCAGGAATATGGAGGTAAAAATAGAAGTGCTTGAAAATAAGGAAGATAACGTTATAAATGAATGTCGCGAACATTCGCCTGCCGTTTCCGACAGGCCGCGTTTTGGGAAACCCGATCCCAAGGCACTTTTGTCGATAAATCCTCGCAACACATTTGAAAGCTTTGTTGTTGGAGAAAGCAATAAATTCGCGCATGCAGTGGCGCTTGCCGTGGCGCAGAATGTTGGCAAGGCGTTTAATCCGCTTTTTCTTTACGGAGACACGGGTCTTGGCAAAACGCACCTGATGCATGCCATAGCGCATTTCATAATAAAGAACAATCCTTCGGCGAAAGTCGTTTACACTTCGTCGGAGGCTTTTGTAAATGATTACATAAATTCCCTGGGGAACGGCATAGCAGCTTTTCGCAGGCGCTACCGCGACGTTGATGTTCTCTTGATAGACGACATTCAGTTTTTTGCCAAGAAAGTCAGCAGTCAAAACGAGTTTTTCCATACTTTTAACGAGCTTTTTAACGCGAACAAGCAGATAGTGCTTTCTTGCGACAAACCAATAAACGAAGTTGAGGATATAGAAAAGAGGCTTGTGTCGCGCTTTGCATGGGGCATGAGCGTTGACATAAAAACTCCTGATTACGAAACGCGCATGGCCATTTTGCGCAGAAAGACGGCGTCTCTCGGCGATTCGGTGAACATAGGCGACGATGTGTTGGATTTGATAGCGTGCCGTTTTACAAAGAATGTCCGCCGAATGGAGGGCGCGTTGAATAAGATTATAGGTTATTGTTCTCTTATAGATTCGGATTCCCCGATCAGCCTCGAGAAGGCGTCCTATCTGCTCGCCGACGACATGGCGCAGGAGGACGGCGCGCCGGTTGACATAGAGCAGATACAAAAAAAGACGGCCGAGCATTACCGCATAGACCCTTCCGAACTTTGCGGCAAGCGTCGCACGGCTACGGTGGCTCTTGCGCGCCAGATAGCCATGTATATTTCCAGAAAAGTCACGTCGCACACCCTTCAGGAGATAGGCCGGAAATTCGGCGGGCGCGACCACGGAACGGTGATACATGCAATGCACACTGTCGAGAATCTCATAGGGCATGACGACAGCGTCAAGAGGGCTGTCGATATTCTTATGAAATCGCTGTCTGCGTAGCGGGGGCGAAGGCGTGAGGGAAAGGCATTTTGAAAGCAAAAGGAGGTTGTATGGAAAAGTTTTGGTCGGCGGCGCTTGTGTGTTTGGCGGCGTTTCTGTTTTCGGTTGCGCAGGCTGCGGGGCAGCCCGGGGGAAACCGTCCTGCAAGCGAGGTTCAAAAAGTTCGGGAATGGGCGAAATTTGCCCGCTATGAAAAGGACAACGCCCAGATGAAAAGCGCGCCCATAGCCGTTTTTATGGGGGATTCAATCACAGAGGGCTGGGCGCGCCAGCGTCCGGAATTTTTCTCTTCGAATAATTTTGCTGGGCGCGGAATAAGCGGGCAGACTTCTTCCGAGATGCTTGTGCGATTCCGCAACGACGTTATAAAGCTCAAGCCAAAGGCGGTGGCAATACTTGCCGGCACCAACGACATAGCGGAGAACAACGGTCCGATAAAGCTCGAAAACATCATGGGAAACATAGCGTCGATGGCGGAACTTGGAAAGCTTCACGGCATAAAGGTTATACTTTGTTCGGTAATGCCCGCATATGACTTTCCGTGGCGCAGGGGGTTGAAGCCCGCCGAGAAAGTCAAAAAACTCAATGCCATGATAAAGGATTTCGCAAAAGAGAACGGTTTTGCGTATGTTGACTATTACTCGGTTCTTGCCGACAGCCGCGGGGGGCTTCCGGAAAAATATTCGCGCGACGGCGTGCACCTCAAAAACGAGGGGTACGAAATGATAGAGCCGCTGATAAAGGCGGAAATCGCCCGGCAGCTGGAGCAATAAGGCGCCGTATTGACGCATACGGCCTCTTAATTGTATTCCGGAAGTGTCGCGCTCACGCCTGCTTTCAAAGGCAGAACGGCCTTTGGAAGCCTTGATTCCTTAAAAGAGTCCGCCGTATAGCGCGATTTTCTGGGTTGACGGTGGTCTTGCAAGGCTGTTTCAAAAAACATTTAAAGAAGTGTCCGGGCAGGATTTTGCTTTATCTGCTGTACGCTTAATGCATGGAAAGTTGCGCACCGTTTTTGCTTTAGGTCGCACGCTTCTTGTCCGGTGCGTGTGCGCGTGCTTTTTGTGCAATTAGCGTGTGTTCGCGTTGTGAGTTTTTATACCCGAGTTGCGTTTATGCATACATAATGGCGATGCCAGGCTTCCCGGGCGTATTATTGCGGGTTCTGCCGCGCGTTTTCGAGAGTTGCGACGTTTTCTATATGTCGGGTTTGGGGGAACAGGTCGAACGGCTGAAGTTTTCTTACGGCGTATCCGCGTTCAGACAGGTAAGCCAGGTCTCTTGCCTGGGTGTCAGGGGCACATGAAACGTAAACAATTTTTTGTGGGGCGAACGCTATCAGCTGTTCTAAAAAGGCCGCATCGCAACCGGCGCGCGGGGGATCTATAATCACGGAGGTTTGGCTTCCCTCGAATTTTTTCGCCACACCGCCGAAAATGGTTTCCGCTTTCCCGATTATAAATTCGCAGTTTTTTATCCCGTTTATGGCGGCGTTTGCGTTGGCGCAGGCGACCGACTGGGCGCTTATCTCCACCCCCGCAACCCTGTCGAAAAATTTTGCCGCGGCCAGGGCGAATACGCCCGCGCCGCAGTAGGCGTCAACAAGGTTTTTTGTCCCCGATGCTTCCCCGATTGCGTATGCTACAAGTTCGGGAAGTATGTGCGGGTTGTTTTGGAAGAATTCTCCGGCTCTGAACTGGTATGATATCCCGCCGATTTTTTCAGTTATAAGGGCGTTCGGGTTTTGGCATACGCCCTCCGCGCCGTCGCGCAAAAGAAGGGTCCCGCCGCGCTTCGGCTTGGACTGCTTTATTTTTTCCCTGGCCGCCGGCAGTGCGGCGTTGATTGAAGGGGAGGCTATCGGGCATTGCGGAACATCGACAAGGGCGCTTCTGCGCCCCTGCATTATGAATCCGACCGGCATGTCGGTTCCCCGCGGGCGTTCGTAGTGCGGCGTCAGTTTCGAGCGGTATCCGTATTGAATCGGCGACGGATGGGTCGGGAGAACTTCGGCGCCGATTTTCCCTATGCGGCGCATGAGATATTCAACCTGCTTTCTTTTCCATTCGAGTTGCGCGCCGTATGCCAAATGCTGGTATTGGCAGCCTCCGCACGTTCCGAAAAGCGGGCATATCGGTTTGATGCGGTCTGGCGATTCGCGCAGGACTTCAACCAAATCGGCTTCGGAAAAATTTTTTCGGTTCCTGTATATTCTCGCCCTCACGCGCTCCCCGCCGAGCGCGAAAGGAACCATGACGACCCAGCCGTCTATGCGGCCGACTCCCGCTCCGAAGTTGTTTAGGTCGTCAATGTCGAGTTCGACAATCTGGCGGTATTCAAAGGGGGTTGGCACAAAATTTTTCGGAGGGGAATCGTGTTTATTCATAAAAAAGTTGTAATCGCAGTTTTTTATGTTTTCGTGTAAGGGCAACATAAAAATGGCATGTCCGAAGAATTTATCCAGAGCAGGCAGAATCCGCGCGTAAAGCTTCTTATAAGGTTGAAAGACAGGGCGGGGCGCCGCAAGACGGGACTTTTCGCGGTCGAGGGGCTGCGGGAATTGTCGCGCTGCGTGTCTTCGGTTGGGGTTGAGGAGATTTATTTTTGTCCGGAATTTTTCAAGGGCCCCGAGCATTCGGCGTTTGTGGCGGAAGTTAGGGCGAGGGCTTCTATCCCCCTGTGTAGGCTTTCTGAAGGCGCATTCGAGAAGGTTTCCAACCGCGAGGGCTGCGACGGGCTTATCGGAATTGCAAAGCAGTGGGAATGCGCGCTTTCGGATATCGATGTTTCCGGAATCGCCAATCCGACGCTCTTGGTGGCCGATTCTATAGAAAAGCCGGGAAATTTGGGCGCACTGTTGCGGAGCGCCGATTCTTTGGGGGCGGCTGCCGTAGTTTTGACGAATCCCGTAAGCGATATTTTCAACCCGGCGGCGGTGCGCGCTTCGCAGGGGGCGATATTTTCGGTCCGGGTGGCGGTTGCGTCTCCGGAGGAATTGTCCCGGTGGCTGAAGGCTCGCGGCATAAAGGCCTACGGTGCGCATTTGGGGGCGTCGGATTTTCTTTGGAATTTGGATATGTCGGTTCCGTGCGCCATAGTGGCTGGTTCTGAAAAGGACGGGCTCGGGCCGGAGTGGGACGAAATTCTGGACGAGAAGGCAAAAATCCCCATGACGGGGCTGTCGGACAGCATGAACGTAAACGCTGCCGCGTCGCTGTTTTTGTACGAGGCGCTGCGCCAGAAATCAATTTTGTAATGCAGCGTTTGCGGCGGCGCGGTTTGCGCGTTCGCGCGCGGATCGTTTGGCCGTTTGCCTGAAGGCAGGCTGTGCGCCCGCTATCCGGCGCGTTTTTTGCGGGGCATTTTGCGGGGCTTAAAAATTACTGGTAAAAACCGCTTTTAAAGCTTATCTTCAATTGCGATAACCCAATTATAAAACGGCCATGAATATACTGAAAAAAATCCTTTCGCTGTTCCCCGGAAGAAGGCGCCAGAAAAAAATATCGTCTTATATAGATCCTGACTGGGAAAATTGGAAGTTGCGTTCTTACTATTACGGAATGGACAAATCGAAGGCCCCTGTGCCGGTCCATTTCGACGCGTCCATATCTACTAATTCGACGATTATGGTAAGGGGAGGGGAAAGCGCCGAAAAAAAGCGCTGGGGCCTGCATGTGTTTGAAGCCTACGCAAACGACGATAGCTCGCGAATAACCATGATATTGAACAAGCACGTCGAAGAGGGGCGGCCCGTCGCCGAACTGTATTATTACGCGGCCGTGTACGGCGAAGGGTTCGACGCGTACAATTGGTTTCGCGTGGGTTCCGACGTTCCGTACCATTCGTGCCTTTTCGGGCGGGACAGGGCGGTAATGTATGCAAACGTAGAGTTTAGAAACATACTGTCGCTCGACAATATCGGCAGGGACGATTTGCTCGACGAAAAGCCGGAAGAGAATATCGAAAATTACCCGCTCCCGCGCGAAAACTTCAAGTCGGACATGGACTGCAAGCATGCGCGCATGGGTCTTTACTACACCGAAGAGGCAAAATTTCAGCGCAAGCAAAACATAAAGAACGCCCGAAACGGATCGATGTTTTACGATAAAGACAACGATATTTTCGCGGTTAAAATCGGGGGTAAATGGCGCAAGGTAGTCACCGAGGAGCTTCCGGAAGGCGTTTTGTACGATTGACGAGTCAGCTGGCTCTTAACTGCGGTAGCATGGAAGCAATCGCGCGCCGAAGCCTCTTTGAATACGTTTTTTATTAGCGGCAAATGTGCAAACGCGCCGCCGGCGCTTGTATGGCGTTTGGCGGAGCTTGTTGCGCGTTTTGCTTTAAATTCCGATGCGTGAGCACGGGGCTGGCGCACCGCATTCAGATTTTTCCGCTTTAAGATTAAAGCGTGCGCCGCGCGCCGTTTCGGCAAGCGCGGGCAAATGCGAAGCGGGAGGCCGGGCGTCCGTTTTGCGCGCGTAAAAAATGCATAATATCGGAGTTTTTAAGCGGGCTTTTAGGCGTGTTTTTAGGCGCTTTATGAATTTTGCGCGGCTTCCATGCTCTTTTTTAAGCTCAATAAGCTTGCAAAGAAAAATTTCGGCAAAATGATTGCCTTTCATTGAGATGAAAATAGGAGTAGGTCAAATCAATACGCGCGCCGGAGATTTCGGCGGCAACGCGGATAAAATTTTAGCCGCCTGCCGAAAATTTGCCGGCGAGGGCGCGGATTTTGCGGTTTTTCCCGAGTGCTCCGTGTCGGGATACCCGTTAAACGATCTCGTGTTTTGCGGAAATTTTGTCGCGGCGGCGCAGGCGGGACTTTTGGAGCTGTCCAAGAAGCTTCCTTTGCCTGCGATTGTCGGCTGTCCGAGGGCTTGCGAAGGCGGGGCGGGTTTTAGAAACTCGGCCTATTGGGTCTGCGGCGGCGTGGTTAGGCTTGTTTGCGACAAAATTCTTCTTCCGAATTACGGAGCGGTTAACGACGCCCGCATTTTCGACCCCGGCGAAAATTTCGGCACGGTCGATTTTAAAAACAGGCGCATAGGCGTGACCGTTTGCGAGGACATTTGGACTCTGCCGTCGGTGCCGACAGCCGGCAGGTACGCCCGCGCGCGCAAGCCGCTCGATTATTTTTCCAAGCCGGACCTGTGCGGGGACGGAGGCGTCCGCATCGATTTGCTCGTTAACATATCTGCAAGCGTCTTTTCTTCGTCGAACGACAACGTGAGGCGCACCGGCGGATTGCTGTGCCAAGTCTCTAAGGCTGTCGGGGCGCCGCTTCTGTGGTGCAACCTTGTCGGCGGAAACGACAACCTTGTCTTTGCCGGCGGCAGCATGTATGTGGACGCGTCCGGCGACTCGCCTAAATCTGAGTGCTTGGCAAAGTTCGAAGAGGAATGCCGCGTTGTGGATACATGCACAGTGTCTGGTTTTGACGGCGATTCGGCTGACTATTCGGGCTGCGCCGATCTGCGCAAAGCGGTGGTCATGGCGATACGCGACTTTGTGCGGAAATGCTCGATGGAGCGCGTCATTATAGGCTTGAGCGGCGGAATAGACTCGGCTTTGGTCGCCGCGCTTGCCGTCGAGGCGCTGGGAAGCGGAAACGTCTTGGGCGTTTCGATGCCGTCGGCGATATCGAGCGGGCACAGCGTTGAGGACGCCCGCAGGCTTGCGGAAAATCTGGGCATAAAGTTCCATATAATTCCGATAGCCGGAACCGTCGCGGCGGTCGAGGATGCGCTTGCGCCTGTCTTTAGTGGAATGCCGCGCGACGTCACGGAGGAAAACATACAGGCGAGGGCGCGCGGCATTATTTTGATGGCGCTTTCAAACAAGCTCGGGGCGCTCGTGCTTACAACCGGCAACAAGAGCGAATGTTCCGTCGGCTATTGCACTCTTTACGGCGACACATGCGGGGGGTTCGCCCCTATTTGCGACATATATAAAACCGACGTTTACGCAATTTCCAAACTTATAAACGAAACGGCCGGACGCGAGATAATACCCCAAAACACCATAGACAAGCCCCCGTCGGCGGAGTTGAGGCCGGGCCAAAAAGACGAGGATTCGCTTCCTCCGTACGACTTGTTCGACGCGATATTGAAACTGCACATAGACGAATTCAAGCCGGCGTCAGAAATTGTGCGGCTCGGCTTCGACAAAGGCGCGGTAGAGGACGTCGTCAAAAAGGTTGCTGGTGCGGAGTACAAACGCGTGCAATATCCCATAGGGCCAAAGCTTTCGCCAGTGTCGTACGGCTGCGACAGGAAAATTCCCGTCGCGGCAAAAAAAACATTGCTGTGACATTAGCAAGCGGAGATTGAAAGCATATGAATTCCAAAGAGCTTTTTGAAGAGTCTAAAAAGTACATTCCTGGCGGGGTGAACTCTCCGGTTAGGGCGTTTCGCAGCGTGGGCGGTGAGCCATTCTTTACGCGTTCGGCGCACGGTTCAAAACTTTTTACCGCAGACGGAGCGGAGCTGATAGACTTCGTGTGCACATGGGGTCCTGCGCTGTTCGGGCACGACCACCCCGCAATTCGCACGGCGGTGGAGAAAGCGCTAAAAAACGGGACGTCGTTTGGAACTCCGTCGGAAGCGGAGCTTGAAATGGCCAAGCTCATAAATAAAATGATACCATGCGCGCAAATGGTTCGCATGACCAATTCCGGAACCGAAGCCACAATGTCGGCAATTCGTCTGGCTCGCGGTTTTACCGGGCGCGACAAAATAGTAAAATTTGCGGGCTGCTATCACGGCCATGTTGACAGCCTTTTGGTAAAGGCGGGGAGCGGCGCGCTTACGTTCGGTTGCCCCGATTCGGCGGGAATCCCGGCGGATTTAGCCAAACTTACGCTGGTTCTTCCGTTCAACGACGCCGCGGCGGTTGACGAATGTTTCTCGAAATTCGGCGGGGAAATCGCGTGCATTATACTTGAGCCGTATCCGGCAAACGTAGGGTTGATACCCCCGAAACCCGGTTTCCTAAAGCATTTGCGCGGGGTTTGCGACAAATACGGATCGCTGTTGATTTTTGACGAAGTCATAACCGGTTTCCGTGTTGCCGCGGGCGGTGTTCAGGCGAGGGAAAACGTAATGCCCGATCTTTGCGCGCTCGGCAAAATAATCGGCGGAGGCCTTCCCGTGGGGGCGTTTTGCGGAAGGCGGGACATTATGGAGCATCTCGCACCCATTGGGCCGGTGTATCAGGCCGGAACGCTCAGCGGAAATCCTTTGGCCATGGCAGCGGGGGCGGCGGCGTTAAAAATGATACTCGAGACAAATCCGTATGCTGAGCTTGAAAGAAAATCGAAATTCATAGTCGACGCCGTTTTGGAGGCCTCAAAAAGAAAGGGAGTGGAGCTCCGCGCGCCGATGGCGGCGTCGCTTTTCTCGTTTTTCTTCAGCGGGGAGGATGTTGTCAATTGCGACGTGGCAATGCGGTCCGATACCCGCCTTTATTCGAAATTCTTTAAGGGCTGCCTCGAAGGGGGAGTTTATGTGGCCCCTTCTGCGTTCGAAATATGCTTTATGAGTGCCGCACATTCCGGCGGGGATTTGTCGAAAGCGGCAGAAGTTATGGCAAAATCGATAGCGAATCTTTGATTTTCGGGAAAAAACGTCTTGACGTTTTTATGCGCGGATTTATAAGTTTCAGCATATCCCGCTTTGGGCATGTTGTAAAAATTTTGAATTTTATCCGCTGCAGGGTGAAATTTTTAAACTTTGAAGTGTGCCAGGCCGTATTTATTTATTTCCATCGCAATGAAAAGAGACTATCTTATATTACCGATATTGTTTGCATGCGCCGGTCTTTACGGAGAAAACGTCACATTGGTCGGCGGAACCTCCGCGGCAGGCAGGGTTGCATTCCCTTCGACGTATAACAATACTACGGTTTTGACGCTGGCGGCGCAGGAGGCAGGCGGAACGGCATATTACGACGCTGCCGGCCGCACGGTTAACCAGCTGAACGTAAACTCTTCCAGCTCGGTTTCGGTAGATATAACGGGCGGTTTTACAATCGATACAAACGCTTCGTCCGCTACGGCGATAAATTTCGGACAGATTGGCGCGACGAGCACGTTTACGTTCGGCGGGGACAGCACATACACTCTGAAATCTTCGGCAGCCGACGCTTCGTCTGCTTCCTTTGACATTAAAATGCTTGCCGGCGCCATTACTGAGTCCACCCTGGTATTGGAAAGCGGGTCAACTCTTGAATCTTTCGGGAAAATAACCTATTTGGGCAACGGAAACGGCATTAATTCCCTTACCGAAGCTTCGAGTGGAATTAGAGTTGAGGGAACTTTCAATATTTATAGCTCCGACGACCGATCGTCGTATGGCGACTATATTATGACTTGGCATTATAATCCGAGTCCCGTCGTAGGCAGCAGGTCTATGACCAAAATAGCAGACGGCGGTGTCATGAACGTGCGCAATTTGGAGGTTGGCCGCAATTCTTTCTTTGAGGTTTCAAGCGGCGGCGTTTTGAATGTCACCGGCAGATTGAATATACCCACAACTAAGGACGGCTCCACCGGGACTTACCTCCCCGAAGGCATTTTTAAAGTTGACGCCGGCGGAAAGGCGAATTTGGGCAGCGTCGAATTATACGGAGCGGTGGGAAATGCGTTTATTGTTGCGGGAACCGTCACGGCCGATTATTTCGTAGAGGAAAGGCCGACTACAAATAATGTCGGTTTTGTAGTCGAGCAGGGCGGAGATTTTACGGTCGGGACATACTATCTTACGGGAGGTTATGCAAATATGGGCGGTAAAATGACGGTCACCGAAAGATTTTCGATAGGCGGAATTTACCAGTCCAAGTTTACCGTGTTGTCAACGGGCGAGCTTTACACAAACGGCGTGGATATGATGTCTGAAGACGGGGCAACTTTTAATTTGCGCATAGAAGGCTACCATAAAAACGTGGGCGATATTGCTATTTATTCGCAGCTTGACAGCGCCGCTTTGTCAATTGCGGGCTACGCCGTTCTTGATACGGACTCTTTAAGTTTAAACGGAGCTTCTGTTGACATTTCCGGAACGCTTAATGTTCAGAATATTATTATTAACGCCGACCAATACGTTAATTCAAAATTGAAACTTTGGGAGTGGGGTGTGCTGAACATAAACGGCACGTCAACATTGACTGATACGATAAACACGGGCGTGGTAAACGTCAATGCGGGCATAACGCGAATCGCTTCTGCAAGTGGTTTTCTCCTTGAGGGAGGCACTCTCAATATAAAAGACGGCGCGCGCATGGAGGCTGTGGAGATCCACGACGGCAACAATCCTTATGTTTTCAGGGTTCGGACATCAGCCGAATCAAAAGTAAACATTTACGGTACGGGTGTTTTGGACCTGTCTAAAACATACGGGAGCAACGACCTTGCGATAGACGGGAATGCGACGCTGTCGGTGTATGCTGAAAACAAGCATTCGATAATCGCCGACAAGGTGACGTTTTGGGATGGGGCCAAGCTCAATATCAATTCCGAGAACATATTTATCGGCGAGACTGGAACATACAGCACTTTTATAATGTTGGCTGCAGGTGCTAAGGCATATATGAACGTTAACTATGAGACGCATTTTTCTTACGCACAGTTGCAATCCAATGCCGTTTTCACCATAAATGTTGCCCAAAATGCTGACGCTGTTCTGATTTTCGACAAATTGCTTCAGTATTCAAATCATGTTGGGAGCATCGTATTTGATGACTTTAACAACGAAAAAGTATTCTTTCAGAGCATGAGCGAGTTGCCTGACTATATAACATTTAGCGGTACCGGCGTAAACGGAGTGTCTCTTACCAATTCCGATTTTGAGCTCATAGCTGGAAATTTCAACGGCACAGAGGGTTGGTGGATGTATTCTCCGTTGGTTCCGGAGCCCGCAGAATGGGCTTTCATATTCGGTTTGGCGGCGGCTGTTTTTGCTTTGAAACGTAGGCTCGGCGGGCGGATTTAGGCATTGTTTAGTTTTTATAAAAAAGTCCGTTGCGGAATTCTGCGGCGGACTTTTTGCGTTTTCTTTCTATTGTTGCCGGGTTTAAAAAATATTGACAAGTGGCATATTTTTTCAAAAAACTGCACAGACACGTCAATTATTTGTTTAAATTGGTTATATTGTAAATTATGAAAAAAATAATATGTCTTTTGGCATGTTTGCAGTTCGCCATATCGTTTTTAAACGCCCAGTCAATCAATAAAAACGAGTCCAAACGCATGGTGTGGGAGCGCAAAGATTCGTCTCACGGATCTAAGGAAGCGCCGCTGTCGGACAAGCTCAGAAGCATATGGGCTGACCCCGTCTTGCAGGAAAAAATTGCCCTCGGGATTGAAAATAACCGCAAGGGGGACTTTTATCTGCATTTTATAGACTCGAGGAACAGGGACGTCAAAGTTGAAAACCTCAAGGTTGAAATGCTGAAGCACGACTTTCTTTTCGGGGCGCAGATATTTCTCCTCGGCGGGTTTGAAAACGAAGAAAGGAACAGGCTTTACGAAGAGAACTTTTTGAATCTTTTTAACTTTGCCACGGTTCCCTTTTATTGGAAGGCCTACGAGCAAAAAGACGGAGTATACCAGTTTAAAAAAGACGTATCCGACCAGGGGCTAAGCCATTTGAGCCGCAGGCCTTCGCAGGATTTAATCGTTGAATTCTGCAATAAGCACGGCCTTAAGATGAAGGGACACACGCTCGCATGGTATGTAAATACGCACGCGCTTCCCGCATGGATGCCTCTTCAAAACAGGGAAATCGAAAAATACATGTGCCGCTATATCGATAAAGTAGCGGAACGTTTCGATGCCGATATTGACGTTTGGGATGTCGCGAACGAATCCTCGGACACGCAGGATTGGCCTAAAAAGCCCAACTTTTTCCCGAAAGACCACGCGTTCAAGGCGTTTAAAGAGGCTGAGCGGGTTTTCCAGTACAGCGACGATTTTATAATGAACTTTACGACTCCCGTATGGATGAGGCTCGTGCGCTATCACGAGTATGCGCAAGATTATCTCTTGGCGTCGTCATTGATTTCTCGCGGAGCGAAAGTCGACGTTATAGGTCTGCAGCTGCACTATTTCAAAAAGCCCGACCGCGACGCCCTTATGTCGGGGGAGGCATGGACTCCTGAGGAACTGTTCGACGCCCTCGACACTGTTTCCGACTTTAACCTTCCCATACACATTACTGAAATAACTTTCCCGTGCATGGGCGAGGGCGAGATAGGCGAGGAAAAGCAGGCCTTTTTGCTCGAGAACTTTTACAAACTTTGGTTCAGCCACCCGAAGGTCGAGGCGATTACATATTGGCATTTTGTCGACGGAACGGCGGGCTCGGAAAACATATATAACGGCGGGCTTTTGCGCGGCGACTTCTCAAAGAAAAAGGCATATCTTGTGCTCGAGAGGCTGTTGAAGAAAGACTGGTGCACGAACCTGTCGTTCGACAATTCCGACAGCGTGTATCATTTCCGCTGCTTTTACGGAACCTATAAAGTGTCGTTTACCGTCGGCGAAAAGCGCTACGAAAAGACTGTAAAGCTTAATAAAAACGAACGTAAGCGGAACTTTATAAAGGTTGATTGATGCTTATTGCCGGATTTGCCGACAATCAATAAACGCGTTGCGTTAAAATATCCGCCTAACGCCGAGCATTCTTTTGGCGCGCTGAGCTTCTGGTTTAAATAGCCACAGGAAGATTTGGGAACATAGAATACTATGCATTCTTTCGGGGCAGGGAGTTTTTGAGCTTGTCCGCGCCAATTCCGTCGTTTGCAGATACTGCGGGACGCGGGATTGGTGCGCGTTTTGTTTTATCGGAAATTAAGCGGCGAACGTTATGCGGCAGAACTCAAAGCGGCTTTATTTTTGGGGAAGCCTATTTGTTGCCCTTGCCGATTCTGAGAAATTTAACGTCGCCTTTTTTCATATCGAACTTTAACACGGGGCCTTTGCCAAGCGGTGTGCCGGTGAGCGCGTCGTAAACGGTTTCATCGGTCCCGACATCTATCGTATGCGGTTCGGAGGTCGTGGCGCATACGGAAACATAGGCGCCGTTCGCGTACACTGCGGCGGGCTGCTCCGTATAAATGTGGATTCCTGATTCCTTGAAGGCGTAGCGGTAAAGCTCTATCGGGATAACGTTCATGCCGCAGAAAATATGCGGATATTTTCCGTTTTTGCGCATGACTACGGCTGGAAGGCCGTTTGAGTATTTATAAAGGACAGTGTCTCCGTCCCTTAACTTCGGCGAAAAATAGACTCCGACGGGAGCGTATTCGTTAAAAAGCTTAAGCCCGGCTTTTTTACCCTCTTCAGTAGGAATGAATTTAGAGGGCAGATTGCCTGCTTCCATTATTTCAAAACCGGTAGTTTCGGAAATCGCCTCTACCGACAACTTTCGCTTTTGAGTATCGACGTATCCGGGAGCCCACGCCCATAAGCACGCTGAATTTTCCGCAACTTTGCGCATTTGTTTGCGCCGCTTCTCGTCGAGCGCGAATGCGCAAAGAAACACGTTCATTCTTGGTGTTGCGCGTCCCTCAAGTATGTCGTCGAGCAGGTATTGCCCGAAGGGAACACCACAGCGGTTTAACGCGAGGCGGGCGCGCTTCATGAGCATTCCCGTGAGCCTGCTGGAGTTGCGCCCCACATAGCACATCGACGTTTCGTCGTAGATGAGCGCGACCGGCGGGGAATAGGGACTCGGATTGTTTATCATGTCGAGTTCGGCGCTTTTGAAAAGATCCATTTGCTTCCAAAGCTCGGGGTCTTCGTACCAGCCTGTCCCGAACAGGTCCATCCACCACGAAGCGTGGTTGCGCAAGGTTTGCTGGGCAAGATTCCTGCGCATTACCTCTATGGAGTCGGCCTGTGTTTTCTGGTTCGGGTCGCCCACAAGTATGACGGATCCTGAAGACCACATTAGATAGGTGCGGTTGTCGTCCTCGTCGCACCATATTTTGTTCGACAGCGCGCAGCTTTCGCTTGCGCCCATAGTGGATTTTGAACCTCCCTTTCCGCGGTCTGAATAGGATATCGGACCGCATACCATGTCTATATAGGGGGAATCGAGAATCTTGCGGAGCGCAAAATGCCCGGTGACAGCCGGAGAATTGTGCAGCGCAGCGAATTCAAACCCGTATCCGTAAAATGTCAGGGAGAGCTTCGGATTTGCCTTTGTTTCCTCCCTTATGATTTTTGCAAACGTAAGGATAGTGTCGGCCATTTCGTCCTGGAGAAACAGGTTGAAATCCACGACGTTCTGATGCGTTTCGGGATTGATTATGCACTTTAAGTTGGAACGCTCCTCGTTGGACGGAACAGGTGCGTTTTTTAATTCCGCTGCGGGGTTGTTCCATGCCGTTTTAAGATCTTCATCGGAGGGGTATTTTTTCGCGAGCCATTTGCGCCATGCTGCCAAGGTTGATTTATCGTATCCGCTGAGCCTTGCTGTGGGAGATTGTGCATAGAACCATTCTCCCGTATTCGCCCCGCTCGGGTGGTATCCGGCTATATATTTGCCGTATTTGGACTCGAGAAGGGCGATAGTCTGGCGGAGGGCTTTTGAGGCGTCGGCGCGGTATTTTTCGGACGATACTGCGGCAAAGCGCTGCAGCGACGGTTCTGCGCCGCGCGATATTCTCGTGGTTGTTTTGCCGTCAAAATCGCGCATTTCGGAATCCGGATTTTTATCGAGCCATTCCGCTGACGGGTTCATTCCAACACGCGCTATGACTTTCACGTCGGGGTTTACGGCGGAGAGATTTTTAAAAATATTGTCGTAGATTTTTTCGTAATTTTTCGCGTTTTTTTCGTCCCAGAATATCGGTATTCCGAGCGTCACAAGGTTTATTCCGCGTTCGGCGGCGAGTTTCTGCTGCGATACAAACGTTTTTCCCGCGCTTTGTCCGATTATTTCAAATGGCGTTTGGGTGTAAACCACCATGTCGAACCATCCGCATTCACTGTATTTAAGCGTTGTTTTCAACCTGTATTTTACGCCTTTTTTAATTTTAAGCCCGCCGATGTAGAATTTGACCGCGCCCGCTATCGGATCGTTGCTTTTTTGAATGTGGAGGGCTCCATTTTCGTTTTTTGCCGAGTATTGGCTTTTGTTTGCCGTAAAATTTTTTCCAACTTCGGGGGAAGATGTGTCGTAGAGTATTTGCTTCGTTTTACCGTCGAGATCTTCAAGCGCCGCTTCGAGAATGTAAATGTCTTTTATTTTCGTCTCGAAACTCATTCTTAGGGCGCCGTTGGGGTCGTCGTTTTCGGATACGAAGTCTATCGACACTTCCGTAGGCTCAGTGCCTACGACCTTCCTTTTTTCCCCGGGAAAGCTTCCGTAAAATATCCTTCCGCGAATGGGATGTCCGTCCGATGTTATAAAAGGCACTCCTCCAATGTTTTTAACGGCGTATGTGTTCCCTACATGCGTTCCGTCCTCAAAAGGCTTTGGTGAGCAGCCCCACGACAGGGCTATCGCCGAAGACAATGCTGCTATCCGTATGTATAGGTTCGGTTTCATGGCTGTTTTGGCGTTATTGCCCACGGATTTTTAAGAGGGCAGAAATTCCTTTTTATATTCGTATAACGACGACAGATATTTGTCCGCCGAAGGCCTGTTTGAAAAGCGCATTTTCGATGCGTCGTATTCCAGCACGCCGCTTTCGAACACCGGCACCATCAGCAGCAGCGAGACTTCGGTAAACGGCGCGGCGTATTCGAAATTTGCCGGAGGCTGCACGTTGTCGAGGCAGGCTTTTGCCCATTCCTGCTGCGGGTTGTCGGCGAATTTCGAGCGTTCGATGCTCTTTTGCGGAAGCGCGCCGCTCCTTTTTAGCTCCACCATTCGGGAGCGCGGGAAAATGAGCGGATTTATGCCGTATTCGTTCGTATAGACGGTTTCCTTAGTTCCCACGATAAGCGTGCCGTTTTTCATGCGGGGGTCGTCGATAAACGACTGTTCCACGCGCTTTACGTTTTTTGGCTTTCTGCCGCCGTCGTACCAGTGGAGCGTGATTTTGCCGTCCACGCCGCGCGGGTTTTCGAATTCAATGTGAGACGTCGCCTGCTGCGGCCATGCGCATTCGGAATATTCTGAACAGTCTCCCCAGACTTTTTTGGGCGCGTCAAGCCCGAACGCGGAGTACGATACGTCGAGGATGTGGCACGCCATGTCGCCGCCCGCGCCGGTGCCGTAATCGCGGAATCCGCGCCAGTTAAAGGGCAGGACGTCTTGAGAATAGGGCGCGTCCGGCGCTACTCCGAGCCATAAGTTGTAGTCGAGCGTGGCTGGTATCGGTTGGGCGGGCGGGCGTTTTATATTCCCCTGCGGCCAGATAGGCCTGTCTGTCCAACTGTGTATTTCCTCTATCTGCCCCAAAATTCCGGCTTCGCACCATTCTTTTATGGAGCGCCAACCGTCGAACGTATGGCCCTGGTTTCCCATTTGCGTTATTACCCCGGCTTCTTTTGCGAGGCGCCTGAGGCGGCGCGATTCCCATACAGTGCGCGTCAGCGGTTTTTGGCAATAAACATGTTTTCCCTTTGCGATTGCCCACGAAGCTATGGGATAGTGCATGTGGTCGGGCGTCGAGATTACAACGGCGTCTATTTGCGAATCCATTTTGTCGAGCATTGCGCGGTAGTCGCGAAATTTCGGAATCTTCGGAAAGCTTTTAAATCCTTCGGCAGCCCGGTTTTCGTCGACGTCGCAAAAGGCCGCCATGTTTACAAACGGCGAGTCTTTCAATTTGGAAATTGAAAGTTTCCCTATGCCCCCAACGCCGATAATGGCGACGTTCAGGCGGTCGTTTGGTCCGAGCTTGCGCCTTTTAGGGGACGACGCGCATCCGGGAAGAAACATTGCGCCTCCGAAAAGCGCGGCGTTTAACAAAAATTTTCTGCGAGAAAAATCATGATGGGCCGTTTTCATAATTTATTCTTTTATTTGCAGGCGCATTTCTTTCAAGCATATTGATCGCCATGCGGCAAATAAGTCAAAATTTTACAATTTAAACCGCAGTGGCATGCAATTTGGCGCGCCGGTTTGCGCGTTCCGGAATAAGGCTGCGCGTGCCGAAGCGCGTGAATGCCGGCAAGCAGCATGCCGGCTTTGAGAAGGTGCCATATTGCCGCGTCCGGCGCCGCGCCTTAAAAGAGGATTCAGCGCCTTGAGGAAAGTCTGCGAAGCGTGCCGTGGTAGGCCATTACGGCGTTGGCTATGGCCGACGCGATTTTCTGGCGGTATGCAGGCGTTGCGAGCTTTCTGCATTCGGCGTTGTTTGAAATAAATCCGCATTCGACGAGCGCGGCAGGCATTTTCGGCGATTTTAGAACCGCGAAACGCGCCCGCTTTACACCCCTGTCGGGAGATCCGGTGGCGGAGCGGAGGGACCGCTGCAGATAATATGCCAGAAGCTGGTTCCAACCGTCGTTGGCGTGGCCAGCGTATGCAGCCGCGTCCGACCTTGAGGTTCTCGAACTCGTCGTAGAGGGCATCCATCGCGGGGTGAGCGCAAAGGTTTCTATTCCGGAAATGGAAGGTGAGGCGGCGTTGCAATGCACGCTTAACATTAGGTCGGCGCGCAGCGCGTTTGCCTTTTTGGGGCGGTCGTCGAGATCTATAAATTCGTCTTTTGTGCGGGCGTACGAAACTTTATATCCGTTCTTTTTCAACTCCCTTCCAACGCGCATTGCGATGTCGAGATTGAGAAATTTTTCGCTGAGCCTGTAAGTTTTATTGTAAGCTCCCCTGTCTTTTCCGCCGTGCCCGGCGTCGATAAAGACGTGGAATAGCTTTTTGGGGGCGCCGTTGTTTTGGGGAAATAGAATGGGGATTATAGACTTAAAGTAATCTCTTTTTGCGATATACAGCATGCCTTTGTATTCCACGACAGGATGCCCGAGCCACACAGTAATGCCGTTTAAGTCCATCGAGCGCGAATTAACCTCGAAAGTCATGCGCGAAGTTTTGCTGAATACCGACTGCGACTTTTTTGCGATGTTCGTTTTGTAGCGCATTCCGCAAAGCTGCGCGAGCTTTGAAACGGGTATGTATTCGGCGCCTTTAACCGTCAGCGCAAAGGCGTTCGGAGCCGCGGCGATTCCGAATAGCGCCAGCAAGAAATCGCGTCGGGAAAAGTGCGGCAGCATGTTTATTATTCTTTAGATTCCGAATCGTCGTCGGCGACTTCGTCGTTTTCGCCCGAATATTTCAATTTGCGCTGGTTTTGCGGAACAGGAGACATTGACACGCCAATGTTGCGCCCAATAAGTTTTGGTTCCGAATCCGCATGGCCGATATGGCTGAGCTCGTCAACTGCGCGCTTTATGGCTTCAAAAGCTTTGTCTTTAAATTCCATTTCGCGCCCGCGCATCATCAAAGTTATTTTCAGCTTGTTTCCCTGGTATAGGAATTTTTCGGCATTTCTGATTTTTGTCATGAAGTCGTTCTGCTCTATCATCGGCCTGAGTTTTATCTCTTTTACCTTGACCGACACTGTCTTGTGCGACTTCTGCTTTTTTGCCTCCTCGTACATGTATTTGCCGTAGTCGAGTATTCTGCAAACGGGAGGTTCGGCGTTTGGCGACACCTCCAAGAGGTCGAGACCGGCGCGCTTTGCAAGCGCGAGCGCTTCGTACGGCGGCATGATGCCCAACATTGAGCCGTCCGGGCCTATAACCCTGACTTTTGGCGCCCTTATTCTTTCGTTTCTTCTGGGGCCGAAGTTTTTGCCGCCTTTAAAATTGCGTTTGTCTCCGCCTCTGTAAGGAATGTTTGTTGCCATTAACTGTATTGTGTATCGATGTATTTTAAGATTTCTGCCGACTATAAAACGCCGTCGCTAAAAAAGTTCAACCATTTTTATCGGCCGATTTGCTAATCCGGGTTTTTTATTCGTTCAACTTTCGCCCCCAGCTCGGCGAGTTTTCTGTCGATGGAATCGTATCCCCTGTCGAGGTGGTATATGCGGCTGACGAGCGTTTCGCCTTTTGCGGCAAGCGCAGCTATGACCAAAGCGGCGCTTGCCCTCAGGTCCGATGCCATCACCGGCGCTCCGGATAGCTTTGTTTTTCCGCTAATGATTGCGCTCGGACCCTCCCTCACGATATTCGCGCCCATTCTGCATAGTTCGGGAACGTGCATGAAGCGCTCCGGATATATCCTTTCGGTTATTACGGAGATGCCGTTTGCCTGCGTCATAAGGGCGCACAGCTGGGCCTGCAAATCCGTCGGAAACCCCGGATAGGGAAGCGTGGTGGCTTCGACCGGCTTCAGCCTCATGCTTGAGGCGTCTATGAAAATCGACGAGTTGCCCCTCGTTTCAAACGGGCATTCCGCGCGCTCGAGCACGTCCAAGAAAGACCCGAGATGCTTTTTTTGCGCCCCCTTTATAAGCACTTTGCCCCTTGCGGCCGCCGCGAGCGCTATCCATGTTCCGGCCTCTATCCTGTCGGGAAGCACGGTATGCTCGGTACCACCGAGTTTGGAGACTCCGGTGATGGTAAGCGTCGGCGAGCCCGCGCCGTCTATGATTGCCCCCATGCCCGACAGCATTTTGCACATGTCGGTTATTTCGGGTTCGCATGCCGCGTTTTCTATAACGGTAGTGCCGGGCGCCAAAACTGCCGCCATGACGATGTTCGCGGTTCCTGTGACCGTGCTTCCGAAACGCCCGCCAAGATATATTTGCGCCCCGCGCATTTTCTTGGCATCTACGCATATGAAACCGCGCTCTATTTCAACCCCGCAACCCAGCGCGCGCAGGCCCTTGATGTGCAGGTCAACGGGCCTGGCCCCTATTACGCAGCCTCCCGGAAGCGAAACTTCCGCTTTGCGCAGGCGGGCCGTTAGGGGTCCGAGCAGGCATATGCTCGCCCTCATCTTTCGCACGAGGTCGTATGGAGCCACATGCGACAGGTTTTTAGCCTGTATCTCCCATACGCCCTTTGCCGGGTTTGACACTTCGGCTCCCATTTCGGCGACTATTTCCGCCATAAAGCGCACGTCGCTAAGTTCGGGAACGTTTTTTAGAACGCATTTCTGGTCGGTTAGGAGCGTCGCCGCAAAAATCGGCAGACATGCGTTTTTTGCGCCGGCTACGCTCACTTCCCCCTCGAGGTGCGCGCCGCCTTTTATCAGAAGAGAATCCATAATTTATGCGATTGTATAATGGTAAAAAATTAAACGCCTTTTAGAATGTCGAGATGATTTTTTGAAAGGCCGCCTTTTGCAAGCGTAAAATATTTTTTTCCGATAAAAAAAGCGCTTCGCCAAAGGAGATTTGACATTTTGCCGCGCGCCCGGAAAATGGCGGCATGAGAATGAGAATAGCATGTCTTGCGTTTTTTATGCTGCCCGTCCTTGCGGCGCTTTCGGGCTGTTCGAGCGCCGGCGTTTCCCCCGGGTGCGAATTAAACGTGGCCAGCTTTAACGTCGGGTTTTGCAAGGAGCCCTCCGACGTTCCCGTTTGGAACCGGAGAAAGGCGCTGATAATGCCGTTGGTCGAGTATCACGATTTCGACATCGTGGGCATGCAGGAGCCGTTCGGCTTCCAGGTGGACTACCTGGCCGGCGCATCTTCCCGCTACGCCGTTGCGGGGGACATCGTGCGCGATCTGGCGCTGTCCGACGTTTCGGAAAAATCCGCCGCTTCCGACGTCGACCGGATGCTCCGGAACATGAACAATCCCATATTTTATAAAAAAGACAGGTTTCTTCTCCTAAAATCGGGCAAGTTTTATTTTTCGGACACTCCCGACAGGGCGGTGCGAGGTTTCGGCAAGAGTTTCGATTCCATACGGTCGTGCGTGTGGGCCGAATTCCGCGACAGGGAAAGCGGCGCGGAATTTTATTTTTTCAATCTCCATTTGTGCGTGTCGAAATTTAAGGAGTGGCATAGGCCCGCCGCCGAGCTGCTGGTTCGCAAAATAGCCGAGATAGCGGGCAATTCCCCGTTCTTCATAACCGGCGACTTCAACGAAACGCGCAACGACGAGGCAAACGTAGTTCTGCGCTCGAGCGGCATGGTGGTGGATGCCCGCCAGCATTCCGCCTCAAGGCCGTACGGCGTTTCAAAATCGACTTTCCACGGATATAAAAACGTTTCCGAGGGGGATTTGCCAATCGATTTTATTTACGTTTCGAAAGGCATAAAGGTGCTGAAATTCGGCACGCTTTCTGACAGCGATTGCGGCGTTTCCCCGTCGGACCACTATCCGATAGTCGCGCACGTGAAATTGGCGGGGAAGTGAGTTTGAGCCGGCCTCCCGAATTTGCAGGCAGCGGCCGGCGGTTTTTGCGGAATTGCCCGCCCGGCTTTTGGCGTTTTTCCTCCCGCGCCGCAGGCGGGCGCTTAGGCCGGGAAAAAGCGGTCAAGCTGGCTGCCGAATTCTATTGCCGTGCGCCGCCGTCCTGCCGGCCTTCTCATTTGCACGAACCGCCTCAGCCCTGCGTTTCCGAATGGACGCCGCCCTGCGTTTCTGATTCGCCTCCGGCGGACGCTGCTGCCGCCCATAATTCCGCATTGTTCGGAAAGGGCGGGAATATGAACGGCTCTATGGAGGTCGCGCGTTTTGATTCGGCGTCTATGTCTATAGTGACGGCGCAGATTCTGTCGTCGCCTGAGGCCATTGTGAAAGACCTCGGCCTTCCGTCTATGAATTTTTGAAGTATGGGCTCCCAATTTCTGCCAAGGCAGGAGTTCCAAGGGCCCGTCATTCCGGCGTCCGACAAAAAAGCTGTGCCTTTGGGAAATATTCTGGCGTCGTTTGTGGGTATGTGGGTATGCGTTCCGACAACCGCCTGCACCCTGCCGTCGAGATGCCAGCCCATCGAGACTTTTTCCGAAGTGGTTTCGGCGTGGAAATCCAAAAGAATGGCGTCGCACAGCGGCTCGAGCTTCTCGACCGTTCTGGAGGCGGCTTCAAACGGGCATTCCGATTTTATTTTCATAAGGGTCTGCCCGAGAAGGCAGAAAACGCCGAGCTTCATGCCGTTTTTTTCGACGACCACGCAGTCGCGCCCAGGATTGCACCGCGGAATGTTTGCCGGGCGGCAGACCATGCCGACAGAGTCTATTTCGCTTTCGAAACAGCGCTGGTCCCATATATGGTCTCCGAGCGTTATTGCGTCTATTCCGGCGCGGAAAAGCTCTTCAGCCATGTTTTTTGTTATGCCGTTTCCCCCGGCGGAGTTTTCGCCGTTTGCGACCACAAAGTCCACCCCGAGCTTTTCGACTATCGACGGCAGCGTTTCGGCCGTAATTTTACGGCCGGGTTTGCCCACGATGTCGCCTATGAAAAATATTCGCATTCGTCAGAGCAGCCCGATGCGCGCGCAGAGCGATTCCATGTCGGCGACGGCGCCCGCTTTTGAGAGTTCGGGGGGAATCGGCACAATCAGGTTCCTTGCGGAGTAAAATTCCACGAGGGGCAGCGTCGTGCTGCGGAATACTTCGAGTCGTTTTTTTACGGTCTCGGGCTTGTCGTCGTCGCGGGTGTAAAGTTTACCCCCGCATTTGTCGCAAATCCCCTCTGCCTTCGGGGGGGTATAAATTCTGTGGTAGGGCGTTTGGCATTTTTCGCACACCATTCTGCCCGATATCCTTCTTATTATTTCATCGTCGGGGACGTCGAGGTACAGCACGGCGGTTATTGAACGGCCCAAGCCGTCCATAATGGAGTCGAGCATTTTCGCCTGCTCGATGGTTCGCGGAAATCCGTCGAGAACGAATCCGCTTTTTGTGTCCGGCTGCAAGAGGCGGTCCTTGACCATTGCCGCCGTCACGTCGTCGGGCACAAGGTCTCCCTTGTCCATGTACGATTTTGCGAGTTTGCCGAGAGGGGTGCCGTTTTTTAGATTGCTGCGGAACAGGTCTCCCGTGGCCACCTGTACGATGCCCAAAACTTCGCAGAGGGCGACCGCGCGTGTGCCTTTGCCGCTGCCCGGCGCCCCCAGCATTATAAGATTGGCTTTTCCCATTTTTTTAAAGTAAGATTGAATAAGTTTGAAAATATCCGCGTTATCGGCAAGCATTTTCGTATGCAAAGCGACGAAATTGAGGAATCGATATGCGGCCTGTGGTGCGACGGCTCATATATGCACCTTTGCCTCGCCGACAAAAGCGGCCGGCGCAGGCTTGCGGCCGTAAAGTTTAACCCGTTTTTATGGACGTCGGCGAAAGCCCGCTGCGATAGCGCCCAAATTAGGCCGCTCGGCATTCTGGAAGGCGGCTCGCCTCGGACTCCGTTGGATGCGCTGTTTGTTTTCGACAGCGTTTCGGATATGGACAAATATTTGAAGTCGCGCGACAAGTCGCTTCCGCTAAGCAGAATTTCAAGCGTCGAAAACCAGTATCTGTCGGACGTTGGGACGAGAATGTTTGCGGGAATGGCGTTTTCGTCGCTCAGGCGCATGCAGCTCGACATAGAGGTTGCTTCGGAAGAGGCGGGTCTTTTCCCTTCGGCTTCAAGAAGGGGAGACAGAATTTTGGCGGTGGGCATATCCGGGACCGGCGGGGAAAAAATTTTAGAGCTTGAAGACAATACTGACGATGCCGAGCGCAAGCTTTTGGAAAAGCTTGCCGGCGAAATCGCCCTGCGCGACCCCGATACCATTGAGGGGCACAACATATTTAAGTTCGATCTGCCGTACGTTGCGGAACGTTCGAGGCTTTTAAAAGTTCCCATGAATTGGGGGCGCTTCGGGGGAGGGGTGTCGTTTAGGAAAAGCCGCATTTCGATAGCCGAAAGAATGTTCGCCTATACGCGCTGCGACATTGCCGGCAGATCCGTGGTTGACACCCTCATACTCGTCCAGCTTTACGACATAAGCGCGCGTGAAATGCCGTCTTACACGCTCAAGGATTCCGCTGTTCATTTCGGCATTAGCGACCGCAGCGACCGCACGTATATCCGCGGCGACAAAATAGGGGAAACGTTTAAAACCGACCGCAAAGTTTTCCGGGCCTACCTCTCCGACGATTTGCGCGAGACCGCGGGGCTTGCCGACAAACTTCTGCCGACTTACGTGGCGCAGGTCCGGAATTTTCCGATGACCCTGCAGGAGTGCATACTCCGCGGTTCGGGAATGAAGGTCGAAAGCGTGTTTCTTGAGAAATACCTGAAGGCGGCCGCAGCGCTTCCGTTGGCGTCGGCGGGCGAATATATTGAGGGGGCGCTTTCGGAGTCGTTCGCCACGGGTGTGCGCGAAAAGGTTCTGCATTACGACGTCGCTTCGCTTTATCCGAGCCTTCTTCTCGCTTTGGGACGGTGCCCGCGGAACGATTATTTGGGCGTATTTTTGGAGGAACTGCGCCGCCTTAGGGAATACAGGCTGAAGTACAAAAAGCTTGCGCGCGCGGCTGCGGACGACGCGCAGCGCGCCGAATTCGACGCGCGCCAAAAAAGCTTTAAGATTCTCATAAACTCTTTTTACGGATATCTCGGGCTTTCGACGGCGACCTTCGGCGATGCCGCCCTCGCCTCCGAGGTGACTGCGGAGGGCCGCAGAATCCTGTTGAAGCTCGTAGAATTTTTCGAAGGCGCCGGTTGCGCCGTGCTCGAGGCCGACACCGACGGGATATATGTGTCGTCCGAAAAATATTTCGACGCCCCGGAGGAGCTTTTATCCTCCGCCGAAAAGATTTTGCCGCCCGGAGTGGACCTCGATTTCGACGGCAAATACGACGCCATGCTCTGTTATAAGGCAAAAAATTACGCACTCTTGCGGGACGGCGAAATAACTCTCAGGGGATCGGCGTTTAGAAATAGGGCGGTGGAGCCGTTTTTGCGCCGCCTGACCGAAACGATGGTCAAAGATAAGCTTCTGGGGCGCGAGGACGAGGCGTTCAGGGAAATAGGGCGCTTGAAGGACGAAATCCTTTCCGGCCGCGCGCCCGTCGAGGATTTGTCCAAGGGGGAATATATCAGCAAGTCTCCCGCCCAGTACGCTTCCGACGTCGCCAAAACGGGCAGGGGGAGGCGCGCTTCGATGGAGGCTGCGCTGATGATGAATCCCCGCCCGGAGGTCGGAGACAAAGTGCTTTTTTATATGGCGGTAGGATCTTCGCCGAGAGATCCCGACTGGAAACGCGCCCGACCGACTTCAATGTACGATCCGAAAACCGCGCCGTACGATCCCGGCTACTACATTTCAAAAATAGACGATTGGCGCAGCCGTTTTTCCGACCTGTTCGGCCCGACGGACGCGCAGGGCGAACTGTTTTGAGGCGTTTTATTCTGCTTGATTCCTGTGCGCCTTTGTACGATCATGTGGGGCAAATGAAAATTTTAAATTACAAATCGGCGGGCTTTGCCGAAGAATTGAAAGAAGCCTGCAAATCGGCGTCCGCGCCGGCTGGCGTAGTGGCGGCGGTGGACGCCGTCATATCGGAAGTCCGCGCAAAAGGCGATGCGGCGGTGCGCGCGTTTACAAAAAAATTCGACGGCGCCGATATTCCGCCGGAGAGATTGAAAGTTTCCAAAGAGGAAATCGCATGCGCGGTGAAGTCGGTCCCGGCGGCAGACAAGGCCGCAATGCGCAGCGCAATAGCGTGCGTGAAGGCGTACCACTCCCATTCAAAGCCTAAAAACTGGAGGGCGAAAAATCCGCACGGGGCTACGGTCGGCGAGAATTTTTATCCCATAAGGCGCGTCGGGATATACATACCCGGGGGAAGCGCGCCATTGGTTTCGACCGTTGTAATGACTGTCACGCTTGCAAAAATCGCGGGATGCCCGGAAATATGCGTCTGCACTCCGCCTTCGCCGGACGGTTCGGTTAATTCGCGGATTTTGTGCGCGCTCGCGCTTTTGGGCGTCGGCGAAATATACAAAATAGGGGGCGCGCAGGCCGTGGCTGCAATGGGGGTCGGAACGGAAACCGTGAAGCCTGTGGACAAAGTTTACGGGCCGGGAAACGCTTTTGTCATAGAGGCGAAACGGAGGCTTTTCGGCGAGATAGGATGCGACCTCCTTCCGGGGCCGAGCGAGGTGCTTGTAGTCGCCGATTCGTCGGCCAACCCGAGGTATATAGCCGCCGACATGCTTTCACAGGCTGAACACGGAAGCGGCAGGGAAAAGATATTTCTCGTATGCACGTCAAAGAGGATTGTCGGGGCTGTACTCGCGCAGATAGAAAAACTTTCCGCAAAGCTTTCCAGGGCCGACAAACTCAAAAAAATCGTCGATGCGGGCTGCTATGTTGTGCTTGTGCCAAACTTGGACGCGGCGGCTGAGGTGGCCAACTACATAGCTCCGGAACACATGGAGCTTCACGCATCAAATCCCGAAAAGCTCGCGTCAAAAATAAGGACGGCAGGCGCGATACTTGTCGGGGAAAATACGCCGACGGTTTTGGGGGACTTTACAGCGGGGCCGAGCCACACGCTCCCGACGGGGCGCACAGGGCGTTTTTCGGGCGGCCTGCAGCTTTCTGATTTCATGCGCCGCAGCTCGTATGTCAAGTACGACAGAAATTCGGCGAAAAAAGCGCTCGGCGTTGTCATGGCGTTCGGGCGCATGGAATCGCTCGACGCGCATTATACAAGCCTGCTCGAAAGATTGAAGTAGAAGACATGGACGCGGCGGACAAAGAGACTCTCGGCAAGCTTATAAGAAAAAATAAGAGGCTTGCGCGCGACCTTACTCGCATCGAGACTGTTTTTAACGCCATACTTTCGGCGATAGTCGTTGCGGATTCAAACGGGGAGATTCAGTTCGCCAACAATTTCGCCGAAAGCATATTGGGGTTGAACGGCGGCAGGCCGTCGATTTTCAAGCTTCTTCCGGGTATGGACGAGGCGGTGGCGGCAGTTTCGCGCGACGACAGCGTCGTGATGCGCGAGTTCAAGATAACATATCCCGAGCCGCGCGTCCTTAGCGCCCAAATAATACCGTTTAATTTCGGCTCGAGTTCGGACACCTACGCCGTAATTCTCAACGACGTCACCCAGGACAGGCGCTCGACAGAGGAGAGAATTGAAAGCGAAAAAATCGCTTCGGTATTGAATCTGGCTTCGGGCGTCGCTCACGAGCTCGGCAATCCGCTTAACTCAATAAATATCCACCTTCAGCTCGTAAAAAGAAGGCTCATGAAATTTTCTGACAAAATCGACGCGGATGTCCTTGCGTCGATATCCGATTCGGTGGAGATATGCTCGTCGGAGGTTTTGCGCCTGAACGGCATTATTGAAAATTTTTTGAAGGCGCTCCGCCCGATGCGTCCGAATATGGCCGAATGCGACCCGATCAAGCCGCTGGCCGAAACGCTTAAGATATTAAATGAGGAGTTTGTCAACCTTAACATTTCCGTCGATGTGGATTCTGAAAGCCCGCTTCCGAGCGTATGCGCCGACGAGGGCCTTTTGAAGCAGCTCTATTTCAACATACTCAAAAACGCGATGGAGTCCATGGAGCAGGGCGGAAAGGTCGCGATAAGGGCCTTTAGCGACGACGACTTTGTCAAATTGTCGTTTTCCGACAGCGGTTGCGGCATAAGCGAGGAGGACCTTTCGAGAATTTTTGAGCCGTATTTTACGACGAAACCCGACGGACACGGGCTTGGCATGATGATAATAAATGCGATTGTCCGCGCCCACGGTGGGAATATAGACATCGAAAGCAAACGCGGCTTTGGAACTGTGGTGACAGTTTCGATACCGCGCAATGAACGCAGGGTGAAGCTGCTGTCTTAAAAAAATGTTAGTGAATACGCTGTTTGCGCGGAGCGCGGGGCTGTTTTCCCGGGATCCGTTGGCGTGTCTGCGCCGTGGCGGTGCCGCTCGGCGTCGGCCTCGAATAACGGAAGAAGCGATAGTTTTAAAGAGGCCCATTGGTGGCTCATCAGCGGCGCCGTTGACGCCGCGGCAAGGGCGAGCTTTTTGAGCTTTTGCGCAGTCGCGGGTGAAGCCCCGCCGATTTCGGAGAAGAGCTGCGCGGCTTCGCCCACATACGACGGCACTTCGGAATCGCGCGTAAACACGACTCTAGATATCTTTGAGAGTGCGGAATCCTTCGAGTTTACCGACCATACGCCGATGTCTGTCATAAAGTGCTTGTCGAGTTCAAGAAGGGCGCGGCGCGAATGTTTCAGCCATTTCTTTTCGCCGGACGTTTTTGACATTTCAAAGAAAGCGCGAGCGCACAGGACGTATTCGAGGGCCGATGCTTCCGATTCTTTCCCGAGAACGGAAGGCATAGGCCCGCGCCCGGCAAGGGCACTTGCGAGTGTTTCCGCCGTTTTTTCAGCGCATTTGTAATACCGTTCATCGCCGGTGAAGTCGAAGGCGCGCAGCAGAATTGGAACGGAAAGTGCGCAATCCCTAACAAGGGGAAATTCGGCTTCGCCCAATATTTGCTTCCGCTTTTTCGCGTCGGCGATGCTTTCGGCAAAAAACATAAAAAACGAATTTATTTTATCGTTCTTCAACGCGTATTCCGATTCGCCGAGGGCGCGCAGAAATAGAAGCTTCGAAGTGGAATTTTCCGATTTTGACGATACCCGCGCGCAAAGCATCTCGGCGGCGGAGGCTGCCGCCGACCGGGCAGCCATTTGGCGTATGTCGGCGTTTCCTATTCTTGCGGCAAGGCGGGCGTTTTCCGACAGCACGGCCGCGTCCTCGTTGAGGGTGCGCGCGGTGTTGAAATATATGAATAGCCTTGCGCTTTCGGAATTGAGAAACCTGAGGCATCCGCTCATTCTGAAGTTGTCGAGCGATATCGAAAAGTCGGACGGGGCGTCGGCGATTCTTGCTGCGGCCCGCGCGGTGGATTTTAAAGTGTCGGGGCTTTTTTCGAACTGCGCTGCGGCACCGATAATCGCGTTTTCAAGGTTCGGCGCGAAGTGTCCTCCACGCATGGCCGTTTCCGAGGTCATGTAGATGGGTATGAGATTGGGGGAGAATATCCCCGCTTCAAAATGGCATTTGCGTTTTGTGGCGGTTTCGAGAATATAATTTAATATCGAATAGTCGGCCGGGTTCGTTTCGGGTGATATTTCCGTAGATATATAGTTGCGCTTTAGTATTTTTTCGGCGTTTCCGGATAGCGGAAATACGTTCAATCCCTTCAATTTTAAAAACACCAGTTTTCCCTCTTTCCGCGCCGACGCCTCAACGCAATCATTCCATGCGCACTCCGATACGGACGCGAATTTTGAGCCATTTTCACATTTGAGAAGCGTATTGCGAAGCGCTACTGCCGCAAAAACAACGCTCAGGCATCCAAACAGGATTGCCAGCGATTTTCGTATTTTTCCCACGGCGTTTTCAGACAGCTGGCATGCGCTAAAGTGCCGAATTTTTTGCTTTTCGTCAAAAGTCGTGGAATGGTTAAAATTTAACTCGCTCTTCGTCAAACTCGGTGGGATGAGGAAGAAATACGAGATAAGAGAAGGAAGAAAAAGATTAAAAAAAGAGAGAGGCAAAGAGGATAAGAAATATACTACAATGCCTTATGTGATATTCAGTTATTGCAGAGTGCGGAAAACGGGGCGGAAAGGGCAAGCATTTTCTGCTAATATTAATTGCATTCAAAGAAGACAAGGCGTACACACTGTTTATAATGCTTGTCAAGAAATCGAAAAATAATTGACATTAACGAAAGAAAAACTTGACAAACGCGCGAATTTTGCGGAGTAGTGTTTACTTTAAATTTGGTCTGCCCCCTTCGTCTAGTGGTTAGGACTCCTGAACCTCATTCAGGCGACATCGGTTCGAATCCGGTCGGGGGTGCCAAATTTTTTTTTACCCGCTTGGCAATCTTTAAGCATGGGCGCAAAATCGGGCAACGTAAAGACTGCGGAGCGTGAATTTTTGCGATATATGTTTAGAGCCAACACCAAAAGTTGCGGTATAGGCTTTTTTGTATTTTACAGGTCAACCCCACATTCCGCGGGCGCCCCGAGGCGGCAGTTTTTAAAGTTTCTGTATTCGCAGGCGCGCCTATGTATTAGCTTCATCTTGCGGTGGAAACCCTCTGTTATTCCGTTATTTTTCGTAAATCTCGGGTCAATACCAAAGGTTGTGGAATAGGTTGATTTTTTAGATTTGTCTTTCATAGATTCACCCCGCATTCTACGAGCACTCTCAGTCTGTAATTTTCAAAGTTTCTGTATCCATAGGCTCTGCGTT
>CALXLM010000003.1 GCA_944389195.1 uncultured Opitutales bacterium
TAAAACATATTGAAAACTTTTATGAATTTTTTGCGGAAACTTACGCGGATAAGAATTATTTTAAAAACAGATTAGGAAGGCAATTTCCGGTAAAGTTCAAGCCAAAGAATTACATCCACGACAATCAGCCATACCATTATTGGGTTTATCTGCCAAAGAATTATGACAAAGAACCGTTGCCGCTTGTCTTTTTTCTCTGCGGGATAGGAGAATTTGGCACAAGCCTTGACGCCGTGCTTACAAACGATTTGCCGAAACTGCTTGAGACGCGAACCGATTATCCATTTGTGGTAATATCCCCTCAAGATAATGACATGGTCTCGCGACCTCCATATTTTAATGAGATTTTAGAGGATGTAAAACGGCGCTTTAAAATAGACGAAGATAAAATTGTTGCGACGGGATTAAGTTCGGGGGGAACCGGCGTATGGAGATGGGCATTATCTAACCCGGAAATATTTGCAGGAATAATGCCGGTTTGCGCTGTGATGCCTCTGGAGGAAATCAAACAGCTCAAAGATATGCCGATATGGATATTCAACAATGAATACGATAAAATATGGATACAGGAGCTTGCGATTACAAACATGCGCGGCAATCCTAATTTTAGGTACACGATATTTGAAGGCGCCAAAGGGCATGACGCTTGGAGTCGGGCTTATAAAGTAAAAGGGGTTGAGGAGTGGATTGCCAAGCTCGACCGAAAAAACAATTCAAACAATTCGGGAAAAGTTCTATCGGGTTTATCCACCGAAAATTCGTTAACCGTTCCTTGCGTTAAAAATGAAAAAATTCAAAACTATCTCGTTTTGTCTTTCGATTCGTCGTCCAAACCGGGGAAATATTCTGATGTTCTTAACGAACATTCGCTTAGATACGGTTCTGCGCACGATTCCATTTTGTACGAAGCGCTCACTTCAATTTATAAATTTCAACGTTTTGAGTTGAATCAGAGTGCGACCCCCAAGCCAGTTAGATTTATCGATGCAAAAAATCCCGAAGATAACCAATTCAGCATACCGATTAAGAATATTTTAAAGATAAACGTAAAACCGCCGTTTGAAGTTCGTGAAAAGGGGCCGTACAAGTGTTATAGCGCGTATTATGTCTCGGAGAACGAGGATCCGACAGCTCCTTTGAACAGGCTTAGGCGCATGGCTGTCGAGTCCGGGCATATCCCCACAGGACAGGACAGAATAGTATATATACAGATGCTTTTTGCCGATTTTAATATTTATGAACTCCAAATAGGCATACGCTAATGGACGGCGTGTATTATTTCGGAGAATTTTTACGTTGGGATCTGGGGTTTCCAAATCCGAATGTGGCGGGGGCGCTCATTGCCGTGTTTATCTCCTTTTTGATTCCGTTAACAACTGAATTCCCAAAAAATAAATTGGCTCGCGCGCTATTTATATCGGTGTTTACGGTGGAAATCGCACTCTGGTTTTTGCTGGCAAAAACTTATTCAAGGGGGGGCTTTTGTTTCCGCGACTCTTTGCCAGGCGGTGGGAATTGCATTGTTTTTTAGGCAGGGTATTTCAAGGCAGATATTGCCGTCTATAATTTTTAAGATAACGCTTGTATCTATTATAATCTATTCTACAGGATTTTTTGCGAGGATGTCGCCCGGTTATGTCAAAAGCGACGCTTCCGTAGGCGCTCGCATGGAACTGTGGCAGGGTGGGTTGAAAATGCTTGCGCAGGCACCCATAAACGGTTGGGGAGGCGGCAAATCCGGGACGGAATATATAAACTGGTATCAGAATTTGAATGATGGGCGCAGATATGCCGGAATGGTCAACGGATATCTGCTTGTCGCCGCGGAGCGCGGATTGCCCGCCCTCTATGTGCTTTTGTTTCCTTTCGCATTTTTGATATCCGCCGGTTTAAGCCTACCGCCCCGCGCTTTTAGGCTGGCTGTTGGCGGGGCGCTGGGATTATTGTCGTTCCTTATTTCGAATTTCTTTAGTTCGCTTTTGGTTTTTAAAGTATTTTGGTGGACTATGGCGGCCTTGTCCGCCTTCCCGTTGTTTTATTTGTTAAAAGCAGGGTTAAATTGCGCCATAAGATCTTTCGCCTTCGCCGTTTTTGCGTGCTCGGCATTTTGCGCGGTGGGATATATTGCAGCTTTGCAATTTTGCGACGGGCAAATACGGAAATTTTCTGGATTCGTCAGGATACAATCGGACGAAAAAGCAAATCCGGATAGAAAAATCGCCGTGTTTGTCGATAAAAGCGTGCTGGGCGAATATTGCGGAAAGACTTTGCGCCATGCCGTCGCTTTATCTGCCGGCAATATCTCTGTTGACGTTTTTAGAGATGGGGATTATCGGGAACTTTTAAATGAGGTCGCAGGGTACGATATTGTGATTTTATGCGGAAATAGGGCGTCGTTGTCGGACGACGATGTTTTGCAAAAGTCGAAAATCGCGCTTCTTAACCCCGTCGGAATCCCGAAAACAGGGCGCAATAGACCGTTATGCTCTTATCTTCCGGGTTTGGACGTGTTTAACCAGACAGAAATTTGGAGGCGCCATTTTGAGAAGTTTAATTTAAAATACAGGCTTATCGAGTATTCGTCGCAGCAAATTTCGGCGGAGGAATTGGCAAAGATTTTAGATAACGATTGGGGTGGCTTAAAAAAACCGCTTTGAGAAACGGTAATTCTGAAATTGTCCACAAATTGCTAAAATGGCTGCGCAGAAATATATTTACAGCGTCGGTGTTTTTTATGGCGAACTCGGGCAATACAATAATAGGGGAAACGGGCGGTCGAGAAGGGTCGTTTATTAATGCTTGAAATGTTTTTATAAATAGGGAAAATCCATTCGATACATAATTTTTAAATGCCGGTATGAAAAATTTTACAAAACTTTTGCCATTTTTCTCGTTGTCGTTTTTTATGCTCTTAGAAGCTGCGGCGGCTGAAAAGGTCGTACTGCAAGTCGGGCATTTCCCGAATATTTCACACGCGCAGGCGCTTGTGGCACACCAGCTTAGCAGGCAGGGAAAAGGTTGGTTCGAGGAAAGGCTTGGCAGTGACGTCGAATTGAAATGGCGTTTGTTCAATGCGGGGCCCAGCGCGATGGAATCAATGTTCGCTGGTGCGGTGGACATTACCTATGTGGGGCCAAATCCCGCCATCAATGCGTTCGCGAAAACCAGGGGAAGGGACATAAAAATTCTTGCCGGTTCGGCGGACGGGGGTGCGGCGCTCGTGGTCAATCCGAATCTCAAGATAGCAAAGCCTTCGGATTTCAAGGGGAAAAAGATAGGAACGCCGCAGCTCGGCAATACGCAGGACGTAGCGTGTAGGGCATGGCTTATTGAAAACGGCATGAAGGTAAAGCTTACGTCGGGTGATGCGCAGGTCATAGCGACCGCGAATCCGGAGCAGCTTCCTCTGTTTAAACAGGGTGAACTCGATGCGGTTTGGACTGTCGAGCCGTGGGTGACCCGCCTCGAGAAGGAGGCCGGTGGAAAAATTTTTCTCGAACAGAAAGAGGCTGTGACGACGATTCTTGTCACTTGCAACAGAACTCTGAAAAAATATCCCGGACTTGTTGAGAAATTTGTGCGTGCCCACAAGGAGCTTACCGACTGGATTAATAAAAACCCGCAGGAGGCGCAAAAACTTGCGCGCATGGAGCTTGAAGCTTTGACAGGCGGAAAAATTTCAGAGGATCTCGTGAAGTCCTCGTGGCCGCGCCTGACGTTTACTTCCGAAGTAAACAAGGTCGAACTTCAGAAATTTTGCGATTATGCGTACAAGTGCGGTTTCCTAAAACGCAAGATAGACATGAACCCGATCTATGTGGAAAACAAAAAATGAGCGTAAATGCGGAACTGCAAAATGTGACGGCTAAGCTCTCCGTCAAGAATGTGAGCAAAACGTTTGATTCTGCGCAGGGGAAAGTCGAGGCTCTAAAAGACGTTTCCCTCGCGGTGGGCGAGGGCGAATTCGTGTGTCTCGTTGGGCCGAGCGGGTGCGGGAAGTCAACTCTTTTAAATCTCGTTGCGGGCTTGGAAAAGCCCGACTGCGGCCAAATATTGGTGGAGGATTCCCCCGTCACTGGGCCCGGACGCGATAGAATGGTGATGTTTCAGGAGCATGCGCTTTTCCCGTGGCTCGACGTAATGGGCAACGTTCTTTTCGGATTGAAATTAAAGCCTAATTTGACGGATCCGGAACGCAGGGAGGTGGCAAAGTTCTATCTGCATCTTGTCGGTCTCGAAAAATTCGAGCGGGCGTCGATACACGAATTGTCGGGAGGCATGCGCCAGCGCGTGGCATTGGCGCGTTCGCTTGCGCCCAATCCCCGCATCTTGCTTATGGACGAAACTTTTGGGGCTCTCGACGCTCTTACTCGCGAACAGCTTTACGGCGAAATACAGCTTATCTGGGAAAAACGCAAAAAGACGATACTGTTTGTGACGCACAACATTCGCGAAGCCGTGTGTTTGGGCGACAGAGTAGTTCTGTTTTCGCCACATCCTGGCAGAATAGTAAAGACTTTCGACATAGAGCTTCCGCGGCCGCGCGATATAAACGATCCAGCGTTAACGTCGCACGCTTCGGAGATAACCTCGTTCTTGAAAAACCAGTTCGGAAGGGCGGTGTCAGAGTAATGAAATTTTCTAACTACAAACGTTGGACGGTTTCGATTGCGACTTTTTGCGTGCTTATCGCCGTATGGGAGATCGCCGTAAGAAAATACGGCCTTTTTGAATACATTTTGCCTCCGCCGTCTGATGTCGCAGGCTATATATGGAACTCGACGATCGACGGCACTTTGCCGGCGGCGATATGGGTCACCATCAAGCGCCTTCTCATGGGATATGCAATCGGTTTGGGAATAGGCATACCCGTCGGAATGCTGTGTTCGCGCTTCAATTTTTTCAAGGATACTGTCGGGCTTTTGGCGCTCGGTCTGCAAGCCCTTCCGAGCGTTTGCTGGGTTCCTCTTGCGATAATGTGGTTCGGTCAGGAGGAATCTGCGATGCTTTTTGTGGTGGTCATGGGCACGGTGTGGTCGATGATATTGGCAACAGAGCACGGCGTCAAAAACATACCTCCCATATATCTTCGGGCAGCCCGCACGATGGGGTCGAGCGGAATGCACACGTGGATTAAGGTAATCCTTCCTGCGGCGTTTCCGAGCATTTTGGGCGGCATGAAGCAGGGGTGGGCATTTGCATGGCGCTCGCTTATGGCTGCCGAGATATACGTGACGATTCTCACCGGGTTCGGATTGGGGCAGCTGCTTCATTACGGGCGGGAATTGATGGAAATGAATCAGGTGATCGGCGTCATGTGCGTCGTGATAATGATAGGGCTGGTTGTAGATAAAGTCATGTTCTCTCCGCTTGAGGCGCATTTGCGAAAGAAATGGGGAATTTCAAAAGACTGAGCGCATTTGCCGTCATGCCGTAGAGAGGCGGCGTTTGCGGTGCGGCCGGCGGCATTGGCTGCATGGGGATTCAGGGCGTGCTTTTGCGAAATTTTCGTATTTGATTTTTTAGCCGTTTGAATCAAGGTTAAAACCTCGGTTCTTCGCAGGGTGCTGAGCGGCTTGCGGTTGGGTGCTTGTTTTTTCCCTGCGCGTCCGGATTTATAACGGGTATTCGGGGAACAGATTGCTTTTTGCGCTGTGTGTGGAGGGATTTTTTTTGCCGGTTGCACCGGAGCGTTTGTTTGTTTCGCGCCGTTGGGGTCGCGCAAAAAAAGCTTTCTATTTTTAATTAGATATGGAAGATTATGGGGAAAGTTCTGCAAAGTGTTCGGATTTTTTTCAAAGTCATTCAATAAGAAGACGCGCGGCGGCGAGATTTCTGCTACGGCGAGGATAGTTGTTGACGGAGATTCCGCGGTAATGCAAATCGCGGGGGTATGGCTTCTTTCTCGGCGCCGCACAAGCGTGGCGAAAATACAGCGCGAAATTACGCCCGAGATAAAGGGGCTGTCGTTCGACACTTCAGGGCTTAAAGCGTACGATTCGGCGTTGATATGCATGCTGTTCAGGTGCTATGAGGTTTGCTCTCAATACGGGATATCTTTTGATTTCGACTCCCTGCCCGAAGGGCCGCGCGAATTGCTTAGGCTCGCTGTCGCCGTTCCCGAGGCGGACGCCGCAAAGAAGTCGGAGGTCCGCTTTAACATAATAAACAGCCTCGGCACGCGCGCGATAAGGTTTGCCGACTCTATGGCCGAAAGTTGCGGATTTGTTGGAGAGGTCACAATCGCTGCGTTTAAAGCGCTGTTCGGCAGGGCGCGTTATAGGGGATCGGATCTTTTGGCTGTAATGCAGGCGACAGGTCCGGCCGCGCTTCCGATAGTCGCGCTCATAAGTTTTTTAGTGGGGCTTATTTTGGCGTTTGTTGGAGCGATACAGTTGGCGAAATACGGTTCAGAAATATTCGTCGCCGATTTGGTGGGAATTGCGATGTGCCGCGAGATGGGGGCGATAATGGTGGGCATAGTAATGAGCGGCCGCACAGGCGCAGCATTTGCCGCAGAGCTCGGGTCGATGAAGGTAAACGAAGAGATTTCGGCGTTCAGGACGTTCGGCATATCTCCGATAGAATTTCTGGTTCTTCCGCGCATAATAGCGCTTGTGCTTATGTTTCCGCTTCTCACGGTCTTTGCAGATGTTATCGGCATGTTGGGCGGTTTCGTGATAGGCGCCGGAATGTTTGACATTAGCTATGACCAATACGCCAACAGGACTCTTGCGGCCCTCAATATTGTTCAGATAACGACAGGCGTCGGGAAAAGTCTCGTATTCGGGATAATCGTAGCTTGCATCGGCTGCAGCATGGGTCTTAAATGCGACAACAGTTCGTCTGGGGTCGGCATGGCGACGACTTCAAGCGTAGTTCACAGCATAACTTGGATTATAGTGGCGGATGCTATATTCGCCGTGATATTTGCAATTTTCGACATATGATTGAAAGTTCCACAAAATCCGATATCCCTCCGGAATCTGAAAATATAGCGGATTGCGCCGACGATATATTCAGGATAGAGAACCTGACGATGGCATACGGCGATTACGTGGTTATGCGCGATTTGAATTTTTCCGTCAGAAAAGGTGAGATATTTTTTATAATGGGCGGAAGCGGGTGCGGCAAAAGCACTCTTTTAAGGCATATGATAGGCCTCTTAAAACCCGCAAAGGGTACGATATACTTCAGAGGGAAGAATTTTTCGGACGCGCCGGAAACCGAAAAAATGGAAATGTTACGCCAGTTCGGGGTGCTCTACCAAAGCGGTGCGCTGTGGTCGTCGATGACTCTTGCGGAAAACGTTTCGCTTCCTCTTCGCGAGTTTACAAAAATATCGGCGCGCGACGCCGCGGACATTGTCGATTTGAAGCTTTCACTTGTCGGTTTAAACGGGTTTGGGTCATTTTATCCCTCGGAAATAAGCGGCGGCATGTGCAAGCGGGCGGGTTTGGCAAGGGCGATAGCGCTCGATCCGCTCGTGCTTTTTTTTGACGAGCCGTCGGCCGGGCTCGATCCGGTGTCGTCGCACAGGCTCGACGAGCTGATTGTCAGAATGCGCGATTCGCTGGGGGCGACCGTCGTGGTGGTGTCGCACGAACTTGCGAGCATATTCGCAATAGCTGATCGGGCGATTTTTCTCGACACGGCCGCAAAGACTCAGTCCGCCGTGGGCGCCCCGCGGGAACTTTTGAATTCCGACAATAAGGATGTTAGGATTTTTCTAAACCGGGGTGTCGATCCGCGAATGCAAAAGGAAGGTTGATATGCAAATTAAAAACAACGTAAGTCCGGTTGCCATCGGAATGTTTGTATTGGGCGCGGCAGTAATATCGGTGGCGTCTGTCATGATTTTCGGCGCAGCGAAATTTTTTGCCAAGACCGAAACGTTCGTTTCGCTTTTTTCCGAAAGCGTCAACGGTTTGGATGTCGGCGCGCCGCTGAAATACAAGGGCGTTCCGATAGGCAAGGTTGAGCGCATACTGATAGCATCGTCCTCAAAGACGATACGCGAAAGCTCTACAGCCGTCGTGTATTCGATAGACATAGACATGCTCCGCCGCAAGGCGAGCGGGGTGGTCGGCGATTTCGACACATGGATTCAGGCGCAAATCGCCGACGGGCTTAGGGCGAAATTAAACTACCAGAGCATAGTCACAGGAATGCTCTACATAGAGCTCGATTTTCTCGGGGAGCCTGACGAAAACTATCATTTAAAGTATAGGGGGCCGAACGATTACATCGAAATTCCGAGCGCCAAGTCGGGCCTTGCGGAACTTGCAAAGGCTGTCGAGAAAACCATAGTGCAAATTTCCGAGATAGACTTTAAGTCGATAGGCGACAATGTGGAGAAGGTTGTCGAAAATCTGAATGCAATAACGTCGAATCCGCATTTGTCGGAAATCCCTGGCGGTTTGAGCAGGCTAATTGAAAAGTCGGACAGGCTCGTGCAGCACGCCGACAGCGTTGTTTCCGATCCGGAGCTGAAGGCGGTCGCCAAAAACTTGAACGCGTTCTTAAAGAGTGCGGACGCCTTTGCGGTGTCGGCGGACGACGAATTAAAGTCGCTTTCGGCGGCGGGGAAAAACACTTTTTCAAAGCTCGACAGCGTGCTAAAAAACATAGACACCATCGTGGCTCCGCAGTCTCCGCTACGCTACGAATTGGCTGTTTTGATACGCTCTTTGAACGAATCGTTAAATTCGATTTCGAATCTTACGGACTATCTTGAACGCAATCCGAGCGCGCTTTTAACGGGTAAACTCAAAAATCAAAAGGGCAATATAGATGAATAAGGCAAATTTTGCGGGAATCGCACTCATGGCCGTTTTTGCGCCGTTGTTGTGTTCGTGTTTGGGCGGGTTTCTCGAACCCAAGGACGATCCCACCGTATTTTATATGATGCGCGCAAAACCCGTAGGCACGGTTGATGTAAAAAAACGCGTTAGGATAAACCTAATGCCGATAACGACGCCGTCTTATATGTCGCGCAACCAGATTGTGACGCTCGGCGGGGGGGGGACGGTAGAGCTGTCGGAGTTTAACAGGTGGGCAGAGTCTGTGCAGAGCGGTTTTACGCGCGTGCTCATCGACGACATCATAGGAGCGTCGAAAAATATAGATATGTTCGCATATCCTTTTGTTTCGCCGGACGCTCTGAACCTCAAAGTGTTCGTTTACGACTGCGTGGGACCACTCGGAGGGGACTTGTCGTTTAAGGGTAAGTGGCAGTTGGACTCCGCGGATTCGAATGTGCGCGTTGCGAGGGATTTTTCGTTTAAAGTGCCGTGCGGAAATACATATTCCTCGTATGTGGAGTCGGTATGCAAGGCAGTTGGAATGCTTTCGGAGGACATAGCAAAGGCTATTTCGGAACAGTGTAAATAACATCGGAAGGTAGATATGAAAGTAGGATTATTGTTCTCGGGCCAGGGAGCGCAAAGCGTCGGAATGGCGAAAACTCTGTATGACAACTATGGGTCGGTAAAGGAACTATTCCAGTGCGCCGACGACACTCTCGGTTTCAAACTGTCGAGATATTGTTTCGAGGGGCCGATTTCCGATTTGACAAAAACCAGCATTTGCCAACCGGCTTTATACGTTCACGGAATCGCGGTGGTGCAAGTCCTTAAAGAGAGGGGAATGCTCGGCGATATATCTGCGGCTCTCGGCTTGTCGCTCGGAGAGCTGACGGCTCATGCAATTGCCGGAACATACACATTTGAGGACGGCTTGAAGATAGTGGCCGAACGCGGCAGGCTTATGCAGGAGGCGTGCGATGCGGAGAGGGGCGCAATGGCAAGTTTGATAGGTGGAACCGTCGAAAAGGTCCAGGAATATTGCGCGGAATTTGATATCGACATGTCTAATTTGAATTGTCCCGGACAAATCGTCATATCTGGAGCCGCCGACAATGTGGCGCGTGCGGTTGACGCTGCAAAAGAGCGCAAGGATTTTAAGATGGTGGTTCCGCTTAAGGTGGCTGGGGCGTACCACAGTCGTCTCATGAAGCCTGCGCGCGACGCTTTTGCAAATTTTATAGACCCGTTTGAATTTGGAGTTCCGAATGTTGCGGTCTTTACGAATGTCACCGGGGGCAGGGTTTCGGAACCCGCCGATATTAAGGTAAACCTCGTCAAACAGATAACCAGCACAGTCCGTTGGGAGGATTGCGTCAACAACGCTGCAAAGCTTGGAATAGACCAGTTTTTTGAATGCGGGCCCGGCGGGGTTCTCGCGGGAATGATGCGCCGGATAAATAAGGACTATTCAATTCGCTCGTTTGCGGAGATTTCCGATTTCGATTAATTTCTGCTTGTCTGAAAAATTTTGGAGGGCATACGCGTATTCTTACGGGTATGCTCTTTTTTTCGGCGGAAATGGATAAGGCAGGCTATGGTGTTTTTGCGCCTTGCGTGAAAATAAAAAGGCGCGGACTCGTTTCTTTTGACGCGGGATTATGCCGGCAAAATGAGAGCCGTGCGACAACCTTACGCGCTTGTCGTTTTTAGGAATATGGCTGCATGTATGCCGGAGTTTTATTGTATAGCCCAAATATGGGAATTTAAAAGCGGAGGAGGTATTAAATACGCCACTTCTTGGAGAGGGAAGAAGGTTGTTGGGCTTTCTCTCGGGCGGATAATAAATAAAAAAGCCCGCTTTTGTAAGCGGGCTGGCAAAGTCGTGCGGAAATGAATCCTATTTCTTAATTTCCTTATGCAGAGTTCTGCGTTTTAAAGAAGGGTTGTATTTCATCTTTTCAACCTTCTTGCCGTCCGGCTTGCGCGGATTGCGCGTAGTCATATAGCGCGACGGCGACTTGCCTTCCTTGCGCGCTTCGGTGCATTCTATTATAACTATTTCTCTGGGCATTGTGTTCCTTTAATTAAAATTTGGCTTTCGATAATGCTTCGATTTTGCGGAATTTCAACATCTTTTTTTGAAAAAATCGTTTTTTTGCGATACATTTTGCTAGGAGGATTAGTGCGGGCCTATGTCGCGGCTCAGTATATGCTTTACGAGCGGATCGTTCCCGAAATATTTTTTAACGTCCCGCAAAGTTAGGTGCTGATTATTGCGAACCGCTTTGGCATCTGAGGGGCTTATGTACGAGTTCCCGTAAAGGAGAAGAAGCCCGTTTAGAGCCATCGACGAATTGAATATCTTGTTGTGGAATGCGTAGTTTATTCTCGGCTCCGACGGATCGAGAATGCGCGAAAGCCGTGGGTAGGCTTTGTGGTAGGGGCCGTTTTCGATGTCTATGCTGGCCCTCCACTTTGCCTCGCCTTGCAGCTTTTTTGCGTATTTTTCGTCGGTCCATGTTTGCGAGCCGAAAGCCGACTTGCAGTTTATGAATATGTTTTTTTCGGCGCGTGTTTCGCAGCCGCCGTGGATATATACGGCCCCGAAGCTCGAAGCGCCCGCATTGTTGCCCGTGTTGCAGAATATATTGTGTGACACAAGGACTCCGGCATTGGATTCGTCAACGTACACCCCGGCCGAAGGCCCGAAATTTGAGCGGTTGTTTGTGAAGAAATTATACCGTATCACATTTCCGAGCTGCGCGAGGTTGGAATAGGTGTACACAACCCCGTAGTCGTTTGCGAATTCGCAGCAGCGCTCGAAGATGTTTTTTTCTATGATATGGTTGTTGCCGGTGAATACGAGAGTGGATTGGCGTTGGTTCGATATGCGGGAGTTCGCAAAACGCACGCCGACGCCGGATATGCTAAGCGCGTAGCTCCCGCAAAAGACCCGCAGGGAGTTTTTGTTAAAAGTGCAGTTGGATATGAGCACGTTCGAACTTTCAAGCGTGCGCCTGTTGCCTCCGCCTATCGCCGCGCCACCGGTGGCGTTGTCGAAAAATTTGCAGTTTAATATCTTGTTGTTTTTTGACATGCGGGACGAATAGTCGCTTTCGTCGCGCCTTTTGAGGCTGACGCCGTTGAGAACCATCGGCCTCCCGCAGGAGCGAAAGAAGCACTTGTTTATTTCTATGTTGCGGCAAAATTCGCCCCTTATCGGAGAGTTGCGCGTCACGGAAAATTCTATGTTTTGTATCTTTATGTTTTCGGATCCCGAAATGGATAATATGGGGTCTGGAAGCAGAGAAAAATAGAAACAGTCGCCGTCTTTGGGCTTCGATTCAAGGATGGTGTAAAATACTAAATTTTTGCGGTCGATAAAATACTCTCCCGGCATGTCGAGTTCCTCGATGAGGTTGAAAACCTGGTATCCCCTGACTTCAAGCCCCGCCCTGTCGGCGTAATCGCGAGAACCCTTCGGAGGCGTATTCGAGCGCACTCCGTATGCGTGAAAGTCCGACAGGGTTATAGTCTTTGCGGCCGTGTCTATTTTTTTTATTTTAATTTGGTCGTAGGCCCAGCCCACGGAAAAATTTCCGCGCAAAAACGCATCTTGGGCGTTCGCCCAGCGCGCCGGACGGTCAAAGTCGTATCCGAATGTCGCGCCGCGCCGATTCTCATTTTTCAATGGTACGTATGCGTCGCTTCCTACAAAATGCGTAATCGATCCCGGGTCGAAAACCTTTCCTATCTTTAAAAGCGAGTCGTTGTTCGGGTAGCGCGCCGGAACCATCGGCTTTCTGTTCAGAAACGCTTCGCTTTCTATCGGACGCGAATTCCACGAGCCCCAGCCGAGCCTTATTACTTCACCGAGTTTCTTAACACCGAATTTTTTTAGGTCTATTTTATACAGCGCCCCGCGGGCGTCGGCTGGGATTTTTGACAGCACGTTTTTGTCGGAAACCCTTTCGAGATTTATCGCTTCTATTTTTATGCCTCCGATAAGGCGCACCTTCGGCTCGCTGGAGAATTTCGGGCCGGTTATTGAAAGCGTTTTGCCTTTAGTGTGGCGGGGCAGTATGGATATGCCCTTGTCGAAATAATATTCCCCCTCTGCAATGCGTATTTCAAAATCGCCTGGTTCCGCCGCGCAAAAAACCTCAATCGCCTTGGAGAGAGATGCAAACGGTTTTTCTTCGGTTCCGGTCCCGACGGTGTCAGAACCATTAGGAGATACGAATACGGTTTGGGCGCAAAAGGCGTCGCACAAGGCGGTTGCGACGGCCGCGGCCAGTGTTATTTTTACGCACTTTTGCATATGCTGCATTTCATTCCTTGTCTCAGGTGTTTGAAATCCGATTCGGAAACGCGCGGCTGCAATAACTTAAATTCCAACGCATTAGCAGGGTTGAAAATCGGTTTTTCCGCCGCGGACATTTCGGTGCCCTTTTGCTGATTCTGACACTATACGGGCTTTAAAGTAAAGGTTATTTTTTTAGCGCGCGCAAAGCATTGAAGGGGAGGCGTACCGCGGCGCGTGTCCGGCAATCCATTGCCGGAAGGGCGTGGGGCCGTTTCCGGCGTAAAAATCAAAAAAAACGCGCCGTTTTATGGCGCGCTAAATAATAATGGCTATTTAGATTTTAGGAGGAAGGTTTTGAGAGAGTACGGACGGGCTCATTTCGTAAACGCCGACCTTTGTCGCAGGGCCGCTCATGGTTATGGAGTAGTCGGGCGCAATCCTGATTGAAAGCAGGCCTCCCTGCATGTGTACGGTGATGTCGTTGTCGCACAACCCAAGCCTTCGAGCGACGGCCGCGGCCGCGCTCGACGAACTTCCAGAAGCGAGCGTGTATCCGGCGCCGCGCTCCCAAATTTCTATTTTAATATTGTTGCGGTCAAGCACCTGGAGAAGTTGGACGTTCGTTCGGTTGGGGAACAGAGCCGTCATGTTTTCGATAACCGGGCCTATTTCCCTCGCGAGTTCAGGGGTGGCGTTTTCCATGGGAAGCACGCAGTGAGGGTTGCCGACGGTTGCGCAGCAGTATTTGTATGCTTTCCCGCCGATTTCAAATTCCCTGTTTATGACTTCGCCGCCTTCGCCCAATACGGGAATTTTTTTCGAGTCGAAACTCGCCCGCCCCATTTCTACCGTTATAGTGTTTCCGCCGTCGGATACGACGCACTTTACGACGCCCCCGAGCGTATCGACAGTAAACGGAGCGCCGCTTTCCACGCGTTTTGTGTCGAAGAGGTAGCGCGAAAATATGCGCAGGCCGTTTCCGCTCTTTTCCGCCTCCGAAGCGTCGGGATTGAGAATTCTCAGCTTAAAGTCCGCCCTGTCTGACTTTTCGGGTCCGTACAAAATGCCGTCGGAACCGAGTCCGAAATTGCGGTGGCATATTTTGACGACGTCGGAGCCTTCAGGCATCTTTTTGCAGTCGGCGGGGTCAAGCACGAGATAGTCGTTTCCAAGGGCGTGGTATTTCGAAAATTTCATAATTGGGAAAACTTGTAGTTTAGGCGCGCGCGTTTTCAAGATTTTTTTAAGGTTCGAAATATTGACACGGCGCTAAAATCTGGTTTGATTGGCTGTTTCGAACCATGGATATTTCCGCAAAAATAATAGGAGGGGGAAGGCTGTCGCGCGGCGACGCAGAATCGCTGCCTAAACGGTTTTCCGTCGAAGATATATGCGCGGAGGCCGACAAGGTTCGCGCCCACTTCCTCGGCCGCTCGGTCGACACATGCTCGATCATGAACGCCCGTTCGGGCAAATGCACTGAAGACTGCAAGTGGTGCGCGCAGTCGGCTAGATACCGTACGGGATGCGGCGTTTACGGATATGTATCCGCGGATTCGGCGCTCGAGAGGGCGGAGTATTACAGGGGAAAGGGCATACGCAGGTTTTCGCTCGTGACAAGCGGCCGCACGGTTTCCGATTCCGATATCCAAAAGTTGTGCGAAGCATTTTCGCTTATCCGCGACGCGGGCGGAATAGAGCTGTGCGGCTCTTTCGGGCTTCTCGGCAGGCATCAGTTTGAACGTCTCGCAGCCGCTGGCATGACGCGTTTCCATTGCAATCTCGAAACCGCGCCGTCGTATTTTCCGAGCCTGTGCACGACGCATACAATCGGCGACAAAATAGTCGCCATTAAGGCGGCCCGCAGCGCCGGGTTAAGCATTTGCAGCGGCGGAATCATAGGAATGGGCGAGACATACGCCCAAAGGGTGGAGCTTGCCGACACCCTTGCCGGGCTCGGAGTCGATTCGATACCGTTAAACATTCTCCAACCGATAAAAGGCACGCCCCTTGAAAACACTCCTCCGCTTACGCGCGACGAAATACTTTTGGCTTTTGCGGTGTTCAGGCTTATGAATCCGAGGGCCCACATACGCTTTGCGGGGGGAAGATCGGCCATAAGGGACTTTCAGGAAACGGCTTTGCGTTCGGGGGCGAGCGCAATACTAATGGGCGACATGCTCACGACGGTGGGTTCGTCGATAGACGAAGACTTTAAAATGCTTTCAAGGTTGGGATATGAATATTGAGGGCTTGGTTGATTTCGATATGCGCCATGTTTGGCACCCGTACGCGGGCATGAAAAATCCGCAGCGCCCGTATTTCGTGGAGTCGGCCGAGGGCGTTTGGCTTAAGCTTGCCGACGGCAGGAAGGTTATAGACGGCATGTCTTCGTGGTGGGCGGTCGCATACGGCTACCGCAATCCAAAAATCGACGCCGCCGTTTCGGAACAGCTGAAAAAAATGAGCCATGTGATGTTCGGAGGACTTACCCACGAAGGGGCGGTAAAGCTCGCGGAAAAACTCGTGGAAATGACTCCCCGAAACCTTCAAAAGGTGTTTTTTTGCGATTCCGGTTCTGTTTCCGTGGAAGTCGCAATGAAGATGGCACTGCAATATTGGCGCGCGCTCGGCGACCGCAACAAGACGAAATTCGCCACCGTCCGGGGCGGCTACCACGGCGACACATGGCACGCGATGTCGGTGTGCGACCCGGTAAACGGAATGCACTCGCTGTTTTCCGGCGGGTTGCCGATAAACTTTTTCGTCCCCCGCCCCGAGTCTAAATTTGGGGGCGAGTGGAATCCCGACGACATATCCCCAATGCGCCGGCTTCTTAACGAAAGCTCGTCCGAGATTGCGGCGGTGATTCTCGAGCCTGTGGTGCAGGGCGCCGGAGGAATGCGCTTTTACCATCCGCAGTACTTGCGCGAGCTCAAAAAACTTTGCGAGGCTTGCGGCGTCCTTTTAATATTCGACGAAATTGCGACCGGATTTTGGCGTTCCGGGAAAATGTTCGCGTGCCATTGGGCGGAAACCGAACCCGACATCATGTGCGTGGGCAAGGCACTAACCGGCGGATACATGAGCTTTGCGGCGACCTTGGCCGATGAAAAAATAGCCGATGCCATTTCCGATTCCGAAGCGGGCGCTTTCATGCACGGCCCGACTTTTATGGGAAATCCACTCGCGTGCGCCGCCGCTAACGCCGCATTGGATATCGCCCGAAACGGAAATATTTTGGAAAAGGTTTTAAAAATAGAAAGCGGGCTAAAGCGTGGTTTGGAACCGTTGAAAAACAGCGCGGCTGTAGCCGACGTGCGCGTTCTGGGCGCAATCGGCGTTTTGGAGATGCGCGAACCGATAGATGTTCCTGCCGTTCAGGAGAGGCTTGTTGAAAACGGCGTATGGCTGAGGCCTTTCGGAAAATTGTTGTATACGATGCCTCCGTATGTAATATCCGAAAGCGAACTTCGGACAGTGACGGATGCCGTGTCGAAAGTTGTCGGATAAAAAAATGGGCCGTTTTGCAGACAGATTGGAATCGCTCAGGAGGACGGGAACGTACCGCAGCGTTGAAAACGCCGTCGTTTGCGGGGCGAAGATATGTAAAAACGGCCGCAAATACGCGGACTTTTCCAGCAACGACTACCTCGGCCTGTCTTCCCGCGTCGATTTGCAGCGGGAATTTTTTGCGGAGCAAGCGGGTTCCAACCGCTTTTTAATGGGATCGCTTTCGTCGCGCCTTCTCGGGTGCAATTCGTTCGCGCATGCTGATTTTGAAGATTTCATGGGCGGGGTTTATTCCGGGGCATGCGGGGTTCGGAGAGCGTGCCTTCTTTTCAATTGCGGATACCACGCAAATTCCGGGATAATTCCTGCGCTGGCAGCTTCGGGCGACCTTGTCGTCGCCGACAGGCTTTCGCACGCGAGCCTCATCGATGCGCTCAGGCTTACGGACGCCAAATGGATGCGCTTCCCTCATAACGATATCGACCGCCTCGACGAAATTTTGGAGAAGCGGAGGGGGGAATTTAAGGACATTTACATCGTCACGGAATCCGTGTTCAGCATGGACGGGGATTTTTGCGACATTGAAAGGCTTGTCGCCTTGAAAAAAAAATACGGGGCGTTTTTGTACATAGACGAGGCGCATTCGTTCGGCATTTTTGGCGAAAGGGGGCTTGGGCGTTGCGCCGATTCGGGGCTGCTGGGCGAGATTGACGCGGTAATGTGCACGCTCGGCAAAGCAGCCGCTTCGGAGGGGGCATTCGCGATTTGTTCTGAGGAGACGCGGGAAATGATTGTAAACAAATGCCGCACCTTTATATTTTCCACGGCCCTTTCGCCGATTGCGGCAATGTGGTCCAAATTTATATGCGGTAAAATATTTTCCATGGGCGAACAAAGGCGCCACTTAATGGAAATCTCCGAAATTTTTAGGAGGGCGGTGCGCGGTGCGGCCGGCGGAGATTCCCAGATAGTTCCTGCGAGGGTCGCGGGGGGCGCGGCGGCGGCCGCTGCCGTTTCCGGCGCAATGGCGGAAGCGGGTTTTTTTGTCCCCGCCATACGCCACCCGACGGTTCCCAAAGGTACGGAGCGTTTGCGCTTTTCGTTTACGGCGGCTCATTCGGCGGAGGACGCGCTGGCGGCGGCTTCGGCTTTTAACGCCTTTGCCGGCGGAGGGAGGCTCGCATGAAATATAAGTGGATTAAACGCACCGGCTCTCGCACACTTATTGCGTTTTTCGGAGGCTTTGCATGTGACGGGAATATTTTGTCGCGTTCGGGCATTCCCGGCGATTGCGATACTGCGCTGTTTTTCGATTATCGCGGGCTGGATACGGATTTCGACTTCGGGGCGTATAAAAAAATCGCCGTTATCGCCTGGTCTTTCGGGGTGTGGGTGGCCGATTTCCTCGCGGAAAAGACAGGAAAGGCTTTCATGCGGATCGCCATAAACGGTTCGCCGTATCCGGTTGACGACTTGAGAGGCATTCCGGAACAGGCCTTTGAAAGGACTCTCGCTCGCTTCGACGCCTCAGTTAGAGACAAGTTTTTCAGGCGGGTTTGCGGCGGGGCTTCGGAATTTTCGGAATCGGGGGGGCTGCTCGCGTCGAGGGATCCGGGTGAGCTTGCCGAAGAGCTCGCGTTTTTAAAGTCGGCTTTTAAGCTGCGCCCCGGTTCCCCGGAAGCTTGGGACGTTTTTATCGCGTCGCGCAGCGACAGGATTTTCCCTCTTGAAAATCTGAAGCGCGCGTGGGGCGACGGCTTGCGCGTCTGCGAGGGCGACCACTTGAACGTGCCGATTTTCGGAGTGGCGCTTTCTGCCGTGTCGCGGAGAATTTCAAAAATGCGCGGCGGCTTTGAAAAATCCGCGGGAGAGTCGTATTCGCGGCACGCGTTCGTACAGCGCGAGATAGCCTCTACCCTTGCCGACATAATCGAAGATTTTGCGCCGGAACCAGCGTCTGTAAAAAATATTTTGGAAATAGGTTGCGGAACCGGCTTTCTCACTTCGGAATTGGCTTCAAAATTCGGATCAGCGCAGTGGCACTTGAACGACATTAGCCCGAAAATGTGCGAACTGGCTGCCAAAAACCTTCCGGAAGACGCGGCGCGCGTGTTCGCCGAAAACGCAATGTCGGCCGAATTCCCAAAAAACATGGACTTGATTTTGTCTTCGTCGTGCTTTCAGTGGTTGGACGACCTGCCGTCGCTTTTTAAAAAGCTGTCGGCAATTTCAAAAAGCGGGGCGATTTTGGCTTTTTCGACATTCGGTGACAGGAATTTTTTCCAAATAAGGAGCATAACGGGCTCTGGTTTAAAATATCCCCCGCTCGGCGCCGTAAAGTCGGCCTTGGCGGACGCCGGATATTCGGTTCTGTACGCGGCGGAGGATATTATGGACGTGGAGTTCGGCTCCCCGCGCGCCGTGCTCGAGCACATGAAAAGCACGGGCGTCAACGGAGGCTTTTCGCGCTTTTGGACGCCGAAAAAATTGGCCGATTTTTCGGCGTCGTACGCATGCGGCTTTTCGTCGGGGGGCGGGGTCGTTTTAACCTACAATCCGATTTATATAATAGCAAAGAAGACAAGTTAAAATGAGATTTTTCGTAAGTGGAACAGATACGGGAGTCGGCAAGACGGTCGCTACCGGGTGGCTCGCAAAAAGGTTTTCCGAACGCGGGCTGAGGGTAGTCACCCAGAAATTGGTGCAGACGGGCTGTTCGGGCGTGTCGGAAGACATAATCGAACATAGAAAAATCATGGGATGCGGCATGTTGCCTTGCGACTTAGATTTTACGACGTGCAGGTACGTCTTTAAATATCCGGCTTCGCCGCATTTGGCGGCCTCTATGGAGGGGGTTGACATGGATTTCAATCTGGTTTCAAAAGACACCGACGCACTCGAAAGCCGCTTTGACGCAGTTTTCGTGGAGGGGGCAGGCGGACTTGCCGTTCCTCTCAAGCCGGGCTATCTTACGGCCGACTATGTTTGCGGGCATTCACTTCCTCTGTGGCTTGTTGTGCCCTCCAAGCTCGGAAGCCTCAACCACGCCCTCCTTTCATTGGATTTTTGCGCCGCAAGAAAAATAAGGCTTGCAGGAATCGTTTACAATGCGTTTCCGAAGGCTCCCCGCCAAATAGAGGATTCCACTCGCGAATATCTTGCGGAAACTTTAAAAAAAGACTGGCCCGGCGCCGAATTGCTCGAGATGGGGGAGGTAAAATGAAGGCGGATTCAAAGTATGCCGCGGTTCTTTTCGATTTGGACGGAACGCTGATAAGCAATTATGTCGCCATCCACAAATGCCTTGCCGAGTCTTTTGGGGAGTTTGGAATTCCCGCGCCGAGCTACGATTCCGTGTTTCATACGGTCGGCGGGTCGATACTCATCACTATAAGAAAGCTTTTGAAACCGCTGGGGGCCGAGGAAAAGGCCGACGCCGTTGCGAAACGCTATCTCGAGCTTTTCCCGAGGCATATTTTCGACGGCTTGTCAACCATGCCGTACGCTGGCGAGCTTTTGGCGGAATTGAAGCGGCGCGGCTTCAAGCTCGCCTGTTTTACGAACAAGCAGCAGGACGGCGCCGAACCAATTTTGGAAAGAACCAAACTTTTGCCGTACCTCGACGCCGTGATAGGCACGACCCTCCATTCCCCGCGCAAGCCCGAAAAGGCGTTCACAGAGTCGGCTTTGAAAATTCTCGGAGTGTCGGCCGCCGAAACTCTCGGGATAGGCGATTCGCCGTACGACTACATGGCAGCGCGCGTCTGCGGCCTCGACAGCGCGCTCGTGGCTACCGGCGGAGATTCGAGTGATTTTCTCAAGGCGGAATGTCCGGAGTCGGTAGGTGTGTTTTCGGATTTTAGGGAATTGGCGGAGTCTGTTTTCGGCATTGCTTTGTGATTTGATTTTGCAATACTTTTTTGCATGGACGATTCGGACGTGAAATTGGAGGGCGTGGTTGAGCGCATAATTTTCCTGAACGAGGAAAATTTCTACTGCATCGCCTCCGTCCGCCCGTCGGGCCGCGAAAAGCGCGAACCCGTCACCGTGGCGGGCGTCATGCCGGCCATACAGTGCGGCGAAACCGTGGAGGTAGAGGGGCAATGGCGCGCGTCGCCGTACGGCAAACAGGTAAAAGTCAAAAAATTCAAATCGCGCCTGCCTTCGGAAATTTACGGAATAGAGAAATATCTCGGATCGGGGCTCGTTGACGGCATAGGCCCGGTCTATGCAAAAAAGATAGTAGCGCATTTCGGTTCGGACACGCTCAACGTCATAGACACAGAGTCGGCGCGCCTGACGGAGGTGAGGGGCATAGGCGCAGGACGAGCAAAAAAAATTAAGAAGTCTTGGGACGAGCAGAAGGAGCTGAGGTCTATCATGGTGTCTATGGGCGTGTACGGCGTCGGGACGGCGGCGTGCGTCAAAATCATGAGGCGCTTCGGCGCGGACGCTGCGCGGGTTGTCCGCGAGGAGCCTTACACCCTTGCGCGGGAAATCGACGGAATCGGTTTTAAGACGGCCGACATGGTGGCCCTCAACATGGGAGTTCCCAACGAAAGCCCGGAGCGCTTGAGGGCTGGCGTTATCCACTGCTTGTCCGAGGCGGAGGACGAAGGCCATACATGCGTGGCTTTCGGAGAGCTTGTGGCGCGCTCTTCGGACCTGCTGAAGGCCGACTCGCGCAAGTGCGCCGAGGCGGTGGCTGCGCTTGTGGCGGATTCGTCGCTAAAAAACGTCGGAGCGGGCTTCGTGCAAAGCGCGGCGTTCGACTTTGCCGAAAGAAACATAGCCTCCTGCCTAAAAAGGATATGGGATTCTCCTTCGGAGCTTCCGCCCATCAGGGCGGAGGCTGCGGCAAAGTGGGCCGGAGAAAGGGCGGAGTTCGATTTCGCGCCAGGGCAAACAGGAGCGATAGTGGAGGCTCTGCGCAGCAAGATTTCCGTGATAACCGGAGGTCCAGGCACCGGGAAAACAACGATATTGCGCGCGCTGTGCGACATATTAAAAATGAAGAAAGTGATTCCGGTCCTCGCGGCGCCTACGGGCAGGGCCGCCCAGCGCATGTCGGAGTCAGCGGGTGTCGATGCAAAGACCATACACAGGCTTTTGGGATATGAAAACGGAAAGTTCGCGCATTCGGAATCAAGGCCGATTCCAGCCAAATTTGTCGTTATAGACGAATCCTCTATGCTCGACACAAAGCTCGCTTCGGCGGTGCTGTCGGCCGTTCCCGGCGGTGCTCATCTGGTGCTTGTGGGTGACATCGACCAGCTTCCGAGCGTCGGGGCGGGCAACGTGCTCAAAGACGTGATAAATTCTAAAAAATTTCCGGTTGCGCGCCTCGAGCGCGTTTTCAGGCAGGGCGAGCGCAGCCAGATAGTGAAGGCCGCCCACGACATCCTCCACGGGTCGGATTCCACTTCCGATTTTCCGCCGTGTTCGCCCGGTTTTGAGGATCCGCGCAGGGACGTCAATTTCATAAGGGCGGATTCTCCTGAAGAATGCGTTGAAACAGTCTCTAATCTGGTATGCAAAGCGATACCCAGAAGCTGCGGATACAGCCCGTTTTCAGACATTCAGGTTCTCGTGCCGATGCACAGGGGGACGGCGGGCATAGAAAAATTTAACTCCGCATTAAAGTCGGCGCTTAACCCGGACGGGCATCCGCTTTTCGGCGCGCGCCTTTCCGTCGGCGACAAAGTGATGCAGTCGCGCAACAACTACGATTTGGATGTGTTTAACGGCGACATGGGAAGAATCGTGCGCGCGGACGCGGAATCCGGAGGCGCCGTGGCAGATTTCGACGGCAGGCGGGTGTTCGTTTCGAGGGAGGATCTGACCGACTTGCAGCCGGCTTATGCAATAAGCATACACAAGTCACAGGGCAGCGAATTTCCGGTAGTGGTAATACCGCTAATGCGCCAGCATTTCGTTATGCTGCAGAGAAACCTGCTTTATACGGCGTTGACCAGGGCAAGAAAAAAAGTTTTCATAGTGGGGGAAGAGTCTGCGTGGAAATCTGCAGTGAGAAATTCGCGCGCCTCCATGCGCAGGACTTTTCTCGGCGAGCGCATTGAATCCATATGGGCATAAAAATATTCAACATACACACCTCTAAATTCGAGGACGAAAACGTATGCGCGGAGGGGGCTCTGCGCTTTATGTACGGTTCGGCGGTCGGCAGGGCCATGACTTTCGCGCTGTTTAAAAGGGTGCTGTTTTCCCGCGTTTGCGGGGCGTGGGCGGACTCGGCGCTAAGCCGGAGGGCGATAGGCGGCTTTATAAAGTCGAACGGCATCGACGCGGGCGAATTTAAGAACACTCCCGAGGAATACAAAACCTTCAACGAATTCTTTACTCGCGAGCTCAAGGATTCGGCGCGCCCTGCGGCATGTCCGGGGAGAAGAGGCGTGGTGTCGTTTCCGAGCGATGGGCGGCACCTGCTGTTGAGAAACGTCGGGCTGTCGGACGCGTTCGACGTTAAAAGCGCGCGCTTCAACCTGCCGTCGTTTTTGGGAGACGACTCGCTTGCTCGCCGTTTTGAGGGTGGGGACATGTTGGTGTCGCGCCTGAACCCGGCAGACTACCACCGGTTTCACTATCCGGTTTCGGGTGTCATTGCCGCGCGAAAGGCGATTAACGGCTTTCTTTTCTCCGTAAACCCGATTGCCATTGCGCGCCGCGCGTCGGTGCTGTGGGAAAACAAGCGCATATTGACGGCGATAGAGTCGGATGTTTTCGGAATGTGCGCATTTGTTGAAATAGGCGCAACCAACGTGGGGGGCATGGAGAATTTCGATTCCGTAGGTGCGTGCGTCGAAAGGGGGAAGCAGGCGGGAATGTTCCGTTTCGGAGGGTCGTGCGTGGTCACTCTGTTCGAACCGTCCGCGCCGATAGATTGGGACTCCAGCCTTGTAAAAATGAGCGCCGAAGGCGTAGAGTGCTACGCAAAAGCCAATTCGCTCGCCGGGATTGCGCGGGGGGCGTGACTGACAATCGCCGGTTCTGTACCCGGACGCTTTTTGCAGAATTTATGCCTCCGCTTGCTTTCTGACGGGGTTCAGCCCGGAGGCCAGCCTAGTGGACGCCCCCCGAGTATGTGTATGTGCATGTGCGGCACGGTTTCTCCGGCTATGAGGCCGTTGTTTATCACGACCCTAAAACCGTCGTCCAATCCGCACATTTTCGCCACTTTGGGAACCGCGAGCATCAGGTGCGCCAGGATTTCGGCGTCGCACTCTTCTGCCTTTGCAAGCCTTTCTATCGGTTTGACGGGAAACAGTAAAACGTGCGTGGGCGCCTGCGGGTTTATATCGTGTATGGCGGCGCACACGTCGTCACGATAGACTATTTTTGCGGGAATTTCGCCGTCCAGAATTTTCTCGAAAAGAGTTTTCATGCAGTAAAGCGTATATCCGGCACAGGCTTTAATGCAACAGGATTTTTTACTTATATGAAAATAATTTCGACGTTCGGAAGATTGTACCTGCCGAGGCAGCTTTCGATAAACTCCATGTTTTCCGAATATGCCGACTTGCGTCCGGGCGTCATTCTATCTCCCAGTGACATGCCGGCGCGTTCGAGCGACAATACGACAAGTATCCCGCGGCTGTATCCCGCCAGGCGCTTTGCGCTTTCGGAAATGCTAGCAAACGCAAAAAGCCGGTCAAAATGCGAATTTTCAAAATCGAGCACTTCAACGCGCGCGTCCGGATCGTACAGCCGCAGTATTTTTTTTGCAAATTTTTCAAGCGGCATGTTTGCCTCCCCGTTTATTACCGCCTCGAACATTCCCGCCGACGCGTCGGCGCATATATCGTTTGCAAACGGGGAACCGGCCGCAAGCATCGCGTTTAGAAACCTGAATTTTGCGTCTTTTTCCATGCCTTTCAAAACAGATTTGCAGACGCGCCGGACGACGGGGAAGATTGTTTTGCAAGCCAATGGAGGGTTACGTTTTCAAATCCGTCGGTGCGGCATATTCCCATAAGCAGCAGGGCGCATGCGAGGGCGTCGTAGGGGGCGCAGTGCCACTTGGAGCGCCGGGGAGGGCAGAATCTGTCTGCAAGGGCGTCGAGCTCGCCGTTAAGCGAAAACGCTTCGATGGCGTCAGACAGCTTGGCAGATTTTATAGATGGGAAAATTCTTTTTACGATGGCACATGTGTCTATCCATGGCGACCACGCCGCGCACATTCCTCCAAACGCGAAATTTGGGACTATCGCGGGGGAGGGGAGGGCGTCGCGCAGGAGAGAGTCTTCCACGGCGGCGTTGTGGGCGGCGAATGTTCCGGAGCGCCTCATGGCGCAAAATTCGTGAACACTCGCGCTGAAAGGCTTGTGCGCGAACGCTTCGGCGTTGTCGATGCCGAAAAACTCGACGTCGCGCTCCGGAATCTTCGTTTTCGGAGCGCATATCGAAGTGTTCATACGCGCGATTTGTCCGCCGGTTATTTCCACGGCGGCGTATTCGACGACGCCGATTTTTCTGGAGCCCTCAAAATCTATGGCAAATATTGGAACATCTATGTTTTTCATCTTGCGAAAAACCGCACCGTTTGCGATTATTACTGGTATGAATACGGAAAGTTTCAAGATTTTTATTAACGAACTGGCCGATATGAGCGGCGATTACATAGCGAAGGCCTTCGGTAAGAAAATGAGGGTGGATTTAAAGAAGGACTTGTCGCCCGTCACGGAGACGGACAGGAATGTGGAAATTATGATTCGGGAGGCGGTCTCGAAAAAATTTCCGTCGCACGGCATCGTCGGTGAGGAGTTCGGAACGGAAAATCCCGGCGCGGAGTTTCAGTGGGTTATAGACCCCATAGACGGGACAAAGTCTTTTATTTCTGGGGTTCCGCTTTTCGGGACGCTCATAGGGCTTAGATATAGGGGAGAGCCTGTTTTGGGGCTCATCAACCAGCCGGTTTTGAGGGAGCGAATTGTGGGTGACTGCCGCACATGCCTGTTCAACGGCGTTCAGACGAAACCTTTGCAAAAAACCGACGCAAAATCCATAACATTGTTGACGTCGGATTCGCGCCATTGCAGAACAATGCATTCTGCCGCCGGCTGGGCGGCGCTCGAAAACTCCGCTGCCATATCGCGCACATGGGGAGACTGCTACGGATATATGCTCGTGTGCAGGGGGCTCGCGCATGTCATGTGCGACGCCGTTTTGGAAATATGGGACTTGTCGGCGATAATCCCGGCGCTCAAAGGCTGCGGGGCCGCATTCAGCGATTGGAGCGGCGGAACTGACATAGGGCCAAACGGCCTGGTGGCTTCGTGCACGGAACGCCTGCACGGGGAAGTAATCGAGATATTGAATCCGCCCGAAAGTTGACGCCTTGCCAATTAAGCCGCTGCGGGATATTTCTCCGGGGCGGGGCCGCAGTTTTTGCATGATTTTTCGGATTACCACGCGCCAATACGAAGGGCAGCATTATTGGCGGGGAAATATAATGTTGACTATCGGGCGCGAAGGGTCAACATTTCCGCTTAATTTTTTCAATTTCAGGCGATTTGAATACGGACTAAATCCGAAAATCTGACAAATCTTATGTCGTTGATAGTACAGAAATACGGCGGAACGTCGGTGGGCGATACCGACAGAATTTTGAACGTGGCAAAGCGGATAAAAAAATTTGTCGACGGCGGCAACAGCGTTGTGGTCGTCGTTTCCGCCAGAAGCGGCGTTACAAACGAACTTATTGCACGGGCAAAAACGTTTTCTCCGGAGCCGGACGACCGTGAGATGGACATGCTGCTCGCCGTCGGCGAGCAGGAGACGATAGCGCTTACAGCAATGGCTTTGCATTCCCTCGGCGTTAAGGCGGTTTCGCGTACGGGCGCCCAGGCGGGGATTATCACCGACGACGCCCATACGCGCGCGCGCATTGTGGAAATAACGGGCGGAGACATACGCGAATGCCTCGACAGGGGGGAGGTCGTCATAGTCGCCGGATTCCAGGGCGTGGACAAGGCGGGAAACGTCTCCACGCTCGGAAGGGGCGGGAGCGATTTGTCGGCCATTGCGCTCGCCGCCGTGCTGAAAGCCGATATCTGCCAAATCTACACCGACGTCAGCGGTGTGTACACAGCGGATCCACGCGTTGTCAAAAACGCGCGCAAAATACCGGAAATGTCTTACGAGGAGCTTTTGGAAATGGCGTCTTTGGGCTCAAAAGTAATGCAGGCCAGAAGCGTAGAGTTTGCGCAGAAACACAACGTCGTATTCGAAGTGCGATCAAGTTTTAACAACGAACCCGGAACAATAGTGAAATCGGAAGCACCATCATTGGAGGACGTCGTAATCAGCGGCGTGGCCATAGACAGAAACCAGACGAAAGTCACCGTAAGCGACATTCCCGACAAGCCCGGAACTGCGGCCGACATTTTCCGCGAGCTCGGCGAGGCCGGCATAGTTGTGGATATGATAGTTCAAAACGTCGGAAGGGGCGGAAGGGCAAACCTCACGTTTACGGTTTCGAAAGACGACGCAACAAAAGCCGAAAAAGTTTTGCGCGCCCATTGCGAAACCATAAAGGGGGCTACGGTTTCCATCACGGGCGATATCGCCAAGGTTTCCGTAATAGGAACAGGAATGCGCTCGCACAGCGGCGTGGCAGCCAAGTTTTTCCAGACGCTTGCGGAAAACAGCATAAACGTCCAGATAATCACCACGAGCGAAATAAAAATATCGGTCGGCATATCGCTTGAGGACGCCGACATGGCGGCAAACGCGCTCCATGCGGCGTTCGCCCTCGATAAGTAATGCTCGTTCCGTTTCCGTCCGGATTTGAGATTTAATATTGCGGGGCTTGGCGCACTGCAGATCGTTTAAAATTCTAAAAGCGCCGGGTGGCGCAAATGTGCTATGGAATATACAAGTACTCGGGGACAAAGCAAAAAATTGTCGTTTTCGGAGGCGGTGGCCGAAGGTTTGGCTCCCGACGGCGGGCTGTATGTGCCCGATTCGCTTCCGGACATATCCGGAAGCCTCGCCTCATGGGAGGGGCTGCCGTACGCGGATCTTTGCTTCGAATTCATGAAAATATTTGCCGACGATATTCCCGAGGACGACCTGCGAGGAATAGTAAGGGCTTCATACCTGAAGTTTGACGACGGCAGGATAGCGCCTCTGTCGAAGCTCGACGATTCCCTGTATATGCTCGAGCTTTATCACGGCCCAACGCTTGCGTTCAAGGATTTTGCGCTGCAGTTGGTGGGCAATTTGTACGAGTATTTTCTTTCATTGAGCGGCGGAAAGATAAACGTTTTGGGAGCGACCAGCGGGGACACCGGAAGCGCGGCAATAAGCGGGCTTTTGGGTAAGAAAAACGTAAACATATTCATTCTCTATCCAGAAGGCGGGATATCTCCGATACAGGAAAGGCAGATGACTTGCACGGGGGCTTCGAACGTGCATCCGATAGCCATACGCGGAACTTTCGACGACGCCCAGGCCATAGTCAAGCAGCTTTTCGGGGATTTGAAGTTCAAGGCCGAGTGGAACCTTTCGGCGGTAAACTCCATAAATCTGGCGCGCATTTTGGCGCAGTGCGTTTACTATATTTACGCTTGGCTGAACCTTCCAAAGGGCGAGCGCGCTGACGTAAGGTTTGTAGTGCCTACCGGAAACTTCGGAAACGTGTTTGCGGGGCGGCTGGCCGGCATGGCCGGGCTGCCTGTTGGGGGGTTTAGAATAGCCACAAACCGCAACGACATTCTTTGGCGCCTCTTCAATTCGGGAATTTACGAACTTTCCAAAGTGTCGCCGAGCTATGCGCCGTCGATGGACATTCAGGTGGCGTCAAATTTTGAGCGCTTTTTATACTACTTTTTGAACCGCGACACCGCTGGGGTGCGGGAAGTCATGGAGGCTTTCAAGCGCGACGGCAAATGGGTTTTCAAAAATTTTGATCCCGGCATTTTCAGCGCTTCAAGAATGTCTGACGGGGAAATAGCCGAAGCAATTTGCGAAGTTAACAAAAAATACGGCGTTGTTGTGGATCCGCATACGGCGTGCGCCTTCAAGGAGCTTCCAAAAGAGGGGACAAAAGTCGTACTTTCAACGGCAAATGCGGCTAAATTTCCCAGGCTGATAGAGAAAACTTTGGGGTTTACCCCGAGGTCGCCGTCGCTCGAGGCTCTAATGGACAGGGAGATTGTAAAAGAGACGTTCGACGCCGACGCCGGCAAAATAAGGTCGTACATAGAGGAGAAGGGAATTAGGTAGCCCGTCCGGATTGTGCGGGCGGGCGTTCCCCGAAAAGATGCGAAAATAGCGCGGAATGGATTTCCGCGCCTTGTGAAAATTAAAAAATAAATACGATGAGCAACGACAAGGTTTTTATATACGATACGACTCTGCGCGACGGGACGCAGTGCGAGGGGGTGTCGCTTTCGGTGGCCTCCAAGCTGCGGCTTGCGGAAAAGATGGACAAGTTCGGTTTCGACTTCATAGAGGGCGGATGGCCCGGATCGAATCCGCGCGACATGGCTTTTTTTGCACAGGCAAAAAAGCTCGAGCTTTCGCACGCTAAAATCACGGCTTTCGGGGCTACGCGCCGCGCGGGTTCGAGGGTTGACAAGGACGCCCAGGTGGCGCTTCTTTTGGAAGCCGACACTCCTTATGTCACGATATTCGGGAAAACGTGGCTTTTGCATGTTGAGGAGGTCATTAAGACAAGCGCCGAGGAAAATCTTAAAATGATAGAGGAGACGGTGGCGTATCTATCCGAAAACGGGCGGAAGGTGATATACGACGCCGAACATTTTTTCGACGGGTATAAGGACGACAGCTCGTACGCACTTGAAACTCTTGAAGCTGCCAGGCGCGGGGGGGCGGAGTTCGTTTGCCTGTGCGACACCAACGGCGGGACGCTCGTGGACGAATTCGGATCGATAGTCGGGGACGTCGTTTCGCGCATGGGCGATATGCCGGTCGGGGTTCACTGCCACGACGACAGCGGTTTGGGGGTGGCGCTTTCCCTTGAGGGTGTGCGCCGCGGGGCGTCGATGGTGCAGGGTACGATAAACGGTCTGGGCGAGCGAAACGGCAACGCCAACCTTTGCACCATAATACCCAACCTCTCCATAAAAATGCGGCGCAATCTCGATTGCGCCCCGAACCTTTCGAAATTGCGCGACCTTTCCCTGTTTCTGGACGAAATGGCGAATCTTAGGAGCGACACGCGGCTTCCCTATGTGGGGGCATCGTCATTCGCGCACAAGGGGGGTGTCCATGCGGACGCCGCAAACAAGGTGAAGCGCAGCTACGAACACATAGACCCGGCGCTCGTGGGGAACAGGACCCGCGTGCTCGTAAGCGACATGTCGGGCAGGGCGTCGGTCATGATGAAGGCGCGCGACTTGGGAGTGGACGTAGACTCGAAGGATCCGGTCATAGGGGAATTTCTGGACGAGCTCAAAAGGCTGGAGTTTAGGGGCTACGAATACGAGGCCGCCGACGCGTCTTTCGAGCTTCTTCTGTCGAAGTTTTTGAAAAAGCACAGCGACCACTTTAAGGTCCGCGGCTATAGGGTAATTGTGGAAAGGGACGAATTTGCGCGCACGACAAAGTCGGAGGCCACAGTTAAACTGGAGATAGACGGCTCGATAGAGCATACCGTCGCGGAGGCGCACGGCCCGGTTGCGGCGCTAGACCTCGCGCTCCGAAAAGCGCTCGTTAAAAAATTTCCGAAAATAAAGGATATTGAGCTTTCCGACTTCAAAGTCAGAATCATCGACAGCGACGCCGGCGCAAATGCCACAACGCGCGTGCAGGTAGAAACCAAGGATTCGCGCCGCGTATGGGGAACCGTCGGGGCGTCCGACAACATCATAGTGGCTTCATGGGAGGCGCTTAAGGACGCCGTCGAATACAAGCTTTCGGAAGATAGTTGATTTTTCCGAAACGTTATGCCAACATTGCGCCGTACCATGGATTCCGACAAACAGTTTGGACGCAAGGTCGTGGACGTGAAATCGTCCATCGGCAGCGAGGCCTTAAGGCGCGTTTACGGACTTATACAAAAGCCTTTCGAGGATTTTCTCGGCATAACAAAGCTCAATTCGGCGTACGATTACCTGTTAAAAAACACAAGCGGCAACTTCTACGAGAGGGCGATAGAGGCGGTTGGGATAGATTTTGAAATAGACGACGCCGATTTCAAAAAAATCCCCAGAGAGGGGCCGCTTGTGGTCGTCTCCAACCATCCGCTCGGAGGGGTTGACGGCATAATTTTGGGGGCGGTTCTTTTGCGGGCGCGTCCCGACGCGAAAGTAATAGTAAACGGGCTTTTGGCGAAAATGCCGGAAATTGTTGACTATTCCATATGCGTCGATCCTTTCGGGGGGAGTTCGGCCACGGCAAAAAACGTATCCGCCATGAAGGACACTATCCGCCATCTTAAAAGCGGGGGATGCATAGGCACGTTTCCGTCGGGCACGGTTTCCCATATACATTTGCGCGACTGCTGCATAAGCGATCCGGAGTGGAATACGAATATAGCCCAAATTGCGAGGCGCACGCAGGCCAACATTCTTCCCGTGTATTTCGACGGGAGAAACTCTTGGCTGTTTTACCTGGCTGGTCTTGTCCATCCGCGGCTGAGAACCCTGCTTCTTTTGCGGGAGATGTTTCAGGCGGCCCGCCGCAAAAAAGTCAGGATGCGCGTGGGTGGCGTAATATCGGCGCGCAAGCTTTCGGAATTTTCGACGGATGAAGAGCTGACTTCGTGGCTTAGGATAAACTCATATGTTCTCGGCGGGCGCAACAACCGGGGGGAAAAACAGGACTCCACTCAGCTTAAGATAATACAGCGCAGCATAGAAAAGATTTTTCCCATGATGCACCGCGAAATGCAGGATCTCATTTTGCCGATAGACTCTGCTAAGATGGCCGCGGAAATTGCCGCGCTTCCGGAATCGGCGCGAATGATTGGCGGTGATAAAATATCGGTTTACTGCGCGGAAGCCTGGCAGATTCCCTGGACGCTGCTCGAAATAGGAAGACTCCGGGAAAAAACCTTTCGCGAGGTTGGCGAGGGGTCGGGAAAAAGCGTGGACAACGACGAGTTCGACCAATACTACCTGCACATGTTTATGTGGGATTCTGAAAGCGGGAAAATCGCCGGGGCGTACAGAATAGGCCGCACCGACAAGATTATGAACTCGCTCGGAGTCCAGGGGCTTTATGCGTCGACGCTCTTTAAAATAAAAAGGGAGCTTATCGACCGCATAGCGCCTGCGCTTGAAATGGGAAGGTCGTTTATAGCAAGCGAATACCAAAAGAAGCGTTCCACGCTCGCCGTCCTATGGCGCGGCATAGGCGAGTACCTATACCGCAACCCGCATTATCGCACGCTGTACGGTCCCGTGAGCATCAGCACCCAATACAACTCCATTTCGAAGGATTTGATGGTGCAGTTTCTTTCCGAGCGGAAAACTTCCGGGGAGCTTGCAAAATTTGTAAAGGCAAAAAAACCTCCGAAAGTTAAAATGAAGAGCGTGGATAAAAAGGCGCTGCTTGCTGGGGCGCACAATATAGACCACATATCTGCGCTCGTATCCGAAGTTGAAATCGACAACAAAGGCATACCTACGCTTCTAAAACACTACCTTAAATTGGACGGGGAACTTTTGGCTTTCAACGTGGATCCGGATTTCGGCTCGTGCATCGACGGCCTGATTATGGTCGACATGCTAAAAACCGACCCTAAGCTTTTAAAGTCCTATATGGGCGAGAAACAGGCCGCTGAGTACAGGCGCTACCACGGCCTCGACACTCCGGAGTTCGATTGAACGCGCAATGTCCGAATATGTGGCAATGGCATTTTTTAGGGTAGTGCCGGGCGGGGTTCGTGCTTCGCTGTCCGCAAGTGTGCGTTATTTCGGCGTGCGGAGTTTTTTGGGGGAGAAAATGTTTCCTGTTTTTGACATAAAAAAATACTGGCGCTCCGCCAGCGCCAGGTTGTTTGGCCTACAAAAATGTTTTTGAAGCGCAAAAAATGTGAATACAGCCCTTATCATAGCAGGCGTTTGGACTGGCGCCGTTTGGGCGTTTTGATACCCGCCAATCCATTTGCGATTCTCGGCGTATTCAAATCGCTCCGCCACCGCAATTTTTTGATTTATTTTATAGGGCTCGGCGTGTCGATGAACGGCGCGTGGATACAGCAGCTGGCAATGGGCTGGCTGGTGTTTTCCATGACAAACTCCGTGTTTATGCTGTCGCTGTCCGTATTTCTTTCCCAAATACCGACGCTTTTCCTGACGCCGTTTGCGGGGGTTGTTTGCGACAGGTTCGACAGGCGCAAGATAATAATCGCGACGCAGGCGGCCATGATGGCCCAAAGCATAGCCCTTGCGGCGCTTACATTAAGCGGAATCATCACGATGCCTGCCGTGCTTTTTCTGTGCCTGTGGCAGGGAATTGTGATAAGCTTCGACGCTCCGGCGCGCCAGTCGTTTTATGTTCTGCTTGTGCCGAAGGAGGATTTAAGCAACGCGATAGCCATGAATTCGACCGTCATAAACGCGATGAGGTTTATAGGGCCTGCCATCGGGGGCGTGATGGTCGCAAAGGCGGGCGAGGGAATGTGTTTTCTGATAAACGCCCTTTCGTATTTGGCAATTTTGTTTTCGCTTTCGATGATTCGCGTCCCGCACAAAAAATCGACTTTTTCCGCAAAAAACGCGCTCGCCGACATACGCGAGGGGATATCTTACGCGGCGGTTTCCGTTCCGATACGTTCGCTTCTTATAATTCTCGGCATAGCGAGCTTTTTTGGGATTCCCTTTCCGCTTTTGATGCCGGCATTCGCCAAAGGGGTGTTGGGGGGTGGAAGCGAGCTTCTGGGAACTCTTATGAGTTTTATAGGCTCTGGAACCTTGTGCGCCGCGCTGTATCTTGCGGCGCGCAAGAGCATTTTGGGACTGGGTCGCGTGATAATAATATCGAGCGTGATATTTGGGGCGGCTTTGGTAGGAATGTCGTTTGTGCGTTTCATTCCTCTGGTTTACGCATTGTGCTTTTTTACGGGCTTTGCGATGATATCGATTGCGGCATCGTGCAACACGATGCTTCAGGCGCTTGTTGACGACGAGAAAAGGGGGAGGGTAATGAGCATATATTCGATGGTGTTTTTCGGAATACCCCCGCTTGGAAGCATAGTGCAGGGATATCTTTCCAACTTCATACCGCTTCCGGCAGTCGTTTTTTTCTGCGGGCTTGTGTGCATAGCGGGCGGCCTGGGGCTTGAATATTTCCGGCCGCAGATCAGGGCATGCGCACGCGACATCTACGCTAAAAAAGGCATTGTGATGCCTGAAATAGCGAGAGCGCTGCAGTCGTCGAACAACAAGAACAGTTGAAAGCTTAATCCTTTTGCAAAATGCGGTAAGCCGGCTCTTCTAATTGCCTTGACTTGCATTCGATAGTATTTAAACCGTATGTATAAAAATGCCGGGCTTGCTGCGCCAAACCTAACGGGGATAGGAAAATAGAATGCGTTTTTTTGCAAATTTCATTACGTCCATTCTGAGACTCGCCGCCGGCGTTTTTGCATTGCTTGTGGCTGCGGGCGTTCCCGCGTATTTCGTGGCGGTCGATAAGGAGGCCGTAGTGGCTGCCGGCGCGGGGACTCCAACACCCCTTGATTTGGCGCGGGTTTATTTCGACGCCTCGAAGTTTTCAACGGCTTTGCTGGCTGCCGGCGCGGCGGCGGAAGACGATAAAATTTCCAAGGAGGTTGAGGCGGTATATGCTTTGCATCCCAAATGGGCGGCCGCCGGCGGGGACGACCCGTATTTCGACGCATTTCTCTCGACCGTGCCGCGCGAGTATTCGTCTAAAAGCGGCGTTAAGGTTTATTCCGTATTGTCGCTCGAGGAAAACCGTAAAAAACTGCTCGAGTTTTTGTCCCAGACCGACTCAGGATTCGTAAAGAAAATCATAAGCTTAAGGGGAATGACATCGTCGGTTCTTCCGGCGGTTTATACGTCCGCGGGGGCTCCGCTTGAGGCGGCGCTTTTGTCGAGCGCGCTGCTTGCACAGACTGGGGACTTTTCGCCGATCTTTCTAAAGGATTTTTCGTCAACGTTGGAATCGATGAAAAGCGATTCCGCCGAAAAGGACAAGTTTGAAAAGTACTGCATAGGGCTTCTCGTGTTCGCCAAAAGCATGGATTGGACGAGCATGGGATCGCTTTTTGCGCATTTTTCGTCGCTAAAGGAGGTTTACGATTTTGCGCGCGTATACGAAAGGGCGCCTTCGGACGACATGAAAAAAACGCTTGTAGCCGGACTTTTAATGTGCGGCAGCGCCCCAGACTGCGTGCGCTATCTTGGCGGAGCGGACGGCCGGCGCTGGAGGGATTTTTCTTTCGCCTACATGAACGGCGAGGGTGCCCTGAAATTTCTTCTCGGGCGCGGCAAACCCATATATAGGAACTCCTATGTAGCGAAGCTGGTGCTTCCGGTATGCGCGCCGCTAAGGGAAAGCCTCGGCGCGGCTGCGGTTGATTTCCCGGTCGGGCTGCTCGTTCTAAAGGTTGCGCTGAGCCTGCTGGGTGGCTATCTTTTCATTAGGGGATTTCTCAGGATGTTTTTTTGGCGGCGCGACACGCCTTCATGGCTATCTCCGCTGGCGCTTGCGAGGGGCTTCTTGGAGGGTTCGGTGGTGGCTCTGGCATTTTTCATCGTGATAGAGCCGAATGCGTTTAGAATCAAAATAGAAAACGGCCCCGCGCCGGAATTAAAATTTGCATTTGAAAAAGCAGTCAACACAATAGGAGAGGAAATTATGAAATTCGAAACAGACTCCGCAACTCTTGCAGCCGTAGGGCTGTTTTTGGTCCTGCAATTTACGGTGTATTTGCTTTGCGTAATACGCTTGTCCATAATCAAGCGCACTATCGCCCCGCCGAAGCTGAAGCTGAAACTGCTGGAAAACGAGGAAAATTTTTTCGACCTCGGGCTTTACATAGGATTGGCCGGAACGGTGGTTTCCCTTATACTTTTGACGATGGGCATAGTGACGGCAAGCCTTATGGCCGCGTACGCATCGACGCTGTTCGGCATATTGTTTACAGCGATTGTGAAAATAGTTCACGTTAGAAAATACAAGCGCAAGCTTCTTATAGAATCGGCCGGCGAAGACTAAAAATGAATTCAATACACCCCACCGCCATTTTGGGAGAAGGCGTTTTATTGGGCGACAACGTGACTGTCGGCGCATACGCCATAGTTGAGGGCGGCGCCGAAATAGGGAACGGCTGCGTGGTCGAGCCGCACGCAAAGATATGCAAATGGGCGCGCATCGCTTCTGGCTGCCGCATATGCTCTTTTGCGGTTGTCGGAGGAGAGCCGCAGGATTTGCATTTCGACGCGTCTGTCAAGTCGTACGTCGAATTGGGGGAAGACTCCGTCGTGCGGGAGAGCGCGACGATACACAGGGCGACTTTTGAAAACTCGTCTACTGCGATAGGTTCGCGCGCCTTCATGATGGCGTCTTCGCATGTCGGGCACGACTGTGTCGTGGGGAACGATTTTATAATAGGTTGTTTTGCCGCGCTTGCCGGCCACGTCAGGGTTGGCGACGACGTGTTTGTCAGCGGTGGGGTGATGATCCACCAGCGCGTTAGGATAGGCGACGGCGTAATCGTAAGCGGAAATTCTGCCGCGTCCATGGATATTGCCCCGTACACGATCGCCCATTCGAGAAATAGAATAGGGGGGTTGAACATCATAGGCATGAACCGCCGAAAGACGCCGAACAGCGACATATGCGAGGTAAAATCTCTTTATGCCAAGGTGTTCGGAACTCCTGCGGCCCGCAAGACGGCGCTTGAAATATTGAATTCAGGCGGAGCGGAAACTCCCTCCGGAAGAAATTTTTTAGAATTTTTCAAACCTGACGGGCGGCATTATCTAACCCCGTTTTCGGGCAGATAGGACTGTTTTTCAATGGCTTCGGACGGCAGAAAATTGGCGATAACAATCGGCGATCCGTCGGGCGTAGGGCCCGAAATTATACTTGATTGGGCACGCGCAAACCCCGATTTGAGGCGCCGTGTCGAGGTCATAGCGCATCCGCAATTTCTTGAAACGCTTCCTTCCGGCATGTCGGTTGTGCCGGTCGGGCCGACGGACTTCAAGGCGGTTCCGGGATCGCCATGCGAGGCCGGGGCGCGCGTCGCTTTTGAATCCCTCGAAACCGCCGCTGCGGGCTGCCTAAGCGGGCGTTATTTGGCGGTCGCCACGGCTCCGATATCGAAGTTTCAAATGAAGGGGGTGGGGTTTGATTTTCCGGGACAGACTGAGTTTTTTGCAGCGCGCTGGGGCGGCGAGCCCGTGATGGCGTTTGCGGGCGAAAGGCTTTTGTTGTCTCTTGTCACTTGGCACGAGCCTTTAAAAAGCGTGCCTTTGTCTGTGAGTGCGGACAAAATCGAGCGCGCTGTCCGCGCGGCGTGCACGCTTGCAAGAAAAATAAAAAAAGCGGAGTTCCCGCGCATCGCCGTTTGCGGGCTGAACCCTCATGCAGGCGAAAACGGCATTCTCGGCGAAGAGGAGTCGCTGGTTATCAATCCGGCTCTCGAGGCTCTCAGATCTGAAAAATACCCGAACCTTTCGGAGGCTCTCCCTCCTGATACCGTTTTTTCAAGGACTTTAAACGGGGAATTCGACTGCATAGTTTCAATGTACCACGACCAGGGCTTGGCTCCGTTGAAAGCGTTAGAGTTTGACAGGGCGGTAAACGTGTCGATGAATCTTAAGTTTATAAGGACGAGTCCCGACCACGGCACGGGCTTTCAGATTGCGGGAAAGTCTCTGGCGTCGGCGCGCAGCTTTTCGGAGGCTGTAAACCTCGCATTTATGCTGGCATAGGGGCGCGTTTTGTCCGGCTTATTTCGTGTCTCCGCGCGGGCGGTGGGCGCTGCAGGGAGCTTAGCGCGCTTGCATTGCCTCACCCTTTTATAAAGCTATAAAGCAGCCTGAAAAATGCGCCTATCGTGTTTAATTAAGCCGCGCATGAAGGCTGAAATATAATTTGCGACCGAACGTTTTGTTCGGCTTTTTGTTATGGGCGAGGAAAATAGATTTGGATTTAAACTTTGTCTATTTTTTCTGCAATGCGTTCGATATTTTTAAGCGTTTTTTCTCTTTTGCCGCAGCTTTTGCGCGCGTTGCCGCCGCCGTATTAACGCCGGGAACGGCGCGCATTTTTTAATGCGCAACATTATTTAGAGGCGCATCTTTTGCGCATGCGGCGCCGCGCGCCGGGATTTAGACTCCATGCGGCAGGTTGCTGCATGGCGCGCGCAGCGGGTTGGTTGATATTGCCGGGTCGGTTTTAAAATGCGAGGGCGTTAAAAGCGGCTGCCTCTTCGGCAAGTTCATTTACTGACGCGTCTATCTGGCAACGGGAAAATTCGTTTATTTCGAGCCCTTTTACAATCTCAACGTTTTTGCCGTCGCTCCGCACCGGCATGGACGTGATTAATCCCTTTTTTGTGCCGTACGAACCGTCGGAGCAAAGGGCTACGCTGTGAAAATCGCCCTCCGGAGTGGGGGTTATTATCGAGCGCACTGTATCGACGATTGCGCTTGCCGCGCTTGCCGCGCTTGAAGCCCCCCTCGCTTCAATGACGGCCGCCCCTCTGTTTCTGACGGTTTTTATAAAATCGTTTTTCAGCCAATTTTCGTCTTTTATGACATCCAATACGGGCTTTCCTCCGATTTTTGCGTTATAAAAATCGGGGAACTGCGTGTTTGAGTGGTTGCCCCAAACGCACATATTCGATACTTCCCTCACTGAAACTCCGGCTTTTTTTGCCAGCTGGGCTTTCGCCCGGTTTTCGTCGAGACGCGTCAGTGCGAACCAGCGGTCCGAAGGAATCCCTTCAGCATTGTTCATGGCTATCCATGCGTTTGTGTTGCACGGGTTGCCCACGACGAGAATTTTTACGTCTTTAGCGGCGCTTCTTGCGATGCTCTTTCCCTGTTCGATGAACATTCTGCCGTTCATTTCGAGAAGATCCGAACGTTCCATGCCTTTTTTGCGCGGCGCACATCCGAGCATGATTATCCAGTTTGCCCCGCCGAAGCCTTCATCGAGATCGGTAGTAGATTCCATCGAATTGAGGGCGCCGTAGGCGCAATCCTCGAGTTCCATGGCCAATCCGACGCGCATTGTGCCTGCTCCCGGATACACTCCGAGCATCATTAAATCGACCGGCTGGTCCGGGCCGAATATTCCGCCGTTGGCCAATTTAAACAGGAGGGAATAGCCAATATGGCCCGTTGAACCCGTCACAGTTATTTTTATGGGTTTCTTCATCTTATGTGCGGTTAAATATTCGGTTGTCCGTTTTGCTTGTCAACATTTTATCATATTTTGCGAATAGTCTTTTAATTCGGCCCGTTTTTTGCGACAATCCACGCTTTTAATCAAATTGAAATTTCAGAATGAATAGGGAACACGCATCAAAAATTGCTTCTGAATTATCTTTGCCTGTGTCCGGAGTCGAGGCGGTAGCCGCGCTTCTTGAAGGCGGCGCCACCATTCCGTTTATCGCAAGATACAGAAAGGAGGCGACCGGGTCTCTCGACGAGGTTGCCGTTATGAAGATAAGGGACGGCATGGAACGCCTTGCAGCGCTTGACGAACGTAGGTCTTCCGTAAAAAAATCCCTGGAGGAAAGGGGGCTTTTGAGTGTCGACATCGCGGCAGAACTCGATTCTGCGGAAACTCTTGCGAGAATCGAGGACATCTATCAGCCTTTTAAACCGAAACGCCGAACACGCGCGACTGCCGCAAAAGAAAAGGGTCTCGAACCGCTGGCAGTTTTCATTATGGAAAACCAGGACGCGGAGTGCTATGAAAAGGCGGCCGAATTTGTCGATGCCGGCAAAGATGTGCCAGATGCGGAGGCGGCTCTCGCGGGGGCGCGCGACATCATAGCGGAAAATATAGCCGACAATGCGGAGGCGAGGGCGGCGGTAAGGTCGCATTTTGAGTCGGAGTCCGTAATGTCGTCTAAATGCGTGTTTGGAAAGGAGGAGGACGGGGCGAAGTACCGCGATTATTTTCATTGGTCGGAAAAGGCAAAAGACGCTCCGAGCCATAGGATTCTCGCGGTAAGGAGGGGAGAAGCCGAAGGTTTTCTGGTAATGCGCATACTTCCGGAGGACAACTCTGGAATTTTGTCGGATTTGAAGGCGATGTTTGTGAAAGGAAAGGGGGCATCAGCCGAACAGGTATCGGCGGCTTTGGAGGATTCGTATTCGAGGCTTTTATCGCCTTCCGCCGAAACATACATGCGGCTGGAGGTTAAAAAGCGCGCCGACGAGGAAGCCGTAAAGATTTTTGCTAACAACCTGCGCGAGCTGCTGATGGCCTCGCCGCTCGGCAGAAAAAACGTTTTGGCTATAGACCCGGGATTCAGAACGGGATGCAAAGTCGTGTGCCTGAACAGGCAGGGAGACCTTCTGCACAACGACGTCGTTTACCCCGAACAGGGCGCAAGGGCTTCGGAAGAAGCGAAGAACAAACTGCTGGCTTTTTGCGCCCGTTTCAAAGTCGAAGCCGTGGCCATCGGAAACGGTACTGCGGGGCGGGAAACCGAGGCGTTTGTGCGTTCTTTGGGATTGCCGTCAAACATTCCGATTGTAATGGTAAACGAGAGCGGAGCCTCGATTTATTCGGCGTCCGAGGCTGCGCGCGAAGAGTTCCCCAACCTCGACCTTACGGTTCGCGGAGCTATTTCCATCGGGCGGCGGCTTATGGATCCGCTCGCGGAACTTGTGAAAATAGATCCGCAGTCGATCGGCGTCGGGCAGTACCAGCACGATGTAAACCAAAGCATGCTCAAACGTTCGCTCGACGACGCTGTTGTAAGCTGCGTTAACAGCGTCGGGGTAGAGGTAAACACGGCGAGTAAACAGCTGCTGTCATACGTGTCTGGCCTTAACGCTTCGACGGCGGCAAGCATCGTCGAGCATAGAAACGCAAACGGGCCGTTTAAATCGAGAAGGGAACTTTTAAAGGTCAGGGGGTTCGGCGCGAAGACCTACGAACAATCGGCGGGATTTTTGCGCATATTGGGAGGGGAAAACCCTCTCGATGCCAGCGCCGTCCACCCCGAACGCTACGAGCTTGTGGAGCGCATGGCGCGCGACACCGGAGCCGACGTGGCGGCGCTTATGCGCGATTCGTCCGCCCGCGCAAAAATAGACCTCCAAAAATACGTCGGAGACGGGATAGGCATGCCCACGCTGAAAGACATAATGCAGGAGCTCGGCAAACCGGGGAGGGATCCGAGGGAAAAATTCGAATTTTTCTCATTTGCCGAAGGCGTAAATAAAATGGAGGACTTGCGTGAGGGAATGAGGCTTCCTGGAATCGTGACAAATGTCACGGCTTTTGGGGCGTTTGTGGACATAGGGGTGCACCAGGACGGTCTCGTCCATATCAGCGAACTTTCCGATTCGTTCGTGAAGGATCCGAACGAAATTGTCAAACCGCAGCAGAAAGTGAACGTCTGCGTATTGGAGGTCGATATACCGCGGAGACGCATTGCCCTTTCTATGAAGTCGAATCCGCAAAAGCGCTCGGCGGGCCCGGCCGGCGCGCCCGCGGGAGCGCCCGGGGCGCGGAAACCTCTTTCGCGAGGCGGTGAAAAAGACGGCAGGCGTCGGGGATTTTCGGAGCCGTTTGGAAATTCGTTTGGAGACGCCCTTTCCAAGTTTATAAAAAAATAGACTGTTCGGCGGTTTTTGCGCGTTTTTTTATTTTGCTTCCGGTAACGGACGGATTTCCGCGACGTTGGATAGGGAAATTGATTGTGCTTTTGAACTTCGCCGAAAGTTGGCTTTTTTGCCTTCGCTGCGACTGCGCTGAAACGCGTGCAAAAAGGGAAAACTCCGTCGGATTGCAAATAGGCTTTAAGTGCCTTAAAAAATTTGACTTTGAAAAATTGCAATGTAATTGGCTCAAATCGGTTTTTGCGGTCTTGTTTGCCAACACGGCATGAAACGCAAGTGTATATCCTGCAAAATTTCTGAAGGCGATTTTCTCATTGGAGGTTGTTTTTTTATGTGCAAGGGTAAATTAGACGTATTGAAAACAGCTTAGTGCAATTTTATTATGGAATGATTTTCATAACCTATGAAAGCGGGCACAATTGCGGTTTTCAAGTCGCAATGTAAAAATAAAGCCACTAAATATGTCAAATTGCATGGCAGTGCGCCATAATATGCGGCATGCTTGAATGATTGTCGCTTTGGCTGGAATGGCAATGGCAAGACTTTGTCAGTTGTTCTTGTAAATATTCTAATCGTCGGAAAGGCAATAAGTCCAAAAGACGAAATTCGGAGCATGTTTAATTTTTGGTTGTATCAATTATTATTGCAATAATGACTTTTACGCATGCCGGATATAATTTTGCATAAGAGCGAATAGCCGGTATATGTCGCCCTTGTATGGCACTTCGAACCTTACTTTAATTTCGCCTGCAATAACGTTATTTCCGTTCTGCATGCGTCCAAAATTAAGAAAGTTTTTTACTTCTTCGACTATTGCTGCCGCGATATACCTTGTGTTGTTGGCAGATTTATATGTGCCTATAGGCTTAGAAAAGACTTGGTTATGTTACGGTTCTGAACAATGCGCCGTTAAAGATTAACGCAATAATGCCGCATGGGCGAAAACACGGCTTTAAAGCGCGGATCTAAGGGATAGGGCAACTAATGTTAAAGGCGCATATTTTAAATGAATTTATAAAATGCAATAAGAGCGGCCGCAATCTTTAATGGGAAAGTCATCTTTTCATGTAGCGGGCGAAGGGCGGCATTTAAATTCACGCAGTTTTTTTGCCAATTCCGGCGAAGTTTTGCGCGATTCGATAATTTTTCGGACCGCTATGGAAAGCGTTTGTTGGTCTTTCATTTCCCCCGATAATACAAATTCGGAGGTCTCGCGCGGAAATTTCGCGTGGAACGATGCCACGCACCATGCGCACGCCGTCTTTGCATAGTAAAACTCGTTGTCGAATCGTTCAAAGCTTTTAAAGGCGAATTCGATGAATTTTCTTTCCGTAAAAAAATTTAGAAACATGACGTATGCGAATCTGCATTCGTATTCGGCTTTCGAGCGGATTTTATTTTTAACGTACTTAAAATACTCTCCACTTTCGTCTTCCTTGATTTTTATTGTGGCGCAAACGCTGTCGCATACCGACCAATTTTTTATAAGGGGCATGAATTCGCTTATGAGCTTTAGGCGCTCCTTTACGCCTATATCAGCGTAGCACAGAGCCATTCCCCGAAGCATGGTTTCCTCAAAGCTGTCGGGAGGTGGAAGTTCGCTTATGTCCTCCGCGATTTTTTTTGCCAGCCGCCTCAAAAGAGGCAACCTCACCCCGATAAGATTTTCCGATTTTGGAAGGAGTTTTCTTGCAAACTCCCTGTATTTTTTATCGGAGAGCCGCGTCAATTCGGCGCGTATTGTTTCTTTTTCCATTGATGAACTTTGTTCGCTTCCGCAGGCCGAATTTTTGCCTGCGCCCATATTTTTTTATGTTGTTTACCCGACGCCACCGCAGCCAAAGGCTTTAAAGCAGATTTTTCCGCTTTGCCGCAAATATCAACTGCTGTGCGAAGCCGGCAAGTTTCCCGAATTTTTCTGAGGCGAACTCCCTTATTTTTGACGGATTGTCAGGGGTTCCGTAAAGTTCCGACATGGCCTTCCTTATCCACGTGTCCACCGGGAATGCCTCCATTTTTGCGGCTCCGAACAGCAGTATGCAGTCGGCGACTTTTTCGCCTATTCCGCTGAGCGAAGTCAGGTAGCTTTTCGCCTCTGAATACCGTGCGCTTCGGAGCGATTCGGCCTTAAAAGAATCGGCGCAAATTTTGCGCGCGGTCTTTTTGATGTAGTCTGAGCGGAAGCCGAGCTTGCATTTGCGTATCGTTTCAATGTCGGCAGAGTCTATTTTTTCAAAGCTCGGGAGCGAAAATACGCCGTCGCATATTTCGTCGCCGAGTTTTTCCGACAACAGTCTTACACATTCTTTTATTTGCACAATCCTCTTGCTCGAACTGCATATGAAGCATACGAGCGCTTCCTCTGGATCCTGCCTTAAAATGCGCAATGTCGGGTGTATTTTTAGCGCCTTGCGCATTATGGGGTCTTTAGTGCCGTATAGCGATTTTCGCGCGGCGTCGTAGTCGCGCCGGCAGTCGAGGTATTCTTCGACCCTTTTTGCGGACGCGCTTCGCAGGTTTTTCGGTAGCGAGCACAAAACCCTGCCCCTCCCGTCGAGCGCCAATATGGCGGCGGTTTTACCGAAAACTCCGAAATATTCGGGGCGAGACTCCGAAAACGAATCTGTTTTGCTCCATCTAAACGACTGCCCTCCGTCGAGTGTCTCGCAGAAGTCGTGCGGGAGAAACGGCGGAACGTCCACCTCGAAAAATGACGACCAGTCGGCGCGCATCTTAACGCGGAACTTTAAGTTTCGAGTCTCCGTGCAAAACCGACCACAGCCATGACTGCGACTGCGTGAGAATCTTTCCCGAAGGCGACAGCAGCGTAAGCCTCCAGGCGTTGACCTTTTCCTCGGGGCCGAGCCAGTCGGAGCCCGTAAGCCCCAATTTGACTTCCCGCAAAACGGAATGCGTTTCAGGCACATCGAACACGAACTTGCGCGTATGCGGGTGCTTCGTGGAATCGACTTCGAGGACAAAGCGGCACGCGAGGGCTATGTCGTCGGGCTCGTACCCGAACATTACAAAAAAGTACATTCCCGCCCTTTTATCGGGCCTGCTTCTCATTATGAGATGTCCGTATAAAAGCTCGTCTCCGGAGAATATCTCGGCTATCGTGCGCGTTTCGGCGTCCGTGAGGTATCGGGGAAGGCAGTAGGATATTTTCGGCTCCTCCTTGTAGTCGACGCCGATTATGTTTTGCGATTCGCCACTGTCCTCCGACGCGCATCCAGACAAAAATAAAAACGGCAGCGCCAAAAAAATAGACGCCGAAGCAATGTGCTTTGCAAAGTTTTTCATACCGTGAAAAATATATCTGAAAAAGAATCCGGTCAAGCCTTTACGGAACGGTACCGCCCGAATCAGGCTATGCCGTTGAGCATGCCGTAGAAGTAGATTGGCTTTAACGCGTAAACTTTAAGCATCCACGCGAGCCTGCTTTCTTTCGACATGTCCATTAGCGAAAGGGGGAATGAGCCTTTGCGCTTTTTATCGTAGTCGAATTCGCACATGAGAACGTGCCCGTAATCGGTTATGATAGGGCAGGCGGCATATCCGTCGTATTTCTCCTCAGGGGTTTTCTCTTCAATGAGCGAAATGAGATTCCTTGCCGCAATAGGAACCTGTTTGCGTATGGCGGCCGATGTTTTGCTCGTCGGAAGATTGGACGCGTCGCCGAACGAAACGATGTTGGGATATTTAGTGTGGACGAGCGTATATTTGTCCACTGAAACCCAGCCTTCCGCGGCGTGGCTTCCGCTTTGATCAGACAGACCAGACTCCGCCACAAATTTCGGGGCGGTCATCGGAGGGAGAAAATGCAGGAAATCGTAGCTTTCCCATGCCGATTTCAAAATCTTTCCGCCTTTTACGGTATCGAGCCGAACCCTTTTCGAGGCGGTATCGATACCGCTTATGCGGGTGTCGGTATTTAGGTTTATTCCGCGTTCCTTATATATTTCAAGCAGGCGCGGAGTGAAATACGGAACGTCGTAAAGTTCGTGCGATGCCGTATAAAAATCGAGTTTGAGCGCGTCCCTTTTATTGTTTTTTCTGGCAAGGTGTTCGGTAAGGAGGCACATTTTTTTCGGTGCGCCGCCGCATTTGTGCTTTGTATAAGTGTCGGTGTAGATACCCCTGCCGCCGGTTTCCGCGAATTTGCGCATGGCGTCGCGGGTTTTTATGGCCCCGGAGTGGCAGTATATGCAGTGGGCGTTCCCCGCGCCCAAACTGGCTTCGTCGATGCCCTCTATCATATCCCAACGCAAGACGAGCCCCGGAGTAAGCACGAGAAAATCGTATGGCACCGAGCCGTTTTTTGCAGTCTCCACCGTTTTTTTGTCCGGATCCACCGATATTGCGGAGTCTTGAATCCATCTTACGCCTGCCGGAATGCAGTCTTTCTGCTCCATGTAAACGTCGTCCGGCCCGTATATTCCGCCGCCTATGAGCGTGAACCCGGGCTGGTAGTAATGCCTTTGGCTGGGGTCTATGAGCGTTATGTCGGGCGATTCGAGCCAGCGTTTTAGGCGCGCGGCCATGCTGACTCCCGCAGCTCCACCGCCGATTATTGCGATTTTTGCTTTCGCGGATTTGGATACCGGATCTGAAGCGTATGATATTTCTCCGGTTGCAAGCGCTGACATGCCGCCAATGCCCGCCATTTTTATAAATTTGCGTCTATCGATACTATGCTTTGACATTGTTCGTTCCAGTATTTTGGCATTTTTCGCCGTTAAAAAAACTTTGCGAGTTTAATGCGGCTTTGAAATTTGTGCAAACACTTTTTTTGTTTGCATTGTCACCTTTTCATTATAACTTGTGGTAAAATTAATCTGTAAATGTTTAAGGCTGTTTTCCAGGGTGTAAAGTTGTTTTTTTGCCTAATAAAGGGAGCAATTTTTCGGGTTTTTTTTGCGTCGCTACTTTTTTATCCCGTATTTTCGCGCGCCCTTTCAGACAGGGCGATGCTCGACGCCCTCGTCGATAAAGGCGTAATATCGGACGAGGAGGCTCGCGCCATTTCAAAGGAGTCGGCGGGGCAGGTTGTGGCGCTGCCTCCGGAGGCGAAATCGGTCAAGTTGAGCAGCCGTTTTCAGCTTCAGTACGAATGGATTGACGACGAGGTTTATTCAGGAGCCGCTTCGCCCATGTATTCATGTTCGCAGGGATTCATATTAAGGCGTTTTTTTATCCAGGCAGACGCTGATCTCGGAGCTGGTTGGGAAACCACCATATCGGTGGATTTGGCGCGTTCCTTTGCAAACAGCATCTTTACCGATACTTATCTTTCAAAAAAAATCGACGGCGACTACTTGTCGGGAAAGCTTTATCTCGGATATATGAAGCCCGGCTTTGCCATAGAGGACGTATTTTCCTCTTTTAGCCTCAATGCCATCGAGCGTTCGGCGGCGACGATGTATTGGACGGGAGCCGCAAACAACCGCAGGCTTGGAATCGGCAACCGCTATATGGGCGTGCGTTGGAACGGCGAAATAAAACAGGTCGAAGGGTTATCGTACATACTCGCTATAACAAATGCCTACCAGCTTTCCCCATGCGAGATAGACCAGCTTTCCTACAACTACGATGACAACCACCTCGCGTATTGGGCGAGCCTTCACTATGCGCTAAAAGGCGACGATTGGAGTTTGAAAGTCGGGGTGTATTCCATGTATTCGTCGGGCGCCAATTATAATATGGGACTTACAAATTCGGCGTCGATATACTCAGTCAATCCGTATTTCGTCGCGAGATGGGGGAATTTTTATTTTTGGGGAGACTATATGGCCTCAGGAGTTTCCGACGGGAGAAAAATAGGCGCGGGGTACGCTCAGGCCAACCCGTACGGTTTGGACTTTTCGGTTGAATATCGTTTCGATATAGGCGAATACGGACAAATAGCGCCGACTTTTAGGTATTCGTGGGTCGATACCGGTGGGCGCGGCATCCGAATAACCGACGCGCAACGCCAATCCAGGGATATCGGCGGGCTATACAACAACGCCCAGGATTTTTATGTAGGCGTAAATTGGTATCTTCGCGGCGACAATTTTAAAATCCAGCTCGGATACACTTACGTTCAATATTCCGGTTCATTTGACGATAAAAGCGCCTCGTCGTTCGCCGATTCCAGTTCTGTTCGATTGCAGTTCCAAATGAAGCTTTAGTCAGTAGGGGTATTGGCAAGGCGTGAAACACCGACTCCAGATGCAATGCGTGTCGGGGCCGGTTTATAATTTTGGAGCTTATAAATCGATACCGGTATGTTTACAAATAGGCATTTTGACGCATGCCGTGGAAATGTGCCCCCAGCCATTGCGCGTTTTAAATTTAAAAACCGCAAAACCAATCAATCCTCAACATATTTCGAATTTTATGTGTAAGCTACTTCGCCTCAGATGAATATTTGTAGAGGCTGCCGCATTAAACGCAAAAATTCCGCCGCGCTTCGCGGCGGAATCGGGGGCATAATATTGAGGTTAATCCGCATCGGTTGCGGCTGAGGGGCATCTGCCGCGCGGCGTCAGTTTTTCCCCGAGGCTTCGACCCTTTCGCAAATGTTTTTAAACATGAGCTCGTTTTCCCATTCCGGAGCCGGATGTCTGGCTTCCACGACAGGGACAAGTTTCTTTTGCGTTTTTATGTTGTTGTATGCCGCGAAAGACGAGGTGGGTTCGCAAACGTCGTCGGCGTAGTGTATTGTGAAGATTGCCGGGCATTTGATGCGCTCTGCAAAATTTACGGCGTCGATGTATCGTGCGGCTTCTACGCTCTCTTTGTCATAATTTCCGTTAGCGTCCTTTTCCTTTGCGAAATGCGGCCATCCCGTGGTGCGGCCTATTACGATTCCGGTATGGTCGCATAGGGCGGGATATTTCGCCACAACAAGGGTGACTTTGTCGTTGTATAGCCCGGCTCCGGCTATGGCCTGCCCGGCTCCCTGGCTTCCGCCGTACATTACCAGATTTTTCCCGTCCCACTGGGGCTGCGCCATCACCACGTCCATCGCCCTCATGACTCTCATATATGCGGTTCTGAAGAATATCGTTTCCCTTGATTTGCTGTTCTTTTTCGCATATCCGCGAAGTTCGTTCTTTTCAAGGTTTTTGTAAAATTCCGCGTTCCTGCCGTTGGGAATCCCGTGGACGTTGAAACTTAGCGCCATAAATCCCTTGTTTGCCCAATTGAACGCCAGCGACGACGAATATACTCCGGCTCCCTGGGGTAGAAGTATTGCCGGAAGCGACGCTTTCTTAGCGTTTTTAGGCATCACAAGGTATGCGCTGACTTTCCCGTTGAAGGTGTCGGCCTGCACGTCGAAAGCTTCGATATTTGGGTTTGACACTTTCACAGGTGTGAATTTTGCGTTCATGGGTATGGACTTCAGAATCTCTTTTTGCTTATTCCAAAATTCGTCGAAATCGTCGGGGGCAGGCATGCTCGGCTTTATTTCAAACGGGGAGAATCCCGCGCCGGCAAGCATTTCCACCGCTTTTTTGTCGTTTTCGCCCTTTGGCGGAACGAAGACGAATATTTGGCATTTTAGAAATCCCGGTTCGCCGAGAGTTCCTTTTACCTTAAATTTCCCGCCGGAATCGGTTTTGCCCTCGAAATTTGTGCGGGGCGCAACGGAATCCTTGGAGATATTTCCGCTTAGTTTCATTCCGGATACAGGTTTGCCGTCCTTTTTGACCGACAGTATGAACACGGCATCTTCTCCCGCTTTATAGACGGCGTTTTCCCTTTCGGCTTTCAACGTTATTTCATAGCCGTTTTTATTTTTCGTTTCGGAAAATAAAAGCGGCGCACAAAACAAAACGACAAGTATGGAGGCCTTTTTTAGCAGCTTCATTTTTTAAGCCCAGTTTGAGTTAAAATGATATTTCCTCGGCATCTTTCCAGAGCGACTCGATACCGTACATTCCGCGCTGCTCGGGCAGAAATATGTGCGCCATAAAGTCGAACGCGTCTACCACAACCCACCCGCTGGCGGTATTATAGTCGCGGCCGACCGACTTTACGCCGAGCTCCTTCAAGGTTTTTTCGAGTTCGCCGGCCAATGCGCGCAGATGCGGTTCCGATGTGGCGGTGGCTATTATAAAGTAGTTTGTTATCGGAGATTTCCCGCGCACGTCGAGGATCTTCATATTGTCGGCCTTTTTGTCGTCGAGGGCCGAACAGCATTTTTTCACGGTGTCGAGAGTGGGATCGGAAACCTTCTTTTTTGACGCTTTTCTTTCGGGCGAGGCTTTGCAGGCGGATTTTGCCGCCGATTTTTTTGCAGCCGATTTTTGCGGAATCGGCTTTTTACCGACGGCTTTTTTGGGGGTGTTTTTTTTTGCAGCCGTTTTTTTTGCGGCTGTTTTGGGAGAATTAGTTTTCTTTGCGGCCGTTTTTTTACCTGATGATTTTTCCATAGTCGTTATGTATTATACAATCTGTTTAAAAGTATGTATCTTTCGACTTCGGGGTCGAGCATTTTTATGCGTCTTTTGCCTTCGGAAAGAAGTTTTCTGATTTCCGTGGAGCTGTACGGCACGGGTTCGAATTTGAAGAAATCGACTTTTACAAATGGGGGAAGGCTTTTGGCGCCGTTTTCAAAACCGCCGCGCACAGCGCAAAGGAAGGAGACTGTTTTTGAAATCGTTTCAATCTCGCGCCAGCCCCGCAATTTTTCCAAATGGTCGGCGCCGATAATCCATTTAAAGCTCTTTGCCGGAAATGTCGCGGAAAGGTATTTGACCGTATCGACAGCATAGCTTATTCCGCCCCGCGCAAGCTCAAATTCGGATATGGAATATGGGTATTCAAAACGTTTGAGCGCCAATTTGAGCATTTCAAGCCTATGCCTGCCGCCGGCGAGCGGGGCGGATTGGCGCATTGGAGCGCAAGCGGCCGGCACGAATACGATTTCATCGACCCGGCCGTCGCGCACGGCCGAACGGGCCAGTTCGACATGCCCCAAGTGTATGGGGTCGAAGCTGCCTCCCAATATTCCCAAAGTGCCGCGTGTGGTGTTTCCCATTTTTATTTTCGCGTTATGTTAGGGGGTTCTTATAAAAATACAAAAATAAAATATATTTGTAAGTTATTGAAAATGATGTAAGTTTAAATCGTTTTTATAAAAAAACGAAAAATTTTTGAACGAAAGGGTTTCGGAATAGTCTCAATAGACAAATGGTTTTGTAGTTTGCTTTAGTTTTATGCGCCGCGGGTCGGATTCTCCGCGGCGCATTTTTTTTTGCGCCGCACAATTTTTCAATTGTGATTTTTTTTAATCCGTGCAATGTATGTGCGCAATTTAGTTCGCATTAAATAGTCGTATAGATATATCATGAAGTACGCAATCGGAGTAGATATTGGAGGCACGAATACAAAGCTCGGGGTCGTTGACGAAAAGGGAAACGTTCTCAAACGCCACGACTTTAAGACTACGGATTACAGGGATTTTGCAACGTATGCGGAGGCTCTCGAAAGGGCTATTACCTTTTTGACGTCCGATTCCTCCGGAGAGTGCGTCGGAGTGGGGATAGGCGCTCCGAACGGCAATTATTATACGGGCACCATAGAATTTGCTCCGAATCTTCCCTTTTCAAGGAGCGTTCCCATCGTTGAGACGCTTCGCATGGCGTTGGGGATAAAGACGATATGCCTTAGCAACGACGCCAACGCCGCTGCCCTCGGCGAAAAAATCTACGGCGGCGGGAGAAACCTAAACCATTTTATAGTGATTACCCTCGGTACCGGATTGGGTTCGGGAATCATCAGCGACGGCAAGCTTATTTTGGGCGCCGACGGTTTTGCCGGCGAACTCGGACACGTTTGCGCGGTTCCCAACGGGCGCTTGTGCGGTTGCGGAAAACGCGGCTGCCTTGAAACGTACGCTTCAGCCACGGGCATAAAAAGGACATATCTTGAAATGCTTGCCAAATACAACGGCGATTCGGCCATCGCGAACGTTACTTGGGAAAAACTCGACGCCCGCGTAATCGAGGACGCCGCGCGCGCCGGCGACAGGGCTGCTTCGGAAACGTATATGATTACGGGCAGCATACTCGGGCGCTGCCTGGCGGATTTCGTCCATTTCTCGCGTCCTTCCGCCATTTTTCTTTTCGGAGGCCCGGTCAAAAGCGGAGATTTGATTCTAAAACCGACAAAAATCGCCATGGAAAAAAATCTCATGCCCGTTTTCCGCGACAAAGTAAAAGTTTTACCTTCGGAGCTTCCGGAAAGCGATGCCGCCATTTTGGGCGCTTCGGCCATGGTGTGGGACGACGTTTTAAACGCCTGATTTTACGCGGGGGGAGAAGTATTTGCGCAGACTGCGATATGGATTCGCAGCGCTTTTTTGCGGCCGCTCGTCGCGGATTGCAGGTTTGCGGTCAAATGCGACAAAAAAAACCGCAAGGCGCGGTTTTTTGTCGCGGGCGAAACGCCCATCGGGATGTTTTGCGCATTGCCAAGCTGCGCCGCGTTTAGGCATTTAGGCTGCGTCTATTTCGCGATATGCCTTCAATAGCTTTTCGTCTCCGGCGGGAGACCTGTCGCTTTGCCCGTGCTCCATTCCGTATAATCCGCGGTATCCCTTTCCGTGTATGTGGGCGATGAGATTTTTAAAGTTTATTTCGCCCGAAAGCGGTTCGGTGCGTTTTGGGACGTCGCCCAAATGGAAATAGGCGATTTCGTCCCATGCGGCGTCTATATTGCGCAACAGGCTGCCCTCGGTATTTTGCTGGTGGTATGTGTCGAAAAGTATCTTGCACGAGGGGCTGTTTACGGCTTTGCATATCATGTAGGCGTCGGAGGTCTTTTGCAGCCACAAACCAGGATGCGCCGTGAACGACAACGGTTCGAGAACCATAATCAGCCCGGCCTTCTCGCATATTTCCGCTGCATATTTTAGCTGCTCGACGGCGTTTGCCATCTGGTAGGAGTGTTCCAGCGAAAGGTCGGTTTTCCCGATTACAACTGTCGTCCATTTAGCGTTTATTCTTTTTGCCACTTCAACCGTTTTTTCGGCCTCTTTCTTAATGCGTTCGACAGCCGCAGTCCTATTAGGCTTCCCTTTTTCGCCGTCTTTACAGGCCGTTAGCCAGTACATTCCGCCGATTGACGATGTAAACACCCCGAAATCCATGCCGAGGCTGGAGATCTTTTTCGACAATTCGATTTGTTTTTCGACTGGATATTTCATCATGTCGTTGTCTTCCATCGCCCTGAATCCGCGGTCGTACCAAAACTGTATCTTGTCGGTGTCTGAAAGGCCCTTTGTCATGTTTGGGCATATGTTTGTCCATTTGTATATATTGGGGGCGAATTTGCAGGTAAACGGCTTGCCTTCGGCCTTTGAGTCCGCCGCGCGCGCCGACGCGCCCATGACCGACGCCCCTATTATCGCGCCAGCGATTTTTTTCGAAAACGATCTTCTATCCATATGTCTGCCTTATAAAACGGGTTGTTATGTAGATCCGCATTGAATTTGAGTGCGAAAAAGCGTGCGAACCTTCGCCTAACGACGGCGAAATATTGCTTTACGCATTTTTAAAGTCAACATAAAAGCCTCCGCCGAGCACGACGGACGGGTCGGAATCGTGTATGGCCATAACTTGGCCGCTTGCGATGGCCCTTTGCGGCTTTTCGAATTCCACCCGCGCGCGGTTGCCGGGAAGCGGAGTGAAAAGAACTTTTACGAGGCCGTCGCGGTATCGGACGCGGGCGTAAATTTCGCGCGGTTCGGATACCGGTTTGTTTATCCAGTTGATTTCGTCTATTACGGCGTCGCTCCGCCACAGCCCCGGCGCTTTTGGCGAATCGAAAGCCACGACAAGCTCGTTTGTCCCAAAATTTTTGGCCACGACGACATAGCGTTTTTTGTCGGCGTTTGACGGCACTCCGATGCCTTTGCGCTGGCCTATGGTATAATTGAAAAGGCCGCGGTGTTTGCCGAGGACTTTCCCATTGGTGTCCGTTATGTTCCCCGGCTTTTCCGGTATGTAGTGGCGGAGGAAATCCTGTATTTTTATTTTTCCGAGGAAACAGATGCCCTGGCTGTCCTTTTTTTCCGAATTGGGAAGGCCGTTTAGGCGGGCTATTTCCCTAACTTCGCTTTTTAACAGCGCCCCCACCGGAAAAGCCGCCCGCTGAAGTTGGTTTTGGGTTATCATCGAAAGGAAGTACGACTGGTCTTTGCTCGGGTCGAAGCCCGAAAGCAGGTCTCGGGAACCGTCAGGGTTTTCGCGTATCGAGCAGTAATGCCCCGTCGCCACCCGCGTGAAGCCTCTCGCTTCGGCATATTCGAGAAATTTCCCGAATTTCATCCGCCTGTTGCACATTACGTCAGGATTGGGCGTGCGCCCGAGCCGGTATCCCTCCACCATGTATTCGACGATTTCCCTTCTATATTCTTCGATGAAATCAGCGACTTCGAAATCGGCTCCGAGCATTTCGCAGACTTTGCGGCAGTCGATAATATCTTGGTGCCACGGACAATCGCCGAAGGCGTCGGCCCCTTCTTCGTTCATCCATGTCTTCATGTAGGCCGCCGACACGTCTTCGCCCTGCTGCTTGAGGATTGTCAGGGCGACAGAGCTGTCTATTCCGCCCGAAAGGGCCATCAATGTCTTTTGTTTTTTCATTTCGGGCTTTTGTACCAGGACGTTGTTATGGAATAGCGTTTGATCTTGTAGTTTATTACGCGTTCTGTAAGGTTTAGTTTTCTTGCCGCCGCCGCCGCGTTTCCGCGGTTTGCCTTGAGTGCCTCGGTTATAAGCTCGCGTTCGAAGGAGGCCACCATCGAATTAAAATCGGCATCTTCGCCATGCGGAGTGGAGCCGTGCGCATATCCGGCGCGGACTGCTGGCGTCAGATTGTAGCCGGATATGGCGGAGTCGTTTGACGACATTACAGCCCTTTCTATGCAGTTTTCAAGCTCTCTTACGTTGCCCGGCCACGTGTAAATTGTCATCATATTTATTGCGGGGGTCGATATGCGCTTTATGTTTTTCCCGTATATCTTATTATATTTTTCGAGAAAATGTTCGGCCAAAAGCAGTATGTCGCTTTTCCTGTCCCGGAGGGCTGGGATGTGAATGGTGTTTTTTGAAAGCTCGGCGTATAGGCTGCCGTCGAAAGTGTTTTGTTCGAGCATTTTTTCGAGGTCGGCCGACGAGGCGCAAATAAGGCGGGCTTGCCCATGAACGTCGTTTTTGCCGTTTATTCTTCTAAAATATCCGGTCGAGAGATATTCCGATATGAGCTTTTGCACGGCAGGGGAAGTTTCCGTTATTTCGTCGAGAAAAACCGTTCCCCGGCTTTCCAAAAGCCCGGCTTTTGCGAAATGCGCGCGGGCGAAAGAATCCTTTTCGAAGCCGAAGATTTCGCCTGCAAGTGCGTAATCCGGAAGGGCGGCGCAGTTTACAACGCTGAATTTTCCGCCGAAATTTTTGTCAGACTGGCAAATGGCCCTTGCGACAAGTTCCTTGCCCGTTCCGGATTTTCCCCTTATCAATATGGGGTGCGAATGGCGCGAGAAGCGCGCTATGGAGGCGTACACCATTTGCATTGCCCCGCAGTTGCCCAAAATATCCGGCGGGCGCATTAGGGTGGAGCTTAATTCGAGTTTCAGGCGGCGGTTTTCGTCGAGAAGCTTGTTTCGCTCTTCATGATGCAAATATATGAGAGCCACGGCGTCGGCAAGAATGTTCGCCACGGTTTCGAGGAGTACTACGTCCCTGTCAAGATCGGCTTTTTTGGGCAATTTTCGGTCTATGCTCATGGTGCCGATAACCTGTTCCATATAAATTATCGGCACGCATACAAACGCGATGCCTTTCAGAGATTCTCCGCGCGTCTTCGTTCTGTCGAGAAAATCGGGATTTTTTGAAATGTCTTTGACCACAACCGATTTGCCGTCGGCGGCCACCCTGCCTGTTATGCCTTCCCCAATCCTGTAAACGCCGCGTTTTATTGATTCGTCGTCCATGCCGTGTGAGGCTTCGATAAACAGGTAGTCGCCGTCGCGCAGGGTGATTGTGCCGCGCAGAAGTCCCATTTCTCTGTATAAGATGTCGAGCGTTTCGGTTATCAGTTCGGTGACGTTTCTGCGTTGGGTAACAGCCCGGCTTATTTTATGAAGCACGGACATTTCCAAGTCGTCGTAGGAAACTTCGGAATTTTGTCTTTGCGCTGTTTCTGCGGGCATAGGGGCGGTATTAATCCACACTTGCGTTTGCGTTTCAACAATATTTTCGACAAAATCCTTGATAGAATTTGCGGTTTCGTTAAGCTTGTATCCCATGTTAAGAAGAAAATTCATTTCGACAGTTGTAGGCGCCGGTCTTGCGGCTCTTTGTGTAAGGGCCGCAGATTCGCACTTTTTGCCCGAAAAAAAGGCAAACGGCATAAAGATTGGGCAAATACGCATAAACGCCGGGCTTTCAAAGCCGTTAAAATTTTTGCATTTTACTGATTCGCATGTTGTTGAAATCGACGGCAGGGATTCCGACCGCCTTGAACTGGCCGAAAAGCGCAAAAAGGCATTTTTTTACGCTCCGAGGTTTTTCCTCAGAACAATGGAATATGCACGCGCCAACAAAATGAAAATGCTGTGCACCGGCGACACCATAGATTTTGTCAGCCATAAAAGCCTCGAATTTCTCAAGCAGAACATGGGGGCTGAGGACGTTATATTCGCCGTCGGAAATCATGAATTCAGCCGCTATGTCGGCAGCAGGCGGGAAAAAGAACATACCGAAGAGGTATGCGCCCTGATACAGTCTTGCATAGGCTACGACATATCTTTTGCCTCAAGGCAGATAGGAGGTCTTAACATTATTACGGTTGACAACACTCAATACCAGTTTTCAAGCGGGCAAGTCGAACAGCTCAAGGCCGAAATAAGAAAGGGGCTTCCCATATTGGTTATGTTCCATATTCCCGTTTACACGGAAAAGTTTTTCAACGAAATAGTCGGCAAAACCAAAAAGCGCTGTTCGTATTTGGCGGGAGTACCGGACGAAAAACTTGCGCTTAATCCGAACGAAGGCCAGCGCAATTTACACAGGCCCCAAAAAGCCACACTCGAGTTTGCGGAAATAATAAAGAACGAGCCGCTTGTAAAGGGGATTCTATGCGGCCATGTGCACCACAATATAGCCGATGTTCTTCCGAACGGGGCCCTGATGGTGTCGGGCGCAATGGGCGCTTCGGGGAATGCTCTCGAGGTTGTGGTCGGCTGATGTTTGCGCTAATGCGGCAAAAAAAACTTGTATTGCGGCGTGGCAGGAATAGGGTGGTTTGAAAATGAGTGAAGCTTACCAAGTGATAGCGCGCAGATACCGCCCGAAGCAATTTTCGGAACTTGTCGGGCAGGAGCATATCGTCAGGACTCTCACAAACGCCATAGAATCCGGACGCATAGGGCACGCGTATCTGTTCGTCGGGCCTCGCGGCACGGGAAAGACCACGGTTGCGAGGCTTTTTGCGAAGGCGCTCAACGCGAAGGGAGGCCCGAATGTGCATCCGGACGACAACGACGACATTTCGCGTGCCATCATGGACGGCTCATGCATGGACGTTATAGAAATCGACGGCGCATCGAACCGCTCCATCGACGAAATAAGAAATCTGCGCGACGAATGCAGATACGCTCCGGCCCAGTGCACATATAAAATTTACATAATAGACGAAGTACATTCGCTTACCCCCGACGCTTTCAACGCGCTGTTAAAGACGCTCGAGGAGCCTCCGAAGCATGTAAAGTTCATATTCGCTACAACCGAGGCCCACAAAGTTTTGGGCACTATCACTTCGCGCTGCCAGCGCTTTGAGTTCAGGCCCATACCCGAACCGCTGATAGCCGAACACCTTGCGGAAATATCGAAAAAGGAGGGCATATCCGCGACTCCCGACGCGCTTGCGGCCATAGCGCGCCTCGCCAACGGCGGAATGCGCGACGCCCAGAGCATTTTGGACCAAATGATTTCGTTTTGCGGCAAAAATATCGGCGTGGAAGACGTTATCGGCGTTTACGGTTTGGCTTCCGATTCGCAGATAGCGGGTATCGTGGCGAATATGGCAAAGGGCGACTATTCTGCCGTGGTTAAGTCTGTCGATGAGCTTGCCGACGGCGGGTGCGACCTTTACAGGGCGCTTTGCGACATGCAAAACTACATACGTTCGGCCATGATAAAGTCTTTTTCGGAGGGCTACGGGGAGTTCGGCGGAAAGAGGCTTTCGAGCGAACAGATGATGCGCATGCTCGACGTCCTTCAAAACGCCGAACGAGGCTTGAAAAACGGGCTTTCCGAAAAGGCCAATTTTGAGGTTGCCCTTTTAAAGGCTGTCGAACAGAGCAGGTCGAGGGCGATAAACACATTGATAAGGGAAATTGAAAAGCTTTCGGCCCAGCCTGCCGAGGTTCAAAAAAAAAATAGCGGTTCTTCTTAGGGAGGCTTTGGCGGAGTCGCGCGCGTTCGATTCCGCGCATGCGGACGAGGTCGAACGCGGGAAAGCCGCCCGTAAAGACGCGCAGGATACAGGCGTCGCCGTTCCCTGCGAAGTAAAAATATTTCCGCCGAATACGGACGAATTCGAGAGTGCGTTGGCGTCGGTTTCAAAGGGGCTTTTAGATGTGTTGCGTTCCCAGTTCGGATGCACTCCGGTATCTTTCGTCAAGGGGGGCATAACGGAAATCGACAAGGCCCGTTCGGATTTTTCGACGTCGGTGGAAGACAATTCGGTGCTTCGCGTTTTTGAGGAGGAGGATGAGGAGTAATGGAGATTTTTGCGCTTTCTTTGGCGGCTGTTTCGCTTCTTGCTTTGGCGGCGTTTTTCATTGTGCGTGGAAGGGCGGTTTCAAGGTTGGAGTCGCGCGCGGCAGAACTTTCGGCGATGCTTGCGGCAGAAAGGTCCCAAAACGAGTTGCTCTGCCGGAGCAACGGCGAACTCAAGGCGGAGAAGTCGGCTTTGGACGCCTCCAAACTCGCCCTTGAAAGGTCGCTTGCGGCCGCGGAGGAGAGAATATCCGCGCTTACTGAGCGCATGAAAAACCGTTCCGAGGAGGAAAAGGCGGTGCGCGATAAGTTCGCCGCGGACTTTGAAAACCTGTCGAATAGAATTTTCGAGGCGGCGCGTGATAAAATGGCGTCTTCTAACGCCGAAAACATGGGCCTGATTCTGGCTCCGTTAAAAAACAGCCTGCGCGAGTTCCGCGAAAGGGTGGAGCATTTGAACGCCGTAAGCATTCGAAACAACGCCTCCATGGAGACGCAAATCGAATCTCTCGTAAAAATGGGCGTGCAGCTCGGCGACGATGCTCGCAATCTTACGGCTGCGCTGCGCTCCAACAACAAAGTGGCCGGAAACTGGGGGGAAACGGTTTTGCAGCGCATATTTGAGTCTTGCGGGTTCATGGAGGGCGTGCATTTCAGGTCCCAGAAAAGCTATGCGGATTCCGAGGGGGGACAAAAACGCCTCGTTCCAGATTTTGTGGTATATCTCCCGGATTCGCGCTCCATAGTTGTGGATTCAAAGCTTTCGCTTCTCGATTTTGCGGACTACTGTTCGGCGCAGGACGGCGTTTCCAAGCGGTCGGCGCTTGCAAAGTTTAAAAAATCGGTGCGCGAGCACTTGAGGGATTTTTCGAAAAAATATAATGATCTGCCCGATGTCTCTTGCGGATTTAAACTGATGTTTATGCCTGTAGAGGGAGCCTACAATTTAATCGTGGAGGAGGATCCCGCGCTGTTGTCCGACGCTTATGCGGAGAATGTCCTGATTGTGGGGCCTTCAAGCGTGATGGCGGTTTTGAAGTTTGCCGAAATAGCGTACAGGAACGAGGCTTTCGCAAAAAACCTCAAGGAGATATGCAACGCCGGGCGCCTTTTGAACGAAAGGGTGGAACTGTTTTCGCGAAAGTTTGAATCACTGGGAATAAAGATAAACTCTCTCAGGGAGGATTTCTCGAATGTGCAGAAAACGCTCTCGCAGGGAAACAGAAGCGTATTGGAGACGGCTAAAAGATTCCTCGAGAAGTCAAAGGCCGTCGGCGATGGATTTGAAAATAAGGAGTCGGATTCTGAAGATGAATGACATTAACAAAGTTCCCGAATGGGTTCCGGAGGGCGCCGATAAAAGCGTGTTTGCGACGTCCGTAATGCCGGGAATAAATCTGAGTAAAGACGCGAAGCGCGACGATACAGTGTCGGACGTGAAACGCCCGAAGCGTCGCCGCCTTACGCTCGACGAGTATAAGGAGGGCGTGTTGACCGCCAACAAGACGGTTTTGGCGCAAGCAATAACGCTTATAGAAAGCAATTCGGACGCGCATTTCGATATGGCTCAGGCGCTGGTTGCCGAGCTTTTACCGCATGCGGGCAAGGCGTTTAGAATAGGAATCACGGGCGTGCCTGGAGCCGGCAAGTCGTCATTTATAGAGGCGTTCGGTTCGATGCTTTGCAACGAGTACGGAAAAAAAGTGGCGGTATTGGCGGTGGATCCGTCGAGTTCCGTGACGGGAGGCAGTATTTTGGGAGACAAAACGCGAATGGAGAATCTTTCGCGCAATGAAAGGGCGTTTATAAGGCCGTCGCCTTCGGGAGGCATGCTCGGCGGCGTCGCGCGGAAGAGCCGCGAGACCATGGTGCTTTGCGAGGCGGCGGGATACGACGTTATACTTGTGGAGACTGTCGGGGTGGGGCAGAGCGAAGTGACAGTGCGCTCAATGACAGATTTTTTCCTCTTGATTCAGTTAGCCGCGCAGGGCGACGAGCTTCAGGGCATAAAAAAAGGCGTGATTGAGCTCGCCGACGGCATACTTGTCAACAAGTGCGACGGCAACATGGTGGAGCGCTCCAACCTTAAAAAGGCAGAACTTTCGGGCGTGCTGCATTTTTTGAATTCGCCCACTCCGAATTGGCGGCCGTTTTGCGATGTATGCTCGGCGCATACCGGCATGGGAATCAGGGAGGCGTGGACGAGGCTTGAGGATTTCCGCAGGAAACTTTCGGCGGACGGATATTTGAAAAAGCGCAGGGGCGCTCAGAAAATAGAGTGGTTTAAGTCGCTCTTGGAGCAGGAGGTTTTGCGGCGCTTCTATAAAAGCGAAGGCATGGAGAATATGATAGCGCATTATACCGGGCTTATTTCAAACTCGGAAATAACGGCGGCTGCGGCCGTTAAAAACCTGATGGCTTCCGCACAAAAATAGCTATGCGCTCTGGACAAAACAAAAGTTCCTCCGAAAAGGAACTCGGCTCCGGTTTTAGAAACGAGTTATATGAATTCAGGGCGTTCCTTAAAATGGAACTGGGAAGAAGCGCAAATACGGTGTCGGCGTATATGTCGGACGCCGAGCAGTTCGCGCATTTTTTGGAGTCCCGCGGAGCTTCGTCGTTCCGCGACGCCGACGCCGATTCAATCGTCGCTTGGGTGAGGGGCATATCGAAGGTTGACAAGGCCTCAACCCAGTCGAGAAAACTCAGCGCCGTCAAATCTTTGGCAGGTTTTTAAAAAAAAAAAAAAATCTGGGATAAAAACTATTGCGACCTTGTAATGCGCCCTAAGTACAGGCGCAATGTGCCGGAAGTTTTGAGCGCCGACGAGGTTTCGAGGCTGCTTGAGTCTCCGTCGGCCGATACCCCCGAGGGCCTTCGCGACCGCGCCATGCTCGAGCTTATGTACAGCAGCGGATTGAGGGTTTCCGAGCTTTGCGGACTGAAGGAAAGCGACATTGACGCCTCCGAACGCATCATACGCATAACCGGCAAAGGGGCAAAGACCCGCCTAGTTCCGGTCGGGGAATATGCGTTGTCGGCTATCGCCGACTACAAGGCGGTGCGGCGCAGCATTCTGGGGGATTTCCGCGATGCCGACGAACTTTTCGTGACCAAGAGAGGCGGCAAGATGTCGCGCAAGACTTTTTGGTTTAACATAAAAAAATACGCCCGTTCCGTGGGCATCGAAAAAAACGTAAAGCCGCACATACTGCGCCATTCGTTTGCCACGCATCTTTTGCGCAACGGTGCCAATTTAATGTCCATTCGGGAAATGCTTGGGCATTCGGATCTCGCCACGACGCAGATTTACACCGCCTTGATGACGGACGAGATATATTCGCAGCACGCAAAAAAACACCCGCGCTCGAAAATGGATATTGCTGGCGACGGCGATTTTTAGCGTGTTTAAGCGCCGCATGATGATGGCGCTTCGACACGCCCGTCGGGAGCTCCGCATGCTAATCGGCGCGCGCAAATTTAGCATAGTTTAACGCATGGGAACCTGTTGCCGTATGGAATATTGCAGCCGCGCCAATTGCGTGCCGCAGCGGTGAAATTGGGCGCGCATGGAATTGCATAATGCGCGGTGATGGGCTTTATGCTAACCTGAAATGAGGATTTTTATTCCTATTGCCACGAGTATTATTCCTCCCAAAGCTTCGAATTTGCGGTTGTGCGACCTCCCGATTCTTCCCCCGAATTTTATTCCGAGAAAGGACAGTGCGAAAGTGGTTGCCCCGATAATCGCCGACGGGGCGAGAATCGGATATTTGGCGCACGAAAAAGATACGCCTACTGCCAGAGCGTCGAGGCTTGTCGCCACCGACAGCATTAACAAAACCTTCAAATCAATCTTCGGATAGGCGAAACTTTTACAGACACACTCGCTTTCGCTTGCGTTTTTGCGAATACTGTCGAATACCATCTTCCCGCCGACGAGTGCAAGGAGCAGAAAAGCCACCCAATGGTCGAGGGCCGTTATATGCTCGTAGGCGAATTTTCCCGCGTTCCATCCCGCCAAAGGCATGGCTGCCTGAAAAAAACCGAAGGCAGCGGCGACTATCAGCGAGTTTTTCAGGCTTATTTTTGGCGCTGAGATTCCGCATGCAACGGATGCGGCCAAAGCGTCCATTGAGAGCGCTACCGCGACGAATGCGAGTTCAACAATGTGCATAGACGGCGAAATAATGCATGCGGGCCGTCGCCGAACAAGAAAATTTTTTTAATGGTTGAAAAATTTCCGGCGCTTCTGAAATATTGGCGGCATGGAGACTATCGAAATAGACGGTGCTGAAATAATGAGGTTTAACATCGGGGCGTCTGCCTATCTTTTAAATCCGCGCGAAGGTGCGCGCCTTATAAATTGGAATATTTCAATGGCCGACGGCGCAGTTCGTGACGTGATATATTGGCCCGAGGGCAAGCCGCTTTCGGGGGCAGAGTTCACTTCGGCAGACGGGGGAATGTTTCCAATGTTTCCGTTCGGCGGGCCGTCGTATGTGGACGGTAAAAAGGAGTTTTGGAGGTCTCCCGACGGTTCGATACTGCCGATGAAGCTTCACGGATACGCCTACGACGGAATTTTCGAAGTCGTATTTTCTTCGGATTTCGACGTGAGACTGCATTTCTTGCCGGATGCGGCAGCCGACGAAGCGTATCCTTACGACTATGATTTTTTTGTGCAATACCGCTTCAGGGAACTTTCGTTTTCCTGCGAGCTGATCCTTAAAAACAACTCTTCAGTTAAAATTCCGTGGGGCTGCGCAATGCATCCGTATTTTTGCCTGCCGTGGAGCGGCGGGACGGAACGCAAAAATTACCGCATTGCAACCGACGCCAAAAAGGCATATTCGTTTAACGGAATTGACGGTTCGTTTGTTCCTGCGGATTTGGCGGACACCTCATTTGATTCGCCAGGCTTGGTGAATAAAATATGGACAAACCTTAAAACACCGGTGCTTAGGTTCGGTCCCAAAAACGGAGAGGAGGACGTGCTCATCAACATAGGAGGTGGAACTCCTGATGCTGGAGTTTCGGCGGTGACTTGGACAAGGTCCGAAGATTCTCCGTTCTATTGCGTCGAACCGTGGATGTCCCAGCCGAGGTCTTCAGAGAATCCGAAGCATTTTGTGGAGCCTGGGGCTACAAAGTCTTTTTTGGCCGAAATTTCCCTCGTTTAATATGCGCGCGGTGTTTCAGAGGGTTAAATGCGCGTCGGTTGACGTGTTGGACGGCACGCGCCGCCGCGTGGGTCAGATAGGCGCGGGAGGGCTGGTCCTTGTGGCGGTAGAAACTTCCGATTCCGCCGCCGACGCCGAATGGCTCGCCTCCAAAATCGCCAACTTGAGGGTTTTTGAAGATTCAAACGGCTTAATGAACGTATCTTTGAAGGATTCTGGCGGAGACGCGCTCGCGGTTAGCCAGTTTACGTTGTACGGAAATTTGAAAAAAGGTTCGCGGCCTTCCTTTAACAGGTCGGCGAAACCGGAAACGGCGGTGCCGTTATACGGCAAGTTCGTCGAATTTTTGGAGGCGGAACTCGGGAAAAAAGTGGAGCGCGGGGAATTCGGGGCGATGATGGAGGTCTCGCTTGTAAACGACGGCCCGGTCACTATCATTGCGGATTCCAAAAGGCGCGATATTTGAAATTTTTCTATGCCTGCCTTCCTCGGGCAAATGCGTGGAAGAAGTTTTTTTAGGCATAAATTAAGGATTTTCGGCTTTTCGCGCGCGCATTATGCGGAGTGCGGATGGAATAAAAACGCGCGGAATACCCCGCGGGCCTTGCAAAGACAAGGGGGCGCGCCGTTATCCGCGCAAACATGCCTGTTAGCCGGCCGGAGGGCGCGGTTTTTCCCGGGCCGGACGCCAAATTCCTCCGCTCTTTTAACAGGCAGACCCATTCCGGATATTGGGGGAGCGCGGACCCGCAAAAAAACAAAGACCGGAATTCGGAACGCGCGCCGCTTTGTTTAAAAACGAAACGCAAAAATCCGATTAGCGCGCGCCGCGCTATGATTCCACATAATCGCGCTTAAAGAAAAATCTTATTATTACGGCCAGAACAATAACGTTTGCCAGACTGAACATGCTGAGCGAAGATATTCCCACTGTGAGATTGAAATGGTCGCGTATAAACCCGAGAATTGTAGAGGAGGTTGAGCCGATGAAAAATCCGCCGCATATCATAATGCCCATTCCTGATGCCCTATAGCGGGCAGGAACAACGTCGAGAATGGAAGCAAAAATACACGAGTCGCAAACGCCTTTGAAAAAACCGAACAATAGCAGGCCGGCTATGCAAATGTTCAGATTGCCCCCAGTGTGAACCATAAAAAGCATGAAAGGCGCAATGCCCGCAAAACCTATAAGATTGAGTACAAATCTGATATTTTTTACCCTTGCAAAGAGTTTATCGCAAATTCTGCTGCCTATAACAACCCCTACAAAAGCTCCGGCGTAGTGCCATATTACGGCGTGAAAAGCGGCGTCTCCAAGATTCATCTTGAAGGTTTCATGCAGATATGTGGGCATCCATGTCTTAAACCCCGTGTCGATATAAACGAGAAACCCGAACACAACCGCAAGCAGCAGCGCCGACGGCCTTGTGCATATGGCCTTTACCGCCTCGGTGAAAGTCGGCTTTTGCCGCGCCTCCGAATTTTCCGGCAGCGATTCCTCCTGCTTTGTGTTGCGCACAAAAACCGCAAGGCATACCGCCCAAAACACGCCTATGGCTCCGAATATTATGAAAGGCAGGCGCCACCCCGATATTTCCGCGGCGCCTCCGAACAAATGCGACAGCGCTCCGGGCGTCTCGACGCTCTTTAAATCGGCAAGGTATCCGGCCACGCAACTGCATATCACTATCCCCGCATACTGCGCAGTCTGCAAAATCGATAAGGCAGTTGAGCGCATTTGGCTGTGGAACTGGCCCAGCAGGGAGCTTGCCGGAGGATAGTAAAAACTTTGCCCGACCGCGTTTATGAGACCGTACGTTATTACAATCAGCCCGATGCCAGCGACAAGCCCGGAACAAAATATTCCGCAGCTGAAAATCACCACGCCAGATACGACGACCCATTTTCTGCTGAGAACATCGCTGACGATGCCCGTGAACGGGACGCATAATCCGTAGGAAAATATGAAAATTGTGGATACAAGCCCGAGCTGCACGGAATCCACGTTAAAATCGCTTTTTATCTGCGGCAAAATGGCATTGTATATTTGACGCGTGCCTTGTTGGAGAAAATACGCCCCCCATAGAAAGCCCAAAAGCGCCCATTTGTAAACATTGTCTTTCCCGATGTTCTTGTTTTCCATATCAACCTTTATTCGCTTGAGAGTAAAAATTCGCAAATATCCGCGTACACGCAAAACAGCTTGCAAGCAAACGCATTACCGGCCGAATCGAATTTCCACTCGTATGATTTTACAGACGGACGATTATGGCAATCCATTTAGTGAATTAATTTTTGGACAGTTTATATGGCGCAGGCAGAGCGTTTGGAGGGTTTTTGGGGCTTTATAACATATGCTTTGCGGGCAAAAAGAAAGTATTGCGATATTTTCTGGCGTTTTAAGTAGCGGTCTGTTTAATGCGGCAAGTTTTTTATTTGAAAGCGATGAGCGCTGCCAAAGCATTTTGGCGCGTATAGCGCGTAAAAACGCGCTTTGCCGATTTTTATGCACAGTGCACTTTATGCGGAAAAAGCGCTTGGCATGGGCAGCTTATTGAAATATTTTACGCGACGATGGAATAACGAGAAGCGTTAAAATACCAAACTTGCGGACGTCGAAAATTTGCGGCGCGCCCAATATTTTGCCGGGCGATATATTATCGCGCTTGGTTTTAAAATAACGTTGACGGAAATTTATTAATACGCGACAAAAACCACATTATGTTTACATTGGTTCTTGCTGTATCATTGGCGATGGGGGTTAGCTTTTTATGTTCCATAATGGAAGCCGCCATTTTGAGTTTAAATCCCGGACGGCTTGCGCTTTTAAGGCAACGCAATCCCGGAGCCGGAGAAATATGCGCAGACTTTAAGAAAAATATAGAAAAGCCCATTGCCGTCATACTAATTTTAAATACGACTGCCCACACATTCGGCGCGTCTATCGCGGGGGCAGAGTTCGACAAGCTGTATGGAAGCAGCTATATTTGGCTGTTCTCATTGCTGTTTACGGTTTTGATGGTTCAATATACCGAAATTTTGCCTAAGACACTGGGTGTTCGCTTTAACTTACAGGTAATGTCGCTTACTTCCGGATTTCTAAAGGTCGCGATAAAAATCGTAAATCCGGTTATATGGCTTGTACATTTTGTTAACAGGCCGTTCGAGTCTTCCGATGACATGGAGGGTAAATCGGCTTCCCTGGACGAGCTCGACGCGCTTGCCACCGCAGCCCGGGAAGAACAGTCCATAACAAGGCTTCAGGAATATGCGCTTCACGAAATTCCGGATTTGCATGAAGACTGCGTCACGGAGATAATGATTCCGTTGGAAAAGACGATATGCGTTCAAGATGATATGCCGAAAAGACGGGTTTTGGAAATTATGAAAACCTACAAGCACTCGCGCTATCCGGTAGTATCGAAGGATAAACCGCGCGAATTTGCGGGCGTGATAGAGCTTAGAAAAATGATGTTTTGCGATGATGAAAACTGGCAAAAATACATAGTACAAGCTCCTTTTATAGACGGAGGCGAAAAGCTTTTGCACATAGCCGAAAACGTGCACCATTTCGACTCCAAAATTTTATTCGTTCGAGGAGAATCGGGAGAAATCGCCGGGATTCTCACGACAAACAACCTTTTTATGCGGATATTTCCGAAACAGTAGCTTTTGTTTATGCAGGTAGTTCCGCGCGCCGGGCTGCCGGTCGGGCGTTTGGAAGCTTGCTAAACGCCCGCATGACTTTGGAAACAGAGAAAGAATAGCTTTTGGGCTATTGGTTTTGATTTTTTAATATCCTTTCGCACAATATCCTCGTGAATTCGAGTTTCCCCTTCCCGGACAAATGTATTCCGTCGGTGAAATTTTCGCAGTTGTTCTCAAATTTGGAGTCAGAAAATCTTAAATACTCGGCGTGGACTTTGTCGAGCAGAGCGGAATATGAAGATATCATGGCGGCGTATTTGCGGCTTCCATATATGGGCGCGTATTTTATCGTATCGACGAAAGCCAGTTTGATTTTATTGTCGGAGGCCAATTTGACGATTTTTAAAACTGCGTCTGTCTGTTTGGGATCGGGCTTTTGAGGGGCGTCGTTTACATATCCCAGATTTAGTGCCTCAGCCTTTTGCGGTGTCATACCTTCGGCAATTACGGCGGACGTTGTCGCCCCTTTGCGGTATCGTGCGGAAATCAGCGCGTCGGAAACGGGGTAGGTAAAAAAATACTGCATATTGGACGATACGAAATATGAATATGCAAATTTTAGCTTATCTCCGCGGTCTTTTGCCAGAATTTTGAATAGTTTTATGCTTTCTTCGGGAGTCAAATCCCAGATAAGTCGCGTATCCGACAGGCTGGGTTTTGAAAAAAGCGAAAACACATACATGTCGATATAAAGGTTCCTTATTTTTACTCCTCTTTTTAGCAGGCTTTCAAGCTCGAGAAGTATGGAGACAGGCTGGTTGCCGTTATAAGCCAGAACGTACGAATTTTCCCCCAGAAATTCTTCGATGATGCCAATATCTATACCCATTCTGAACATTGATGACCCGATAAAAAGGTTGTCGATATGGCGCATTTGGCAAGCTCCGTATAGCCCACGGTTCGCGTTAGGAAATTTATGCGACAGGAAGAACTTTGCCGCAACGGCCAATACCGATGCCGCGACAGCCGCGAAAAACACTTTTAAAATAAATTTCATAATAGGACGGCGGCGTTAGAATTGTGCGTATATGAAGTTGGTTCCTCCGAAGCGTCCGAAACAGAATACGCATGCGAGCAGAAAAGAGTAGTAAAGCCAGTCAAACTTTTTCAGGCGGGACGGCACCCCGATTTCCCTCGTTATGGAGTCGGCCAGGAGTACGCATATAAAAAATGCGGCCGTCAGAAAATGCGAGACTGACGTGTTGTCTCCGGTAAACGGAAGAACCGCCCCCGAAAGGGAAGAATAAGAAAGGGAAAATCTCGAAACTATTCCGGAAAATATTTCGAGCGCTCGGCTGAACGAATCAGCCCTAAAGACAATCCATGCGGCGGTGACGGCGGCAAATGTAAAAAGCACGTTGAAGATGCGAACCAACGCTATAGATTTGCCGTTTTTTAAATCTTTGTTTTTCGGGAAAAACATGTCGTGTACGACAAGAAAGAAACCGTGCATGGCGCCCCATACGATATATGTCCAATTCGCCCCGTGCCACAGTCCGCTTATTGTAAAAGTGGCCATTATGTTGAAGTATTTACGCATTTTTGAACATCTGTTGCCGCCCAACGGTATGTAAATATAGTCGCGCAGCCATGTGGAGAGCGATATGTGCCAGCGCGCCCAAAACTCTTTGATGTTTTGCGAAAAATACGGGCGTCGAAAATTTTCGGCGGTATTGAATCCCAGAGTTTTTGAAACTCCCGTGGCGATATCCGTATATCCCGAAAAGTCGCAATACAACTGTATTGAAAAGAATACTGCCGCCAACGTCAAATTGAGACCGGATTGGGACGAAGCCGAGGAATAAACGTTATCCACATATATGGCAAGCGGATCGGCAATCACAAGCTTTTTGAAAAATCCGAATATGACGAGTTTTGTCCCCGAAGACAAATTATTCGAATCAAATTTTATCGTTTTATTCGCCTGCTTAATGAAATCGCTGGCTCTCTCTATCGGGCCGCATACGATTTGCGGGAAATAAGTGACATACAGCGCGTATTTGAGAAAGTTTTTTTCGGCGGGAATCTTTCCTGATCCGACGTCGAATAGATAGCTTAATACTCGAAACGTGTAAAAAGATATCCCGACAGGAACCATGAGATTGAGGGTCGCAACGTTAAGCGTTAATCCAAAAATGGAAAGCAAGTTAAAGGTCTGCTGCGAAAAAAAATCAAAATATTTAAAAAACAGTAAAGGGGAAATGGTTATTGCAACGATCGCAGCCGTTATATATTTGCCGCAGGCAGCATCGGCAAGCCTGCGTATAAACAGCGAAAATGCGAAAGTAATCGCAGTGATGGCGATAAGCAGCAGGGTAAAGTTTGCGCCGAATCCCAAATAAAACAGGCAGTTTACCGCAAACAGAAAAAACAATTTTACGCGTTGGGGGAAAAGATAATAAAATATCAGGACAAATACGAGGAAACAAATAAAACTCGGCGAAGTAAAGTTCATTAATATTTATACAAAATTTGCCTCATAATCAAGTCAAGAAGTAATTTTTGCAATCTTGCTGTGCGTGAACGGATTTAGTTTTGCATGTGCTTTCTTCAGCCAATGGCTAATCGGGAGGGTACAGCGCCGGCGCTTTAGGGGGGAGGCCATGAAATGCTTCAAGCGGCATGCGGGGTTTTGCGGCCATTTTGGTCTTAGCACATTATTCCGGATTCTACGCAAATAAACCGCGGCGGTCGTGAATATTCGAGCGGTTTGCGACTGTGTGAGGAGCATTTTGCGACATTTTACAATTCCACAAAGTTGCCGGACGAAAATATGCGCTATTTGCATGGCAAAGACGTCCAATGCGGTGGAAAACCGTAAACGGCGCGCGGGGCGGCGGATAATATGGACTAAGTTAAAGCATGGTTGATTTTAAATAAAATTTGCTTGTAAATATTATTTTGTTAAAATAAATATATTAACGTCTTCAATTAAAGTTTAACTTTTGATTGATGATTGTTAATAGTAATAAAAACACACATCAAGCGTGACTTAATTTCAACAGCATGAAAAAAATATCGTTTATTTCAGCAACAGTGGTTTTTACATGCGCCACCTATGCGATAACCTCTCCCATAACTTCCAATGTGACTATTGTCGGGGAAGAGTCCTATAACGGTTCACTTACCATCAACAGCGGCGCTCTTTTGACAATAGGCGAGTCTTCGTCGGCCGAAGGCTCCTTGATTCTTACCGCAAGCGGAGAAAACCCTCTGGTCAATGACGGAAAGATAGTGGTATCCGAATTCGGATCTTTGGCTGTGAACAGGACTGATTCTGTCAGTTGGTCGGCGGCTTCATATTCTGGCAATATTGACATATACGGCACTGTTTCAACCCAATATGGAACGGGTGGAATGGAATATAACGGATATAACCTTCAACTTAAGGTAGGTAAAACTGTTAATGTGTTTGATGGAGGAACCCTCACATTTAAAAACGGCGCGATGGGGATAAGCGGGGTTGTAAACCTGTATGCCGGTTCGCTTACAAAAGTGCAGAAAATTGTCTTCAACGGAACTTCATACGGAAGGCTTGTTGTGATGGGAGACAATATCTTGCAGAATGCGTCCGGAGGTTCGACACTTTCAAACGTTACATTTGGAAGCAACATTTCAAACACCCGCATTGATCTTAGGGGAAACACGAGTTTTGCGGTGGAGAGTTTGAGCCTGCAAAACATTAAAGATGTCGGATTTATACTTTCCGACAGCGAAGACTCGCTGATTTCCGTGGGGAAGATATCGATAAACATAAATAATGCCTATACCGGCACAGAGATGTTCGTATTGGATAATTTTAAAAACGACGTCTTTAAAATAGAAGATTATTCGAATTTATCCATAGTCGACGGAGACAAATTATCGGTTATAGACGGCACCAAGACTGTTCTGTTTAATTTGTCGGCCACGGACGCTGGGGGCACGGAAATAACTCTCGGAGAAAACGAAAAGTGGGTCATAACGTCGGACGGCTATTTGAACATTGTTCCAGAGCCGGCTGAATGGGCCGCCGCATTTGGGGCGTTGGCGGCGGCATTCGTTTCAATTATGGGGCGCCGCCGTAAATAGAACACAAAAAATTGCTCGTTAAAGCTCTCCGGTGCGGGGAGCTTTTTTATTTTGAAAAAAATGTGAACACGAATCTGCTTGCGTTTGTCTAAACTTACTGCATAAAACCTTATGAATTTTTTGGGGCGGAGTGCCGTTCCAAATGAAAAAATGAATTTTGAATTGTTTGATTGGAACTCTGTAATACTTGGCGTTCTGGCTACTTGCCTGTTTGCCGAGTGCATAATTTTGGTTGTCCGCGTAAATTCGCTTAAGAACAAGATGGAGGCAGAGGCGGAAGCGATAAGAAGCGACGAATTTGTAAAATACGAAAAAAAGCGCAATGAGTTGGAAATGCTCTTGAAAGAGCGCGAAATAGAACTTAAGTCGGAATACGAAGACATGCTCTCTTTAGCGAGGGCGGCAAAGCGCGAACAAGACGAGAAGCTTGCCGAAGCCAAGATACGCGTTCAGAACGCCGAGCGTGCGGCCGAACGCGCCGACGCCGAATATACAAGGTTTGCAAAAATGCGGGACGAATACCGCAGAAAATCGGAGGAATACGCCGTAAAATTGGCGGGGCTTGTAAAACTCGACATAGAGGACATTCGTGAGGACGCAAAACGCGAAATAGAAAAAAAGTGCCTTGAGGATCTGGCCCTATACCGCTCCGAGATTCTCGAAAAATCGAAAAAGGAGGCCGACGACACCGCCCAGAGAATCATCGCCGATGCAATGCAGCGAATTTCGGCATCCGTCCCGCAATCTGTCCAGTCTACCGCGGTAAAAATCCCCGACGACGCCATGAAAGGGAGGCTGATAGGGCGCGAGGGGCGAAATATACGTTCGTTTGAGGCGGCTACGGGCACAACCCTCATCATAGACGAAACGCCCGACAGCGTGTTTATTTCTTCGTTCAATCCCGTGCGCAGGGAGGTGGCGAAGATGGCGTTGGAGGCTCTTGTTAGCGACGGAAGAATAAATCCGGCTTCGATAGAGGATGCCGCCGAGAAGGCGAAAGGCATGGTGTCGCAGAGGGCGTACGATATAGGCGCAAAAGCCGCGGAATCGTTGGGCCTGCTTCGGGTTCATCCCGAAATATTGACTGCAGTGGGCAATCTTTCCTTTCATTTGTCGATGAATCAGGACACGCTCGCGCATTCGATGGAGACCGCCAAGCTCTGCGCGCTTATCGCTTCGGAGCTGAATTGTGACACGGCTATAGCAAAAAGGGCGGGGCTATTCCACGATATAGGCAAGGCTCTTCCCGATTCCGATTTGTCGCATGCGCGCGCCGGAGCGGCTTTTTTGGCGCGGTGCGGGGAGTCGGAAATAATAGTCAACGCGGTGGAGTCGCACCACGGAGAATCGGTTTCCAACAGCATATACGCTACGATAGTGCGCATAGCCGATTCGCTTTCGGCCACCAGACCCGGCGCGCGAATGGAGGCAACCGAAGGCTATATACGCCGCATAAAGACCTTGGAAAGCGCGGCTCTCGATTTTCCCGGTGTCGCGGGGGCTTACGTATTGCAGGCGGGGCGCGAATTGCGCGTCGTCGTGTCCCCGGACGCAGTAAGCGACGTCGAGGCGCAAGAGATCGCCAGAAACATAAGGCTTAAAATAGAGGAAAAAGTCGACAATTCCCTGGCGGTTAAAATAACGCTCATACGCGAGCAGCGCTTTACCGAATTTGCAAGGCCATCCGGAAAATCCGCCGCCGATAAGATATGATTTTTTAGTTGCCTTCGCAGCCGGGCGCTTGATAAGACGGCAGATTTTAATTTTGCCGCGCATTTTGGCGGTATGCCGAAGGCGCGCAGTAGAGTTTTCATAGGTGGCAAGCGGCCTTCGCAGCCGGGCGCTACCGGTGGGGCGAAACATTACCTTAATAAAGTTTTTCGATTGGCCCGCCAGCCATGCCGCTGTTTGCCGCGCGGACATTGCCGCACTTAGGGCGCGGGAATCGATGCGGATTGCGGCTTCGCGTTAATTTCCGGGACACGGCAGATAAAAAAGCGTCCGAGCCGTCCGCACCGGTGTGGGCGGGTTAATTAGTTTTTTTCAGAAGCGCTTTCGTTTTCTCTATTTGGTCGGCGATAAGTTTTTTGATGGGGGAGTCCGGCTCTGTATCCCTCAATACGGATTCCAGAACTTCTACCGCCTTTCCGAATTTCCCGTTTTTTACAAGAAGCGAAGCGTAAATTCTGCGCGCGTAAACCGTCGGTTCCGGAAGCGAGGCAAGCGGCGCATAACATTCTTCGGCAAGTTTGAAATCGCCTTCGGAAATAGCGATTTGCCCCTTTTGCAAAAGTATTTCGCCGTTGTTCGGGAATAGGGCGAGCGCCTTGTCGAGAAATTTTATCGCGGCCGCGGCCTGGCGCGATTTAAAAATTCGAAGCGCAGCCTCCGTGCGCTGTGCGGGCGGAAGCTTTTGGAGCATCCAGTGGGGGGTGTCGAAAGCTATTATCGCCGCTCCCTGCGTCCAAAATATTGTCATGTATGGATCTATCGTCGTCGCAAGTTCGATTGCCGAGACGCATCCTGATATGTCCTTTCTTTCCCAATCCACATATCCCTTTATCCATGCAAAATCGGAGATGAGCGATCTGTATCCGCCCAAAAGCCCCCAAAGGGCTCCTGCGCCGCGCGCGGCTTTGACGGCGTCAGCCGATACCGACCTTTCTCCGGACAGTGCGGCGCTCTTGAAAGGCGAGCCGGCAATACCGGCACATATAAACAGCATGGCCGCAACCAGCAGGGATTCTACTTTCTGCAAAAACGGCATGTCAAAATTCCCGCCTTGAAGATCCAAATGCCGCCGCTGCCACCGCCGCGAAGGAATAGAGCGCGGCGTAGGCGCATGCAGCGGCGAATTGTCCGGTGTCTATCGGCCCGAATGCAAACGATTCAAGGGCGCTGAAAACGTGGAAGTCGGGGAAAATGTAAGATGCTAACCTTGCAAAGCCCTCCGATTTCCCCCCGAGCCAAAGCGTCACCTCTCCGGCGGTTGATGCGGCCAACACCATAAACGATACTATTACTGAGAAAAGCAGCGACGATGAAACGGAGCATATAAACGCCGATACGGCCGATATGGCGCACAATTTGCACCATTGGGCGAATGCGAACGCGCAAACTCCGGCATAGTTTGTAGAAAGGCCGGCGGACAGGCGCGCTTCGGAATTTCCGAATCCAAGCCTTGTGATGAAAAGCATTGCGCATGTGGCGGCTGCAATCGCAAATGCAAACAGAGCAAGAGCCATGGCTGCCCCGAAAAATTTTCCCGCCGCAAACTGCGCGAATCCCACAGGTTTGGAAAGAAGCGTTATTGCGGTTTTGTTTTCGATTTCGGAGTGGAATATTTGGCATGTGGCTACAACCGCCATAATCGAGCCGAAGAATCCGAGAGCGCCCGAACCGAAGTCGAAAACGAAGCGGAGCTGCTCGTGCCCGAGATCGAGCGAAAGCAGGTATTTTGACGACAGCACCAGCGCCAGGGCTACCAGCGCGATTATCAGCATGAGTTTCTGCCTGAGTGTTTCGTGCAGGGTATTGATAGATATGAGCGTTATATTTCTCATTTGCCGGCCTCCACGGTCCTTTTAAAAAATTCCTCCAGCGAGATTTTTGCCGCAGATTTTTCAACTACATTTGCGCCAAGCGAAGCGGCGAATTCCGATATTTTTGCGAGCGTTTTGGCGTCGGCGCCGTCTATATCCAAGCGGACGCGACCGTCTATCTCTAAAAGCTTGTCCATTTTCCCTATTGCCGCGATTTTTCCGGAACACAATATTGCCGCGCGCGAGCAGAGCTTTTCCACTTCGCTCATCATGTGCGAGCACAGCAAAACGGTTTTCCCGTCGTTTTTTAGGCGCGTGACGATGGCCGCCATGTCGGCGGCGCCTATCGGATCGAGGCCAGAGGCGGGTTCGTCGAGAATTACGAGACTGGGGTTGTGTACTATGGCCTGCGCCAAGCCTGCGCGCTGTAGCATGCCTTTGGAGTAGAGCCCGACCTGGCGGTTTGCCGCGTCCGACAATCCGACCGTATCGAGCGCCTTTTCGGCCGCGGCAGTTGCTTTCTCAGACTTCATTCCGCACAATTTCGCGTAGAACGATACGAGTTCAATTCCGGTGAGATATTTGTAAAAATACGGATTTTCCGGAAGGTACCCGATGTGTTTTTTTGCGTCTTTTGATACGGGCTTTCCGAAAATCCTGCATTCGCCGGAATTTGGCCTGAGCAAGCCGAGAATTATTTTTATCGTAGTGCTTTTTCCGGCGCCGTTGGGGCCTATCAGCCCGAAGACTTCGCCCTCGCCAATCGACATGGATATTCCGTCGAGCGCTTTTACGGCTATGCCTCGAATCCCGTATTTGTAGTATTTTTTGAGATTTGAGATCTCTATGGCGGCGTTCATATCAGAGCCTTATTTGGAATCCCTTGTAGGAATGCGGGGTAAAATCCTCCCGCTCTTCAGATGATTTTATAAAGCCTTCCATGGTTTTCGATATCTCCGAGGCGAATTCGCGCACTTGCTGTTTGTCGCCCGACGCCACGAGGTGCACTCTGCCGTCTTCGAGGTTTTCCACATATCCGCAAACGTCGAAACCTGAGGCTATGGCGGAGGTTTTGTACCTGAATCCGACGCCTTGCACACGTCCCGAGTACCAAACTTGCAGTCGGTAATTTTCTGATTCCATGGGGCTTTCATTTCATATAGTCGGCATTCTTGCAACTTTTTTTACAGGCAAAAAACTTTGCTCTTGAAATTTGGAACGCTGTTAAATTTAATTTGTCTTAACATGAGTCGATAAAAATCAAACAATTAAACCGACAAGTAAAACAGAAAGAATGAAATTGAAAAAAACAATAATTGCGTCAATGGCGGCTATGGCCGCTTTTGCATCGGCAACGTATGCGGCCGACAACACCAACGACGAATACATCAAGACTTTCGGCATGATGATGTTCGAACGCAACGGCCTTTCGGACCTAAAACTGACTCCCGCGGAATTTGACGTTTTCGTGGCCGGTATGAGGGATTCCTACGAAGGCAAGAAAATGCCCGCAAACATTCAGGAGATGGGGCCCAAAATGTTGCAGTATTTGAGCGCCCGAGCCGAGGCCAATATAGCTAAGGAGGCGGAAAAAGCAGAGGCTGCAGCCGCCGAATATTGGAAGGAGCTTGAGAAAAAAGAGGGAATAAACAAAACGCAGACCGGATTGGCTTACGAAATTATCAAAAAAGGAAGCGGACCGACGCCCAAGGAAGATTCCGATGTGACGATAAAATATACCGGAAAACTTATAGACGGCACCGTATTCGACTCGACCGATAAAACCGGCCAGCCTGCCACGTTTAATCTTTCAAAGGTAATTCCCGGATTCCGCGAAGGTTTGCAAAAAGTTGCCAAGGGAGGGAAAGCCCGCCTGTACATTCCGGCGAAGCTCGGCTATGGGAAGCAGCCCGTACCCGGTATTCCTGTAAATTCAACCCTCATTTTTGACGTCGAAGTCTTAGATGTAGATCCGGCGGGTGCAGCGGCACCTGTACCGGAACCGTCGGCTCCCGCCCAGCCTGCGGCAACGCCGAATGCAAATTCGAACGCGAAATAACGCTGGCACGGCATTTTTTCAAAACCGCCTTTTTTGAAGGCGGTTTTTTTTGTTTAACCGGCAAGCGATTTCACCGCCCTTGGCGCCGCGTTCAAATTACGGGCGCTTTATATTTAAACTCGAACGGGGGCGCATTATTTTTATGAACTGGGCGTCTATCCGCGCATTTATTCCGATGAATACGGCGTGCGGATATGCAGGCGGGATCGGCATTTTTGCGGGGTGTACGGTTTATCGGGTTATGTTGCCGAATTTTTTACGTTAACAATTTTAAAAAGTAGGCGGAAAATCTTGACTTTGTGCGAACATGCGGCGAGTATCTTTTGAATTAATTTGTCGGGCGGTGGCGCAGTCTGGCTAGCGCATCTGGTTTGGGACCAGAGGGTCGGGGGTTCGAATCCCTTCCGCCCGACCATTTTAAAACTGTTAGCTTATTTGATTTGGCCCAAAAGGTTTGAGGATCTGCCGAAAGTCGCCGAAACCCGCTAAAATAGGGAAGGTTCGGCAATTGAGGCGGTGGGGGTTGCTTTGAGGGAAAAAACGTCGCGTGCGGGCCTTGCCGCAAAAAAATCGAACGTTTGAGGGAAAAAACAGGTTTTTGCAATACTTTTGCAAAACCCTTGAAATTTTATCGCAACTCTTTTTACCATTCCTCCAAATTACGGTCTTGCGGCTGTATGAAATCGAGGCCGATTAGCTTAAAAAGGTCTGACTCCTCCCGAAGGGACTTTTTTCGGATGCAGGGTATCGGTAAAATCATAGACGCAACCGTCCTCGGCAAAGCAATCTACTGCGCGCAATCTTCTTAGAAATGTCTTCTGTACATAAGCAGTGGATTCTGTCCGCAACGCAAATATCAATCCACCAATTATTGGCGTCTGCATGGATATATCCACGGTGAAGCCATTTGTATTTGGAAGAATGCGCTGCGTGTTGCGTCCGTTTGCATCTCCTCGCACTTTATCCCATTTTTCAACGGCTTCGATAAAATCGGTACAGTGACCGACAGAAACGCCGAACATATCCAGATTTTGCTTCGTGATACAGACGATTTCAATATCTTTGATAGTCTGCTTTTGGCGGAAGATAGAACCCGCAAATTCGATGCGATCGTAGCGGGCACGAGAATTTCGACGATTCTTATACCCTTGCGCGCTTACTTAAATTACATTGCAAACCGTTGCAAGAACCTTGCAATAAACCTGGGATTTTCCAAATCTTATTTCATTTTTACGAAATCAAATTTCCCTATGCAGCGCCGCCGCTTTTCTTTTTGTGCGAACAAAAGCGCGGCTATCTTTTTGCCGCGCTTTTTGCGTGGGTTGGGGAACAGGATATTATTTTTTTTGTTTTGGCGGTACCGGCTTTGGGAAAATTTTTTTTTGAATAAATGCTCAATTTTCGCTGAAAGTGTCGGGCAATAGCCATCTGGCTTTATAAAAGCGCGCGCCCTTTAACGTTCCTACGGGGGGCATGCCGGCGCCTGCCTGCCTTATAGACGGAGACCACCAGCTTTCGTCGGCGCGCATTACTATTATAGCTTCGCCGTTCATGGATATGCTCTTGATTTTTTCTACGTCGGCGGCGAAGTGGACTTTTCTTTCGTTCGGGTCGAAGACGCTAAGCCCCTTCCCGGTCATGAAAAGAAGGTCCAATCCTTGCGCCGCGCAAAGATCGTGCCCGTTGTGGGCGGCGCCAGAAAGCGGGATTGAATCCACTTTCTTAAGGATAGGATTCGGCGTCTGGACGTATTTAAACGCCGCTATTTCCTCAAGCCCCATCGCCCAGAGAACTTCTCTTTTCTTATCCCACACAACCGCATGGGCGTATTTTAAATAGTAGCTTGTCTTTTTTGCGCTTTCTGGCGAAGGGCAGCCGTTTTTTATGTCGAAAAGGCAGATGTGGTCTCCGTCAGAGGACGCCGTCACGATATTGCCGTCGGGCAGAAGGCTGGCGGAGTGCATGTTTCCGTCGTCGTGGAAGTAAAAAACGGCCTTGTTTTTTGCTATGTCAACCAGCGCAACGCCCCCGCCAGAGGCTGTAACCAAAATGGCCGCCGCGTTTTTTACGGGTTTTACATCGCTCAAACACTTGAACCATTTGCGGTGTCTGGGGGCTATTGACGGGTCGCTGTTGGGCGACCATTGCCATAAAACCGCGCCTTCCTTGTTCCAGTCGGGCATGGATGCGTCGCATATTAAGACTTTCGTCTCCTTTTGTTCGGCGCATACTATTTTTGAGCCGGCGGGAATTTTTGCGGCGGGTTTGCCCTCAAACTTCTTCGCGACTTCCGCGGCAAAGTTTTGTGCCTGTTTGCCGGTCGAAGCGCAGCCGCCTGCAATTAGCGCAAGGGCGAGTGCCGCAATTAGAAATTTTAACGTTCTATCTGCCATGCGCACAAATTAGAAAATATCTTCGGCGGTGTCAATCCGGAGGCGTGGATTGGGGAAAGATATTTTTTTATGGCGTTTAATACCAGCCGTCGCGCATTGGAGGATTTATGAAATTATTCGCGCGCTTGGAGCCTTTGCAGGGCATATTTTCCCAATCTTAAAATATGTCTTCGTTTGATTGCAGCGCCAGATTTCCCGGCTGGAGAACCTCCATAATAGGTTGAATGCCGGCTAAATTCGACGTTGTGTTTTTCGCGTTATGGCGCACGCCATAAATATATCTGCGGTGAACCCTTTATATCGGGAAGAATGCGCCGTCATTATATCTTTGCGTACCTTATACCGTTTTCAACAGCATCTGTGAAATTAGAATAGAGGCCGACATGAACGCCGAACATGTCCAAATTTTGCCGCGGGAGAGATTTCAATATCTCCGATAGTCGGCTTTTGTCGGCGGATTGGGGCATCGGTTCCGATGCGTTCGCAGTGGGGCGCAAGAATTTCGACAATTCTTCCGGCCGTCCCCATAGACGAAAAATCCCTCAACCGGCTTAACCGCTAAGGGGGCGCTCAAAAGTAAAAGAGAAGTTTTTATTCGGATGGAGGAATAAAAACATTAAAGACAGTGCACTTGGCATGCTTGAAAATATAATTCAACAGACACAAAAAGAATATGAACCCGATATAAATAAACAGGCCAAGCATTATTGAAATTATGAGCTTGCCAATTTCCGGGGGAATTGAAAGCACCCAAAAAAGCACTCCCGATACTATAATCAGCGAGATAAAAAAGTATAAGGCTGTTTCTTTAATGTCTTTCATTATCTAAATTATCGCACAAAAGTTTTACAAATCAACAAAAATCGGACGAAGAAAATGGCGGATGAAAAATTCAATATAGAAGTCGCGGTAAACGCCCAACTTGAATCTCTCAATAAAATCCAAGATGCCCTTGGCGAATTAAACAAGAAATTGGGTATTGTTTCGGATAGCACATCCAATTTAAATAATGTTTGTACAGGCGCCATGATGAATATCGGCGCGAAGATGTCCGACCTTGCACTAAAGTTTCCGAGTTTTGCGACTGCGGCTATACAAGCTTTTGGGCAACAAGAGGCGGCGGTGCAAGAGCTGGCGGCGGCGATAAGGTCGCAGGGGGGAAACGTGTC
>CALXLM010000004.1 GCA_944389195.1 uncultured Opitutales bacterium
GCAGAGCCTACGGATACAGAAACTTTGAAAATTACAGACTGAGAGTCCTCGTGGAATGCGGGGTGAATCTATGAAAGGCAAATCTAAAAAATCAACCTATTCCACAACCTTTGGTGTTGACCCAAGATGTGGTTTTTGGAGCGGAATAGGGCAGTTTTTGGGAGGGATTCAAGGCGATAAGACGAACCGGCGTTAAACAGAATCTCTATACAACTAATTTATAGTCTCTTAGATACAAAAAAGCGAACCGTTCTGTTTAACGCGGTTCGCCTCTTCGCCAAATGGTGGGGATACTCGGACTCGAACCGAGGACCCTCTGCGTGTGATGCAGATGCTCTAACCAACTGAGCTATATCCCCGTTAGTTGTTTTTAATTTAATTACCTTCCCACATATTGTGGGCGTTTGTCAAGCTTCTTGATTGTATTTTGAAAAATCTGCTTCTTTATTCTTTTTTTTCGTTTGGCGCTATTTCAAAATTCCCTTTTAATTTTACAGCTGGTTTGCAGCGGAAATTTTTATGTTGAAATATAAGACGATTGCGCCATTCTAGGCACAATGAGTAGGGAAATTGAAGAAGGTTTGGAATTGAGGCTCGATTTTGCCAAACTTAAAAAAATTGCGCAATCTTCGGAGGATGTTATTCCCGCAGTTGCCCAGTGTGCAGATACCGGCGAAGTGCTTATTGTCGGTTATGTCAACAAACTTGCGCTCGATACAGCCGTTAGAGAGGGCATGGCAACTTTCTGGAGTACATCGCGCAACGAACTTTGGATAAAAGGCAAGACAAGCGGAGATTTTTTGGAACTTGTTGATGTGCTTGTAAATTGCGAGCAGAATTCAATAGTTTACAGAGTTCGTCTAAAGGGCAAGGGGTCATGTCATACGAAAGATAAAAACGGCATAGCCCGGCGCGGCTGTTATTATAGGAAAATTAAATACAAAGATGGGAAAATAACGGGGCTTGAGTTCCTTGAAGGCGCGGAATAATCGAAAAATAAGCTGGATTTTTACGAGATTTTGTTTATATGCCTTTGCAGGATTAAAAAATAGCCCGATTAATATTGTCGGAATGACGTTTATTTAATATAAAAATCAGATTATATGAAGTTCAAAATCAGCAAGGAACATTTCGCAACCGGATTGCGCCAGGTGTCAAATGTGGTAAGTTCAAAGCCGCCGAATGCTGTTCTCAACAACGTCCTAATAAAGGCCGAAGAGGGAAGAGTTATGCTTACAACCACCAATCTCGATTTGGGTATTCGCTGCTCAATAAGGGCGGAGGTCGAAAGCGACGGCGAAATTACTTTGCCAGTCAAAAAGTTGGCTACAATCATAAACCTTATGCCGCAACAGGAGGTGACTTTTGAAAGCGACGACGGTCAAACCGCGCGTTTGCGTTCCGGAGGTTATTCTAACAAGTTTAACGGACTTAGGGGAGAGGAATTTCCGTCTCTGCCGAGCTTTGTGGACCAACACAGCTACGAGTTGCCTCCGCAGGAACTTTTAAACATGCTCAGGTCGGTGTCATATGCGCATAGTACCGATGAAAACAGGTATATTTTAAATAGCGTATATTTTAACTTTTCCGAAGGCAAACTGACTCTCGTGGCTACCGACGGCAAGCGCATGGCTCTTATATCCCGCGATATGGAAATCGAGCGCGAGGACGAGGGAAGCATAATACTTCCCGCCAAGACAGTTGGTGAACTTGAAAAGCTTTTGTCGCAGGGTAAAGTGGCCAAAATAAGTTTTAACGAAAGGCAGGTGGCTTTCGATATTGAAGTCGGCGAGGATTCGATTGAAAACGGTCTTGTAGGCTCTATATACCTTGTTTCAAAAATAGTTGAGGGCAGTTATCCCAACTATAAACAGGTAATACCCAAAGAAGCAGAGCACAGAATCAAGGTTGAAAGGGAATTGATGCTCGAAACCGTAAACCGCATTGCGGTTATGAGCAACGACAAGCAAAATTCCGTAAAGCTGAAAATGGCGGATAATTGTCTCGAAATTTCAACGCGCAGCGCCGACGGAGAGGCGAAAGAGCCTATCGAAATAGAATATTCGGGACCGGAAATTCAAATCGGCTTCAATCCGGATTTTCTGAAAGATCCCCTCGGCAACATATCAAAGGACGAAGTATTCTTCGAATTCAAGGACGAAATGAGCCCCGGCGTATTCAAAACGCTCGATAATTTTATGTGCGTTGTTATGCCGCTAAGGGTTTAGTTTCGGCGCGCCTATGGCTTTTGGGGAGCTGCTGGGCGATCCCGTTTACATATTCATCATCGCGCTTTTTTGCGCGATGGTGCTTGTCGGATTTGTAAACTCGCGTTGGCTTGGTTCGGTCGGGGTGGCGCTGTTGCAGCGTTGGATGCGCATGGCGTTTTTTTCAGCCGCCGGAGCAGTATGCCTTCGCGCGGCAGTGGGTGACCGTAGTATTATTGTACTTTTGGCATGTTCAGTATTGATATGTTTTTTGCTTGAAACCGTCGTGTATTGGATCGGTATTTCCCTTGAAAACTATGCTTGTGTGGCTCCAGGAGTTCCGAAATTTGAGCCTGCGGAAAATGCATGGAGTTCCTTGCAAAAATTTATCAGGCTAAAAAACAGGATATTGTCTGAGGGTTTCAAAAAAAGCGGATCGTTTAGAATGCCGATAGCGGGCGACAGCGAGAACGGCTATGTGCTCGCAACAACTTTTGACTCCGCGGACATGTTTACCCGGATGTGCGTCATTTTCCCCTTCGGCGATTCGAGGGTAGTTGTCACCTCGGTAAAAAGCCTGCTTTCCGACGGGCGCACTGTTGTGACAGAGTCGCGCCCAATCCCGAACGGCTTGGATTTCCCCCGGGAATACGATGTCGAGAACCACCCCATGTTATCGAATCCGCTTTCCGTATTAAAAATCCATTTGAGGCGCATGAAAACGTATTCGGCGGGGGCCTCAAAAATAATCAAGCCGCCGCTCGAGGATTTAAACGGGGAAATAGATGCGGAAATGTCGGTGAATCTAAAAAGCGGGCTGATAAATCCGCCGTATTTGTGGGACGAGTGCGGCGTATATACTGAAGACGGCAAATATAGGATTTGGGCTTCGATGGTAAAAATGCGCTATTTCCCGTTTTTGTGATTTTTGTGCGCATTCATTCTCCGGTTTAGCCAGCTACCGTGAATCGCTTTCCCTCTTTGGGAAGCAGATTTTTTCGACTGCGGATTCAAAGTCTTCGCTTCCCTTAAGTATGTCGATTTCGAGCTTTGTGTAGTAGAACGGAATAGGAGGGCGGAGATTGTCGTTTATGCGCACGGCGTCTTTTTCGGTGCATATTGCCATTTGTGAGCCCGCCTTGACGGCGTTTGAGAAGAAAGAGTCCAATTCGATGTCGTCGAATCTGTGGTGGTCGAGAAACCTTTTCTTATATACGATTTCGCCGCCCAATCCTGTTATGAGATTTTCAAAGCTATCGTGGGCGGCTATTGCGGAAAAGCAGGCTACTTTTGCTCCGTTTAAAACGGAGGGATCGGTGCGTTTTCCGTCGTTAAAGCCGACAAGGCTCGCGGGGCGGTGGGCACATTCTATGATTTCGGCCGTCGGATTATATTTCCTTATTGTGCGTTCGAGTTTCGAGTCGCGGATACCGTCAGACTTCGTAATGAATATATACGATGCGCGCTTCAAATGCGATACGGGTTCGCGCAGTATTCCACGCGGCAGAAGGCCGAAGTTTCCGAATGGATTTGTCTTGTCAACGAGCAACAACTGAAGCTGACCGCGCAGCGGAAGGTACTGAAAGCCGTCGTCGAGCACAAGCGTATCGGCGCCGAATTCGGTTATGGCATAGTGTCCGGCCCTCACGCGGTTTTTGTCAACTATAACGATTACGCCGGGTAGGTTTCGCGCCAGCATGTACGGTTCGTCACCGGCAAATTCCGAGTTTA
>CALXLM010000005.1 GCA_944389195.1 uncultured Opitutales bacterium
CTTGCGGAAACGATAAGCGAATGGTTTGCGCCGATAATAAGAATGTGGAGATTTACAAAAAATAACGGAATAACGGAAGGCTTCCACCGCAAGATGAAGTTGATACAACGCAGAGCCTATGGATACAGAAACTTTGAAAATTACAGACTGAGAGTGCTCGTAGAATGCGGGGTGAATCTATGAAAGACAAATCTAAAAAATCAACCTATTCCACAACCTTTGGTATTGACCCCATTTTTAGCGCATTGCAGCTTTTTTCTTAAGACTGTCTAACACTCTTGCAGTGTGAAAGTTACAAACGCGGAGAGGGAGGGATTCGAACCCCCGGTCCGCTTTCGCGGACATCTGATTTCGAGTCAGATACGATCGACCACTCTGACACCTCTCCTTTTAAAGATAAAACTGCTACTTCTTTTATTTTTTTCGTCAATACTTTTTTATCTTTTTTATATGTCAAAATCCCCATTTGCCGTTGACTACGGCTATTATACTTTCAGCTGATGTCGGGTGTGTGGTAATGGACATGCTTCTGCATATCCTTTGGGGACTATTGCAGTCATAACATTTGTCGGCATGTATTGCGCATGGCGTGCTTAAGCCGAGCCTCTTGGCATTTAACGGAGCCGCTATGTTTTTTGCGCGCCATATCGCCTTTTCCAGATTTTCTTCAAATTTGTTCGTCCCGCATATGTATATTACTTTTTCGCGCCGCGGACCGTATATCGCTCCGGATATCCTGTTCCCCCTCCCGTCTATATTTACTATCTCGCCGGTCTCCGATATCGCGTTTACTCCTAAAATATATACTTTGGCGAGTGCGGCATTCTCAAAGTTTTCCGCCGATCTATCGATAGCATGCCAATATACGGTATTATTTTCTTTTAAAGTTTCGTACACTTTTAGCTCGGTTAGCGAAACTGATCCGCCCATGCCGACAGTAGTACCTATTATTTCCTTCCTTAAATATTCTTGTAATTTTTCGGCAGAATCAAAACGAAATGTTTTAAATCCGTTCCGTTCGAAATTTTTAAGCGCATTGTCTATATTCATACCGTTAATTTTTACTCATTTGCAGCTTAGTCGAGCTTAAAATCAACGTTTGAAACATCTAATTTATAGAATAAGTAAAAAAATGTTGTAATTTTTTCTGAAAGCGTTGTTATATAAAAAGAATTCGGCAATGTCGAAATCCGCATCTGCCTTTTTTAGTGCGGTTTATCATTCTCCATCGTCCTTGTCGACATGCCTCGCATACCGCAGCCCCGGGGGGATGCGGACTTTGCGTTTGCGGCGCATATGCGCCGCGCCACCTGTGGAATACGAAACTCCCCCCGCAAATCAATATATACATCATAAATAAAAACATGGAAGAGAATCAAAATATCGAACCCGCAGCGCAAGTCCCGGAAGCAGACCCGGCAGAAGAAGTATCAACGCCTTCGCAAGCGGCCGCAGAACAAAGCGAAGAAATCCAGCAACCTGAAGTAAAAATCCATCGAAAAAACGGCAGGAACCGTTCCGGAAGGCGCGGTATTTCCTCTGTTTCAAGACAGTCCGCCTCGGATTCTTGCGGCGAACTTGAAAATCCGGCGGAATTCCACGAAAAACTTAGCGGTTCAAACGTGTCGGGTTATGGCGATAAAACTGGGAATTCCCCTGATTTCCACCGCCAAAAACGCGAACGCAGGGAACGCGGCGACAGGCGCCGTGATCATCAGCGCAGCGAAAACACCGGAGAGGCCGCCGGAGAATCTTCTCCAGAAACTGAAGATTCAGCCGCTGATGCTGGAACCGGCGAAGTTTCCGTTTTGAATAATTCTTCCGAACGCAGGGGACCTTCGTTTGAAAGCAGAAAGTTCATACCCCGTGCAGTCGAGGTGGAATTGTCAGACCGCCGCCCGAAAATGGCTCACATCGATGAAATCAACGACGGCGTGGTTTCTTATAGCTCGGAGGACAATAAGTGCTCGATTTCTTTGTTCGACCGCATAAGAAACATAATAAAATCTATTTTCGGTAAGAAAGAGGATTCTAAAAGGCGTTTTACCAAAAAAGGCGGCAAAAAAAACTGGAAGGGCAACCGCGATAACGGCAAGCGTTCCGGCGGGTACGTTAAAAACGGAAAACCCGGATACGGCAATAGGCGCCGTTTCAACGACAGGCGTCCCAGCGGCGGCAAGCCTCGCGGAGGTAATGCCGATAAATAATCAGGGTTTTATATTGATATTCCAAAATACGGGCGGCGGGTGTAAACCGCGCCCGTATTTTGTTTTAGGCAAACTTATTTATTATTATGCGGCAAACGGCTTTATTGTAGGCTTTGTTAGTGCGGTAATGCGGGTAAATTTTGTGCCTGTTATTTCGTTATAATATTTTGCGGTCCATGGAGGAGAAACGTGCGCAATTTTTTTTAATCTATGGCATTTCAAATTTATTGTAACTCTTTAGCATTAGGGCAGTTTTTAGCGAGTTGAAGCGGCATGTAATTCGGGAGATACGGCTATCATTGCATTGGCGGTGGATAATGCGTCGCGCTGCTTTTGCTTTAATTGATTTTTTCTTGCCGGGATAAATTCTCGAACAGGCGTTTCATTTTTTTTGTTCTGAAAGAGTTTATTTCCTCCAGTTGTCCCGGTTTTAGATAGGATTCATTCAATTTTACAAAACGTTCTCCCAATTTGTCGGCCTGCAATATAACCTTTTGCAGACGCATTTTCAGTTCCGGCGCTTTTGAAATTTCGTATGTGGGTGAATTGTATTCAAATTCTATTTCCTTATACATAAGGTAGTTTATTCTGATGTCTAACATCATGCGGTAGTGTTCGAATTCGCCGGGGTTTTTTGATGGAGTTAATCTGTCGAAGCCGTGTTTCAATGCGGCTATATCTTTTATCAGCTGCCCGACGGCTGTTCCGTTTGCGTCGCTGCCGCGCCGGACTACGGTTTGAGGAAGCTTGAAATATTCTAAAAATGTACGCGCATCTCCGGGCGGCAAGCCGTAGCGTTCTTCCGCGTAGGAGAGTATGAATTTTTCGGTGTCCAGCGCGTTGCTGTCCGCTGCCGCTTTGCAGAATGCGTCGATCAATATTTGGAAGCCCGACATCGGATAAACTTGGCGCATGGGATACATCTCTAAAATTTCGTATCCGGTATCGTAGTGGAATCCGTAAATTCCGCTGGTTGACCACGACGTCTGTATAATGCCATCGTAGCCATGCGATCGGGCAAAGGGGATAAATACGGCGATATTGTTAAAGTGGTTCATCCAATTTACAAGATATGCGTTGTCCGGCGAAGAGCGCATTGCGGACGCCCCCCACACTTTGGCGTCAAGTTTGAAAAGGTTTTCCAAGTTGCCGAATCTGTCCGGGGCCCAGCCGTAATTCCAGTCCACATACACGAGGTTCTTTGGAAGCTCGTGGGCGACTTTGGGGTATTTCAATATGATGTCCGCCCAGATAATCGGAGTTTTCCCCAATTCTTCGGCAATTTCGCACATGGCTTTTACATAATCGACAAAGAGGCGCGACTTGTCCCTTTTAGAGCATTTTTTGCATTTGCCCAGCAAATATGTTTCGTCGGCGCCTATATGGAAGTATTTTGACGGGTGAAGCTTCGCCACTTCGCCGAATATTTCTCTAAAGACCTTTTTGGCTGCTTCTATTTTTAGCGGACAAACCTGCGATATTTCCTTGTTGTCTTCCCTCAGATTAGAATACCGGTCGTGTCTCAGGATATATTCGCAATGCCCGAAACAGTTCTGCAGGGGAATCACATCGATGCCGAGCGAAGCGCAATGCCGCACGATTTCATTTACGTCTTCGCGGCTGTAGGCGAGGCTGTTGCACAGGGTTGCGTGTTTTTTAAACGGGAATGTTGCCTCGTACTCTATGATGAGCGCGTTTATGCCCTTCTTGGACAAATCCGAGGCGAACTTTTTTATGGCGGAAACCGTCATGACCTGCACGCGGCAATCGATGTAAAAGGCTTTGACGGAAAAGTCGGCAGATTTTCCATAGGCGCTGATAAAAATAAACAGCAAGCTTGTGAAAAAAAGAAATAGTTTGCGCATATATGTGGGTTTGCAGGTGAGTATATCGATTTGAAAAGTCAAAGCCCGGCGGCGAGGTGGGATATTCTTGCGAATGGACAAATTATGTAAAGACTAAAATATTTCGCAGTTTGATGATGCATGTGTTCGTGAGGGCTGCGGGTTTATTCGTATTGCATTTGCAGTTGGGCATGCCTTTTGGGTTTTTACCTTGAATGTTTATAGTCTTTAGTCTATATGGGACATAATATGAAAAGTATTGTTGCTATATTGGTTGCCTTTGTGTGGGCGGCGGCGTTTCTTTCTCCGATATTGCACGCGCAGAATTTTGATCGTTTTAAAATTCTCGACAAGGGGGTAATAGATTATAATTCGCATTATTTCCAGACGGAATTTGGTTCTACATATCAGCAGAGCGCATTAAAATCCCCCAAAATCTCCAAAACCGGCGATTCGTACGAGATTTCGGGAGACTACGTTGCTGGAGAGAAAACATACAAGTTTGTTGAAAGGGTGACGAAAGCCTCGGGGGGCATAGATTACGAGTCTTCTGTAAGTTCCGAACAGAAGGTTGACGGAGGCTTCGCTTTTGTGCTTTACATGCCTTCAAAGCTGTACCTCGGCAAAATATGGATAGACGACAAACAGTTCGAACAAAAGTCTCAAGGCAAGTTCCTTGCGCGTAAGATTAGGGTTGTTGGGTGGCATTCGACGCTTGAGATTAGCGGAGAGTTTGAATGCGAGGTTGCGCGCGAAAAAAGGCAGTCCAAGAGAAATTGGGGAGTGAACGATAATGTTAGAATCGTTATAAAATATTTGAGGGAGTCTGACAATTTATATTCGCTCAAGTTAAAGCTCCGCAACATAGGCAACTTTGTGGGGTATGCAAAGTTTGCTAAAAAAAGCCTTTCGCCTTTGGATCTTCCGCTGCCGGACGGTGAGGTTTCTTTTGTGTGCACAAATTACAATATTGCAAAAGGCGCAAACGGCATTGTGATACCCGCTGGGCAGAGCGCCAGCATAGGGGGATCAAAGAAGAGGGCGAATTTTTTGGAAATACTTAACGGTTTCGATTCGGCTCCAGCAGCCGAAGGCGTCTGGGGAAGGGTGACGGTTAATTACGACGGCGGCGTTTCGGAGACGTTTGAGATTACTAAGGCGAATTCCGGAGCCATATCGGCTGAGACTCCGCCTGCAGGCGCCACTGTGGCTTGGCGCGGGGAATGGAAGGACAAAAAAGTGGCTCTGTACTCCACGGAAATCCCCCTTTCCGGCAGGCCCGTGAAATCGGTAAGGCTTGCCAACGAAAGCGGTTCGGTATGGAAAGTCGCAGCTGCGACTTATTCGGCGAATATGCTCGGGGCGATTCCCAACGAGGAGTATTTTATAATGCAAAATGATTTGTACGCTCCGATTGTAAATAAGCGTCCGGCGAAGAAAGGCTCCATACTCGACATGTCTTGGACTCTCGACGCTCCTGCCGGCAAATACGGGAGGGTGAAGCCTGCGGACGGATATTTCACGTTTGAAAAGGCCCCCGATAAGAAAGTGCGCTTTTACGGAGCCAACAATTGTTTTACTGCCAACGCCCCTTCGCACGAAGACGCCGTAAGCATGGTTGAACAATATGCGGCGCTCGGCTTCAACATAGTCCGCATACACCACTACGACCAGCTTTGCACAACCTCCGCCAACGGCGATTCGGCGCAGCTCAACGAGGAAGTAATGGACAGGTTCGACTTCATGTTCAACGAGTTTAAAAAACGCGGCATATACGTCACACTGGATTTTTACACCACCAGAAAGCTTTTGCGCAAGGAATATGCCGACATCGACTATGAAGGCGACAATATGAAATTGGTTTTTGCCGCTTCGGACATGGGCGTGGAAAACCTTTGCAGGTTTATCGGCAACATATTGAACCATGTAAACAAATATACCGGAATAGCATATAAGGACGACCCCGCGCTCTTTTCGGCGTGCGTGCGCAACGAGTCGTCGTATATAGGCAAGAGCAATTTTATGCTTCGCACTCCGATGGACGTTGAGGCGATGGAGCCGAAATACGAAAAATGGCTTGCCTCCAACAAGTCCAAATGGGAGGGCAGAAAGGAAAACGAGTTGTGGCAGCTGTTCATGCTCGATTCGTACGACGAAACGCACGGAAAACTCGTCAAGGCCATAAAAGCAGCGTCTCCGGATTTGCTTATCACCGACCAAAACCACTGGGGCGGCTTCATGACAAAGGCTATGTCCAAAAATTACGATTTTGCCTGCCAAAACGCCTACTACGGACATCCGGCATATATGGAAAGAAAATATACCGTTCCTATGGAGATTAGGAGCGATCCCCCTATAAATTCACACGGGGGCAGCACGGTGAGCGCGTTCGTAGCCGGCATATTTGGCAAGCCGCTCATGATGTCCGAATGGAACTATCTTAACCCGAACCCGTATTGTTCGCAGGGGGCATTCCTTGTAGGGGCATACGGGGCCCTCAATGATGTGGGGGCATTGTGCTATTTCGCATATTCGCATGCCGAGTCTTCAATAACGAAAAACACCCTTCTTTCGGGGTTCGATTTCGCGAGCAATCCGATATTGTCGCTTTCGCACAGGGCGGCGGTGATGATGTATCTCCGCGGAGATGTGAAGTCAGCAACGGTTTCATTCCCGATTCCGCTTCTGACCAATTTTTACAGAAACGGATCCACCGACGGGTGGGCAGGCAGCATAAACACTTATACATATTTGTCCCTCGTCGGCAGGGTGGGGCACCTTTTGGCAGACGACATAGAAAGCGTCAAGGTGCCGGAGAACGCCGCCGCCGTGCTGATGTCTGAGGAAGCGTGGAAGTCGGCCAAATTTTCGGTTCCTGCCTACGACATATTCTCGCGTGGGAAATTTCTTGAGGAGATCGCCTCAAATGTTAATCTCGACAAAGGCAAAATCGACCTTAAGAACAATACTTTCACAAGCTCCACGGGAGAGCTTTTCATGGACGTTAAAAACGTCTGCTGGAAGGCCATAACTCCGAAGACCGAGGCGTTTGCGCTTCTCGAGGGGCAGAAACTGAAGGGGGCGTTTGCGGCGTCTGTAAAGTCGTCAAAATCGCAGGCGTCCGTTTTGATATCGTCTTACGACGGCAAGGAGCTTTCCAAAAGCGGCCGCATACTCATATTGCATTTGACTGACGTCATGAATTCGCGCCAGAAGTTTGCCACCGCAAATATGGACGTTGTTTTGAGTTGGGGCGCAAATTTTTCCGACGAAAATCCGATTCTCGTTCGTGATGGAAAGGTGCAAATAACGGTGAACCAGCCTCTTGAAGGGTTTAAACTCTATGCCGTCGACACGGACGGCGAAAGGCTCTTTGAAGTTCCGATCCGCAGGGCCGGAAATATGAGTGTTCTAAATCTTTCGGTACACAACAAGAAGGGTAGCGTGCTGGCCTACGAACTCGTAAGGGAAAATTAGATCGCACCGTGCCACAGGTGCGGGGCGAATCGCCCGTTTTTGATTTTCAATGCCGGTTTCAATTTTGCGGAGCCGGCGTTTTTTTTGTTTTGGGGCGTTTTCGCCGGCTGTTTGTGCTCCGCCATAGGCTTGTACCCGCGAAACTTCCGAGGCAAAGCAGCAATTTTAATGCAATAAACCGTGGTTTCCGATAAAAAATTGTGCCAACGTTTCCTTTAAGGGCGCCGAAGGCGTCAGCATACGAGATCTTCGAAATCAGAAAATGACGCGGAAAAACCTCCTGGTTTCCCCTTGCAAATAACGCCCACCGCATCGTGCGAATGCAGGCTTTCAAGGTGTATACAGGCTATTTCAAAGTCTTTTATTCGCTTGTCTGAATTAAATTCCCCGTAAAGCAGCCTTGTTGCGTCCTCGATAAACTTTGCGTATGCGCCGTTCAGTTCGGCAAAAGCCTGCTCGTCCTCGCGGCGCACCATGGCCTGGGTTTCGGTCTTAAGCGCTTTGAGGCAGAGCGAGTGCATGTCTTCCACAGACACATGTGCGTCCTTTTCTATCTCCGCGCTCACGCGGGCCTTGCTTCTTTGCGAGTGGGGCACGCAATAGACGTTGCGCGTCCGGCGGGCGTGCTCGCTCAATTCGGCGGAACATGGGCAGGCCGACGAATATATAAAATCGAAATGTATTATCTTTCTGAAAATATCCAAATCGTCTATAAAGCCTTCGTATGCGCATTTGTAGTATTGCCATGCGCTATGTTCGCTTCGCAGACTTTTTTGAAGTATGGGATATTCAAACGAAAGTTTTATTCTTGCCCGCGACGTATTGAGCTGCTCTTTCATCAGCACGAGGACTTCACCGAGCGTATCAGGCGTAAATATTCTGTCTGAAAACGAGTAGAATACCCTCATGATACGCGACATGTTGATGCCTTTAGAGTCGGCGGCAAGCGATACCGTGGCCGTCACGGAGGCTTGAAGTTCGCGCACGTCGCAGTTCCCAGTGAGAAACTTTATGGGAAGTTTGAAATTGTGCATGCCGACCTGCATAATCGGAACGTTTGCGCCGCGTATAGCGTCTTTTGGGGCGTTTTGCACGTCGGGCAGGGAAAGCCGGTATGTGCTGTCGACAGAAAATTTTTCCTCATATTCGGCTTTTGGAGGGTCGTGGCGTACCTCTGATTTGCTTTGCGTTCTGTTTTCGGATTTGCTCATCTCGATAAAATCAAAGGGGAGAATAATCTTTTGTTCGGCAAATATGGCAAGCTTATAATTTTATCTTGGGGTAATGCCCGTGGCGTTCATTCGGCAAGTTTTGCTTTGTTATATGTTATCAGCCGATTGGCGTCTTTGCAATTCCAAAATGCGGCAATGAAAAGAGATACTTCAGAGGGCGGCGCGGCGCTTGTAGATGGCGGTTTTTAACGTTTTATTCGGTAGCGGGGGCCTCGGTTTCCGGAAACATAACAACTATGTATGCAACTTCGCCGTTTTGGTTCAATAGCGGCTTATATGATATTTCGCGAAGTTTGCCGTTGATCACCATGCGTTTGACTGTTTCGTTTTTTGTTTCGATTGCGGTTTTAAGCATGCAATCTGAGTCGCTGGGGGGGGTGCCGCAAATCGGGTTAAAATCCCTGTAGTCCGAAATGTTGCAGGGTTTTTCCCCGATTATTTTTGCGGCGGCGTCATTTGCACTTTTTATATTGCCGTCGCCGTCGAACAGCAAGATGGGAAAATCCAGAGATTTCAATATCATCGACTTTTGCAGGTAGTTTTCCCTAAGTTTTTCGTATGAAACTTTTCTATCTTGCGCTATTTGTATTATTTTCGATACATTTAGAACCGTGTTTTTATCAAGTTCTGAAAACTTTCTGCGGTTTTTCAAACATTCCACGCATAGAAATCCGGGAGTTTCCCCATCGAAAAGCATTCCGAATATAATCGCCGATTTTACTTCCGACTCTTTCAATGCTGTCAGTACGGCGTCGAACTCCGGTTCCGTTTTTTCATCTGAACAGTCGTATATTAAAATGTTTTGGGATAGTATGTTTTCGTAAAATTTGGAGGTTTTGTTTATTTCATGCTTCGCCACCGGAAACTTTGTCGAATTTCCGCAACATTCGGCCAATATCGACGCGCTTCCGGTGCCGGAGTTGAATGAATAAACGGCGGCGCGGTCGGCGCCGAGCCACTTTGTTATGTTTTCAAGCAACAAACCGGTAAAATTGTCGAATCCCTTGTCTTGGGCTATCATTTGCAAGGCTATTCTGTATATTTTCTCGTGCTCGAGAAGTGTGTCGGCGCGCTTTTGCCTTTCGTGCCGTTCGGTGGTGTTTTCGCACGATATGAGGTATGTTCCGATTCCGAAAAGCTCTTCAGGGAGGGGCTTTACACGGGTTTCAAAATGTTGTCCTGCGGAGTTTGAAGCGTCGAATTCGAAATCCGCGCATTGCAGGGCGGTATCCGATATCTCCCTAAACGCGCGTTTGTAAAGCTTCTCCTCTTTCGGTCCGAATTCCCTGAGCCTTTTTGACTTTGCAAATAATGGAGTTTTAAACCGCTGGTAAACAATTTCGCCGTCTCCTGAAACAACCGCAAATTCACAGGGAAGATCGTCAAAAATGCGCTCGAGCTTTTTTTGCACAAGCAGGGATTTTTTCAAGCGCCGCGCGCATGCGGCGCAGACCGCCGCCAATGCCGCAAAAAGCGTTAAAAACACAAGGATTATCGTTTGGTTTGAAATCGAGCCTTCGGGTTCTGCAAGCTGTGAATCTCCTGCCGTTGCCGACAATCCGGTTAAAAATGCCGCTGCAAATATAACCGTTTTTTTTATGTTAATATCCATATAACTTTTGTTTTGGAATATACCTATCCGTATTTCCCATTAAAACTAAAACATTGTCAACTTTAAACGGCTTTTTCGTTTAACTAAGCCGTATCTGCGGCGTTTCGTATTTTGTTATAGGGGTATTTTAAGGAGGGCGGATTTGCTTTTTTCCCCAGAGCTGATGCGCCTTTGCGGGGCTTTCATACATAAACGGAAATCAAAAAGTTATAAAATTGTTCTTGACGTGCGCCTTTTGCGCGGCATTATGGGCTACTTAATTTTTTAATATAAAGTGAACATGCCGCAATTAGAAATATCACGCGTTCTCGTCGTTCAAAATAAGATGGGCATACATGCCCGTCCAGCAGCGATGATTGTGCGCATATCGAACAAATATGCCAACTGCGAAGTCTGGGTCGAAAAAGACGGCGAGCAGGTTAACGGCAAAAGTATCATGAGCCTGATGATGCTCGCTGCCGGCAAAGGTTCAGAGGTGAGGTTTGTCGCAAGCGGCGACGACGCTTCGGCGATGCTCGACGAAATAGAAAACCTTTTCAACCGCAAGTTTGACGAGGAATAAGATAGGGCTTTCGCTTTTTTTATAAGCAGAGAATCCCGCATATTTTTGCGGGTTTTTTTGTCTGCGCGCCGTGGCTTTTGCGCCTGTTTGCCTCCAAGATCTCGCGCCGCGACTTGGGGGCGTGGCGGGGCTGGGTCGGCAAAATGCTGCAAGACAGAAATGCGTACTGGCTTTCGTTGCGCTTCCAACGCTTTTAAATAGGAAAAAGCAAATAGAATAAAAAAACGCGCCCAGAACGGACGCGTTTTTGCATGCGTTAAACGTAACGCAGTAATTATTCTTTTGTGGCCTCGTCGAGCAGGTCTCCCAGAGAGGTGAGATCCTGATCCTTCCGTATTTTTTCGAAGGCGGCGACTTCTTCGGCAAGCTTTTCGGCGTCGTATTGAGCGGCCTTGATGGAAAGGCCGATGCGGCGTTCGTCGCGGTCGATCTTGACCACGCGCGCGGTGACTTCGTCTCCGACTTTCAGGTGGTCTCTGATTTTTTCCACATGGTCTTCGCTGATTTGGCTTATATGCACAAGCCCGTCGATGTCGTTTTGGAGTTCGACAAACGCGCCGTAGTTGGTTATCTTGCTGACTTTTCCCTTTACGAGGTCGCCGATTCTGAACAGGGAGTCTATTTCCTCCCACGGATCAACAGTCAACTGTTTTATGCCGAGAGATATGCGCTGGTTTTCGGGATCGACGACAAGAACGATGGCGTCAACCTCGTCGCCTTTCTTCAGCATTTCGCTCGGGTGGTTAATTTTACGCGTCCAGCTCATGTCTGAAACGTGGACCATACCGTCGATGCCCTCTTCGAGCTCCACGAACGCGCCGTAGGTGGTGAGGTTTCTTACCTTGCCGCGGACGTGCGCGCCGACCGGATAGTTGTGGACGGCCATCTCCCACGGATTTTCCTCGAGCTGGCGCAGGCCGAGCGAAATCTTTTGCTCGTCCTTTGCTATGCTGAGAACGACCGCTTCCACTTCGTCTCCTACTTTAAGCACCTCCGAGGGTTTCGTTATGCGTTTTGTCCACGAGAATTCGGTTATGTGGACAAGCCCCTCGACGCCTTCTTCAAGCTCTATAAACGCCCCGTAATTTACGAGGTTTACAACTTTGCCGCGGACGCGCGCGCCGACCGGATACTTGCGCTCGATGTTGCCCCACGGGTTGGAGGTGGTCTGCTTGAGCCCCAGCGAAACGCGCTCGCGCTCCGTATCGACCTCTATTATCATTACCGAAAGCTCTTCGCCAACTTTTACCATTTCGCTCGGGTGGGAAATTCTTCCCCAGCTCATGTCCGTAATGTGGAGAAGCCCGTCGAGCCCGTCCAAATCTATGAATGCTCCGTAGTCGGTTATATTCTTTACTATACCCCTGCGTATGTCGCCCGGCTTTACTTCGGAGAGGAGTTTGCGGCGTTTTTCGGCGCGCTGCTCCTCTATGAGCTCGCGGCGCGAGACCACGATATTTTTGCGCTCAACATTGATTTTTACGACTTTGAAATCGTAGGTTTGCCCTACATACTGGTCTAAATTTTTCGGCGGTTGAACGTCTATTTGCGATGCGGGAAGGAACGAATCCACACCTATGCTTACGATGAGTCCGCCCTTTACTTTGGCCTTTACCCTGCCGGGCAGAATTGCGCCTTCGTGGCAGTTTGCCAATATTTCTTCCCAGTTCTTTTTCTGCTGGGCTTTGTCGTAGGAGATTACGGGATTGCCTTCGCGGTCTTCGAGCTTTTCAAGCAGAACTTCAATTTCCTGCCCGACCTGCACGTCGTTAATGTCGATAAATTCGCTTACCGGCACTACGCCCTCGCTTTTGCCGCCAATATCGACTACGACTTCATTTTGGCGGATTTCTATGATTTTGCCCTTTATTATAGAGCCCTGTTTGAGTTCGGCAAAACTGCTGTTGGCCAGCAATTCTTCCATTACGTTGTTCATTGTTTTCCTTGTGTCGTTTCCGGTTGGAAACGGGTTGATTGTTATTGTTTTAGTCGTGGAACGCGACCGTCGCGCCGCATCGATCTAAAAATAAAGGCTCGAAATTTATTCTATCGGGACCGTTGCGCAAGCCTTTTTTGAAAAAATCTCTTTCTTTTATAGCTGCTTGGAAATTTCAGCGAAAAAAACTTGTCCCGAAAACTTATTGCCTGAATCGTTAAAAAAATAGAAATAGCCGCTTCGGATTTAAGCGGCAGTTTCATGGCTAATCTTTTTTTAGTCAAAATATTTCAATAAAAATAAAAATAAAACAAAAGAATATTCGACTTTGCTCTTGACGAATTTTTATAGTTTGCAAATCATTTTCATATGAAAGTGTCCGGCGTTTTTTTGGCGTGTTTTTCTGTTTTGTTTGCAGTTTCCGATATTTTTGGGGCTTCATACAAAGTCGAGTCGTTTAACGGCGTGCCGTTTGTGACGGTTGACGGGAAACCGGTCCGGTCTCGCCATTTTCTCGGTTGGATGGGCGGCGGCAAAAGCCCCGACATAGGGTCGGATTGGAGAGATTACCATCTCGACTTTTCGCATGCCGAGGATTCCGTCTGCGGAGGGATAAAAATCCTTGTGGGCAACGACGTTTCGGATTTGTACATATCGCGCCTCGAACTTGAGAATCTCGACGACGGTTCAAGGATTCCGCTTTACGATTTTTCCGCCTCGCCGTACGACAAATCAAAACTGTCGTGGCTTTTCCCCAAAGAGATAGACCCGCAACCGGTAATTTCGATAAAAAACGAAAACATTGGCGGAGAAAGCATATTGCATATAAATAAAATACAAAAAGACCTTACCTGCGACAGGCTCGTTTTCCATCTGCGCCATTTCGAGATAAAAAAAGGCGTTAAGTACCGTTTTCACATTCGGGCAAAAACCGATTTGCCGAGCAGACTGTACCTTATTTCATATATTTTAAGTCCATACGAAGTCATCGCCGAAAACCGAAAGTCCTTTCTTCTTAAGCAGGAGAAGATTGCCGCCGATGCGGGCGTTGATTTTATCCATTTCGGGGTGCCGACTTTGTGGAACTTGCGCGACTTTTCGTCGATGCGCGAAATAGACAATGCGTTCAACGCCGTCATAGCCGTCAATCCCGATGCGAAAATTATTGTTAGGATAGGCACCGAAAGCGAAGCCCACCGCCGCGCGCATCCCGACGAGGTTATGGTAGATTCCGACGGGAAACCCATTACGCGGGGATACGACGGGGCCAACTATTCGTCTCCGTCGTCTAAAAGTTTTAGGGCTGCCGTCGCCGAGGGCGTGCGCAATACGATAGAGTACATAGAGTCCAAATTTCCCGACAACATTGCCGGATACCACCCGTGCGGTGGGCAGTCGGGAGAATTTTTTTACGGGGCTTCGGGGCAATGGGAACTTGCCGGCTACGACAAGGCCACTTTGACCGCATGGCGCAAATGGCTTGCAAACAAGTATAAAACGCCTGAAGCCCTCCAGAAGGCTTGGAACTCCCCGAAGCTGACGCCTTTCAAGGCTGTCGAAGTGCCGGATAGCCGTGCGAGGCGCGAGGCCACGACGCATCTTATGAATCCCAAAGTCAATGCGCCGGCCATTGATTTTAATACTTTTCTTCAGGACGAAATGGCCGACCATGTTCTCGGGATAGCGAAAGTCGTGCGCGAAACCACCAAAAAGCTTGGCGTTGACAGGCTTTCGCTGGTGTTTTTCGGATACGCCTACGAGCTGTCCGGCTATCCCAACGGCCCGGCGGTTTCCGGGCATTACGCGCTAAAGCGAATACTCGATTCGCCGTATGTCGACATAGCGTCGGGACCGATTTCATATTCTTTAAGGGGTTTGGGCGGCATGAAACTCACGATGAGCGCGGCCGACAGCTTTGCGAACTCGGGAAAAATGTGGTTCGACGAGGACGACAACCGCACATATCTGATTTGGACGAGCGGAACTCCGCTGCTTGTAGCCGATCCGGCGCAGCGCACGGTTGAGGACACAAGGAAGGTCATGCGCCGCAATCTCGCCCAGCAAACTATCCGCAACCACGGCTCATGGTGGATGGATTTGTTCGGCGGCGGATGGTTCAACGACCCTGAAATTTGGATTGAAATGAAAAAGTTCCGCAAAAGCGAACTCGATATGATAAGGCGCCCGCAGCCGTATAGGCCTCCCGTGGCGCTGATTCATTCCGACAGGGCCGTCATGCACATAGGCGGAAACCGCGCATCGCAGGTGACGTCGGCCCCGCTTTTGCACAGCAGCAGGATAGCCATGAGCAAATCGGGCATACCGTTCGGGCAATACATTTTGGAGGACATCTTGGAGAGGAAGTTTTCGGCAAAATTAAACGTCTTTTTGCTGGCATCTGCGCTTACTGCGCAGGAGCGCAAAACGCTTGCCGAAGTATCCGGACAGTCTGCGGCAATATGGTGTTGGACTCCCGGACTTGTCGATTTGGAAAAAGGCGATTTTTCTTGCGAAGCCGTCAAGGAACTTACCGGATTCGACGTTTCGTGCGCCGGCGACACGGAGGCAACCGTTTATTCGACCAAGGAGGGGAGGGAGGCCGGTTTGCCGGAAAAATTCGGGCCGGGCGCAAAGATAAAGCCGCTGCTGGCGGTGGAGGCGCGTGAAGGCGACGTGGTTTTGGCTAAATATTCCAACGGCAAAAACGCCGTCGTTTTGAGGCGTGCGGGCGAAAAGTCCAAGATGTTTGTCGGCACGACGATGATACCCACGGAACTTTACCGCCATATGGCGGCGGTTTCGGGTTTGCACATCTATACAAAACAGCCCGCCGCAGTTTACGCAAACGGAGGGTATGTATCGGTGACTGCAAATTCGTCGGAGCCGCACGAAATAGACCTGGGGTACAAAAACAACGTTTACGACGCAGTTTCGGGAAAGCGCGTCGGCAAGGGGCCGGTTTTAAAATTCGACATGGAAAAGGGCGACGTAAAATTCTTGCGGCTCGGCAAGGGAAACGAGAGCGCCGATAAAGCAGGTCGGCAGGTTCGAAAAGGCGAAGAAAAATCCGAAGCTGCCTCTCAATGAGGCGCCAGAAAAGAAAATTTATCTATATTTCTAAGGACCGTAAAAAGAACAAATGCTAAAAGTATAAATAAGCTGATAAACGGTATTCTGAAAATCGACGGAAAAAGCATCATTATCGGAACGAGAGGCAGCAGTATCACGGCGAGAATATTTTGCGAGGCGGCCTCCGCAATGTTTCCGTGCACGAGTGCATGCAGGGCCCTCAGCGTACCGCAGCCCGGGCAGTAAAGGTTTGTAAGGGCGTTTGTAGGGCACGGCGGGAAGAAAGCTTCCGTTGAAGGATCGAAAAGGTAGAGAACTATGAGCAGCGCGGAAAGTCCGGCAAGTATGAGCGCGTTTGAAAATTTCATGTTTCTTGTCAAATTTTCAGCGCGAGGCCGTCGATAAGCTGCGGAAGCATTTTTAACGTTATGCGTATGGCCCAGAAAATTAGGGCTACGTTTATTATTGTCGCGGGTATCATTCCCCAGCGCGCCCAGGCCTTTGCCTTATCCGATTCCGCTTTTGCCGTCGCATCGTCGCCGGCAAGATGGGCCTTCAGCGCGTTCGATGAATGCTTAAGCCCGAACAGCGCAAAATAGTTCCCGAAAACGAAGAAGAAAAACATGCATTCCCCGTTTCCGTCGTCGAAACCGCCTTTGCTTTTCCCAGCCATCAAAGCGCAACTGTAATCCATGCGGCGAGGTATGAGAATATCCCGATGATAACGGCGGCCGCCCCCCAGAATTTCGCCTTTTCCGCCGCCATCATGGCCTTTGCCGGATTGTCGAGCGCTATGTAAGTATTCGCCTTGCCTGCGAACACCACGGCTATCACGCCTATAGGAGGCCAGCAAAACAGGGTCGCCAATATTCCTATTATTAGGTAGTTTTGAATCTTTTTTTTGAGGTCTTCCATTGCGTTTAAGGTGCTAAAAATATTCCGAACACAAGTACAATCGCCATTATGAGGTATATCGCAAGGCTTGAAAAAAAGGAAATAAAAATCCAACCCTTTGCCGATTTTGACGCCTCAAGCGCGGCCGGCAGGTTCCCCCTGGCGAGCGACGCGTCAACCTTTGTGGCGTAGTATATTGACAGCAGCCCGAATGGCAGGCAACAAAAAAGCGTCGCGAGAATTCCCAAAAGGAAATGGTCGGGTATTTTATTTGTCTCTTCGCGGCAGGGCTCGTTGTGAAAAATGTCCATTTAAAGCGTTTTTATTTCGCGAAAATTTTGCATTATTGCAGTCGGATTGTCCAACATTAATTTTCCCGCAACAAGGTGGCTGAATTAGTGTCCGCATGTGCGCGGCGCGTTTTTTCTTAGGCATTTTGCGGACTTTTTTATGACGGTTTCGGAAACTGAAATTTAAAAATAAAAAAATCTTGACAATATTTGAAAAGAGAAAATAACGTCGCAACCGTATAAAAAAATATGAACAATTGGTGGTTCAGTAAAGGGTCGCATAGGGTTTAAAAAACGGTTTTTAAACTTTGGGCGGCCTTTTGTCTGGGCCGCTTTTTTTTGCGCTCAACAAAATGACACCAACATTAGAACAATTCAAGAAGTATGCGGCGGATTACAACGTGATTCCCGTTTTTATCGAGCTGCTTGCCGATTTTGAGACGCCCGTATCGGTGTTCGCAAAACTCGGCGGCATGGAAAACGCCTTTCTTTTCGAAAGCGCCGAAAACGTGGACAACTGGGGAAGATATTCGTTTATCGGCTGCAATCCGAAGGCGGTGTTCTCCCTTTCTGGAGGGCGGTCGAGGCTTGTTTTTTCTGGAGGCAGGACGGTCGAATCGGGTTCGGAAGGCGGGATTTCGGCGCTTTCGCCGCTGCGGGACTATCTGTCGTCGAGGAAGCCATGCCGCTTAAATGCGCTTCCCCGCTTTTTCGGCGGGGCGGTCGGATATTTCGGATACGAGTGCGTCGGGCTGTTCGAGCGCCTTCCGGCGCCGAAGGGCGAAGCGCGTTTTGACGACGCGTTTTTCGGGCTATACGACGACGTTGTGATTTTCGACAATCTTCGCCACACGGCAAAAATCGTCGCATGCGCGCATATCGACGAATTCGGCTCTTTGGAGGAGGCTTACGAAGACGCGTGCGGGCGCGTCGGACGGCTTGCCGAAATATACAGGTCGCCGCGCGCGGAGGCCCAGCCGGCGCGCGACATAGGCCAAATACGCTTGCGTTCCAACATGACGCGCGACGAATTTTGCGACATGGTCGAAAGGGCCAAGGATTACATAAGGCGCGGAGAGGCAATTCAGATAGTTCCGTCTCAAAAGTTTTCCACTACGGCGCCGATAGATCCGCTTGCCGCGTACCGCGCGCTGAGGTTTATAAACCCGTCCCCTTATATGTTCTGCCTTAAAATGGGCTCAAAACACCTTGTGGGATCGTCGCCCGAGACGCTTCTGCGCTTTTGCGACGGAAAGGCGCACGTGCGCCCGATAGCTGGGACGCGCAGGCGCGGAGCCGACGGGAACGAGGACATGCGCCTCGCTTCTGAACTTCTTTCGAACGAAAAGGAGCGCGCGGAACACCTTATGCTTGTGGACCTCGGCCGCAACGACCTTTCAAGGTTTTGCGAGCCTGGCAGCGTCCAAGTAGGCGACTTTATGTCGGTGGAGAGGTATTCGCATGTCATGCATCTGGTTTCGGACGTTTCCGGCGAAGTGTCTCCGGGCGTCGACGCTTTCGACGCCCTTGCAGCCGCCTTTCCCGCCGGAACGCTCACTGGGGCCCCGAAAATACGGGCAATGGAGATAATCAACGAGCTGGAGCCCGAGCGCCGGGGCTGCTACGGTGGGGCGACGGGATATATCGGATACGACGGCAACATGGATTTGGCCATAACGATAAGGACTCTGCAAATTTGCGGAGGAGTGACTTCTGTACAGGCTGGGGCCGGGATAGTGTACGATTCCGACGCGGAGGCCGAATACGAGGAGACGCGCATGAAGGCGATGGCGGTTGCAAAGGCGATAGAGGCCGCCCACAGGCTCGGGTCGCTCGACGTTTCGAAAATTGAAGGAAAATAGAAAATGATACTTCTAATAGACAATTACGATTCTTTCACATACAATCTTTCGCATTGCCTGCAAACGCTGGGCGCGGAGGTTTGCGTCGTCAGAAACGACGCCCGGACATGCGAAGAACTGTCGGAATTGGGCGCTGCTGCTGCTGTGGTTTCGCCCGGCCCAAGCTCTCCCGAGAACGCTGGCGTGAGTGTGGAGTTTGTGAGGCGCTTTGCCGGCAGAATCCCGATATTCGGCGTTTGTTTGGGAATGCAGTCTATCGGCTGCGCTTTCGGGGGCGTAATAACCGGCGCCAAAAGAATCATGCACGGCAAAGTGGACAGAATAGAGCATTCGGGAACCGGATGTTTCAGGGGAATAGCTTCGCCCATGGAGGTCGTAAGATACCATTCGCTCGCGGTCGACGCCGCTACTCTTCCCGCATGCCTGGAAATTACCGCAAGGTCCGGGGACGGCGAAATAATGGGGCTTCGGCATAAGAAGTATCTTGTCGAGGGGGTTCAATTCCATCCGGAGTCGATATTGACTTGCGGCGGCAAGCGCCTGTTGGCTAACTTTCTGTCGGAGGCGGGCGCGATATGAAAGGTGTGGCCGTGCAGAGGGCGCTGCGCAAGATTGTCGACGAACGCCAAGACCTTTCGTTTGACGAAAGCCGCTCCGTTTTCGACGGGATAATGGACGGGGAGGTTGACGAACATATATTGTCGGCTTTTCTGACGGCGCTTAAAATGAAGGGAGAAACCGTCGAGGAGGTCGTCGGAGCCGCCTCCGCAATGCGGAAAAGGGCCGCGTTCATAGACGCCGGCGCGCGGCTTGCGATAGACACATGCGGTACCGGCGGCGACGGCATGGGCACTTTCAACATATCCACGACTTCGGCTTTTATCGCAGCCGGCGCCGGCGTTTGCGTGGCAAAGCACGGAAACCGCGCGGCTACGGGCAGGTGCGGATCCGGGGACGTGCTCGCCGCCCTCGGCTTCAATCTTGATGCGCGTCCGGAGCTCATGGAGCATTGCCTGCAAAAAAACGGCATAGCTTTTCTCTTCGCCCCGAAGATGCATCCCGCGATGCGCTACGCCGCGCGCGTGAGGAAATCCCTCGGTTTTAGGACAATTTTCAATATTCTTGGCCCGCTTGTAAACCCCGCCGGGGCGAAAGGACAGGTCGTGGGGGTTTTTGACGGCTCAATGACGGAGTTTGTTGCTGAATGCCTCAAAATTCTCGGAGTGCGCCGCGCGTTTGTAGTCCACGGAGGTGACGGCTTGGACGAAATTTCCGTTTGCGCCCCGACAAAGGTAAGCCACTTGTCTGGAGGCCGAGTGAAAACTTACGAGTTTAATCCGCTGAAATATCTGCCTTCGTTTGCGCCTTTTTCGGATTTAAAGGGAGGAAGCCCCGAGGAAAACGCAAGAATGACTTTGGGGATATTGGAGGGAAAAATACGCGGCGGAGCCCGCTCCGTGAGCCTCCTAAACGCCGCTGCGGGAATCGTTGTCGGTGGGCTTGCCGACGATTTTGAAGACGCCTTGGCCCTTGCGGAAAAATCGATAGACAGCGGAGCGGCGCTGTCGAAACTTGAAACGCTTGTGGAGTTTTCAAGACAATGAACGGCATACTGAAAACAATTTGCGATAAAATAAAGCCGGAACTCGAGGAGAGAAAAAGAAAATTTCCTTTGGGCGATGTTCTTGCGCGCGCCGCGGCAGCGCCCGCCGCTCCGTCGTTTAGGAACTCCCTTTGTACGGAAGGCGGCAATCCGGCGGTCATAGCGGAGCTGAAGAAGGCGTCGCCGTCGGCCGGCATTATACGCGCCGATTTTAGGCCGCTTGAACTATGCGCGGAACTTGAGAATGCAGGGGCGGCGGCCCTTTCGGTCCTTACGGAAAGGAACTTTTTTCTCGGGGGAATGGAATATTTGGAGGGCGTGGCGCAAAAGGTCAAAATACCGGTTTTGAGAAAGGATTTCATATTCGACAAATATCAAATCGCCGAAGCGCGCGCGGCGGGGGCTTCGGCGGTATTGTTGATAGCAAAGGCGCTTTCCGCGTCGGAATACGCGGAACTTTCGGGATTCGCCAAAACCGTCGGCCTCGACGTGCTTTCCGAGGCTCACACCGAGTCGGAGGCGGAAATGCTTCTTGAAAACGGGGCAGATATAGTGGGGGTAAACTGCAGAAACCTCGAAAACTTCAAAATCGATTTTTCCGCCGCCGAACGTTTGCTTAAATTTTTGCCGAAAGGTACGGTCAAAGTGGCCGAAAGCGGAGTCGTTTCGCGGGAGACGCTTTTACGCGCGCGCGACGCCGGAGCGGACGCCGCTCTTGTGGGAAGCGCCCTGATGTCGGCCGAATCGCCCGCGGTGGAACTTAGAAAACTTTTGGGGGCTGTATGAAAATAAAAGTATGCGGAGTTTCAAACATGGCCGACGCCGTGGAAATTTCCCGAGCGGGAGCCGATTTTATAGGGGTGATTTTTGTCCCTGAAAGCCCGAGAAGAATCGGTTTTGCACAGGCGAAGGCATTGTCCGGCGCCAAAATGTCGGCAAGGCTTGTGGGCGTTTTCGCGGACGCGCCCGTTGACGACGTTTTAAGGGCGGTCGATGAATGCGGCCTTTACGCAGTGCAGCTTCACGGCTCGGAAAACGCTGGATATATCCGCGCTGTCGGGAGAAGCGGAGCGCGCGTTTGGAAGACGGTGTGGCTTTCGTCGCGCGGGGACGTGTCGGCGGCGGCGGACATCGGGTGCGACATGCTTGTCGTCGACGCCGTCGCGGGCGGCCTCCGCGGGGGGACGGGGCGCCTTGCCGACTGGGATTTGGCGCGGGAATTGGCGGAAATGCGCGATATATTTCTCGCCGGCGGCATATCGTTTGAAAACGCCGCCGATGCAGTTTCCAGCGTAAACCCTTTCGGGCTCGACTTCAACAGTTCCGTGGAAATTTCGCCCCGAAAGAAAGACACGGATAAAATCTCCAAATATTTAAAACACATAAAAAATCAAAATGAACGCGTTTAAATATACTAAAAACGGAAAATTCGGCGTCTATGGAGGCTGCTATGTCTCGGAGACCCTTATGGAAGCGTTAAAGGAACTCGACCGCCGGTTTGTGGAGGCAATGGCTGACAAATCGTTTATCGGCGAATATGCCTCCTTGCTCAGGGATTATGTGGGAAGGCCCTCGTCGCTTTACTTCGCGGAGCGCCTGACCGAATATTGCGGAGGCGCCCGCATTTATTTGAAGAGGGAGGACTTAAACCATACGGGGGCGCACAAGATAAACAACACCATCGGGCAGGCGCTGCTGGCCCGAAGAATGGGCAAAAGGAGGCTTATAGCGGAAACGGGCGCGGGAATGCACGGGGTCGCCACCGCAACCGTTGCGGCGCTTTTCGGAATGCCCTGCGAAGTTTTCATGGGGGCGGAGGATATTAGGAGGCAGTCCCAGAACGTGGCGAGAATGAAAATGCTCGGGGCGAAGCTCGTATCCGTAAACGGCGAACGCGGGGAGGCCACGCTAAAAGACGCAATGAACGAGGCCCTGCGCTATTGGACGGCGACGGTTGATGACACTTTTTACGTCATCGGAACCGCCGCAGGCCCCCATCCGTATCCGACAATGGTAAGGGAGTTTCAGGCTGTGATAGGCCGCGAGGCGAAGGCGCAGATTTTGGAGAAATGCGGGCGCCTGCCGTCGCAGGTTGTCGCGTGCGTCGGTGGCGGAAGCAACGCAATCGGAATGTTCGAGCCGTTTATCGACGAGCCGTCGGTCGCGCTGTGCGGCGCCGAGGCGGCGGGAGCCGGAATAGAGACGGGGTTGCATGCAGCGAGCTTGAGCGCCGGAAGCGTCGGAGTTTTGCACGGGAACAAAACCTATCTTTTACAGGACGAAAACGGCCAAATTTTAAACACGCATTCCGTTTCTGCGGGGCTCGATTATCCCGGAGTAGGCCCCGAACATTCGTTTTTAAAGGATTCCGGCCGCGCCTCGTACACCCCCATATGCGACGCGGAGGCAGTTGACGCTTTTTGTGCGCTTTGCAGGCTCGAGGGAATCATACCGGCTCTCGAGTCCTCGCACGCCGTCGCTTTGGCGATGAAAAATGCAAAAAAACTTTCGAGAGACGACATAATAGTGGTTTCGCTTTCTGGCAGGGGCGACAAGGACATGGATTCGGTTTCGGAATATTTAAATAAAAGGGCTTAATTATGACTTCGGATTTGTTTAGAAAATTGCGCGGGCAAAATAGGGCGGCGCTTGTGGCGTTTATAACCTGCGGCGACCCTTGCATGGATTTTTCGGAAAGGCTGGCGGAGCGCATTTGCGGCGCCGGCGCCGATATTGTGGAACTTGGGGTTCCGTTCTCCGACCCCATGGCCGACGGGAAGTCCATTCAGGCGTCGAGCAAGCGCGCGCTCGCGGGCGGAACGACATTTGCGGACGTTGCGGATATGGCCCGCAGATTGAGGGACAAGGGAGTTTCGAATCCGTTTGTGCTGTTTTCGTACTTTAATCCGGTTTTCAAATTCGGCGTGGAAAGGGCGGTAAAAAAATGCGCGGATTCGAAGATCGATTCCATGCTGATTGTGGATTTGCCCCTTGAGGAATCGGCGGAGGTCGCCGCCGCCGCGCGCCCCGCCGGGGTGGAGCTTATACCGATGGCCGCGCCGACGACCCCGCTAAAAAGGGTCGAGGAACTATCAAAAAACGGCTCCGGCTTTCTTTATTATGCGACGGTCGCGGGAGTGACCGGCGCGCGGGGTGCGCTTCCCGAAGGATTTGCATCGAGGCTTTGCGGAGTGCGGGGGGCCTCAAAACTTCCGGTTGCTGCAGGTTTCGGAATTTCAACTCCGGAAATGGCGCGCGCAGCGGCGCAAAACGCCGACGCGGTGGTAGTGGGAAGCAGGCTCGTCGACCTTGTCCACCGGACGCTTTCCGAAAAGGGCGAAGATGCCGCCATCAATGCGGCTGCGGATTTCATAGCCTCCCTTGCAGTGCAGATGGGGCGTTAACCTGCGCGCCGGTACGCCGCTTGTAGTCGGGCTTTGTGCGGAACTGAATTTCGGGTCGAAAGTGTATTTTATTTTGCTTTTTTGGCGAAATGGAGTAATGTGCGCAGGTCATTATTCTTTTGATGAAATATGTTTTGCCAATATTGGGGCGATGTATCGCCGCGCTTCCCGAAGCCGTAGTATCGGCGTTGTGCGTTTTTGCCGGTGCTTTAATATATTTCTTTCCGTTCGGAAGAATTAGGGTAGCGCATTCCAACATATCGCACGCCTTTCCGGAAATGGGACGCGCGGAACGCAGAAAAATAGCGTTCGAGTCGTGCCGCAGGATGGTTGAAATGGCGCTGTTCGTATTGGCAAGCCCGTATCTTTCCGCCGAGAATTTGCGCTCCAGAATTGTAATAAGCGATTTCGTATTGTCGGAACTCGAGAAGCTCGGTAGGTCGCCGCGCCCCGCCGTGCTTATGATTCCACATTTTTCAATGATGGAAACTATAACAATGTTTCCGATTTTGGTGGACGCAAAGACGCCCCCGACGGGGGTATTTTACAGGCCGTTCGACAGCGCGTCCCTCGAAAGCTGGGTAAAGTCGAGCAGGCAGCGTTTCGGAATAGAGCTTCTTTCCAGAAAAAAGGGCCTTTTTTCTGCCGTAAAATTTTTGCGTGAAAACGGGTGCGTTGCAGTATTGTTTGACCAAAAAACCTACAACGGGGCATGGACTCTGCTTTTGGACAGATTGTGCGTGACCACCGAGCTGCCCGGCATACTTGTGGAAAATTCGAAAGCCCGCTGCGCCTCGTTTTGGGCCACGCGCACCGGCTTTTGGAGATCGCGCATAGACGGGCTGTTTTTCGAAGGCAAAACAAAGGAGGACATAACATTCGAGGGCAACGAATGGCTTTCCCAAAAATTGCGCAACGACGAGACCGCGCGTTTCGATTGGCTTTGGCTGCATCGCAGGTGGCAGCTGCTCGGCGACGTTAAAAACGCGCTCGGGGTCCGCCCCGGCGGGGAAACGCTGGAAATTACCCTTTCCAAAAGGGGCTTGAGGGAGCTTCCGCGCACGACCCGCATATTTATCACGCCTCCGGATTCTTTCAGGGAGACGCTCGCTCTTTTGCCGCTTGTAAGACTTTTACGGCGTTCGCGCCCGGACGCGTCCGTGTCGCTGCTCGTTCAGGGCAAATACGCCGCCGCAGTGGGTCTTTTCGGCGTTGCCGACGAAATAATATCCGTTCCGAACCGGGAGGACGGATTTTTTGCCCGCGCCCGCGCATTTTGGCGGCTGAACGAACGCTATGCCGACATACATCTCGTGTTTCCGGATTCCCTTGCCGACGATTTGCAGTCTTTTTTGGCTGGGGCCGACCGCAGGCTGGCATTGGGGCGAAACCGCTTAAGGCTTTTTATGAAAGGCGTCTTCAGGCCGGACGCCGCCCATTCGGCAGAGCACGTTTTATTGGAATACGAGGCTTTCATGCGGCATTTCGGACTTAAGGGGGATTTGGATTTTTCTCCGTTCAAAACGCCCGGAAGCTTCCCTAAAAGCCGCAGGATTGCCGTCATGTGCGGCGGCGAGGGCGAGCACGCTTGGAACGCCGAAAAGTGGTGCGGGCTTATCCGCAGGCTGGCGGCGTCGGTCGGAGGGGCGAGTTTCGCAATATTCGGAGATGAAAGCGACTCGCGCATGGCGTTTGAGATTTTGAAAAAAGCGGATTTTGCGGAAATGGAAAATTTCGCCGGAAAATACTCGCTGGCCGAAAGTGCCGAGAAAATAGCCGAGTGCGAAGTTGCGGTGGGCACGGACTGCGCCGCATCGCATTTGGCCAACGCGCTGGGGGTAAAAACGGTGGCCATATACGGAGCCACAAATCCGCTCAGAAGGGGCTTCGCATTCAACGTTCCCCATGTGGAGATAGTTCCTGAAGGCTGTCCGATTCAGGGCGGCGGAAATGTTGGAGACGTCGGCGTGGACGATGTAGAATCCGCAGTTTTGTCTTTTATTAACATGAATGAAGGGAAATGTCATGACTAAAATAGGTACTCCGTACAAGGCGAACTCCACAAAGGCGATGCTGCTCGGCAGCGGCGAGCTCGGCAGGGAAGTTGCCATAGAATTGAAGCGGTTGGGAGTGGAGGTCGTCGCGGTTGACAGGTATGCAAACGCTCCGGCAATGCAGGTTGCGGACCGCGCCCATGTAATTTCAATGCTCGATGCCGACGCGCTTGAAAAAGTCATTCTTGACGAAAAGCCCGACTACATCATTCCGGAAGTCGAAGCCATCGCCACAAAAAAGCTCCTCGAGCTTGAAGGCGCCGGATTCCGCGTTATCCCGACCGCAAAGGCCGTCAATTTTACCATGAACCGCGAGGGCATAAGGACTCTTGCGGCGGAAAAGCTCGGATTGAAAACGTCGCCCTACGCCTTTGCGTCCGACAGGCGGGAGTTTGAAGGCGCCATAAAAAAAATAGGCATGCCGTGCGTCGTGAAACCGATTATGAGTTCGTCCGGTCACGGCCAGAGCGTGGTGCGCTCGGAGGAGGATATGGATAGGGCGTGGGAGTATTCGCAATCGGGAGGACGTGCCGGAGGCGGGCGGGTAATCGTCGAGGGCTTTGTCGATTTCGATTACGAGATCACGCTGCTTACCGTCCGCCACAGCGGCGGAACTTCGTTTTGCGCGCCTATCGGGCACAGGCAGATCGACGGCGACTATCGGCAGAGCTGGCAGCCTTACCCTATGACCGAAAAGGCTCTTGAAAGCGCCAGGGACTGCGCAAAAAAAATAACGGATGCCCTCGGGGGATTCGGAATTTTCGGAGTCGAAATGTTCGTCAAGGGAGACGACGTTTTGTTTAGCGAGGTTTCTCCGAGGCCGCACGACACCGGCATGGTCACTATGATATCGCAGAACTTGTCGCAGTTTGCTTTGCACGCCCGCGCAATTTTGGGAATACCGATTGTAAAAATAGAAAATTACGGGCCGTCGGCAAGCAGGGCGGTTGTAGTGGAGGGAAAGTCGGACATGCTCGAGTATTCGGGGCTCGAGAAGGTTCTCGCCCGCCCCGGAACCGATATGCGCATCTTCGGAAAACCTTGCGTGGACGGACACCGGAGAGTGGCGGTTCTGCTTGCGCGCGCCTCGACAATCGAGGAGGCTGACGCGGTGACAGCCGACATGCTTGGCGATTTTAAAGTTAAATTATGCTGACTAAAAAAGGCCGGTTCCCAAATTCCGGAACCCGTTTTTTTATCCTTTTTAAGTTTTCGGGCCGTATCGGAGGCGGTTTATTTCTGCTCTTTTGTGTGTGCTTTCACACCGGCGCTTTCGTTTTCGGCTTTTAATAAAAGCCGTTTAAGGCGGTTTTATTCCGCCGTGGAATTGCGTCTTCGGTTTCCATGTGCCGGTTTTGCGGCGCGTTTGGCATCTTAAAATGCGTGGAAAACGGCAGCCGCCGCCCTCATTAGGGCTTATGTCGCCGCGCGTGGGTTTCATGTCGCCGCGCAACTATGTTTTAAGATTGAAGGCGGGCAGAGCGAATTGCTAAAAAAAGTTCGGCGCGCGTGCCGGCGCGTATTGCGAAAAGGCGAACGTTTCTTCTGCCTAATAACCGTTTTGGAATGCGGCGCGGTTTTAAAAAAATACTTGCCGCAGTTAAGAGAGCTTGCCGCAGGCTTTTTCCACTTCGTCGCGCACCCTTGAGGCGAATTCAGCATACGATTCTCCGTCTTTCACCCCGATTGGCGGAAGATACTTTACGTTTATTTTTGCGCCGAAATTCGGGAGAGTCGCGTTCGATTTCACCGCCTCGTACGCGCCGGTGATTGCAACCGGTATCACGTCGACGTTCATTTCTTTTGCAAGTATTGCAAAGCTCTGTTTGAATTCCGCAACGTTTCCGTCCTTTGTCCTCGTGCCTTCGGGAAATATGACTACGCGGTTTCCCTCGCGCAGGGCCTGGGCGAGCTTTCTTATGGCGTCGACGACGTTGTCGTTAATGTCCATTACAATTACGTTGCTGCGGTTGGCGTAGCTTCTGACGAGCCCGCTTCTTATAATGTTGCGGATTTTCGCAAAGAAGTACGTTTTGTAAACTTGCGTCTTTGTGAACGGAAGCGTTACGAAAAGGGCGTCGAGATAGCTCTGGTGGTTCGGGGCGAAAATTACGGGCTTGTCCGTATCGATGTTTTCCAGCCCTTCAAAATCCACTTTATAGAAAAGCCGCACAAACAGCCTAAAAGCGTCTATCGACAAAAAATGGAAAAAGTTTGGTTTGGCGAGCTCGGGAGCGGGGCCGTTTTTTATTATTTCCGGCCACGTAATGTTTTTGGCCTGTATTTCGAACGAATTGTCGCGGTTGTCGTCAACAAGCTGCGCAAATTCGCGGAGGGTCGGCTTCTTTTCGAAATCCTTTTCGCACACCGACACCCCGTAATTTTCCTTTACATAGCATTGCATGGCGATTTTTCCGAGGGAGTCGAGCCCGAGGTCCATTTCCATGTGGGCGTCGGCCCTTACGGGCAGCGATATCTGGTCGGCGAGCACGGCCTTGAGGTCGCGGTATGTCTCCGATTCCGGTTCGGGTTTCGCGACTTCGGGTTCGGCGAGATTTTTGCTGTCGATGTATGTGTGCAGCAGGTGGCGCCTGAGTTTGCCAACACGCGTTCTTGGAAGCTCGCCGGTCGTAAGAACGAACTTGATTATGCGCTTGTAGGACGCCGTCGCGCGGTTGTATGGAAGAACGAAATCGTTGCGGACCTTCTCTTCGGCGCCTTTCTTTCCCAGAGACTCGAGCATTTCGGGAGACACTCTTATTACCGCTTGAAGGGTGTCGTCGTACATTAGAATACCCGACTCTAAAAGCTCGTCTCCTCCGAACCGTTTAAGTTGCGCCTCCATTTCGGCGGGGTTTATGTTTTTGCCGTTAGGGAGGACTATTATCTCCTTTCTTCTTCCGGTTATGAATATGTACCCGTCATCGTCGACGTATCCCAAATCGCCGGTGTACAGCCAGCCGTTTTTTATGGATTCTGAAGTTTCCTCGGGGCGTTTGTAATATCCCTGCGTCACGTTTCCGCCCCTCACGATGATTTCGCCGTCCACTATCCTTATTTCGATTCCAGGCAGGGCCTGCCCGGGCGACCCCACCCTTACTTTGCCGATTCTCGGAAATGATATGATGGGCGCGCATTCAGTCATGCCGTACCCTTCGCATATTTCAAATCCGAGCGCGGTCAGGTCGCGCCATATGCGCTTGTCCAAAGCCGCCCCTCCGGATATCCAGAACTTTACATGTCCTCCGAACTTTTTGTGTATTGCGCCGAACACCGCCTTTGACACGACCTTGCAGTTGGCTATTCTTGCCGCATTGAACAGGGCGAGCGCTATTTTGGACGCCCTGATTTTCGCCATTATGTTAGAATGCAGAAGCTCGTAAAAGCGCGGCACGCTTATAATCATGTCAACCGGGTATTTTTGCAAAACTTCCGCTATGTCAGCCGGGGATATCGTCCGCGGGAAAGAGAGCCTTCCGCCTATCGAAAGCGGCATTACGAGCGTTCCCATTAGGGGGAGTATGTGGTGGAACGGCAGCATTACCAAAACGCGCAAACCGTCCGTGTAATATTTCGCGTCCCTTACCGCCCGCATATTTGCGTGCATGTTCCCGAAGGTTAGCATTACTCCTTTGGGGTTTCCGGTGGTTCCCGACGTGTACACTATGAGCGCCAGATCTCCGCTGTCGCGCTCAATCGTCCAACCGGGTTCTACGGCGCCTAAGTTTTCGCCCACAAACAAGTCCTCAAGAACGACCGTGCGCGTTTGCACGCCGGATTTTTCCACAGCCGTTTTCGCCGTTTCGGCGTTTTCGCGCCCAACGCATATAGCGTCAGGTTCGGCGTCGGAAAGTATGAACGCAACTTCCTCGGCATTGGATTTTGCGTCTATTGGCACAACCGTCGCTCCGTTGAGCCACGCCCCGTACATTGCGAACGCCCATTGCGGCGAGTTTTCGGCGAATATCGCTATTTTTTGAGCTCCGTCAGACTGCGGAAGCGCGCCGCGGGCCTTCAATATGCGCGAGTACGCGTCGGCGTACGAAAATTTAAAATCGGTTCCGACCATGGCGTCGGATTTGAAGTCCTTCATTAGGATTACGTTCATTTTGCGTTTCCTTTCTCGTATCGGCAAATCCAGTCTGCGCTCCATTCGTCGAAATCCCCGATTTCGATGTGGCTTCTTGCCTGTTCAGTTAAAGCCTGAAAGAACCTGAGGTTGTGTATGGATAAAAGCGTGCATGCGAGCATTTCTTCGGCTTTCACAAGATGGCGGATGTATGCGCGCGAAAACTGCGATGCGTAGCTTGGTATTTCGGCATCCAAAGGGGCGGGGTCCTCGGCAAAGCGGGCGTTTTTCAGGTTAATTTGGCCGTCGAGGGTGAAAGCGCACGCATGCCGGGCCAGGCGCGTGGGCATCACGCAGTCGAACATGTCCGCACCGAGGGCGATCATTTTCAATATTTGCGGCGGGGTTCCGACTCCCATTACGTATCTCGGCTTTTCGAAAGGAAGGCTTTTTACGCATGCTTCTACCTGTTCCAGCATTTCGGCTTCCGGCTCCCCCACGGAAACCCCGCCGATTGCATATCCGGGAAAGTCGAGTTCGGCCAGGCGTTTGGAGCATGCCTCGCGAATGTCCGCATGGCATCCCCCCTGGGCAATTGCAAATGAAAGTATGCCGTCTTCGGGCATTCCGAGCCTGGCGCATTCTTTTTTGCATCTTTCCGCCCAGCCGATAGTGCGCTCCACCGAACGCAGGCACTCTTTTCTTCCGCTCGGATACGGTATGCATTCGTCGAGAACCATGCAAATGTCCGAATTGAGATTGCGCTGTATGCGCATGCACGACTCCGGCGACAGGAACAGGCGCGCTCCGTCTATATGCGAGTTGAATTCTATTCCGTCGTCTCCGATTTTCCTGAGCTTTGAAAGGCTGAAAGCCTGAAACCCCCCGCTGTCGGTCAGTATGGGTCTATCCCATTTCATAAAACCGTGCAGCCCGCCGAATTTCGCAATGAGCTCGGAGGTGGGGCGTATGTTCAGGTGGTATGTGTTTCCGAGAATTATCTGCGTTCCGGTTTCCTCAATCTGGCGTGGTGTCAGGGCCTTTACCGTAGCCTGCGTTCCGACTGCCATAAAGACCGGAGTTTGCACTTCGCCGTGCGCCGTCTCAAGGCGCCCGCGCCTGGCTTCCGACTTTTCCGACTTCTTTATTATTTTAAACATTTCGGTGCCTCATAATATCGGCGCCGGGACATACGATTTGGCTTCGGGACATCCGTCGGCGAGTTTGTCGGCGCGGTCGCAGAAATCTTCGGTTTGCCTTTCCGCCATGCCTGTTTCCGAACTGCCCCTTTTTTCTATTTCGGAAAGCTCGCCGGCGTCGAGCGGAAGGCGCGGGTCGATGGCCAGCCTTTTCAGAAGGTCGTTTTCGGAAATTTTGCCTGAACGCATGTCGCTTGCGGTCGCAACGGCGTGCTCTTTGATAATTTCGTGGGCTTCTTCGCGTCCGGCTCCCTTCTTTACGGCGTTCATCATGATTGTTGTGGTGAGCAAAAACGGCATGTATTTGCGGCATTCCGCCTCCATGACGGAAGTGTTTACGGTCATCTGCCCGAGCACGGTTATGAATGTGTCGAGAAGGCCGTCGGTTGCGAAGAACGAGCCGGGCAAAACGACCCTGCGCACAACCGAGCACGATACGTCCCCCTCGTTCCATTGGTCGCCGGCAAGAGACGCCGCCATTTCAAGAAATCCCCTGAGTATAACATGAAATCCGTTTATGCGCTCGCAACTGCGCGAATTCATCTTGTGCGGCATCGCCGAAGAACCGGTTTGTCCTTTTGCAAAACCCTCCCCGGCAAGCTCCGCGCCCGCCATTATGCGGAGGGTTTTTGCGAACGACGACGCGCCCGCCCCGAGCTGGTAGAGCCTTGAAACGCACTCGTAGTCGAAAGTGCGCGGATAAACCTGGCCGGTTGCGGCAATGTGGCGCTTTATGCCGAGATGTTCGCGGATTTTTTCGTCGAGCGCCTCGGCTTTTGAGGCGTCCCCTCCGAAAAGCGTAAGCTGGTCGAGCTGCGTTCCGACGGCGCCCTTCAATCCCCTTACGGGATATGTGTCTATTAGAAAGTCGACGTTTTCTACCGCCCTCAGCATGTCCTCGCCAAATTCCGCGAGGCGTTTGCCGAATGTCGTAAGTTGCGCAATCACGTTGTGCGTGCGCGCGGCCACTATTGTGGATTTGTGCTTCCGGGCCAATTTTGAAAGCGCGTACAGGGCCGCCGCAGCCTTCATTTTCATAACTTTTAGCGACTTGTAGATCTGGAGCTGTTCGACGCATTCGGTGAGGTCGCGGCTCGTCATTCCTTTATGTATGTGCTCGTATCCGGCAAGTTCGCAGAATTCCTCTATGCGCGCCTTGACGTCGTGGCGCGTTATTTTCTCGCGCTCGGTTATTTTGTCGAGGCGGACGGTTTTTTTTACTTTTTCGTACGAGGCTATTGCTTCGGAAGGTATGTCGAGCCCGAGATCCTTTTGGGCCTTCATTACGGCTATCCATAAGTCGCGTTCGAGCAAAATTTTCCCCTCGGCGCTCCAAATGTCTTTGAGCGCTTTTGAGGCGTATCTTTCTGCCAAAATATCCGGTATCATAATTTCCGCAAATATTGGATTTTTCTTTCAACTTTAGAAGCTTTTTTTTAAATCTTTGTCCGAAACTTTATTATGGCCGAGAAATATTACAAAGTTTTGGGCGGAAAAGCGAAGTCTTTATGCAAGCTGTTCGACTACACTCCGTACCTTCCTGCTGACGGCTCGCCGGGCGCGTGGCTCCCGCGTATCGACGGCGCCAAAATGCGTTCCGAGGGGTATTACGTATCCAAGCATTGGAATATGTGGTATTCGGAAGGCGCGCGCATATACGAGGCGGAATGCGAGGACGCCGACCCGGCCGGACGGTGCGGGGTGGAGGATCAAATTTGTTGCGGGCGCATAAGATTGCTTAAAGATGTCACAGAGGAGCTATTGCCGCTTTTGAAGGACGGGCGCTTCAATCTCGGCGAATCGAATACCGGCGAGCGCAATCTCGGCAGCTTCAATACGGGGGACCGCAACGACGGCAGCCGCAATACGGGCAGGCTGAACTGCGGCGATTTTAATACGGGCGACGCCAATACGGGCATTGACAACGTTGGCGACGGCAATAGGGGGAGCGGCAATGTCGGAAGCCGCAACATAGGGCATTCCAACACGGGCGACGGCAATGTCGGAAGCTATAATTCGGGGCATTTCAATAGCGGAAATTCAAACTCCGGCAGCTTCAACACGGGAAACCGCAATTCCGGCAAATGGAACGTGGGAAACTACAATTCCGGATATTTCAACACTTCGGACGCTCCGTTCATGATGTTCAACAAACCGGTGGAAAATATTTCCCCCCGAGAAATAGTCCTTCCCAAATGGCTTAACAGACCCGACGCGAAATCGTCTTTCGAGTCGGCAAGCGAAGATGATTTGAGAAAGACACTTGAATTGCCCAATTTCGACTATGCGGTTTTCGAGGAGATTACCGGAATTTCAAAATCCGACTTTGCAAGGAGGCTTGGCAGCCTGTGAATTGCCGCACGCCGCTGCGCTGGCGATGCTCGGGCTGCGCTGGCGATGCGCGGAAGGCTACGGGTTTACAACGTTTTTAGCTCTGCCTTCGCTCCACGATGCGAAATTGTCGAAAGCAGTTTCGATGAGGCGTTTTCTGGCCGCGAACGTCGTCCATGCGATGTGCGGCGTTATGTGGCAGTTGGGGGCGCCAATAAGAGGGTTCGACGACGGTGGCGGCTCCGACGATAGAACGTCGAGGCCTGCTGCGCCGACCTTACCGCTTTTTAGCGCGTCAGCGAGGGCGCTCTCGTCGATGAGGGGGCCGCGCCCGGTGTTTATAATCCAGACGCCGTCCTTCATTTTAGAGATGTTTTCGGAATTGATTATTTCCCTTGTCGATTCTTTAAGGGGGCAGTTGAGGCTTATGATGTCGGAGGAGGCGAAAATTTCGTCCAGGGCGGCATACATGGCGGTTCCGTCAGAATCGCCGGGTTTCAGCCGCGGCGAAAATGCGAGCACACCCATGTTGAAGGCGCGCGCGATTTTTGCGGCGGCCCTGCCTATTGCCCCGTAGCCTATTATTCCAAGGGTGAGCCCCGATATTTCCGTAAGCCGGCCGAGGCAGAAACAAATGTCTGTAGACGCCGTCCATTGGCCCCGTCGGACGGCCTCCGCGTGCTGCTCCGCCATTCCTGCGATGTTTAGAATATGCGCGAAAACCGACTGGGCGACGCTGTCGGTGCTGTACGCGGGAATATTAGTCACGTCTATGCCCCTTGCGCGCGCGGCGTCCAGGTCTATATTGTTGTATCCGGTGGCGAGAACGCCCACGTACCTTAAATTCGGAAGTTCGGAAAAATGCGCGCTGTTAAGCACCACTTTGTTTGTCAAGACGGCGTCGCTGTCGCGGCAGCGTTCAAAGACAAGTTCCGGCGGGGTTCTGTCGTATGCTTTCACTTCTGCGGCGGATTCGAATATCTTCCAGTCGAGATCGTCGCGCACGGTCGTGAAGCCGTCGAGTATTGCTATTTTATGCTTTTTCATTATTGCGGATTTTTATCTTGTTTTATTCAAAAGCCGGTTTTGTATTTTTTCCAACAAAATAACCATGAAATATAAGTGCGTGATTTGGGATTGGAACGGAACTTTGCTCGACGACGCGGCATTGAGCGTCGAGGTGTTCAACAAAATGTGCCGAAATTTCGGTTTGCCGACTATAGCTCTCGACACATACCGGCGGGAATTTAAATTTCCCGTTTCAAAATTTTACGAGGAGCACGGCTACGACTTCTCAAAAATCGACTTTCAAGAGGTCGGGCGTTTCTATATTTCGGAGTACAACAAAAAGCGCTTCAAGTGCAGCCTTCAGCCCGGGGCGTACGATGCCATGAAAGAATTGCGGGCGCGCGGATGCAGGCAAAGCGTGCTGTCGGCATACGAGCGCAATTTCCTTGTAAAATGCGTGCTCCGCTTTGAGCTGGACGGCTTTCTCGATTGCGTTTACGGATTGGACAACATTCTTGCCGGGTCAAAAATTGAACTCGGCAAAAGGCTAATGGCCGAGCTTGGGGCCGATCCGTCCGAAACGATAATGGTCGGGGATACCGACCACGACAAGGCCGCCGCCGACGCGATGGGCGTGGATTGCGCGCTGCTTTCGGTAGGCCACATATGCGCGGAAAACCTCCGCAAGCTCGGCGTTCCGGTGTTTGATTCTCACGCCGAACTTTTGCGCCATTTGCTCGCCTGAGGCGGCATGCGGGCAGGGCGCTTCGTTTCGGATGGGCTGCACATTTTTGATGGGCGTTTTAATACGGTTTCGAGAGACCGCAATGGCGACTCCGGTGTGGTTGGGGTTAAAATATTTGAAAAAAAGCTTGCCAAGGGCAAAGCTATTTCCAACCTATAAAAAGATAAGCGTTAGAGAGGGGAACGCCCGGACGGTTGTGTTTCGCCGTTGAGCGGATTTTTGCAACTGTCCTTGCCGCGACCTTTTCCGCAATCCCCGACAGGGGTTTCAACGGCGTCTTCGGCGGGTTGCCGCGGGCGCGGGTTCGGATCAGAACCCCGAAAATTGCGAAACGAGAAAGAAAAATATACAATGTCGGACCATAAAACAATAGACAAGGCGTCGATTATAAACGAATACCGTCTTGACGAGAAGGACACCGGTTCCTGCGAGGTGCAGATCGCCATATTAAGCGCGCGCATAGCGCACTTGACAAACCACCTTGCGGCCAACAAAAAGGATTTCCATTCGCGCCGCGGGCTCATTGCAATGACGAGCCGCCGCAGGAAACTTCTCGACTATCTGAAGAAACATTCGCTCGACCGCTACAACAGCATAATCCAGCGCTTGAAGCTCCGCAAATAATGTTTGTTGCGGCACATTAGGTTTTTCAATGGGACAAGCATAGTTTTCTATGGCTTGTCTTATTTGTTTTCTGCGGCGCGGCGTGGGGATTTTTCCGCATGAGCGCCCGATAGGTTTTGAACACAGCCGAATTTGAACGTCCGATCCGTTCGCGGCACAATACGAAAGAAGCATAATGGAACAGAAATACAGCGTAGAGGTGAAAGACCTCGGTATAAAAATCTCGACGGGAACTATAGCCAAGCAGGCGAACGGTTCCGTCACAATTAGTCTCGGGGAGACGACCCTGCTTGTAAACGCGACTGCCGCAGGCGCGCTGCGCGACGGACAGGACTTTTTCCCGCTCACGGTCGATTACCGCGAAACTTTTTCGGCAGCGGGAAAATTTCCCGGCGGTTATTTCAAGCGCGAAGGGCGTCCGAGCGAGAAGGAAATTTTAACATCCAGGCTCTGCGACCGCCCGCTCAGGCCGCTATTCCCGAAAGGGTTTATGAACGAGGTTCAGGTCATAGGGCTTTTGCTGTCGGCTGACATGGTGAACGAACCCGACATACTTATGGTAAACGGGGCGTCGGCCGCCATGCTCATTTCAGACATTCCGTGGAACGGCCCCGTCGGCTGCATCAGGCTCGGCGAGATAGACGGGCAGTTTATCGTCAATCCCACGCACGAGCAGATGCTCGATTCCACACTCGACCTCATATACGTCGGCAACGAGCGGGAAATGATGATGATAGAGGGTTCTGCCGAACAGATTCCCGTGGACAGGTTTGTCGAGGCGCTCGAGTTCGCGCAGAATGAAATACAAAAGATAATAGAGGCCCAAAAGGAGCTTGCAAAACTTTGCGGAAAACAGAAGCGCGAGTTCCCGCTTGTAGTTTGCAAACCCGAAATTCTCGAGATGTGCAAGGAGTTTGTCGGAGGCCGCCTTCTCGATGCTGTTTTCCAGGACAACAAGCTCAAGAGGCAGGGCGACGTTGACGCTCTGATGAACGAGACCGCCGAAGCCGTGAAGGCAAAAGTGGGCGAGGAAAATTTCGATATGGCGCAAATAAAAATGGCTTTCGAAATTCTCCAGGAGGAAGTGTACCGCGAAAACATTCTCGACGCAGGCAAGCGCTGTGACGGCAGGACATACACCGATTTGCGCCCGATATGGTGCAAAACGAATGTGCTTCCGCGCGTGCACGGAAGCGCGATTTTCACGCGCGGCGAAACCCAGGCCCTCGTGATGACGACTCTCGGAACCAGCAAGGATTTTCAGGAGCTCGACGGGCTTACGGGCGGGACAAAGCAGAAATCGTTTATTCTGCACTACAATTTTCCGCCTTATTCCGTGGGTGAGACCGGGCGTTTCGGCACACCGGGACGCCGCGAAATCGGGCATGGCGCGCTTGCTGAGCGTTCGCTTCTTCCTGTGCTTCCTTCCGAGGACGAGTTCCCCTATGCGATACGCGTCGTGTCTGAAATTATGGAGTCTAACGGTTCCACTTCCATGGCGTCGGTTTGCGGCGGCTGCCTCAGCCTGATGGACGCCGGAGTTCCGATAGAAACGCCCGTGGCGGGCATAAGCTGCGGCTTGGTGACGCGTTTCGACGCCGACGGAAAGCTTCTGAAACATGTAGTTCTCACCGACATCATAGGCGCAGAGGACCATTTTGGTGACATGGACTTCAAAATTTGCGGCACCAAAAACGGCATAACGGGCTTCCAGCTCGACCTGAAAATACAGGGTCTGCCTATGGACATCGCAAAGGAGGCTATATACCGCAACCGCGACACGCGCATGCAAATTCTCGAAATCATGCGCAAGGAAATAGAGAAACCCAACGCGGATCTGAAGCCGAGCGCTCCCCGCATAAAAACAATGCAAATAGATCCCGACAAAATCGGCATGCTCATCGGTCCCGGCGGGAAGAACATACGCAGGATAGTCGAAGTTTCCGGCGCCCAGATCGACGTTGACGACGACAATCCCGGCCGCGTCCTCATTTACGCCACAAGCGCAGAGTCGATGGACAGGGCGGTTTCAGAGGTCGAGCTTGTGACGGGAGAAATAGAGGTCGGAAAGACCTACCGCGGAATAGTGCGTTCAATCAAGGAATTTGGCGCGTTTGTCGAATGCCTGCCCGGCAAAGAGGGGCTCGTGCATATTTCGGAGCTCGCCGACTTCCGGGTGAACAAAACCGAAGACGTATGCAAGCTCGGCGACGAGATAATCGTAAAGTGCATAGGCATAGACGATAAGGGGCGCGTGAAGCTGTCGCGCCGCGCGGCTCTTTGCGACCAGCAGGGAATTCCCTACGAATCGAAGAGCAGGCAATAAGTTCCAAGAGAATAAGCCTTAAAAAAGCCGCCCGTTCGGGTGGCTTTTTTTGTGGGCGGGTCGAGCGCAGAATGTATGGTGTTGACTCGATTGGCGAGGAAAAACCGCCGTTGCGTGCCGCTGCGGGCTCCGCGCGGCGAAAGGTTTGGCTGGAAGCTGGAAGGCATCGCGAATGTGAGAATGCATTTGTTGCTTAAAAAATATATGAAATGCGGGAACGCATCAAGGCGGGGGAAACATTCGGGGCGCGTGGAAAGACAGCGTAAACGGACGGCCTTTTTTGAGGGTCAAAAAATTTAGGTTGGCTTTTGCATGCGTTGGCAGGGCCACGGCGCGCGGAAAGTGCTTTTTATTGTGTTAAATTTTACTTGAGATGCCGCTATTTGAGGATATTCACAAAAAGCATGAGTCGTTTAAATATAAGCCGTAGAAAGTTTATGAGCAGAAGTGCGATGTCCGCATTCGGATATTCATTAATGGTTGACGTGCCGGCATCTGCCGCACAGAGCGCCGCGGCCGTAAGCGATTGCGGTAAAAAAATAGACGGCGCGCTTAACGGAGCGCCGTATTCGGAGGATTCCGAGGCGCGCATGGCGAAAAAATCAATAAACTGCGACGTTCTTGTCGCTGGGGGCGGCATGGCCGGCATATGCGCCGCATTGGCGGCGGCACGTAACGGTGCAAAAGTGGTTTTAGTGCAGGACCGTTCGCGGCTTGGCGGAAACGCCAGCAGCGAAATAAAAGTTCATCCTCTTGGCGTGGATTCAAGACGCTACGGATTTAGGGAGGGGGGCATTCTCGAGGAGCTCCTCTTAGAAAATGCCGTCAGAAACCCCCAGAATTCGTGGGAGGTTTGGGATTTGATGCTTTACGACAAATGCGTTTCAGAACCCAATATAACTTTGATACTTGACACTTTCGTATATCGAGCCGAAACCGAAAACGGCAGGATAAGATGCGTCTATGCGCGTTCCGACAAAACTCTCAACATATATAAAATTACCGCAAGAAACTACATAGACTGCACCGGAGACAGCAGGCTCGCAATGGAGGCCGGCGCCGAACTGATGAGCGGAAGGGAGGGAAGCTCTAAGTATGGGGAGGACGAAGTTGTGCCGACTTATCCAATTGGCGGCCATATATGTTCTTCCATTATGTTTACCACTCGTGTGTACGGCAGCCCAATGCCTTTTAAGGCGCCGTCTTGGGCTAAGAAAATCACGGCCGAAAATTTAAAGTTCCGCGATCCGCGCAAGTACGGATTCGACTACGGCTATTGGTTTATATCACACGGAGGTCTCGCCGACACCATAGGCGACAACGAGGTCATACGTTTTGAACTTCTTTCAACTGTTTTGGGCGTTTGGGACTATATAAAAAATAGCGGGAAATATCCCGAAACTGAAAACCGCGCCATCGACACCATTGGCATGATTCCCGGAAAGCGGGACAGTTTCAGAATAAAGGGATTAAAAGTTTTCAAACAGTTCGACATACGCGGCGATTGGAAGAAACAGCCGGATTCTGTCGGGGCCGTAGGCTGGAAGCTTGAGGACCAGCCGTCCGGGGGATTTTACGACACGAAAACGCCTCCCGCAATGCCGCACAGGGAAACTCCCCCGTTTAACATTCCTCTTTCTATACTTATATCGAAGGATTTTTCAAACCTGATGATGGCGGGCCGCAACATAAGCTGTTCGCACCTGGCGTTCTCGTGCTTGCGCGTAATAAAAACCGGGGCCGTTTCCGGTCAGGCCGCGGGCACGGCGGCCGCCGTGTCGGTTCGAGAAAATATGGATCCTTCCGATATTTTAAATATGCCTGACGCTCTTTCAGCGGTTCAGCAAACACTCTTGCGGGACGCGCAGCCGATTTTAAACATATCGAATTGCGATCCTGGCGATTTGGCGCGTTCGGCCGAGGCAACCGCAAGCGCCTCTGCCAATTCGACGCGGCCGCGCAACGTTTTGACGGGCGTCTTTATAGACAAACCCGGAAAAGCAGACAACAAATGGATTGCGCCTATAGCCGATAAACCGTGGATAAGGCTTGAATGGAAGGCCCCGCAAAAAATTTCGAAAGTCCTATTAAATCTGGATACGGGATATAGGTTTCTGACAATGTCTATGGAAACAAAATTCGCGGCGGCAATTTTGAGAAAGCCGCAGCCCGAAACCTTGCGCGACTACAATTTGACGGGCGTTCTTTCGGACGGTTCAGAGAAAATTTTGGCCGAGGCTCGCGGCAACTACCGCAAGCTTGTAGTTCACGAATTTGCGCCCGTGGAGCTAAAGGCGCTGCGCGTCGATTGCCTTGCCACATGCGGTTCGCCCGTTGCCTCTATATTTGAGATTAGGGCGTACGCGTAATTGTGGCCGGCCGGCCCGCGGGCGTTCTCCGTTCGGGCGAACAAAGACCTTGCCCGCGGGGGGAGGGAGCCTGCGCGTGCGGATTTTCGCGCGCCGTTGCGCGCGCCGCCAATTTTTTACACGGCGGAATTTACTGAAAAAATGGCTAATTGGGGGCAAGCCCGATTCTATGTCGGCCGTATGCGAGTGTGCACGGCTTGGCTTTTTTGCGCGCATAATGGGAGCGTTTTATTTCATGCGCCATGTTTTTTTTTAGCGTTTGCATTTGCTGCGGTGCTTATGCGCCTTTTTTATGTCCGCGTTTTTTTTTGTGCCTTTGGCTTTGCATGTTTCCAAGCGTCCTATTTTTTTCAAAGCCGTCCGACGCGACATAGCAAGTACGGGAATTTCAACCCCGCGTGCGGCTATCCGCCCGTCTACAGATTGAGCGTCAACCCGCTGCAATGTCCCGAAAAGCCAAACAGCAGCCTCCTACGGGCGCGCGGCGTCAGTCGCGCAAAGCAGCTTTTGGTCGGATGACGAATTTTGAATGTCCGGCTCCCTTTCAAAAGTGCAGCGCGCTGCGTTATCGAGCGGGGTTTCGGTTATTGCGAATTTTTCGGACTTCGAATGGCGCGCCGAAAACGTGAAAATCGCGCCTTGGGGCTGTGCTGCGGACGGCCTGACATGGCGGAGCGCCCGCCGTGGCTTTCGGTTTCGCGGCGGACGCGCGGTTGGAAGGTTAGGCGGCGGCGAAGTTTCGCGCCTTGCATGCGCCTCCGGCGCCTTTCGGATTCCAGCCACGAAAAATTCGCATCTTCAAAAAATAAAATATTTTGACATATAAATAAAGTTTTGCATACCAAATGTTATAGTTTCTGCTTTGCCGCATGGGAAATATGCGGACGGGTCGTTCGCCCGGAAGAATTTCTTTGCCGTTTCGGAAGGGGGGGCTTTTGGCGGGAAAATATGGTGATTATGGGCGTTAAATTGAAGGAAAATTTGTCGTTTTTTTTAAAGTTGTCGGCACTGTTGTTGTCCTCTGCGGCTTTTTCCGCGCCAAAGGTTGCGCGCGTTCCGGAGCTTGCCGGGAAATCTATCGTCTTTGTGGAACGGAAGCAGTTCCCCCAAAACCACCATAATACCGCAAACATATTTCAATTCGGGGAAATCAACGAAGACGCTTGGAAAGCGTGCGCAGGAATGTCAACTATGTACATGGTCGATTTCGACGCCAAAGGCGAGCCGTCAGCATTAAAAGTGTTGGCGCATTCGAAAGACGGCATCGTGCGGGATCCGGAAATTTCTTACGATGCAAAAAAAGTCGTGTTTTCAATGCGGCTCGGACGCAGCGACTCCTACAGCATCTATGAAATAGACCTGCTTTCCGGGAAAACGGTTCGGCTTACGCACGTCGCCGAGGCTTGCGATATAGATCCCGTGTACACGGGGGACGGCTCCATCGTGTTCGCATCCACCCGGGCGGCGAAATATTGCGGATGCAACAGGCATATAATGTGCAATCTGTATAAGATGGATTCCGACGGCTCGAATATAGTCCAAATAGGGAATTCGATAGAGTTCGAGCATACGCCGCATGTCCTACGCGACGGCAGAATACTTTATACACGCTGGGAATATGTTGACAGAAACTTTTCCGGCGCGCAGGGGCTTTGGACGTGCAATCCGGACGGCACGGCGCACGCCCTCTACTGGGGGCAGGAGACTAAGCAGCCGTGTTTCAACGCCGTCCAAATGCCGGATTCCACGACAGTCGCAGCCATATTGGGCTCGTGCCACAGCATATCCTGGGGGGCGTTGGCGATAATCGACAGGAAAATAGGCGTCGAAGGCGAAAAAAGCGTGGTGAAAATATTTCCCGCCGACGCCCGAAAACTCATAGACAAGCCCGGCGACGTTTTCGCAGACTCGATGAATGCGCTTAAACTCAAGTATGAAGACCCGGAGCCCCTGTCCGAAAAGCTCGTTTTGGTTTCGCGCACTGTTTCAGAGGGATCGCTCAAGATGGGTTTTTACCTTGTGAATATCGACTCAGGAGAGGAGCGGCTGATTGTTGAAGGGGAAGGTGGTTTGGGCATTTTCGACCCAAAAATCGCCGCGGCCCGCCCATTGCCGCAGGCTTCCGTCGAAAGGCGCTCCTGGGAAAACGGCGCCAAAAGCCTCGTGTATATCGGCGACGTTTACGAGGGCACCCACATGAAAGGTATAAAGCGCGGCGACATAAAGTGGATTCGCGTGGTGCAGGACCATTTCAAGCTGACGTACAGCTCGGGATGGTGGGAAAACGAAGGCTCTCAGGCGCCGGCAATGAACTTTGACGATTACGACCGCAAACAGCCGCTTGGAATAGTGCCTGTGCGAGAAGACGGCTCGGTGTTTTTCGAAGTGCCTGCCGACAAGTTTGTGTATCTGCAGGCCTTGGACGCAAACGGAGACATGCTGCAGACCATGCGCAGCGGATTTTCAGCGCTCCCTGGGGAAATCGTCTCGTGCATCGGCTGCCACGAATCGCGCTTTTCGCCGCCGCCCATATCAGGACGCGCGTTCAAAAACGGCAAACCCGATAAAATAGATTCCTCGGGGCTTCCGGCTGAGGGCGAGTGCTTTTCGTATATTAAAACGGTCCAGCCGATTTTCGACAGGCATTGCCTGGGCTGTCACGATGTCGGAGGGAAGGGGTCGGGTAAACTCGTTCTCGCGGGCGACAGGGGGCTGGTGTTTAACCGCTCGTATTTGGAGCTGCACAGCAAAAAGTTCGTCAAAGCCATAGGGGCGGGGCCGGACAAGGTCCAAGAGGCCAACACTTGGGGCGCGAAGCACAGCCCACTCGTCGCAAAAATACGCTCGGGGCACGGCGGAAAGCTTTCCGATGGGGAGTTTGCAGCCCTGCGCTTGTGGATTGATTTGAACGCCCCGTATTATTCAACCGAGGACTGCGCATATCCCGACAATCCCACGGGACGCTGCCCGCTATCGGCGGATGAAGTCGCAAAGCTTTTCGAATTGTGCGGAAAGGTTGCTCCCGTAAAAATTGTGTCGAAATGGATGGAGAAGCGCATAAAGGCGTCCGACTATAAATTCGAGGAGATTTCGTTCGACCGCCCCGAAACTTCATCCGTGCTAAAAGGCCTCGACCCCAAAAGTTCCAACTATGAAGCGGCGCTGGAAATAATAAAGCTTGGGTCCGCCCGGCTTGATGAAAAGCCGCGCGCAGACATGGACGGTTTTGAGGAAAGTTCCATTTCAAAATCGCGCCGCGAAAGGTTTTGGAAATTCGTTGCTTTGGAAAAGGCCGCGAGGCGTGCGCGTGGGGACGGCGAAAAAATTAGCGACCCTAAAACAATAAAGAACATTCCGCTAAAATCCGACTGAAGGCTTGGGCGCGCCGCCCAAATTTGCGGGCGCTTTCTCAGCCCGCTCTGCGGCGCGGGCACGTTTTGCTTATTCCCGTCATCCGTTTTTTATCAGCCGCATTTTCCCCGGATATTTCTTCCAAGCGACTGGCGTTCTGCAATAATCAGGATTTATTGGGACGGCGAAGATACGCCGTCTGTAGAGTGCCCCATAGGGGATTTTTTCTGCAGCGGTTTTGGGCAATGTTCGCAGTTGTCGTCTCTTGCGGTGTGTCTGAATCCGGGTAGTGCGTTTAACTGTTATTGGAAAATGCCTTTCCGCAAAAGCGCCAAAATAACAGTTCAAAACCTATCCTCAAGAGACTTTAGACTGTACTACCAAATAAATTACGCGCTGGGGGCGGTCGGAGAGGACGAGGCTTATTTCCATGCGCAGTTCAGGCGTTCAAATCCCGCAGTAGGATCGGTGTACACAATTCTCGACGGAGTTGTCGGAAGGGGACAGTATGTCGGCACTTATTTCGCATGGCGTTCTACATGCCGCGGTTGGTGGGGAGAGGGGGAAGTTAAATTCTATATGGATTCTGACGGCGATTATCCCACGATTTGCGGTACCGGACTCGAGGATTACATCTGCGGTTCGTACAATTTCGACAAGGGCGGAAAATATACCGCGTTTACGACGCCATACAGCGGATTGCACGAGGTTATTTTGCCTACGCATGCGAAAGGCAGGGCTTATGCTGAAAACACAAAATTTGGCATGTACCGCTGGCATATTACCGATCCTGTTCGGTTTGATTCGAAGCTTAAGGTCACCGTGCAGGATTTGGGGTGGGGTGACAAGACATACAGAAAACAGAGCTCGGATATTGCAACCGTAGCGTATTGGTATCAGACGGAACCCCACGCGAAATTTCCTCCGTTGCCTCCGGTCGAACTGCTGAAAAACGAAGAATCGGTAAGCTCTAAAAAATGATGGGGTATCCGTCGCACTACAAAAAATATCCGAGATTTTTCGTTGCCGTAGATTCTGTAGTTTTAGGCTTCGACAGGGGCGAACTTTACGTTCTCATAGCCCGGCGGTCGTATTCCCCTGAGAAGGGGAGTTGGGCTCTTATAGGAGAGTTTGTGCGTGGCGGTGAAAACGTGTCGGACGCGGCGCACAGAATTCTAAAGGAGATAACAGGGATATCTGATTTGTTTATGAGGCAGGTCGGCGCTTTCGGAGACGCCGACCGCGATTCGGGAGCGCGCGTTGTGACGGTGGCATACTACGCGCTTATAAACCGCAAAGACTACGACGAATCCCTAAGCGGCAAATATTCCGCACGCTGGGTAAGGATAAGCGAACCCCCTCCGCTTGTTTTCGACCACGGAAAAATTTTGGCCGCTGCAGTGCGCAAAATGCGTTGCGACGCCGCGGCGAGCGCCTCCGCCTTCAACCTCCTTCCGAAAGAGTTTACGCTGGCGAATTTAAAAAAACTTTTCGAAGCTATTTTCGGACGCACTCTCGACAAACGCAATTTTAGAAAGAAAATCGCGGAGTTGCCGTATATAAGGGCGCTGGATAAAAAAGACTACACCGAGTCAAAACGCGGCGCCATGCTATATACGTTCGATAAAAAACTTTACGAAAAATACGGCAAGGCCAAGTTTCCGTAGAAGAAGTTTCCGGCTGGATTGCGCCTATGATATATTGTGTCATTATTGTATTCGTCTGGGCCTTTCGCATACATAATTATTCCTTAGTGTAATATTATTTTCGATTGACCGGCAGGACAATTTTTTGTATCATCGTTATCATGAAAAGAAATATATTGATGGCTTTAGGGTTGTTTTTTGCGGCGTGTGCGCACACTTTTGCACTTTACGAAAAAGTCGAGGAGCTTGAACCTTCGCTTCCTTTGCCGAACAGGCATTGGAAGGAAATAGGGCAAATAAGGCATATGTCTTCGGATCAAATAGTCGATTCGCGCATTTCGATAGGTTTCGAGTGCCTCGACCGCGATATTTTCGAACCGGACAAGGTTTACGACAAGCTTGCGGCAACCGGCATAAAATGGGCGCGCTGCCAGACGGGCTGGAGCAAGACCGAAAAACAGAAGGGAGTTTACGATTTTAAGTGGCTTGACGATATTGTTGACAATCTCATAAAGCGTGGAATAAAGCCGTGGTTTAACGTCGGGTTCGGGAACGGAATATATATGGGGGAAATGAAGAATCCCACGGGAGTGGGATATGTGCCTCTGTATTTCGGAGAGGAGTGTTTGCAGGCCTGGAAAAATTATATAGACGCGCTTTCAAAGCATTTTAAGGGCAGGGTGCAGTATTTTGAAATCTGGAACGAGTCTAATGTAGACAGTTTTTGGCAGCCCGAGAAGGCCGACCCGAAGGCGTATGTAGAACTTGTAAAAATAACGGGAGACATAATACGCAAAAATATCCCGGACGCTAAAATAGGTGCCGTAAACGCGGGGCACGTCGTAGTTTATACGGTTGACTTCTTTAAGCATGGTGGCGGCGGGCTAATCGACTTCTACGCCATACACCCGTATTGCGTAATTCCCGAGGAGAGGCACGACAACAATACGCGCTCGGCTCGCCAGATTTTTTCAAAGTACGCCCCCGGACGGCCGATATCGCTGTGGCAGGGAGAATCCGGGTTTGGGTCAGATTATCCCGTAGGCCACTACATGAGGCCGGTGACGTCGGGTGGCGAATATATGCAGGCCAAATGGATGCTGCGCCGCTACACGCTGGACCTCGGAAGCGGATACGGGCTGTCGTCACTATACCAGTGCGTGGACCTCAAGCCAGGCTACCAGATGGCGAAGGGGGGCAAGCCGCTTTTTGCAAAGTACGGGCTTTTTGAAAACATAACGTACCGGCCAAAAAAAGCGGCGGAAATAATTAAAAACTATACCCCGATTTTCGACAAAGACACGATTCCGTGCGCTCTTCCTGCCTTCGTCAACACCAGAAAGGCCGTGCCGGAGGGGGTCGGAGTTTCGAGGCTTGTGGACAGCGCAAAGCGCGTCGAGACTTTTACTCGTAAAGGATATCCGCTTTACGCATATTGGCTGGCCGAGGACATGCAGCTTCAGATGAAGCCCATAAAAAACGCGAGCCTGTACTATGTCGTAAACGATATGCCCATGAAAAATCCGGTGCTGATAGACACCATATCGGGTCGGGTTTTCAGATACGGTTCTAAGATTTTCGGAAGCGAAAACCATTCGTATATTATTGTCGGGATACCACTGGCGGATTATCCGATTATCATTACCGATTTTGAAGCCGTAAAGGATATTGTAAGTTTGAAGGATTAGGAGGGGGCGCTGATTTTATTTCCGCCCGCCATGCCGGTTTACGCGGCATTCCCCTGCTTTGGCAGGATTGCGCGGACTTGCGGCCGGCTTATCTGTTGACATTGGGCTTCGGCTTGGAGTATAGAGTCTAACATGTCGTCTTCAAAGAGTGTGGCATGGAAAATTTCCACAGAAAACAGGTTTCAGATTTTTCCGGACGGGAGCGTTCAGATATATCTTACGGGACCAACTAAAATATTGCCCAGAGGGGCACTAAACTCTCCGGGCATTTTTTTCCCTCCGCGCGCGCTTTCGAACATTATGGGAACGCGAGGGATAAGAACGGCGGCGATTACGTCTTATAGCGACTATTTCTACATTTCGCGCGGGGCGAAATCGGAATGTTTTACCGTTTCTTTCTGTTTGTCTGCCTCCGGTTATGCCGCAAAATTTGAAAAAAGTGCTTTTAAAATATCGGGCGGAGACGTTCTTCTGATACCGGCTGGCCTTTCTTGCGACACTTCCGCGGCGCGTGCGCGCATTATATGGTTTGAAATAGCGAAGACACCGTTTTGGCGGAATATTCTTGGAGCATCTCCCGTATGCAGAAAATCGTCAAACTCGGCCAAGCTGGCGGTTCTGTCAGGCATGTATGCGGAGGAGCTTTATTCGGACAATCCTTCGGTTTACAATTTGACTGCGCTGTCCGCCCTCATTTCAAAGTTAATCGCCGGAGAATTTGTTAGGGACGTTCTATCGCCAAAGTGCGCACTCGGTTCAGTGGCCGATTTGGTGTGCGGTTCGCTTTCAGAAAATTGGACCATCGATTCGATTTGCCGGAAAATCGGCGTCGGCAAGGCTAAATTAAATTCATTTTTTGTAAAAAATTACGGAGCTACGTTTTCAAAATTCCTGCTGGACCGCCGTATGGAGCTTGCCGTTGAACTTTGCGAATCGGGAATGCCACTCGGAGAAATTGCCAAACGCACGGGGTTTTCATGCAGAAATGCGCTTTCGTTTTCGTTCAAAAGATATTTCGGTTTTCCCCCGTCGGGGTGCAGACGATAGGCTCCTGTTTGCGCAATTCGCGCGGGCTTGCGTAAAATGCGCGCGCCCGCATGCGGCGGAGGCGCGCGTAATGAGCGCCGCATAAAATTTTGCCCCGTGGGGGACGGCTATTTTTCGTCGGGAATGTCGAGGGATATATGGATGTCCTTCAGCTGCTTTTCCGTAACCTGCGACGGTGATTGCGCCATCAGGTCCTGCCCTTTTTGCGTTTTCGGGAACGCTATTATGTCGCGTATGCTCTGGCGGTTTGTGAGGATTGCGACGAGCCTGTCGAATCCGAGCGCTATTCCGCCGTGCGGAGGGGCGCCGAATTTAAATGCCTTTAGCATGTATCCGAAACGCGATTCCACAACATCTGCCGGAATTTTTAGGACATCCTTGAATACCTTTTCCTGAACGGCCGGCTGGTGTATTCTGATGGAGCCGCCACCGAGCTCTGTTCCGTTCAAAACGATGTCGTAATGCTGGCCGCGCACGCGCAGCGGATCGGAATCAA
>CALXLM010000006.1 GCA_944389195.1 uncultured Opitutales bacterium
CCGGCTATCGCCGCATAGACGCCCACACTCATTCGCTCCCCCCCCCCCTCCAAACACCTCTACCATATCCGCAACCTCCTCCTTTGCTTTTCCTTATACACTCTGCTTCCATACACCCCCTCTCACCTACACACCTCTTTACTTTTTTTTAAACGCACATGGCGGACGCGTTTTTATGGTTTTTTATTATGGCGTTGCGTGCTTGTTTTAGGAGAGGCCGGTTGCCCCTTGGGTTAATTATTTTTTATCTTTAAGCAGTATGTTTACGCATTTGTTTATAAGAGCCGTGCCGAACGAGTCTGCGGAAGCTTCGGACCAGTCCATCATTTCGTTTTGTCTTGAAAACATAAACGGCAAAAAGGCGTATGCGGGCATATAGATGAATTTGTATTTGCCGTTTTCTTTTTTTGCCGCTCCGACGCAATATTTGGAGTTGTAGGGAAGGATGAGGTTAAGGAGCGGCGCAGTATCCCTGTCTGTTATTATTTCGCAGTCAGCTACGGCTTTGTTCCAACCGGTTTGATTTGGATTGTAGTTAAAGGAAAGAATATTTTGGGGATATGCCTCCCGCATGTCTCCGGCAGGCTCTATTTTCATCTTATCTATAATGGCTTCGTTTTGTCTGCCCTATTTTCCCGACACCGGCGTTTCGCTGTTCGGGCGTTTTTTTAGTTTAAACGAAGTTTGCCCTTTGTGGCTTCCCCCGATATGTATTAGCTTTCTCCCGTTTTTAAGATAAGCGTTTATGTTGGGCTTTAATCTGTTAGAAACGTCGTTTCTGGCATAAATTACAAGAACCGGTATTTTGTCCGGATCCGGAGCGGATTTCTCGATGTCGGGAAAAGAGAACAGTTCGACGTTTTTCCGCAATTCTTTAATCCGCGCGCAATGTAGGCGGTTGCGAAACGCGCGCCAAACCCGTGCTCTCCTTTATCCATTTCATACGAGGATTCGGCGATAAATCCGATTGCGGGATATTTTTTATTATTCCATAATCCGTTGTACATGCTGTCGTTTCTGGCGTCGCGGACTCAAATGCAAATAAGATCAAAAGGCTTTCGGCAACCGAGGAAATGCTGTTGGATGCATTCATAAAAGACGTCTTGAAAATAGCCGGCAACGATCCTAAAAGGGTTCTTTTCCTTTTGCGGGGGGACGACCAAAAGGAGGTGTTTGCGTCGAAATTTTCATCTCTCGGATTCGAAACGTTGGATGCCGACGCGGCAACAGAATTGAAATCCGATTTATACCCGCCGCACTTTTATAACGATCTCATTGGAACGGGCGCGGTATAGAGCGGATTTGCTCCGCGGTTTGCAAGACGGAATTTTTTGATAGGATTGTCCGGCGCGCTTCGAAAAAGGATTTAAGGGGGGAAGGGCAGTAAAGATTTGCGTTTTTTTGAGGCGCTGGGCGGTTTCCTGGAAGGCGGTAAAATCAGCCTTTAGCACAATGGCTGGCGGCATCTTAAACTTTGGGAGCTTCGCAGCGCTGTAATTTACGCTTAAAGGCGGAATTTTATCCGTGGGGAGACGGGGCGTTATTTGTCTGTTTTTTATGAAAAAACTTCGGATAAAACGCAAAGATGCGGTGTATTTGCAAAAACAAATAAAACGGCGGCATATATGTTATTTTTTTTGTTGTTCCGCGGCGTTCAAGGCCGGTTCGTTTAAGAACCCCGATACGTCGAGCATGTAAACGCAGCGTTTCCCGTTTTTTGTGGCGTTGAAAACTACGCGCGTTCCGCCATTCACCCATACAGGGTGCGCGTCTACCCGGAATTCGGAGTCGGACACCCGCGGGTTCAAAACTTTTGCGACGGTTTTTTCCGTTTGGTTCTTTACGTCTATCAGCCTTATTGGGGATTTCCCGTCGGGCAGCGGCAATTCGTTGACGTATGCGTCCGTTATTATGTAGGGCAGTCCGAGGGGATGAAACGACGGATGCCCGGAACCTGGCGCATATACTTTTTTCAATCCGCTTCCGTCGTATTTTACGGTTATTATTTTCAGGCCTTTTTTTCCGTCCACGTTTAGATTCATGGAAAGCGTTTGCCCGTCGGGCATCCAGTTTATGTGGTGGCCTCCCTTTGCCCACTGTTCGGGCGTAATGGCGGTGCGTATCCCGGATCCATCTGGGTTCATTGTCACGACCGCCCTCCGGCGTTTCCCGCCCCCGAGTGGGGTCCATTGCAGGGTGGCCAGAATTCGCGTACCCTGTGGATTCCATTTTGCCTGGAAACAATAGAATTCGTATTTTTCCGGATTATCTATTGCGATTGAAGGCACGGTTTTTTCGTATATGTCGCGTATGGACGCTATCATCTTGCATTCGTTGGAGGCGACGTCGGTGACAAATATTCCGTCGCTGTCTGATATTCCGACGTTTCTTTTTACGAATGCGTCGGGGACTACGACGCCGTAGCCCACTTGCGCGAATCTCGACTTCCTCAAATTATGGGATACAAGTTTTTTGCCGTCGGGAGACACCATGAACACGGTTCCGTTCAAGCGGGTCTTTTGGCCGGTTTTAAAGTTTAGGCGCACTGCAAATTCGCTCCAGTCGGAGGTGTCGACGTCATTGTAAAATATGGCATCGTCGGAATTGCCCCATTGAACATTCGCGCCCATTTGAGTTTCCCAGCCGCGCGTTTTTGTGGAAAATACTTCGCGCATCGAAGGCAGTTCCACAACCACGACTTCTCCGGCGTCGCCCGCTTTTGGCTTGGCGTTTTCATACGGCAGTCTGAATAGGGCGGCGTATTTCCCGGAGGGACTAATGGGCGAGGTGTCGAAAAACCGGTGTATTATCCCGTTTTCGGCTATTAAAATAGGCTTTGGACTCTCGGCATAGGCATGGGAAAAAATGGCCAGAATGGACAGTGCCGCAACTTTTGTGATTTTCATATTTGAATTTTAAAATGCCTGACGGGTCTTATGTAAAGAAATTTCAACTGCGGAAAATTTTTTCTAAAGAACGCCCGTTTCGCGAAAAATCTTTGCGTATTCAAGCGCTTTTTCGGCGAGCGGCTTCGGATATGCCCTTGACGAAGAAGGAGCCCTGTAAAATACAAAATTTCGGCCGCACAAAGAGAAGCCAGCCTTTTCATTTTGTCCCGGCACGGCCGATCCGACGCTTTCGGCGAAAGTTTCGGCAGCCTTGCTTCCCGTGCATACGACCGCCTTGCATGCTGGGAGAGCGGACAGTATTTTTGCCGGATTCGTCTTTCGGACTATTTGCAGGTGCTTGTCCGACGCGTTCTCCTTCAGGCGTACGGCGCTTTCGGCTGTATCGTACAGCGCTATGCCTTTTTGCCGCAAAAAGCTCTCGATTTTTTCCCTGTCGAAACGGCGTTCTTCGGGAAGTGCAAACTTATTTTTGTCCCCGAAAAACGCCAGCCCAAAAATTCGCCACATGTCGTTTTGAAAGTTCGGATAGAAGAAATCCATAGACCAACGTTTTTTGCCGGGGGGAAAGGTTCCCAACATTAGCAGCTTTGCGTTTGGCGGCAGAAAGGGCTTGAGAGGGTGGTTTTCGCCAGAGCGGGGCATAAATGCTGTGTCAGTTTTTGCGCATGGCTATGTCCGCGTTGCCTTTCCCTATCCTCAAAACGCGGTTGTCGCCCCTCTTCATTTTTAGCGTGACGGAGTTGCCGCTTCCGATTTTCGCTCCGGTGAGGGCGTCGAAAATTTCGCCGCCACGGGGGAGCGATATCTCAACGTCGTGGGGGTTTTTGTCTTCGTCGGTGCAAGTGACGGAAACGTATGCGCCGTTGGCGAATACGCTTGTTTTCTGCTGCGAATACACATGCACCCCCGAAACCTTCAACATAAGTTTGTAGAGCTCTATCGGAATCGCGTCGATTCCGGAAAAAAGTTTTTTGCCGCGCAGAACTATGGCGGGTTCGCCGTTTTTATAGCGTGCCAGAACTTTGTCTCCGCCGCGCAGTGCGGGCGTAAGCAGGGGGAAGGTTTCCTTGTGCGACCCGAACATCTGCGGTAGGCCGGCGGCTTTCCCCTCGTCCGTAGAAAAAACCTGCGCGGGAATTTTGCCTTTTACGTACTTCATGTCGAATCCCGTGGCAGAGCTTGCACTTTCAAGGGAAAAGGCGTTTTTGTCGGCGTCGATTAGCCCGGTGGCCCAGATGAACATGGCTCCGGAGTCTTTTGTCTTTTTGCGTATTGCGTTGCGCTGTTTTTCGTCCAGCGCGCAGGAGACGGTAAATACCGCAAGCTTTTGTCTTGTCGGCTTGCCGAAAAGAAAGTCGTCGAGCAGATAGTTGCCGAACGGCACTGCGCAGTTTGTGAGTTCCCTTCGCGATGATCCGGCGACAAGCATAGTACGCAGATTCGTTCCCGCGGCGCCGCCGAAACAAACCGAACGTTCGTCCATTATGAGCGCGACTTCAGGTTCGTATGGGACGGGGTTTTCAATCATGTCGCTTTCCATCTCCGCGAACTGGGGCATAAGCTTCCATAGTTCGGGGTCGTCGTACCAGCCCGTTCCTCCAAGGTCCATCCACCAGCACCCGTTGTTGCGCATGGCCTGCCGGGCCATATCGCGCTGGAGCACGGAGACAGTGTCTTTCAGGGTGCGCAGTTCGCTGCCCAGCTTGCTTACTTTTGATTGCGTTTGCGGCACGCGGTGCGTGCGAATGTCGTCTTCGGATATCCATATTTTTCCGGCGCGCGTTATGGCTTCGGTTGAGCTCGGGGTCAGCCCTCCGTACCCGAGATCGCGCCAGCCGTACGACACTGGGCCGCAGATGATGTCCACGTCTTTTGAGGCCAGGACTTTTGCGAGCCCGAAATGTCCCGGATTGGCCGCGCCCTTATATTCGGCTATGGTGATGTATCCGTAAAAGAGCGCCGACAGCTTGTTGGGCACTTTTCTCCTTATGGTTCTGGAAATTGCAAGCATGGTTTCCACCATGGAGTCCTGGCGGAACATATTGCAGTCGAAAAGCTTCATTTGCGTCTGCGGATTGACTATGCAGAATGCCGATAGCCTTTCTTCTGGGAGCGGCACGCGGGCGGTCTCGAGCGATGCGGAAGGATCGTTCCACGCCTTTTGAAGGGCTGCGTCGGTTTTGTATTTTTCTTTAAGCCACGCCCTCCAGGATTTTTGCGCCGACTCCTCGTACCCTATCCATGGCTGTTCGCCGGTGTCCGGATAAAACCATTCGCAGGAGTTTGCTCCGCCCGGGTGGTAGCCGATTATGTTTTCAGGGCAGTAGTTTTCGCAAAAATCTATTATCGCCTCCACCGCTTTTGCCGAGTCGTTTCGGAAGCGTGCTGAAAACGGGCTCGCCGCTCCGGGGTATTTTTCCAGAAGCTTTCCGTCAACCGTTCGCATGGTGTCCTCAGGATATTTGTCCATCCACCATTTCGGCGGATAGCATCTTATGCGGACTAGTATTTTTGCGTTCGGATTAGCGCCGATAATTTCGTCGAGAGCCCCTTTTATGTTTTCGGTATTGTGCGACCTTCCGTCTTCGGGCATAAAATCGGCGGCCTGAACGGGAAACGTTATGAAATCTATGCCGGCGTCTTTGGCGAGTTTTGTTTGCAATCCGACGAAAGACCGCATCTTGGGTTCGAAAAATTTTCCGTTTACCGTTGAGTACAGGTTAAAATTAAATTTGTAATCGCCTTTGAGTTTTATCCTCACGACGTATTTTTTTCCGGCTTCGAAAGAGGCGCCTTCAAATGCGATTTTTACGCCGCTTTTTTCCGATTCCGCGCGGAGCGCCTTCCCGTTTTCATCTTTAAACTCCATGCGTCCGCCGCCATTGTTGGAAACCAATTTTGCGCGCGGGTCTCCGGAAACGTCGAGCCGGTATGTTATTTTACCCGTGTCGGCTTCCTCAATCGTAAGGGAATAAATACCGCACGAGAATTTTCCAATCGGGACGAATTCCAAAGCGGCGTTTTTAACGGGAGATTCTTGTGGCGGTATCTCCACAAACGTGTCCACCATCTCTTCGTATGCCGTGCGGAATGTCGGGGATCCCAGCGGGAAATATAGCGGAGAGACGTACAGCATGCGGGCGCGCACGGGTTTGCCGTTTAAAACAATGCGCGGAACTCCGCCTATTTCTTCAACTTTGCAAGTGATGTTTTTTTGCGGTCCGCACCCCGCCGGCAGCCAGGCAACAGCGAAATACAGGGCGGCTTTCAATAGTCGAATAACCATGGGCAAACGCTAAAAAGGGGCTTTCACCCTGTCAATAACAATGTATAAAGCCATTCCGCCGCGATTGCAGCATGCGCAGTCCCGCCTTTCAAAAGGCGTTTCGCGGCCGCTCGTAGGCGAATTCCGCCGTTCGGCTTCCGGCAAGAGCCGCTTATGCCTTGTTCTTGCGGCTTTTGCGCGCGGCATGCCGTGTTTCCCCCGCGGTCTTTAAGGCAGGCCAGGCGGGAATGCGCCTGGCTTCCCCTTGATGTTGCGGAGGATAACCCCCCAAACGCGGGGAGGGCGCCGCCAAGAAACGTTAGCGCCGAAGATATAGGAGCGCTTTTCCCTTGTTTTGCATGGCAAAACAGTTTACGCCCCGCTCTTTTGTCTTTGGGCGGCCTTTTTTGCCGAAAGCCGCGCCGCGTATCCGCGCGGCATGCACGCCCGCTTTTAAAGGCGGAAATACCTTTTTGCGTTGTAGTACGAAATGTCGGAAACGAGCTTTCCGAGAAGCTCCGTGTCTTTGGGAAGAAGGCCGCGCTCCATTTCCGAGCCTACAAGATTGCATAAAATCCGGCGGAAATATTCGTGGCGGGCGTATGATAGGAACGAGCGCGAATCCGTAAGCATGCCGACAAAGCGGCCGATAAGCGACATGTTTGAAATGGCTTCAAGCTGGCGCCTCATGCCGTCGTAGCTGTCCATAAACCACCATGCCGCCCCGAGCTGCAATTTTCCCGGGCAAAGGGCGTCTTGGAAATTGCCTATCATGGAGGCCAGCATTTCGTTGTCTTTCGGATTGATGTTATAGATTATGGTTTTGCCGAGCAGCCCGGATTCGGCCATTTTGTCGAGATGTTTTGAAAGCGGAAGCGCATAGTTAGATTCTCCTATGGAATCGAAGCCGGCGTCGGCGCCCAGCTTTTTAAGCATAGCGGTATTGTTGTTGCGAAGCGGCCCGATGTGCAGTTGGCACACCCAGCCTTTTTCATAGTCCATTGCGGCGCATTCCGAAAGAATAGCCGACTTGAACGCTATGACTTCGTCGGGGGCGAGATGTTCGCTCGAGGAAATCGCCTTTTTAAACGTGTCTTCAACCTCGTAGTAAAACGAATTTTTGAACCACACCGTTTCAATGCCGTAGTCTGAAACGCGGCAGCCGCATTCGTGGAAATAATCGTGGCGAGCCTTGATTGCGGCAAGAAGGTCGTAATACGACTTTATGTCGACTCCGGACGCCTTTTCGAGCTTTTCGAGATATTTTATATATTCCTCGTGCCCTTCGATAGCAAATGCCTTGTCCGGACGGAAAGACGGGCACACTTTTATTTTGAAAGTTTTGTCGGCCTCTATTTTTTTGTGCCACTCCAAATCGGATATGGGGTCGTCGGTAGTGCAGACGGCTTCGACATTGCTTTTTTGCATGCAGTCGCGGGCGCCGAGCCCCGACTTGAGAACTTCATTTGCCCTGTTCCATACTTCCTCCGCGGTGTCGCCCGAAAGCAGAAGGTCGTCGATTCCAAAAAATCTTGCAAGCTCAAGATGGCACCAGTGGTACATTGGATTTCTAAGCATGTACGGCATGGCTTCGGCAAATTTTTGGAATTTTTCCCGGTCAGACGCTTGGCCAGTGCAATATTTTTCTTCCGTTCCGTTGCTTCTCATCAGTCGCCACTTGTAATGGTCGCCTCCGAGCCACACTTGAGTTATATTTTCCCAGTGCTTATTTTCCGCAATTTCCTTCGGGTCGAGGTGGCAGTGAAAATCTATGAGGGGGAGCTTTTCCGCAAATTCGTGGTATAGCTCGCGGGCGTACTTGTTTTCCAGAAGAAAATCGTTAGAAATAAATTTTTCCATTGACTAAAAATTCTCAAACGTTTGAGTTTTGGTCAAGTAATTTTTGCCAGAATATCCCATTTTGCGGCGTTTTACCCAGATAAAATGGCGCGCAATATTTGAGCATACAAACGGTAAAAATTTCTCAACACACATAAGGACGTTGTTATGAAAGTGACGCAAAAGGATATCGCAAAGAGAATAGGGGTTTCAACTTCGCTCGTATCGAGGGTGTTGTCTGGGCAGGCGCATAAGATCGGCGTGCATCCCAAAAAAATAGAGGACATTATAAAGGCCGCCAAAGAAATGAATTATGTTCCGTCTCCCGCGGCGCTTATCTTGAAGGGCAAAAAAAGCCATACTGTAGGAATTGTGGCGTACGATTTTTACGACCCTTATTTCTCTTTTGTAATCAGCGAGCTCCAGGAGCTTTCGCATACGAACAACTATTCGCTTCTTCTCGTCGGGTTTTTAAACAGAAAGCCGTGCGAATCGGATCTTCTTCCGCTTTACAAACACTCCGTGGACGGCATAATAGTTTTGGGCTCATACGGTGACCTTTCGTGGACTGAGGCTTTTAAAGACGTTCCAATAGCCCGTATAGGGCACGGCTCGCATCCAAACCTCACGCTTTCTATCAGCATCGACGAAAACGACGCAATGCGTAAGATTTTCACCCACCTCGTAAAGGATTTGGGCCTTAAAAGAATAGCGTTCGCCTCGCGCGAGATACCCGCCCACCACCTGCGTTGCGCCGCAGCCGAGGAGGTTGCGAGGGATTTCGACTGCCAGTTCGATTCGCTCGCGCCGTCTTCGGACCATAACGATTTCAAGGTCGGGCAAGAAATCGCGCGCGATCTGTTGAAAAACGGCAAGGGCAGTCTTCCCGATGCCATCATATGCGCGACGGACACCATAGCGATGGGGGCTATAAAGAAGTTTTACGAATCGGGTGTGCGCGTTCCGGAGGACGTTGCCATAACGGGCTTCGACGACATTCCCTCCGCGGCCAATTACATACCGTCTGTGACGTCGTTTAGGCAGCCTGTAAAAGTTTTTGCAAAAATGTGCTTTTCGGCGGTGATGGAAAATTCCGAGCCGAAAGTTTCGCATGTGGAGGGCGAGCTTATCATAAGAAAAAGCACTATGAAAATTTAACCTGCATTTTTAACGAAAAATAAACACGGCCATGAACATCAAATCAAAAGAATCTGCCAAATTCGATATCGTATCACTCGGGGAGGTAATGCTGCGCTTCGATCCAGGAGACTGCCGCATAAGGACTGCGCGCTCGTTCCGCGTTTGGGAGGGCGGCGGCGAATACAACGTTGCGCGCGGACTGAAAAAATGCTTCGGCCTCAGAGCCGGTCTGGTGAGCGCCTTTGCCAAAAACGAAGTCGGCTACCTCATAGAGGACTTTATCATGCAGGGCGGCGTCAATATGGATTTCGTAAAATGGGTCAAAGCCGACGGCGCCGGGCGAAACGTCCGCAACGGGCTCAATTTTACAGAACGCGGATTCGGCGTGCGCGGCGCTTTGGGCTGTTCCGACCGCGGGCACTCCGCCGCCTCGCAACTTAAACCGGGAGACATAGATTGGGAGGAGCTTTTCGGGAAACAGGGAGTAAGGTGGTTTCATACCGGCGGCATATTTGCCGCGCTTTCCGAAACGACCGGCGAAGTTGTGCTGGAAGCCGCAAAGATTGCAAAAAAATACGGCACTGTTGTTTCTTACGACCTTAACTACCGCCCGTCGCTGTGGACGGACATCGGCGGCAGGGAGCGCGCCGTTGAAATAAATTCGGAGATTGCGAAATACGTTGACGTCATGATAGGAAACGAGGAAGACTTTACTGCGTGCCTCGGCCTTGAAGTCGAGGGCCTTGACGAAAACATATCGGATATCGACGTCGGGGCGTTCAAGAAAATGATAGCCAACGCCGTTGCTAAGTATCCCAATTTTAAGGCGACGGCGACAACCCTGCGCAAAGTCCGTTCCGCCGGGTTTAACGATTGGAGCGCCATCTGTTGGTGCGACGGCAAGTTTTACGAGTCGAAGAAGCGCGAAAACCTCGAGATTTTCGACCGCGTCGGGGGCGGAGACTCCTTTGCGTCGGGATTTATCTACGGAATGATGGAGCTAGGCTCTCCGGCGCTCGCCGTCGATTACGGCGCCGCCCACGGAGCGCTCGCCATGACTACTCCCGGAGACACGAGCATGGCGCGACTCGACGAGGTTCGCAAGCTTGCCGAAACAAACGCCGGAGCGCGCGTGGTAAGGTAGATTTCTTTTGGTTTGCCGCAGCGCGCGTGGGGGGGGTATCTCTATGTCGGGCGCGCTGGAGGATATGCGTTTTTGCGGAACCTCTTTTTTGCCCTTCGTCAATTTCGAAGGGAAGGGGTGGTGCATGCTTAATGCGGCGCGAAGAAACTTAACTTTTGCGCATCGTAGAGATTTCGGCGCATATTTCGTCGGATATTGCGGAAACGAAAACAAACAAAAAAACTATTGACTCCACGGCACCGTGAAACAGCGCGATTTTAATGACGGCTTTCCGTTTGCGTTTATATACCTTGCGGGAGCGGGCGTCCTGTTTTTGTTTATCTCGCGCATAGTAGCGGCTGTTTTTCTTATCTATTTTTGCGAGCTTGCAGTACGTACCAAGTGTGTGGGGTTATATCGGATAAGTTAATCCGTATAATCGTTTTTTTCCCGTTTTTTCAGCGCGTCCTCGAGAAATTTGCGCGCCCGTTCGGTTTCGTAAGAACGTATTTTATTAACTTCATCCCAATTTATCTGCGTTTGAACGAGTCTTTCCAAATTTGAATCGTTTATATCTTCGGGCAAAATAAAACGATCCTTAAGATTGAAGATTTTTAGAAGCGAATTGAATCGTGCCATTCCGCGCGCCGAATTGCCGATGGTTATAAACCGTTTGTTGAATATTATGGAAAAAGCGGTTCCGTGAAAAGAATCGGTGACAACAAATTCGGCGTCTCTAATGCCGGCTATCCATTGTGCGACGGAAAGCCCCTTCAAATCTTTTAGTTCTGTTTTCAATAAGGAGGCAATCTTGTTTGAAGCCATGTCCTTTTCCGGGGTTTTGTCGAGAATGTATGCTGCCGTAAAATTGCGGTCCGAAACGGTTTTTTCTCCTGCGATTTCGGTTAGTCGTTCGTATTCGCGTTTGTCGAGCAAAAGCGTCGGATCTATAAGATGCACTGCATTAGTTATTCCTAAATAGTTTTTGCAAAGTTCCACTCCGCTGTCTTCCCTTACTGAAACCGCGTCGAATTTTTGTAGCAATTTTCCGCAATATTCAATTTGGGCGGGCATAAATTCGCTCAGGTTGTCTATTCCGAAAGATGCCGCGTATGCGATGCGTTTTATATTCTTTTTGGAACGGGCAAAATCCAAAAACATCGTCATTTGGGAAACGCCGTTATACACGGGTCTCCAAACCTGGTCGCTGCCCACCACGAAAGCTTCGCAGTCCGAAACATTTCTCCATTTCGGGGGAAAATGTATCCAGCGGAAATTTATATGCTGTTCGTGAAATTTTTTGAAATCCGGAGTTTCTATGCGGTTTGGCCGGGGTGCATTTTTACAGCGCTTGCCGGACATCTTCCTGAAAATGCGCCAGCAAAAGACGAGTGCGGAGTCTATTTTTTCCCAGTCGCAAAATGGGAAAGTCATAATGCGGTAAAGCAGAACGCCGGTACGCATTATGCGCTTTTTTAGCGGGATGTTCGGGACGACAATTTTTTGAAAGAGCGTTTTTAGAGATCCGTTGGGAAGTCTGTGCGATTTCTTCTCGCGCAGCGTTATGGGTTCATGTCCCAACTTTTTTAAAAAGGTTTGCAAGGCAAAATTTTGAATACTTCCGCCGTAATTGGAACATAAAGGCTGCGTAAAAATACCGATTTTCATTGCCCTACATGCCCAGAACCTTTTTTACGATTTTTACACCGGACTCTCCGAGGATGTCGTGCGCCATATATTTGGCTTTCATGACGCCGTTTTCCACTAAAGTATTCAGGTATTTCTGGGCGTCGCTTTCGTCGCCGCTGTCGGTAAAAGCCTCGAAGAAAATCGGTTTTTCGTTTTTTTCTTCGTTTGTGAATTTATCTATTTGAGATAAAAACTCTTTTTTGTCCGAGGCTGAAATATATTCAAATCCGAGGTCTTCGGCATAATGCTTTACCAGCTCGCGCGATTTGTTTCCGTAATGCCCGCCGGCTGCAATAAATTTGTCCGCATCGTCTCCCCACATGGCGCCAGGGTGGTTGTAATTCCTAAATTCAGTCCCCTTCCCGTTATTTATTAGCAGAATGCGAGTGTTTGCAGGAAAATGCCTGTTTCCGAGCGCGTTCATATCGTAGAAAAACGCCAAGTCTCCTATAACCAAAACATGGAGTTTTTCGGGACGCGCCAGCGCTCCTCCCAAAAAGGAGGACAAGCCGCCGTCTATTCCGAACCCTCCGGTATTGCAAAAAGCTCCGGAGCATTGCGGCGCTTCGAATAAAGACCATGAGCGAATCGTGTTTAAAATGCCGAAATGCAATACGGTTCCCTCCGGCAGCTTAGCCGAAAGCCTTTTTGCCATCCATGGATTTGAAAACGGAATCATGTCGTCGTTTATGCGCGAACGGACCTCGTTGATGGCCTTTTGGCATACGTTAAAGAAATCGTTTTTGCATGTATTGTTTGACGGGCCGACATAGCGCTTGAAAAATTCGGCTTCAGGCATTTCAAAAACTTTTGTAAGCTTTTGAAATGTGTCACGAATTTCTCCATCTTCATTGACGCGCCATACTTGGTTCGCTTGCCGTCCGGCGCACATTAGGGCGTAATCTCCGGTGACGTTGCCGATATGGATTATAAGTTCGGTTTTAAATGCGGATTTATCCCCGTATGTCTGGGTTCCGACAATCGCGCCTTGCACACGATATTTTCCGGGATAGTTGCTTGTATGGTCGCAAAAAACCACAGCGTCGTATTGTCTGCAGAAGTTGTCGACGGCTTCCGTCAATTCCCCGCTCCAAGGAACGTGCGCCCCCGAATAAATCCCTATTCGTCCTTTGGGCAACGGAGGAAAAACATTATGCGGCATTATTCTGGATATGATGCGGACCGGAGGAAGTTCTTTTACTGAAAAATCGCGCTTATAGTCGGTGGCTAAATTGATGTGAACCGGGCCGTCCCCGCGATGCCGCAATTCGAGAACGGCTTTGTTTATTTTAACGGTGGCGTTCCATTCGTCCTGTTCGTTGTGTACGCTTGGAACGTCAACGCTTAATTTTGCCGCGTCTTTCGGGCAAATCGTGCGGTCTATTACTTGAGGTATGTATTGGCCTATGCGCGATGAGTGCTGTCTGGAAGTTATTGCCAAAACCGGCAGTTGCCGGTAATAGGCTTCAGTCAATCCCGGAAAGTAATTGCGCGACGCTGTCGCGCCCGTGCATGTTATAACCACAGGTTCTCCAGATTCAGCAGCAAGACCGCAGGCTATATATGCCGCCGAACGCTCGTCGACCGACGAGTACATCTCAAACCACGGATCGTTCATCATGCTTGCCACAAGCGTGATGTTTGTCGTTCCAGGCGATGCAACGACTTTTTTTATGCCGTTCGCCTTTAAGACAGATAGTACGATTTGCTGGGAGCGTTCAACTGTATAGTGCTTTTCCATAACAAATTCTTATTATAGCCTATTTTTGGGATAAATCGTTCGAAATATCAAATATTTAATATATTGTCCCAATGTAAAGCCGCTCATAGATGAAAATTCCCTGCAGGTGCGGTCTCTTAACGCTTCCATATGCGGGCTTATGCGTAAAAACGATGGGGATTTTAGAAAATCTTTAACGCATTCGGAAACTCCCTCCTTTATGGGGGTGAAAGAATTTACGTCGATAAATTGGCCTATCTTTGAATTGTCGAATACTCGGTCGAAATAGCGGTCGTAAATTACCTGATATTTGCCGATGCGCATGTTTTGGGATATTTCAGTCAGCAATACCTTTGGGCGAAATCCGGTATGCTCATTTATGGAATCCAAATACGCGTTTAATACGTCGATCCACTCCATGCTTTCGTTGACGGTGATATGGAAGGCTTCTCCAAAAGCCTCTTCGCGTCCAGCTATGGCGGCGATGCCCCTCGCTACGTCAAATCCATAAGTGAGCGTAGTCTTGCGATGGGCTATGTCTTTTGAGAAAACGATAGTTCCGCCTTTTAGCGCGCGCTGAAGCCAGTCTTCTTTTTCAAGAACTCCGAGTTGCAGGCGGGTCTCGCTATAAGTGATGTACGGGCGGATAATAGTGTAATTGCATTTTCCGCTGGCGCGCAAAATATCTTCTTGGCGGGCTTTAGACAAGGCGTAATCGTCCGTTTTCAGGTATTCTTTATCGTCCGATACATCCAGCAGGCGGGGCGAATTTTCGGATATTGGCCGTCCGCAGCTGTCGGCATAAACGCGCGCCGAACTTAGATAAACATAGTGTTTGCAATGCTCTAAAAATAATTTATGGCGGGCTTGAAAAACTGGCGTCGAATAAACCATAAAGTCAACAATAACGTCGAATTTTTCCGAAATAAGATTCGCAATAAATTTTTCGTCTCTTGCGTTGCCCGGAATATAGCGGACGTTTGGCAGCGCGCTTTCTCGCCGCCGGCGGCTTGTCACTAAAATATCGTTTCCTTCACATGCCAAAATAGAGGTCAAATGTGTTCCCATGGCTCCCGTTCCACCCAACAACAATATCTTCCGCTTGTCCATTTTATCCCCTTTTTAATTTGCATTTTATAATTGACATCAGCTTGGAGGATGCGAAATTGCGCTCATGCGGGCTTAATCCGAAACACCATATACACAGGGCTGTAAAAGGAACGCTTACTGCCGTTGTCAAAAGCAGCCGCAAAAACGACGGTTCAAAATAATACGGAATCAACAAAGGCAGGGCGTAAGATGCGAACGAAACGATAAAAATAGGAACCATCGCCTGCTTGATAAAATTCCCCGTGGAAAAATTTACCAATCGCTTTAATGTCGAGCAGCGAATGCCGTTTAACAGAAAATAAATGACGATATAGATTATATAGGCCCACTCTACTGAAAATCCGAAATAATATGCTATCCATACGAGAGGGAATACAAGGCAGCCGAAGGCCGTGACCTCAAATTGGTAGCGTTTAATTTTGCCTGTCGCCATAATCGCCGTAAACATTGCGTTTCCAAGTAGCGACATTAGCGAGCCGTAAATAGCCAAACGCAAAAACAGGGCGGTATCTTCGGGCGGATTAACCAGCCATATTTTTAAAATCGTATCGGCTTCGATTACGACGGGAACGCTTATAAGATACATTAAAAAATACGAATATTTAGTGCCGTGGTTTATAAGCGATGACATGTATTCGATATTCCCCTTTGCGTAGCTCTTGGTGATTTGAGGGTTAAGCGCGGTCGTAAAATTGTTTACCAACTGCATTATTGCGGCGTCCGCTTGTTGCGCTATTCCCCTCGCGGCGTTGAACGTAACTCCGAAGAATATATTGATGAGCATGTTTACGCCTTGCGTATTTAATATGTACGCCGTATTCCCGAAGAAATTCCAGCCGGCAAACGAACACATTTCTTTTATCAATTTTTTGTCGAAAACGGGGTGCCATGTACATTCCTCGAAGTTGCGTTTGCAATACACCCCATAGATAATCCGCATGAGCAAACTTACGAACACCAGAAGTATGGCATAGGCGACCAGCTTATCAAATCCTGAAATATAAAGGGCATAGACGACGGCAAGCTTTAACAGAACTTCGAAAATAGTCACATAAGCGAAGACAGACATTTTTTCATGGGCTATAATTGCCGCGTTGTAAGGCGACGAAACCAACGAAATTACGAACGAGACTACGGAGCATTGAAAAACCCAATTTGCCGCTTCGAGGCGTTCTGGCGCTATGTTCATTTTAAAGTTAAGAAACCAGAGCCCCACAACTTCGGCGACTATTACAACCACTAATGAAAGAATGATTTGCACGGAAATAGACGTGCTAAATACCTTTGCAAGTTTTTCCCTGTTTCCAGTCCCAAGCTCGAATGTGAGGAAGCGGCTGACCGTATTTGAAATAGGGGCCGAAATGGTTGAAAACATGATTACGAGTCCGCCGACTACATTGTAAATTCCGAAGTCCTCGACGCCCAATATTTGCAGAACGACTCTTGATGTGAACAGGGCGACGCCCAAAACGAGAAGCATGCGAAGAAACAGCACAATCGTATTTTTTGCGATGCGCCTGTTGTTTGATGCGTTATCTTCGTTCATTTTATAGGTTCGTATATTACGGCGAAGCTTTAATTTCTATTTGTGTTTTTGTATCATCTGCAATATTAGCGCGTTTAACAATGAAAAAAATGTTGTACTGCGCAGTATTTCCCCATGTTTTTTCCCATTCGCCGATTTTTGCAATTTGGAAAATAAGGGTCTAATGCAAGTGTTTTATGTGGAACTCTTTTCTCGCCGGTGTTCGGCATATTTTGCGTCAAAATCAAAAGGGGGGTGGTGCTATGCGGATAAATAGATTTTGCAGAAAAAGTAAAAGATCCGCTTTCTAACAAAGTTGGGGAAGGGGAAAAAGCAGGAGGGCAAAAGGGGATAAAATTTTGCATTGTCATTATGGGAATGCTTGAAGGTATTTAATAATGAAGCGGGTCTTGCGAGGCAG
>CALXLM010000007.1 GCA_944389195.1 uncultured Opitutales bacterium
CTTGACCAACTCTTACCGTCCTGAGTATCTTATAACCCTTGATTAACACATCGGGCATTGTAGAACATTTTTTATTCTCTTTGCCCTCTTTTTTTCCCACCATTCCACAACCTTTGACGTAGAGCGTAATATACCAATATTTATACGGTGGCCGCTGCCCGACCATTTTCGTAGAATTTGTAATCGCTATTTCAATGTCCTTCTCGATACTCGATATGCCTCTTATGCCTGATCGTAAAACCTTTTAAATGGCGTCCGCGATATAGTGCTGATAAGTATCTTTTTGAATTTACCGCTCAAACATTATGTTCGCATGGTATCTGTAGGGCATATACAATGCCTTTTAACGGTATTACGTTCCCCATTCCCAAATATGCGTAAGTTGCAATAAACCAAGCGACGTGCCCCGCATAATAAGCGGTGACTATGCCCAGATTTTAGAAAAATTTTAACCTGTTAAATTCGCAATGCTATTTGCATCTTAAATATCCTAAATTGCATGCCAGCATCTAATACTTCCGCCTCATTTATCCTTTCCCTTCTTATTAATTCAATATACTTGGCAGATAACGTAAAAAAACAGTCTTATTCTGTACTCATCTAATACCTTCAATATCTAAACGCCGCCAACAATAGTGTGAATACAACTTTAATATTTTTTTATCCCACATTCTGACAATGCCTGTTATATATGTTTCGTCAAATTTGCATATCGCACAGGCGAAGTGGGAATATCACCGCTCCTAAGCTTCCGCAATTTATACCGGGACCCGATAAAACTCAAAATTCGTGAAAACACGTCCTCGCTGTGGATTCGCCTCTTCTTTTATCATAAATATTAGTTTATTTTATTATTTAACTTATATTTTAATATTTATGCCAAGCGGTGGGTAGATGGAATATACACTAAAGTTTGCCCGCATTTTGACATTTATGCAAGATCCCATTTTCCGACAAACACCATCTTTGCTTTTATCGATGTCGCCATGTGTTAAAAATTTTAAATAACCCATGAATGTTTTTTTACTCACTTTTTTAATATTCTACAATTATTACACAGAGAGGATTAAACTTTCGCTTTAAAGTTTCCGCATAAGTCTTGAAGGAATTATTTACGCTGTTTATATAATACTTACATATTTTAGCTGTATTTGCGCAAACCAACTAAACGAAACTATAAGAACAAAACGCGCTTTTAGCGGTTTTATGCGCGGATAATAAGACACATCAAATTATGTACCGTCAACGGCGCAAATGTGTACAAACGATGTAATTCCATGGAAACATAAAATAATTCTTGCTACATCGATCCACATGCACTTTCGAACATTTTGTATTCATAAAAATTCAAACACTATAAATTAATTCGCATACTCTAAACTCATCGACAACAGCGTTGTTTAATGCAGCCTCGCGCCGAAAATGTGCGCTTTCCTTCTTTGTTTCACAATTTTTTCATTCTTACGCAAAGGTCCTGCCGTAAAAAAAGGCTCTCTTTCGAGAGCCTTACAAATTACAAATTTCAAATTCAGCTTATTTTTCAGCAACAGTAGATTCCGTTTCGAGAACCCTCTGAACGGCTCCGCCGGGAGACACTATCATCGGATTCTGGAACACACTGCCAGGACGCATTTCCTGGAACTGTTCGCGGCCGACGCTTCCTCCGGGGGAGATTCTGTTAACCGTCACGAATATCAACAGATTCCTCTTTTGGCTCGTTTCGCCCTTCGACTGGAATATTCTTCCAACCCACGGAATGTCGCCGAGAATCGGAACTTGGTCGTTAACCGTAATCACCTGTTCGCGCGTTAAACCGCCCATTACAAGCGTTGCGCCGTCGAATACAGTGACCGTCGTGCGGACTTCGCGTACCGAGAATACCGGCTGAATAAATCCAGAAGGCACCGTCACAGTCGTTCCACTTGAAATTGCAACAGCCACGCCGCCGTATTCAAGGAATCCTTCAAATTCGGTCACGCGCGGATTGAGAACCAAGTTTATCGATCCGTCTTCTTCGACGTTCGGAGTGACTTCCATCACGACACCGACATCATACGCCGTAAAGTCGGTCGGAGTACCGGGCGTGATTGTGACACCGGCAGCACCCGCGCCGCTATCGCTTGAAGACGTACCAACGTTTGACTGCATATCGCCCCAGCTTTCGGGATAACGCATCTGTTGCGAAACCGTAATGGAGGCAGTAGAACCGGAAATTACCGTCACCTTAGGCGCGCAAAGCATGTCGGAACCCGACTTCTGTTCGAGCGCGCGAACCTGCAAATCGAATATATAAGAATTAATGCTTCCGATAAATGCCGATGTCGTATCGTTAGCATCTCCGGCAATATTAATTGTGGAAGGCAGGGACGGAATGGACGGATGGATCGGATCGGGCTGCGTCACAGCGCCGGATTCGTTAATTGTAATCGGAGTTTTGCCGGCATTTGTGCTTTGGGCAGAATCCTTCAGTGAGCGGTTGCTCGACTGGAATAGAGTATATTGTCCCAACACGCTGTTGTCGGCACCGAACTGTCCGACCGTCCAATTAAAGCCGAGTTCCTGCAAGTCGCCCTGGCTGACTTCCATAAATTTCGCTTCAATTTCAACCTGCTTGATTTCGCTGTATCTCAAGAGAATGTTGCGAACCTTATCGAGATTGCGGCGGGAATTTGTCACCCAAAGTTTCGTTCCGTCAAATGCGAGGTTTGCGCCTTGGCCGAATTCAACACCGGCTTTGATGAGGAATTGTTTGATGGCCTCGCCCTTGTTATCGTCGCTACCGGCCGTACCGCCGCCAGTTTCAAAGGGATTGTCGGAACCTGCGCTGCCGACAGCCTTGATGCCTATCATACGCGTGACAGCCGCCTGCGTGATCGGGAAGTCGAGAGTATCCATCGAAGAAGTGGCGCTCGTGGCGTCCGAAGCCTTGCGGACGACTATCGTGTCGTTTTCGATGTCATACTGGTAGCCCGCCTGCTGGGTCACCCAATTAAGGATTTGTCCCAACGGAAGATCGCGCAAAGTAAGAACTACATTTTTGGATTCGCCGCCCGTATCAAAGAGAACTATGTTAACGCCCTTCTTGCCTTCGGTAGATTTGTCATAATCGACAGACAACACTGACAACGTATTGATAGCCTGGGCAAGAGGAACTCCGGGATCGGGGAAACTTACGTTCGGTATTATGATATTGCGCAATTTTGCGTCTACAACCGAATCGGTACGCGCGCCGCCCATGTCAACACTCGTTCCGGAATACACTTGAGGACGAACCCAGCCCTGGTTGACTTCGTCGAGCATCGACTCGCGTGTGGCCAAATATGAAAGTTTCCCGGGATTTATAAGTTTTTCGGCGATTAAGCGCTGATATGCCTTGGCCTGAATGTTATTGGCGTCAAGGGTTTCAATTTGACGGAATGTTGAACGCGCTCCCGAATAGTCTCCGTAGAGATATTGCCTGCGCCCCTTTTCAAGAAGAACATTTACCCTATCCATTCTCGCGGAATAGTCGGGGCTGACGTCTGCCATCTTGCTGTTATAGGGGTTTTCCTGGAACGCTTCTACCTGCGTATTCAACGCCACAACCTTATCCTGGTTTTCTTCGGAAGCGGCATAATCGTTTGCAAACTTTTTAGCGCTGGTGACGTCCTTTTCTGCCATCGCAATATTCGCGCGCTCCTTTGCCATTGTGGCTTTTGCGCGCTTCAATTCAGAACGAACCTGATCGCTCGCGGGAGAATATTCATACGAGGTGATCTTCTCCTCGGCAAGAGTCAGATTTTCGGTGGCCGAATCCCAGTTTCCAGAATCCATTGCGTCATAAGCCGCATCGATGAGGTCAAATGCCGCAAGAATCGACAACTGCTGTTTTTTGTCAACCTCGGAAACGAGAGCCTCGGCCGGCGTTTCCGGAACGGGGGCTTCAGATGTTTCCTTTACCGCTTCGGCATACGAGCCTGCCTTGCCGCTCGAAACCTTTTCTATTGCGCCGCTTCCCGACAAAACGGGTTTTTCTCCTTTTGACTGACGTTCAATGTCGGCATTGACGTCCGCAAGCATGCGTTGAACACTCTCGTCTTTCGGAGCAAGCTTTACAAGCTCTTCAAGCGCCTGCTTCGACGCTTTGAAGTCGCCGCTATCGCGCGCCTGAACTGCCGTGACCATCAAGCGTATTTTTTCTTGCGTCTTATCTGCCGAATCGGCTGAAGCAACGCCCGCGAACGCTGCGCAAACAACCAATGCCGCGACAGCCGCCCGTTTCTGGATTCTGTTTATTTTCATATTTAGCTGTATTTGTAATTTGTTGGAGAATTAAGGTAAATGTATTTTCGAAAAATTAAAGCTTTTTTTTACTTTTTAGATGTTTTTGCGGGAACAACACCCGCATCCGACAAATTCATGATTTGAGGAGATATTTCCTTATTGTCCGGAACCATCTCTATAATAGCATATCCTTTGTCGAAATCCAATTCCTTCACCGTGTAGCTTGCGCCCGCCACATTCTTCGATTCGCCGGCTGCTTTCACATGCCACTTGCCGCCGTCGGGCAGCACAAACGTCATGCGCCTGCTGTCCTCTATGACTGTGGGCCTGTCGGAATATATGGTTATCTCCTTCCCGAGCTTGCTGTCGAAAAGAACTATTTTCACCACCACCGAAATCGTATTGTCGGGCTTCTCGACGCGCTTGCGGTCGAAAGAATTAACCGTCAGACCGACATCGACCGTCTTGGCCTTGCCGCCCTCGCCCATCACGTCCATCGTAATCTTCTGCTTTATCTTTCCAGTAAAGAACGCCTTTGTCTCCTCGTTCCTCAGCTGTATGCGGGGATCCTCCGGGCTTCCCATAAACCCAACGTACTTAATCGGATACGGTTCGTTCGAAACGCCCCCGTATTTTAGCGCAAACGACTGGCGCGCCCTCTCCTTTATGAGCGGGGACTCCGTTATGAATTTGCCGTCTTCGTCAACCCATATCTGCGGCGGAGTAAACACCTGGAAAAACCATCTTCCCTCCTCGTCCTGAGGCTTCACCTCCGGCCATTCAATCGGCTTTATTTCGAGGCGCGGAACGGCAACCTCCTTCCAAACAACCCCCTTTGCCTTTTGCGACAAAAGCGAATCGGCCCTTTGGGACGTCTTTTCTATCTCGGGCATATTTACAAAATAGTACCCGAACGACGCGCCGAGGACGATCAAAGCTACCAAAAAGAAAATCTTGTCGTAATATTTCATGATTAGACCCCGCTATTTGTCCTCTTTTTTGACGGATGAGGCGCCTTTCGCCTTCTTTGAATCGTCGGCCTTTACGACCTCCACGTATTCTATCACAACCGTAAATTCGGAAATATTGTCCGTCACTACGGGCGTGCGCGTGACTTGCTGCGCCGCATTTTCGGATTCCGGCTGCTGCGCGGCGTCCCCTTCCGCAGTTCCGTCAGACTGCTGCGCGGCCTGCTCGGCGTTTGCCGCCGCCGCGCCAAATATCGCCTCTATGCCCGAAGGCGCCGCAGCCCCGCCGTCGCCGGAGTCCGCAGGCACCGGCTTCAGCATTTCCAACTGGCCGGGATCGGCCGGCTTGACATCTATGCTGCGGACTACAAGCATAGCGTCAAAATCCTTCAGCTGATTCAAGAACCTTCTCAAAACGTCGGTATGGCCGGCGAAAACAAACTTGTATGCTATCGTGTCGAGACTGCCGCTCTTCCTTGCGGTTATCGACGAATCAATCTTAAAATTGTCCCCGCTTTGGGAATCGACCACCCTGCGCGAGCGCACATTGCGCCTCTTATTGTCAACCTTTACGCCCTCTTCGGGAAGAATTTCGCGTTGCACAGTCAAAATAGCCATCGGAGAATTTTCCGATTTGCACGCAAAGAGCTTCTTATTAATGTAATTTAACACGCACGCCTGCTTCCAAATTGCCGCGAGAGCCTCCTCTTTGGGGGAGTCGGCGCTCGGAGCCACGTATTTCTTAAATCCGAAATCCATGGTGTCGCTTATGTCGATTCCGAGGCGGCGCGCCTCTTTGCGCCAAGAGTTGACAAAGCCGCGGAGCTGTTCGACCAGCTGGTACCCCTCCTTTGCGGTCAAAGGCTTGAAAATGTCGTCGGAAGCGCGCGTCAAATCCTTTTCCAAAAATGCCAGATGCCCCTCCAGCTTTTTAATGTTTTCATCGGAGGCGTCAATCGCGGTCTGCGTCGGGTCTTCTCCGAGCGCCACTTTGTACGAATTCATTTCGCGCGCAAGTTCCTTTGCGTATCCGGAGCGCTTTGAATTGAGATAAACGTCGAAGCCGAGCATACCCACAAACGCAATGAGCAACACCGACATCACGACGAAAAATACAGGATATTTCTTAAAATATTTCATTGGGAAAACTGATGCTGTTAAATGGGCTTGTCGGGGTTTACAACCAGCGTAAAATCGAACTTGAGAATCCTCGGGTTGGACGGGTCAGTCCTGACGTTGGCGTAATCCTTAATAAACTCCGAGCTCTTAAACGAATCCAAAAGCTTGTTTATGCGGTCTATGGCCTTGTTCGTGTCATAGGCGGTCGGATCGTCGGGATTGACGTCGCGCAAAAGCAGGCGGCCGGTCAGCTCGAGATTGTATTTCTGGTTCTTGCCGTCGGTGGAGCGAACCACCCGCAGATTGTCGAGCCAAACGTCCTTTTGCTCCATCAACTTCTGCTCTATGTCGATAAACAGGTTTATCCAATTCGATTTGGATTTTGCCAAACCTTCCAGACCCGCTATTTTCGCCGAAACCGCCTTCACCTTCTGCTCGTTCTCCTGAAGCTTATCTATGCGGCTTTGAATTGCGGGTGTCTTTTCGGAAAAGTCAGATATAAACGACGCGTCCGTGGATATAGCCTTCGAAATGAAAAGAAACGGCGGAACGGTTGCAACTGCCAATAATGCTGCGCCCAACACCATTAGCGGGCGCTTCGCCGCAAACGCAGCCTCGTCTATTATGTGTTTGGGCAGAAGGTTCACTCCCATTCCGCTCTGTATTACTGATCTGGCGGCCTCGCCCACAAGCTCGCTCATCTGCGCTGAGCACGCCGAAAGCAGCGCCTGATTCAAACCCGATGTCACTGAAACGTTCGAAAGCGAATCCAAAAATTCCACGTCCATTTTCTGGTCTTCGGCCAGATATTCGGCAAATCCGGGAAGCAGCGCCCCTCTGCCTGTCAGGTAGATTTTTTTGGGCGCAGCCACGCGGCCAGTTCTGCGGTAATTTAATATGGAGCGCTTAAGCTCAAGGCTGATGCGCTGCATTACGCTCTTTGCGCTCGCCGTAAAGTGCTCCGTGGCATTCGAAGCCGTGGCCGACATTTCAATCTCCTCGTGGTTTTTGAAATACCTGCGCTTGAGGTCCTCTGCAACTTCAAAGTTCTGCCCCATCGAATCGCCGATGGCCTGCGTTAGGGCGTTGCCCCCTACCGGTATGCTGCGCGCGAAAAGCCCGTCGTCGCGCACGACCAACATGTTCGAAAAGCGCGCGCCTATGTTGAGGATAACAACGTCGCTTTCAAGCCCGCAATACTTCCATGTATTATAGTCGAGAATAGACGAGGCCTCTATCGATTCGGGGACAATGCCGACGCTTGAAAGGGCCTCGCAAAATTCGTCGGCCGCCGAGGACTTCATGGAAGTCAAAAATATTTCGCTTTCCACTCCGTCGTCGGATATTATCTGATAATCCCACGACACCTCGCTGATCGGATATGGAATATTTTTTTCAGCCTCAAAAGAAATTACCTCCTTTTGGCGGGCGGGCTCCACATGCGGTATCTTTATTGTTTTTGTCAGCAGCAGCATCGACGGCGCAATCACCGTAGCCTTGCCCGAAACATTCATTATTTTCAGAGTTGAACGCAGCGCGTCGAGCCAATCTTCCTGCACGGAATAGTCGTACGACAGCTCCTGCATTTTCAAATCCTCAAGCACAAGCTTGCCGCCCTGCGTCGAAAACTTCGCCGCCGTGACATGCGTCGCCTGACAGTTTATGATGAGCTTATTCTTTTGGGTCATTTCTCTTCTTTAAAATGGGAACACGCAAAAACGATAATGGGGTATTGCTTGAAATTAACAAAACTGCCCGGGCATAGTAAAGCAATTTTTTCGGTTATGGCAAAAAAAACGCCAGACATGCGTTCGAACGTATCCGGCGCGATAAAAACGCACTATTTTGAAGGCAGATAAGTCGGAATTTCCCGGGAGTTTTCGTATTCGTACTTCTGCACGTTGTACGGAACCTGCTGCAGGTTCATTAAAACGCTCTCGTTTGCCGATGCGGCGCCCTGCACGAGTTTCTGGTAGCTCTCGTAAACCCTCTTGGGGTCTCCCGCCCTGACGATATTCTTCGACAAAAGCGACTTTATGTTGTCTTTTGAAAGCTCTATCTGCTTGCCGTTTACCGTAAGCTCCACGCTGTACGCGAACGGATCTTTTGACAGCCTGTAAACATGGTATGCCTCCGACGGAATATAGAACACCACGGGGGTTCTCGCCCCGACCTTGATAGCGAACAGGCGGGCCTTGTTTTTCAGGACTATCATGCTTTCCGGCGACCTCTTGTCCTTTGCCTTTTCGTCGAGATACACGAGCGTGAGCGCGACGTCCACCCCGCGTATCCACTGCGCGTTGTTGGACTTGTCGTCCGGGTTTTCCTTTCCGTCGAGCAAAACCTCCACGCGCGTCCACTGGCCGGACGACGACGGTATTTGGGATTGCTGTATCTTCTTAAAATCGATCTTGGAAACGACGACCGGATCCGATTTTGCAAAGGAAAATAGGGGCAACATAGCCGCCGCGAATAAAGTAATCAACAAACGTTTCATAGATTTCATGCGAACCATTAGAACGCTCCCGCAGAAAACGTCAAACCAAAAAAAGTCCTTACATTTTCCGAAAGCCCCTATGCGCACCGTCCGGATTTAACGGCGTTTTCCGGCTATGCAGTAAACGATTCGACAACTCCGGCTATCGCGTCGGCCGCGGCGGAAATGTCGCCGGGCGTAAGCGTCGGATGTATAAGGGTCATAACGGCAGTGTCGCGCAGTTCCGCCGCATGGGGAAGCTCCCTATCGCCTTTTGAAAGTCCGGCTTTCTTAAAGCAGTTCTCCTGCGACACGTTCCAACAAGTGCCGCTCATGGCGGGGACACCCGCCTCGTTTATGGCTCGGATTACGTCGGAAAGCGCGGTCCCGGCCCTGAGTTTGCCGGGCCTTAAAAAGAAAAAGTATTTATAGTTTGCGTGGACGCAATAGTCGGGCGTTTTAAATGTTCTGACAGCCTCGAGCTTCGACAACCTGTCGGAAAGTATCTTTGCGTTGCGCGCCCGCGCCGCGCTCCACTGCGGCAATTTTTTTAAACCCTGCAATCCGAGAACCGCCTGCATTTCCGTCATGCGCATATTGGTGCCGAACGTCTCGAGATACCAGCGGAAGCCCTCCGGATGGACCGTGTTGAAAACCAAATCGTAATCGCGCCCGTGATCCTTGAACGACCACATTTTTCTCCATGCGGCTTCGTCGTTTGTAGTCACCGCGCCGCCCTCTCCGCCCGTGGTTATGATTTTGTCCTGGCAAAACGACCAAGCCCCAACGTCCCCGATTGAACCGACGCTTTTGCCCCTGTATTTTGCGCCGTGCGCCTGCGCGCAATCCTCTATTACCTTCAACCCCTTCGCCGTAGCCGCCGCAATTATCTCGTCCATTTCGCATGGAAACCCCATGTGGTGGACAACTATGACCGCTTTTGTGCGGGGCGTTGCCAGCTTTTCAATTTCCGACGGCATTATGTTCTGCGAATTCAAATCCACGTCCGCCACAATCGGTACGGCGCCGCGCATTACCACGCAGCTTGCCGAAGCCATAAATGTTCTGCACGGCACAATCACCTCGTCGCCCGGCCCTATTCCGAGGCCCACGAGCGCAAGCTCCAACGCCGTCGTCCCGTTTGAAACCGCGATGGCGTACTTGGCGCCGGTAAAATCGCACATGGCCTTTTCGAAAAGCAGATTTTTATCGCCCGTCCAACGGTTGATTTTACCGCTCCTTAAAACTTCGGCCACCGCATCTATGTCGCCCTCGTCAAAATGCGGCCATTTACTGTAATTTTCAGTAATCATAAATTTCGGAAGATTCTTGGGCGCCCCCCCGGATTTGCAAGAAAAAAACCCTTACGGAGTTCCCCCCCATGCCCGCGCGGAACCGCTCCACAATTTGGGTAATTCAGCCTGAATAAAATGCGAAACGGCGCAAAGCTCCAAACTTCAAACCCTAAAGCGCCGCCGCCCGCGCCTTTGCAATCCCCGACACAGAATGGAGGAAACGCGCTGGCTTATTATTGACACGGGGCGATTTTACTTTGTGCAGTCTTCCAATTTCCCGGCGACCGCCGCATGCGCGACCATCAACGGGCTCATAAGTATGGTGCGCCCTGTCGGGCTTCCCTGGCGTCCCTTGAAGTTTCTGTTGGACGTAGAAGCGCAGAGTTGGTCTCCGACGAGCTTGTCGTCGTTCATGGCAAGGCACATCGAGCAACCCGCCTGGCGCCATTCGAATCCCGCTTCCCTGAAGATCTTGTCGATTCCCTTCTCCCTCGCTATCGCGTCAACTATCTGCGAGCCCGGAACGGCAAGTGCCTTAACTCCCGAAGCCACCCTTTTGCCCTTTAGATATTCGGCTGCGGCCTCAAAATCGGACAGCCTTCCGTTTGTGCACGAGCCTATGAAAGCCACGTCGATTTTCGTTCCGGCTATCGGAGTATTAGGTTTCAACTTCATATACGCGAGCGCGTCCTCGGCGTCCTTGCGCTGGGTGGGGTCGGAAATTTCAGCGGGATCGGGAATGTTTTCGTCGATAAAAACCGCCTGCGCCGGATTAACCCCCCAAGTCACAGTCGGGCGTATCAGCCCGCCGTCGATATTTACAACATCGTCGTACTCGCAGCCTTCGTCCGAGGCAACCGTTTTCCAATATTCGACAGCCCTGTCGAAATCGGCGCCTTTCGGGGCGTATGGGCGCCCCTTGAGATAATCGAAAGTTTTTTGGTCAGGATTCATGTAGCCTATGCGCGCGCCTCCCTCGATGGCCATGTTGCAAACGGTCATTCTCCCCTCCATTGACATGTCGTCGAAAACTTGCCCGCCGAATTCGTAGGCGTATCCTATGCCCCCGTTTACCCCGAGCTTTCTTATTATGTGCAGGGCGACATCTTTGGGGGACACCCCGGCGCGCAAAGAGCCGTTGACGTTGACGCGTCGCACCTTGAGCTTTTTGAACGAAAGCGTCTGGGTCGCCAAAACGTTGCGCACCTGGCTTGTGCCTATGCCGAAGGCGAGCGCGCCGAAGGCGCCGTGTGTCGCCGTGTGGGAGTCTCCGCATGCGACCGTCATTCCCGGGTGTATCAATCCCTGCTCGGGCATGACGACGTGTATCACCCCCTGTTTGCCCGTGTCGGAATCGAAAAACACTATGGAATTGTCCCCGCAATTCTTGCGTATCGCCGTAAGCATTTCATACGCCGTGGCGCTCTTGTAGGGTTCCGAACGGTCGTCGGTGGGTATGATGTGGTCAACCGTTGCGTATGTACGGCTCGGGTACTTTACGGGCAGTTTGAGCGCCCGGAGCATGCCGAACGCCTGCGGGCTTGTCACCTCATGCAACAGGTGCGTGCCTACGAGCAACTGCGTCGAGCCGTCGGGAAGTTCCCTTACGGCATGTTTTTCCCATACCTTTTCAAAAAGCGTCTTTTTCATGGAACAATTCTGCAATGCGATTAAAAAACAAAAGGCGCAAACCCCGCATCAAATCGGGAAAACCCGAACGAAAACGAAATCAGCGCCGCGAAATGTGCAATTATTAATCAGTCAACCAGCGACCCGTCGAGGTCTTCGTTCGAATACACGTTCTGCACGTCCTCCAAATCGTCGAGAGCCTCCGTAAGCTTCACAATTTTCTTCGCTATTTCAGGGTCGGTAATGACCGTCTCCGAATTGGGAATCCATGCCAATTCAGAGTCCTCGGTTTCTATGCCCGCCTTTTCGAGAGCCTCGCCTACGGCGTTGAACGCCGAAATCGGGCAAAGTATTTCGAAATAGTCGCCGTTATTGCGGATGTCTTCGGCTCCCGCGTCGAGAACGACGTCCATAAGCGCCTCCTCTGAGGATTTCTCCGAGCTTACGATAAACTGGCCCTGCTTTGTAAAATTGAACTGGAGGGCTCCGGGAGTAGCCAAATTGCCGCCGTTCTTTGTAAACGTGCTGCGCACGTCGCTCGCGGCGCGGTTTTTGTTGTCGGTCGTGACCTCGACAATTATTCCGATGCCGCCAGGGCCGTATCCTTCATAAATAAGCTGTTCGTAAACGACTCCGGGAAGCTCTCCCGTCCCCTTCTTTATCGCCCTATCGACGTTATCCGCCGGCATGTTGGCAGCCTTTGCCTTCTGCAAAAGCATGCGCAAACGCGCGTTTGTTGAGGGATCCCCGCCGCCGTCTTTTGCCGCAAGCGTCAAATCTTTGCTCAACGCGCTAAAGATTTTTCCCCTTTTGGCGTCGACTGCCGCCTTGTGTCTTTTAGTTGTCGCCCATTTACTGTGACCGGACATTTGTTTTTCTCCTGTTAATCAATTAGAATGCTTATATATTATATCACATTTCTCTTTTAAACCGCCGGATTAAGTCCCATGGGCGGCATATTTTCAAGCATTTTTTATCGCTTCTTAGGCGTCGAGCGCCCTCCGGGGTTTTTCTTGCGCTTTTCGTAGAGAGTCCCTTTAAGCCTGTCGGACTTCAACTTTTCCCGCGCCTTGCGCGCGTCTTCGGCGGCTATGCGCAACCTCTCCTTAAGCGGAAGTTTTTTGAAGTCCTCCCCGCGCCCCTCCTGGACAGCCTGCGCCTGTTCCATCGCCATTTGCATTCTCTGCATAAACGAAGGCTTTGTGCGCTTTTTAAGCACGACTTTATCCATGCCCATTCTCACTATCAGCGCCTGCAATATTCCGAGCAGGCTCTGCACGAGCCAGTAAAGCACGAGCCCCGAAGGGAACGTGTAAAAGAACACAAGCAGAATAACCGGCATGAGCTTGAACATCATCGCCTGCGTTTTGTCGGTTGACGGCGTCGGGCTCAAGTGCATCTGCACGAACGTCACAAACGCGTTCAAAAGCGGGAGAATGTGCAGAGGTATCCCGAAAACGCTCGGCACGCTCTCCAAAGTGTCGGGCAACGACAAATCCTTAATCCATAAAAAGTGGGCGAAACGTATTTCGCATGAAGTTTGAAGCATGTAATACAACCCGATAAAAATCGGTATCTGAATGAGAATGGGAAGGCACCCGGCGAGCGGATTTATTCCGTATTCCGAATATATCTTCATCGTCTCCTGCTGAACGCGCTTCGGGTCGTCCTTGTACTTTTCCCTTATGGCCTTTATCGGCTCCTGCATCTTGGCCATTCTCTGCGCCGACTTTATCTGGACAGACGTAAGCGGCCATAAAAGCAGGCGGACAATCAGTGTGAGAATTATGATTGACCAGCCCCAGCTCCATGCCGGCGAAACAACCCCAACCCACGAATTTATCCAAACAAGCAACCTTGAAAGCGGCCTACTCACGAACCCGAACCAGCCGTAGTTCATGACCTCTTCCTGCCCTGCCCCGAGCGAAGCCAAGGCGTCGAGCTCTTTCGGGCCCACATAGTATGTTCCCGCCAATTCCCACGATTTTCCCGCCTCTATCACGCCGGCATTAAAGCCCATAAACCCCGCTATAGAGTTTTTCATATATTTGTCGTCGGTCTTGTATCCGGTTTTCAGCGGAATCGCAAACCCGGCGTTTGAAACCGCCCCTTCCGGAGTGAATACCGCGGCGAAAAACTGGTTTTTGACAGCCCCCCAAATAGAATCCTGGACGGAAATTTTCTCGAAGGGCCGCGCCTGCGAAGAACCGATACCGAGGAATCCGGAACTGTCTATAAACGAGCTTGATCTGGCAAAATGCGATCCGCCGTTGTACATGAGGAAAGACAGGTTTGAGCCGTAGACGTCGCTCGCCGTCGGAGGAACCGCCCCGAGGCAAATGTAAATCTCTCCGAGCTTGAGAGGCTTCCCGGATATGTTGTCAATTTTTGTCTTAACGACGAGGGTGTATTTCGTAAAGTCGTTTTTCCCGCTGCTTATGAGCGCATAGGTACGGGTTATGCGCATAAGGCCAGGCTCCACATACTCGTACGACACCGTGTCGCCGGACTTGAGCGCCAGGGAAAACGGCTTTAAAAACGGGCACGGCAACTCTCCGTAAGAGTCGAACATAGCCAAGCTCATGGCGGGAACGGCGCCCCTTACCGAGTTGAACGAAAACGGCTTGTCGGAATCCTGATTGTCGGCGTATTTAAGTATTTCCACATTGGCTATGGAACCGCCCATATTTGTAAAATTGACCGAAAGATTTTCGTTCTTTATAACGCAGAACTCCTCCTTTGTCGACTTTTTCGCGGAGCTTTCGGCCATCTGAAAGTGCGTCTCCACGGCGCTCTTTGCCCCGCCGGCGGGAGCCTCCACGCGCGCCGGAGCCGCCTGCCGGGCAGCGCGCGCAACCGCCGCGTCTTTTTTGGCGGAATCGTACATAAAATAAAACGCCGCCACTATCAGCAAAACTCCAATTATCGTGTTTTTCTTATCCATCGTAGTAAAAGAAGAAAGGTAAACTAATTATCCGACTATTCGTCCTCGTCAACTCTGTTTTGCGAAAACAGTTTTTTCCAAGAAAAATTTTTTGGCACGCGGTCTATACCTCCGGCGCACATGGGATTGCACCTGAGTATTCTGCAAAAGCCCATCAATCCCCCCTTTAACGCCCCGTGCCTAGATATGGCCTCGAGCATGTACTCGGAACATGTCGGGTAAAACCTGCACCCCGCCCCGGGAATCAAATGCAAAACCGGGGAGACCGCCAACTGGTAGAAACGCACCGCCAGCCAGCACGGGGTGGACAAAACTCCCAGCGGCATTTTCCTATTTTTGCGCATCGGCAATTATCCTTTTTGCCGCCTCGAGAAAGCTTTTTTTTAGCTTGGAGTATTCGAATTTCGAATACCCGCGGCGCACGAACACGAGAATGTCGCACGGAACCGAAAACGACGGCGCGCATTCGCGGAATATGGCGCGAAACCTTCTGCGGGCCCTGTTGCGTTCGACGGCGCATCCGACTTTTTTGCTGGTCACCAGCCCGAGCCTCGACTGGCTGCTTTCCGGACGCGGCAGGCAGTAAAAAACAAAGGCGGAACAATCCGCCTTTTTTGAATTACCCTTTAAAAAAGCAAAATCACCCGCGAGCCGCACCCTGTTTTCCCTCGAGAAACGCACGACCGCAACGGAAATTGAATTACTTTGTGACGAGGCGCTTGCGTCCCTTTTGCCTGCGCGCTGCTATAACGGCCCTGCCTCCGCGGGTTTTATTTCTCGCGCGCCAGCCGCATCGGCGGGCGCGTTTTAATCTGGAAGGTTTGTATGTGGGATTCATCTTTTATCCTGTGTGAAAATTATTAAAAAGGTGCTATGAAACCCGATTTTCAGAATCTGTCAACAAATATTTTGCCATGGAGCCGCCGCGCCCGGGAAAACCGCCCCCCAAAATAATACCCGTCCGCCGCGGCTTTAGGAAGCATATGGCCTGCGCAAACATTGCTGTGCCTGCTCAAGGGGCGCGCGTAAGCGCCACGCGGAATTTGCCTGCTGCCCGAAACGCTTGCATTCCACAATAAAGCCATGAAATGGGCGCATTGCACAAAAATTGCCCGCAACTGCCCGCTTGGAATGCCGCCCGAATGGGCTGCGCCGCCGCAGCGCCTACCCTGAAACGCCCCCTCCGCGCGCCTCCGCCGCAAATGACTTTAATATGTAAAACACCATTCCCCCCGAAACCAAGGCGTACACGAACCCCTGCGCGGCACTTCCGAAAGCCAAAACCGAAACGATGTCCACTGCAACCGAAGGAGTCAGCGCCGCAAGTGAAAGTTTCATGCATTGGGCAAAAGTTAGAAACGGATACAGCGTGCGCGATAATATGAACGCCGCCACCGACATAATCGCCAAAAACATGGCGTTCATCGGCAGCACAAACATGAAAAAGCACGCGAGCGGCGCAATGCCCCATAAAAGCAGGCCCTTCGGCGGGAAAAGCGCGTCAACGCCCCTTTTGCCGAGCATTTGCTCGTATCCCTTTAGAGTGAAGAAAGTCTCGTTGCCGTCGGGCATATAGAAAGTCGCCCTGTCGCCTTCGAAGGCAAAAACAAGCCCCTTTGTTTTCGACGCATCTACATAGTTCTCGGTTGCGACGGCAAACACCTTGCCGTCGCGCGTTTTCATTTCGATATCCGCTCCGCCAGGCGTTTTGACGCGTCCGTTTTCAATTTTTACGTTTGCAAGCTGCTTTAAGGCGGGCTCGACCGCCGTATCGTAAAAAGACTCTATCGTTCCGTGCGTGGCAACAACCGCCGATGCCGCGGATATAATGGACAGCAAAAGGAAATACGCCGCCGCCCTCCATTTCCACACAAAAACAGCCCTTCGGTACGCCTCCACGGAACCGAAAGACAGATATAGCATTTTAAAAACGTCCATATTTAGGGTCGTATTTTCTTAGATATTTCGTTGTTGTAGTCCAAAACCCTGCAAAAGCTGTCGGGCAATGGAGCCTCGGCCTCAAATTCTATCTTTGCGCCGCCTATTTCGAGTTCAAGCCCCGTATGCAGGCAATGCAAAAACAGCCTGTTTATTTTCGACACCGACCGAAACTTTTTGTTGAAAGAAAAATTACCGTATGTGGCGTCGCCGAGAATCGGGACGCCCCTCATGGCGCATTGAACCCTCAGCTGGTGGGTAAGCCCGGTAAGCGGCGTGAGCCTCACCAAAGAGACGTTCAACCCGTTCGCGTCTGAACGCTCGAACGAATACAGCGTTTTTGCAATCCTACCCGCGAAGTCGGCCGATGTCCTCACAAAGCCCGCCCCGCGGAACGGCCGCAGCCTGTCTATCCACTCGCCCCTGCCCAAAACCTTTCCGACGCATATGGCCGCATACGTTTTCTTGACCTCCCTGTTTTTAAACGCGGCGCGCGCGGCCGCCGCGGTTTTTTCGTTGTCGGCGGCAAGAAGCACGCCCGACGTCGGGGAATCGAGCCTGTTTACCAAATACAGCCTCATCTTTTCCCCCGAAGGATCGTTCCACGAATAATATTCGCCGTCGAAGTTGTACCTCGCCCGCAGCATCGGGGGTTTTGCGTTCGGCGACGGATTCGGATTTGGGTGCGTGGCCCTTCCAGCCTTTTTTGATATCGCCAGGATACCGCAGGCGTCGAAGCCCACCACGCTGCAGCCGCTCGACAGCGGCAGTTTTTCTACGAATTCCGAAGTGTTCATCTGTAATGGAATGTTATGCGGACCGATTGGTCCTGGTTTCCGAATGTGTTCAGCATTTCCTGAGTCCACTCGCCGTACGGGGCGGTGGTGAGAATCGACTGTTCGCACAGCCCGCTCCCGGTGTTCGTCGAATTGGTGTATAGCACGTTGAATTTTGAAAGGCTGCCCGAGCGGTCGAGATAGAACTCTATCACGACAACCGTGTCGACCGCCGTATTGAGGTCGTATTTTGATGCCAGCAGGTTCCACTGCCTCGAAATCGCCTCCAACATTCTTTGCTGATACGCGCCGAACTCGCTGAAGCGCGAATCGCACGCGACCGTCCCGCGCGTGCTTGCGTGGACGGGATTGTCCGCCAGCGGCCCCGCAGGTATTCTCATGCTAAGGGTCGGGCGCGGGCGCGGCGCGGGAATATCGTCTATCTGCTGCGGCTCAGGCTTGGGCGGTTTAGGCTGGCGCTCTTCCTGTTGCGGGCGCGGCTGTTCCTGTTGCGGCTGCGGTTCCGCCCGGCCTTTTGAAGCTTGTCGGGGAACTTTTGCAATTTCGGACACAGATTTTTCGGTTTTCTTCGGAGCTCCTAAAGCCTGCGAAGTTTTCCCGCCGTCCTCGGCCGCATTTTTTTTCTCCTGCGCGTCTCCCCCGAACGATTCCCCGTCCTTTTTTGAAACGCTTAAGAACGTGTCGGCGTTTTCCGAATCGAATTTGCGCGGGGTCTTTCCGCCGGCTGCGGCCGAATCTTCCTCACGCTTTTCCCGTTTAGGCGAATCGCTTTGGGTTTGTCCGCCTGCGTTAACCGATTCCGCCGAAGCGGGCGCTGAGGAATCGCCGGCCTGGGCGGAGTTTCCCGCAGGAGGCGGCTGCGACCGCTCTGAAGAGCGGATATCTGACACTTCGGAAGCCTGCGCGGGCTGCACGAGCGGGCGCTTCAGTGTCTCAAGGACGCTGTTGGGAGACATCGCGTCGTCCTCGGAGCTCGTCCCCGAAACTATTTTCTGGCTGTCCTTTGTTTCGCCCTTTACAAACGGGCGCGGCGACTTGGAAGCGGGATCGGGCAGCTCGTCGGCCGCCCGCTGGTCCTTAAACGACTCCGGCGGATTTGCCGACTCGGGCTTTTCGTTGTTCCCGAACGGGTTTGCCTCTATGAATTCCGGCTTCCTGTTCTCGAGTTTCGGGGGAAGAATCTCTATTTTCAGTTCGTCGCCGGCCTCGTCCCGCGAAGCAATTCTGACAAACTCGTCTGGGAGCGCGCAATAAACGCCTATGTGCACCAGCAATGTCAGTATCAGGGCGGCTGCCACCGACGCGTAGTCGGCGCGGTTGGCGTTGTAGTAAAAATCCCTGTCAATGTCGTCCTGCATTATACTATGCACATAAAAAATACGTTTTAAATATGCAGCCTCGCGGCGAGGGTGTCGAGTATCTTTTTAGACAATTCGACGGGAAGTCCCATGACGTTGTCGAATGCCCCGTCTATTTTTTCGATGATCATGGAGCCGTGTTCCTGCGCGGCGTACGCGCCCGCCTTGTCGAGGACATCCACTTTGGAGACATACTCGTCTATCGCCTGAACGTCCAATTTTTTAAACGCCACGCGCGACTCTTCCGCCGCGCAAACCGAATCGACTCCTTTTTCCCCGCAAAAGGACGCGCAAACTCCCGTAAAAACCGAATGGACTCCCCCCTGAAGCTCCGAAAGCATCGCCTTGGCATCGGCGATATCGGCCGGCTTGCCGTATATTTTAGAGTTGAAAAAAACGACGGTGTCGGCGCCGAGCACAAGCCGGCCCGGATTGCGCGCCGCCACAGACTCGGCCTTTATGCGCGCGTTCGCCGACGCCAACTCCGACGGATCCGCCGAAGCGTCGGAAATTTCCGGCGCCGAAGACGGCAGCACCTCAAAATCCACGCCCGCCCTCGACAGAAGCTCACTGCGGCGCGGGCTTGCCGACGCCAAAATTATCTTGTTGCGATTTTTTGAATCCATTGTAAGAGAAAAGGCAAAATCATTTAAACGGCTTTGAAAAACGCAAAACAAATAAACGCCCCAAAAAAGATTTTGGACGTCCGCAATCTTTCATTTATCGCTGACAGGCCGATTGTTGACGACATAACGTGGACAGTCCTCGAAGGCGAGCGCTGGGTTCTTTTGGGGGCGAACGGCTCCGGGAAAACCTCCCTCATATCGACGATATGCGCCTACAACACGCCGTCATCGGGCGAAATGTCGGTTGACGGAAAGACGTACGCCTCTTTCAACTGGCAGAAAATGCGCGAAAAAATAGCGCTTGTCGGAAGCCAGCTCAGGCGCGCAATAAACAGGGACGAAAAGGTCGTGGACGTAATTGTAAGCGGAAAATTCGCCCAGATAAACTATTTCGGCAGAATCACAAAAAAGCTCGTTCTCGAGGCGTACGGACAAATGAAGCGCTTCGGGATTGCCCACCTGATAGACAGCGACTGGTTCCTTATTTCGCAGGGGGAACGCCAAAAGGTTCTCATGGCGCGCGCAATGATGCTCAAGCCGTCCGTCGTGTTTTTAGACGAACCGTGCACGGGCCTCGACCCCATCGCCCGCCGCGAATTCGTAAAATTTCTCGACAAGCTCTGCTCAGACAAAACCATTCCGGCAATCGTAATGGCCACACACTATGTCGAAGAAATACCGCCCTCGTTCACGCACGCCATAATAATAAAAGGTGGCAAGATGCTGGCTTCCGGAAAAATCGAAAAGGTAATGACCTCAAAAAACCTTTCGGAAGCGTACGGAGCCGAATGCAGGCTGTCTAAACGCGGAGGCTTCTACAAGCTGTCTGTTATCTGATTTTTATTGACCCCGTATTGGCGCGTAGTATAACTGGAAACCGGTTATAACTATATAACAGTTTACAACTGGAATAACGCTACTCTAAAAAAAGGTCTATATGAAAAACTGCATCTGCACTTTCGCGATATGCTTTTGGGCATTTTTATTTTTTGCGCCATTTGCAAAATCCGAAATATTCGAACTGAAAAACGACAAAGTACAGTTCCAAATTGACGGCAAGGGGAATCTTATATCACTCAAAAATCTGGTAAACGGCCGCGAATACGCGGGAGGTGAAGGGCTTTGGCGCATCATATACCAGGACGGATCCTCGCTCGAGGAAAGTCTGGAAAGCGAAAACGTCCCCGTAAAAGTATCCGGCGACGGCAAAAAAATAACGCTTTCCTACGGCGGAGATTTTCCCGTAAACATCACGTGCCTGCTTGAGGGAGACGAAATAAAGCTTTCGGCTGAAATAAAAAATGCCTCCAAAGACAAAATATTGCGCGAATTTCAGTTTCCAATGATAAAGTCGGCCAAAATAAAGGATAGCACAAAATTGCTGTGGTCGCACACCAACGGCACCCGTTACCCGAATATCCGCAAATGGCTTATGTCCGGATTTAAATCCTACATGGCGCAAGACAACAAAGCCATTGAGCGCTACGATCTGTATCCGTGCCCGCTGTCCATGAATTATTACGTGCTCGAAGACTCCGACTGCTCGCTATATTTTGCAAACCACGATCCGGAATTCGAAAAGACACTGCACCTTTTAAGGACGCGCCAAACCGGCGGAAAGGGCGAGTTCAAGTACGGGGGAATCGACCTTGCAATGGCGAAATATCCGTTTCTGAATCCGGGGGAGTCTAAGAAGTTTTCTGATTTTGTGCTCTCGCCGCACGCCGGAGACTGGCATGTTTCGGCAAAAAAATACCGCAAGTGGGCGGACACATGGTACAAGCACGTGCCGATGAACGAAGACTTCAAAAATTCCAACGGGTGGCAGCGCATCATCATGCGCCACCAATACGGAAAGGTGCTGTTTAAATACGACCAGCTTCCCGAAATAATAAAAGCCGGCAAGAAGGCGGGGCTCGACACCATTCTGATGTTCGGCTGGTGGAAGGAGGGAATGGACGCGGGATATCCGGAATACACGCCCGACGACACCCAGGGCGGCGACGAAGCCCTAAAGAAATGGATAAAGGAAGTCCAAAAGCTCGGAGGCAAGGTCAACCTGTACTTTAACGGACAGCTCATCGACATGAGCACAAAATTCTATCGCCAGACGGGCAAAAAAATTTCCATAAAGCGTTCCGACGGCACCGAGCACATGGAGCGCTATCCGTTCGGCGGCGACGGCACCGCCCTTCGCGTTTTCGGAAACAAGACATTCGTGACGGCGTGCCCCGCTACAAAGGAATGGCTCGAAATACTGAAAAGTTTTGCTGACCGCGCAATATCGCTCGGGGTTGACGGCGTGTTCTTCGACCAGCTCGGATATAAGAGCGAGCTTTGCTACGACGCTTCGCACGGCCACCCCGTTCCGTGCCAAAACATAATGAAATACAAGCACGAAATGCTGAAGGAGCTGCGCGGCTATGTAAGGTCTAAAAAGCCCGGAATGAGCATGGGAATAGAATGGGTGAGCGACCCGACCTCAATGTACGCGGACTATATCCACAGCGTATCGCCGAATCTCCATATCGTGCGCAACGACGAAAACGGCGTTCCGATCACGGCGCACGTCCCGGTTTACCAATATACATTCCCCGAAGTGTATGTCACCAACAGGGACATCTACAACAACAACGACGTTCCGCGGCGGTGCAATCTTACCGTAATGCGCGGCTGGAGGGAGGACGCCTGCATATACCGCTGCCGCGCCACAGTCGATGAAGCCCCGGTTTACAGCGAATATCTCTCGAAAACCGCAGTCATACGCGACAAATACCGCGACTTGATACTAAACGGTACCTTCCGCGACACGGATCTCGCAAAATGCGACACCCCGCACCTTCAATACCAAACCTTCGAGAACGGCAGCAATATGGCCGTCGTGGCGACTCAATCGCACAAAAACGAAGTGAAGGCCGCATTTGAAACGCCCGGCTACGAATTTGTCGAAGCCGACGGCATCGGAAGCTTCAGCGCAAACGCCTCCAACGACGGCAGCACAAAAGTTGACGTCAAAAAAGACGCGCTTGTCGTGCTTGTATATAGGAAAAAGTAGTCTTGCGCAATATCTTGAAGGCCTCTTTAGCGCAAATTTTGCGTTGCGGAGGCCTTTTTTATAAAAAAACTGTTGCATTTTGGTTCTGCAACATTTTAATAGTTTGTTTTTATTGATTTAAAAAGGAGAATTTTATGTCGCAACACAACAGCTTCAAAAGCGGAGGATCCGCATCTTCTAAAAAACGCAGCGTTCTCAAGCGTTTTGAGCGCATAGACCTGCTCCGCAAGCGCGGACAAATAAAGGAAGTGTCGCGCGTGACGGGTCTCCCGAAAACAAAACCCGCCGAATAGCGCATCGAAAACGCATTTATTGCGGCGCGCCTCCATGCGGACGGCGCGTTTTTTTATTTGCACACCCAAAAAGCTAAGCTAAAAAAGCGGAATTTATGGAATGCAAAGTATCAGAAAATAAAAAGAGATGTACGTGCACATACGGGTGCCCGAAATCGGGCATTTGCTGCGAATGTGTAAAATACCACGTTTCTAAAAGGCAGTTGCCGGCGTGCTTTTTCCCTCCGGAAGTCGAAAAAACTTATGACCGTTCCTTTGAGCGCTTTGCGCGGCTTGTAAATGAAAACAAAATATGAAGGCAAGCGTACGGCTCCATCAAAGCCTGAAATAATGGCTCCGGCGGGAGATTTTCCGAGCCTTGACGCCGCCGTGAAAGCCGGCGCCGACGCGGTATATTTCGGCATAAAGGGCTTCAACATGCGCGCGGGAGCAAGAAATTTCTCTCCCTCACAGTTAAAAAAAATTGCGCGCATCTGCCATTCAAACGGGCTAAAAGCATATGCCACGCTAAATACCATATATTACGAAAGCGAGCTCCGAAAGCTCGATCTTATTGTGAAAAAAATGGCGGACGCCGAAATAGACGCCGTCATTGCGTGGGATTGCGCGGCGATATCGGCAGCAAAGAAATACGGAGTGGAAGTCTTTCTTTCCACACAGGCAAGCGTTTCAAACTCCGAATCAGCCGCGGCATATTTTAAAAAATTCGGCATACGGCGCTTTGTCCTCGCGCGCGAATGCTCCCTTGCGGACATAAAAAAAATCAAAAGCGCCGTTTCAAAAAAAACCGGGGGGGCAAAGATAGAAATAGAGGTGTTCGCGCACGGGGCTATGTGCGTTGCCCAAAGCGGCAGGTGCTTTATGTCGGAATTTCTGTCGGGCAAAAGCGCAAACAGGGGGGAATGTACCCAACCGTGCCGTCGCCAATACCGCGTAATCGACGAATCCGACAACGCCTTGACAATCGGGGAAGGGTGCGTAATGAGCCCGAAAGACCTATGCGTTATACCGTTTATAGAAAAGCTGTTTGAGGCCGGCGTCGATTCGCTTAAAATCGAAGGGCGAAACAGAAACCCGGAATACGTTTTTTCGGCAGTCTCCGCATACAGGCGATTGCGCGACTTTTATCTGGAAAACCGCCGAAAGAAAAATTTCGAATTCGATTTCGAGCGTGCGAAAAACGACGCTCTTAACGAAGTATCAAAAGTGTTCAACCGCGGATTTTCCGACGGATTCTATATGGGCAGGCCGGTGGGGGACTGGACTTCGGACGGGAACAAGGCGTCGGGGAAAAAACGAATTGTGGGGCATGTGACAAAATTTTTCCCGAAAATATCGGTTGCAGAGATTTCCGTCGACGCCTTCCCGATAAAACTCGGCGACGAAATACAAATCGAGGGCGAAAAATCCGGATTTGTAAGAGCGGCGGTTGAAAGCATGCAAATAGACGGGAAAGCCGTCTCAAGAGCCGAAAAGGGGGTAAAAGTTGGCATAAAAGTTCCCTCGCCTCTGCGGCGCAACGACAAGGTTTACACAATCCTTTCGGCACGCTGACAAACCGTCCAAAGCTGCCGCAATCGCGCAGCCGGATTCCATGCTGCCATTTCGCATTGCCGCAATCCGCGCGTTTCGCATTGTTAAAATCCGCGCGGCCACGATGCTGCCATAATCCTCAGCCGCAATCCGCGCGTACAAAACACGCATGGCCTTTTGGCGGACAAATTCCGCAAAATGGATTGCGTTATGCGCAAAGAGAATGTTTCTACGGTATTTGCGGCGGAAGCAGCCCCATGGCGGACAGCCGGTGCATATTAGCTTCCGCCCAATAAAAAGCCTCTTGCGGAAGGAAACGGACCCATTCCCGCCGGGCGCAATGAAATCTGCCGGCCCCACAACCGTAATGCGGAAGAAATGCGACAAGGGCGACATTTCAAATGTGTTTAAAAGGCTTTGCAAGTTAGTTCCAAAACCTTTTCCCGCGGCCGCAAGTTTAAATATATGCGGTTTTTAATATGCGTGGTAAAAATTCCCAAAGGCTCGGTTTTTTATAATAAACACAGGCGCGCCCAATTTTTTCTCAAGCCGGAAATTTATAAGAGCATAAGAGCATCATTTGCCGCAATCCTTGATTTTAAAGGCAATTAACCCATTTAAGCCTTTCCGTATCCTGCCCTTCAAAGCACATGCGCTCTTGCGCGAAAACTTTTTACAGCCATTCCGGGCAGCCAATCCGTGCACGCGCCATAAAAAACCTGCGGCCCGGCGGCCAAAACTGCCCGTTTCTTGCAATAAAATTGGCAGCCGCGGAGCGTAAGCCGGATTCTGTAATTCCGAAGAATCTGCATTCATTTATCTGCGCAGGCGGATTGCTCCGGCTCTGCGCCCCCGAAACGGGGCGCGACACACCCGATGCGTTGCGGACGAGCAGCCCTGCATCCTACATTGTCTTGCACCGAACTGGGTTTTCAATGCCCGCAAGGATTGCTCCCGCGGCGGTGGTCTCTTACACCCCCTTTTCACCCTTGCCGCTTTCGCGGCGGTTTGTTTTCTGCTGCACTTTCCGTGCGCCGCCGTTTTCCGGCGGCGCCCCGCCCTTTCGGACGGAGTTCCGCTCTACGGTGTCCGGACTTTCCTCTCGGCGGACCGAGCGAATGCCTGCTCCGCGACTGTCCCTAAAGTCTCGCAAAACGCCGGCTGCATGCAAGAAAAATCGGACGCCAAAACGGCGGATATTTTTTAATTGCGCAAAATACAGGCCTATTTGAAGCGAAGCTTAAATTCGGCGGTTCCCGAATCGTTGCCCTCCGATTTTACCAGCGTAAAAACCACAGAGTTGTTGTCCGACTTCGCGGCGATGTCTGCGCCGCTTGCGGAAGCGCCGTCAAACTCGTATTTGCTCGGCACGAAAACTGCAACTTTCAAAGGGAAATTGCCCACAAGTGCAACCTTGCCGCTAAGCGAGCGGTCTTCCCCGTTCCATTTGGAATCGAGAATCTCGAAGCCGGTCTGCGCTATGTGCCTGTCGCTTCCGACAATTTGAGGACGGCCGAGAGACGGCCTGATAGACACCAGCCTGACACCGTGCGCGGGAACCCGAAACGCAAACGGCGA
>CALXLM010000008.1 GCA_944389195.1 uncultured Opitutales bacterium
CACCGCAAGATGAAGCTAATACAACGCCTAGCCTACGGCTATAAAAACTTTGAAAATTATCGATTGAGGGTCCTTGTCCAATGCGGCGTCTTTCATTAAAATCCACTGACTTTGGTGTTGACCCAAAAAAACAGGCATTTTTTGCTGCAATGGTGTTAGACCCCAAAAAAGCCGCAATCGCTCATTTTTAGCGCATTGCAGCTTTCTGACTAGAACTGTCTAACACCCTTGCAGTGTGGAAGTTATAAACGCGGAGAGGGGGGGATTCGAACCCCCGGTACACTTTTGGCATACACTCGATTTCCAATCGAGCACGTTCGGCCACTCCGTCACCTCTCCTTTCGCGATTTACGCTTAAATTTAAAGTATTGAATAATCGGAGTTCTTTTAGGCTACGTCAATATTTATTTGCTTTTTAATGTATTTATTTTTTACCCGCGACTTCAATCTCCTTTACCGATTTTGAAAATCCCACCAATTTTTCGCATGCAGTCTCCCACTTCTTATATGCGTCACTTTTTGCATTTCGTTCGCATTCTTCCTTATTAGGGTATCTTTCTATCAACAAATATTCGTTTCGAGCTTCAAAATCCCAATATAATTTTATATTTATGCCTTGGGAATCCGATATCAATTCGGCGCTTGCCTTTTTAAAATCAGGTATGTCGCCTTTGTCTAATATTATGCCGCTCAGCTTTATAAATTCACTCCCTTTGCCTTCTCCGCATATCGTCAGATGTTCCGTCTTCTTTGAAATCCGTGCCGTTTGTTCTGCCTCGCGTTTTAGAGCGGCCAGCGTATGCCCGCTTGAATTGCGGCTTCTTACTGCATGCATATCTCTGTATTCTTCAAACGCGAGAAATTCGGATTTCTCAAAGGCATTTTCGTATACTTTAAAATGCAGGCACCCCTTTATGTCGGACTTGGTGAGGACCGCAAGATTGCTCTGGTTTCGTTTGTATTTTACCAATTGATGGGGAAAATTTTTAGCGTATTTCTCGATCGCCGAAAGTTTTGTATTGGTCAGTAATATTTCTTTCGCAGCCAATTGGCTTTCGGAATCACGAATATCGGATCCGCCTTCTGCAAGAACCGACAGTTCGTAGCCTTCCAACGGTTTTACCGCGACTTTACACCATTTCCCGTCGATTTTTACAAGCACCATTTTTTTATCCCTATCGAAGTATATAGTGCCGTCTTTTGCCCTTTTTAGAGCTTTATATTTCGCGTATTTCGCCGACTCCTTGTAATTGCTTTCGTCGTCTCCCTTAGGGGCGGAGGAACGAATGTCTTTTAACCCTATGTTTCCGAGCGTTATTGCGTTCTCAAGTTCGAGTGATCCGTAGAATATTGCGCGGTCGCGGCTGAACATGTACGAATGCCCGCGGACATCGGAGCCTATCTTTACCCAATTGTAGGTTTGGTCTCCGTGCCCATATTTCGATGCGTAGTAGTATATTTCGGCTACGTCCTTATTTTCTTCTACATGTTTGTTGACAAGCATCGTCAAGCGCGACGTGTCGTCGTCGGCGTACGCCTCGAAACAATGCAGGCCCCAACGCTTGCCGACGCTGCTTTGCCCCCTCACCATTATTGTGGAGTTTGTCATTATTGGGGCGTTAAACGATATCGGAACCGGAGTTCTGTCGAGCATAAAACCGTAATTATAGCCTTTCTGTTTCCATAAGTCCCATTTGGGATTTATTTGCGAATTGATTTCAACAGGAGGCTTTGCCGTTTGCGATTTGTCGTTAAGCACCATTTGGGAGTTTGCGGACAAGGTTCCAAAAACCATTAGTATAAGCGGGATTGTTGTTTTCATGTCAAATTATACGTTTTGCCGCTATTTTAGGAACTCTCATCTACCGTCAAGAATTTTTGCGTTGAAGATTTGCGGGTAAGATCCCATTCTTGGAGTTTTAAGATGAAAAATATTCCGCCAGAATTTAAGGGAATTGAAGATTTTCTATACGCATTGAGAAATGCGGGGTCAAAATATTCGCTCGAACGCATATCTTCCCTGTGCGCCGCTCTTGGGAACCCCCAAGTCGCCTATCCTAAGATACACGTGGCGGGCACAAACGGCAAAGGGTCGGTTTGCGCCATGCTTGAAAGGATATTGCGCGGAATCGGGGCCAAGGTCGGCATGTTTACGTCACCGCATCTGACATATCTTGGCGAGCGCATTCAAATAGACAGGATCCCGATGTGCAAACGCGATCTGGCAGCATGCGTTTGCGAGTTGAAAAATGTTGTCGAACGGATCTTTGAAGGCCGTGCTTTGGAGGACTATCCTTCGTTTTTTGAATATATGACTGCCATGGCATTTATGGAATTCGCCAGAAAACGTGCGGATTGCGCCGTCGTGGAGGTCGGCCTGGGCGGGAGGCTCGATTCCACCAACATCATTGTCCCGGAGCTTTCCGTCATAACGTCGATAGGCTTCGACCATGTGAATATGTTAGGTTCCACCCTTTCGCAAATCGCCGGGGAAAAGGCGGGAATTATAAAGGAGGGAGTTCCCGTGGTTTGCGGCTTTCTGCCCGGAGAGGCGGCTGAGACGGTTTCAGAAATCGCGCGCGCTAAAAATTCTCCTATTTACATGGCTTCCGAATTTTTTAGCTCCGATTCCGATTTGCCCGAAACGTCGCTTTACGGATATTATCAGCGCAGGAACGCCGCCACCGCCGTTTTATGCGCGCGCGTATTGCGCGAACGTTCCCTTGCGGGAAAGGCTTCGCGGCTATTTTGCGGGCTTTCCGACAATTTGGTCAGATCGGCACTTTTGGACGTTTCATGGCCTGCGCGCTGGCAAAAAATACCGCTGAGCAACGGCGCCACGCTTATTCTGGACGCCTCCCACAACGAGGAGGGCGCTCGCTCTCTCGAGAGTAATCTTCTTTTGTCCGGTTTAAATCGTCCGGTCGTGGCGGTGGGCGTACTTGGGGAGGAACGCGCGGTTCCGTTGCTGAAAGTCGTGGCAAAATATGCCGGAAAGATTATTTTGCTCGTTCCAAAGCAGCCGCGCGCTTTGGGCTTTGACGCGCTGCGGAAGTGTTTGGGAAAATGCGGCGTGGAGGTCATTAACGGCGAAGTTTCGGAGATATTCGGAAGCGGAAATTCTTGCACTGCAGTCGGTCGCGGCGAAACGATAGTTTCCACGGGTTCTATTTACCTTGCTGGCGAAATCATGGCTGCTCTGTCTGGCGGAACCGCCGACAACATGCAAGATATTCCTTAAATTTTATTTTGCTTGCCCGATTTGCGAAGTTTGCTTAAATTTAAGCAAAATTTACGGAGGTCTGTATATGCGGATTGTGAGGATTGCTGCTGTTTTGTCATGCGCCTGCCTGGCATGCGGACTTGTCGGCGCGCCTTCTGGCGTTTCGGTTAAGGAGGCTGTTAAGCAGCCCGCCGCCAAAGCGGATTTGAAGCCCGAAAAAAAACCTCAAAAAGACGGCGGAGATTTGCCGAAAAAAAACGCCGGAGTGGAAAAAACTGGCAAGGGTGCTTCCGCAAAAGAGGCTTGCAAAACGGCTCCGGACGTTTCGCCGTACGAATCCGGGGCGGAGTTTGTCGCTGTAAACAAAATAGACGAGATTGTGGCCAGGAACCTGAAGCTGCGCGGCTTAAAGCCGGCCGGATTGTCCTCCGATGCGGTGTTTTTGAGGCGGGCATACATAGACGTTCTCGGGACTATCCCGGACGAAAAATCCGCGCGGAAGTTTATTGCGGACGCGTCGAAAGACAAGCGGAAACGCCTTGTAAAGTCGCTTTTATCATCGGAGGGTTACGCAGTCCGCATGGCGCAGCGATTCGGCGACGTTTTTCGCATAAAAGCCGAATTCCCGATAAATTTATGGCCTAATGCGGCGCAGGCTTATACTCGCTTTGTTTTTGATTCCCTCAACGGCGACATGCCGTACGACGTTATGGTAAGGCGGATTTTAACTTCAGAGGGAAGCAACTTCAGGGTAGGCGAAGTCAACTTTTTCCGCGCTATGCAGTCTAAGAACGCCGCTTCCATAGCGTCGAACATAGCATTGTCGTTTATGGGAATGCGCTTTGAAAAAATGCCGGAATCCATGCGCGTAAATATGGCGGCGTTTTTCGAGCGCGTGGCCTATAAATCGACAAAGGAGTGGAAGGAGGAGATAGTCTTTTACGACCCCACGAAACGCGCTCCGTTTTCTGGAACCCTTCCCGACGGAACGGCGGTGCGCCTTTCATCGTCCGAAGATCCGCGCGCGGCTTTTGCGGACTGGCTGACGAAAAAAGGGAATCCGTATTTTTCGCGCGCTGTTGCGAACAGGATGTGGTATTGGATTTTCGGGCAGCCCATAGTGTCGCCTGTGGACGATATGTTTGCCGAAAACCCGCCGGCGAACAGGGAGCTTTTGGACCATCTTGCGGGATATCTCGAGTCTAACGGTTTCAGCCTAAAAAAATTGGCGGCCTATATTTTGAATTCGCGCACGTACCAGCAGTCGCCTATACCGCGGTGCGATTCCGGAGATGCGAGGAAATATTTTGCGGTTTATCCTGTGAGAAGAATGGACGCAGAAGTGCTGATAGACGTCATATGCAAACTTACGGGAAGCGCGGAAATATACGAGAGCACAACTCCGGAGCCTTACACTAAATTTCCCGCGGGGGAAAGCGCCGTGGCCATGCCGGACGGCAGTGTGACAACATCGTTTCTCGAACTTTTCGGCAAGCCTTCACGCGATACCGGTCTCGATTCGGAGCGTGTAAACGCGCCTTCAGCCTCCCAAAAACTGCACATGATAAACTCGTGGCATATCAGGGTTAAGTTGGAAAGCGGCGAGCCCATGCGCGCTCTCTATGCGCGGGGCAAGCATAAATTTTTGGAGGGGGCGTATCTTGCGTTTTATTCGCGCTATCCCACAGAGGCGGAAAAAAAGAACTTTAACAACATGCGTTTGAAGCGCTCCCAAAAGGAAAAGTATTATATACATTACCTCGACACAGCATGGGCATTGCTAAATTCGGAGGAATTTATAAACAACCACTAACGACATGAAAAAAATTAAAAAAGGAGCGGGAATTTCCAGACGCGGATTTTTGTCCGGGGTTTCCAAGGCGTGCGTTGCCGCCGGATTGGGGGTGTATGCGCTTGAGCGCTCGGCCGCCGCAGCCGAGAAGGCCGCCCGTCCAAAATCGTTCGGGAAGGCAAAGGCGGTGATTCAACTTTGGATATGGGGCGGGCCGTGCCAAATAGACACTTTCGACCCCAAGCCCGGCGCCGGCTACGATTATTGCGGGCCGTTGGCGAATCCGATACCGACAAACGTTGACGGAATCATGATAGGCCAGCTTTTGCCGAATCTGGCGAAATGCGCCGACAAGTATTCGCTTTTGCGCAGCTTATCCCACGGGCAGGGCGCGCACGAAACGGCCGCATATCTGACTCAGACGGGGCGTATGCCGGGGCGTTATGTTTTCCCGTGCGCGGGCGCGGTTGTGTCCAAATTCAAGGGGTACGATTCCGGGTATTCGAAAATGATCCCACCTTATATCGTAATGACGACGCCGCAGGGCAGGTTTTCCGAATCCGGGTTTTTGGGGAACAAATACAAGCCTTTTGCGACGGGCGGAGATCCGGGCCGCGTTCCGTTCGAAGTCGAGGGAATTGTTGCGCGGGGTATATCACGCAAAAGGCAGGAAATTAGGCGGGACATACTGGCTTCGACAAACACTTTCAACCTCGCCATGGCTTCGAGCGGCTATTTGAAGAAATCGGACGAAGCCGTAGAGCAGGCCTATAATCTTGTTCTCGGCGATGCCGGGCAGGTCTTCGACGTGTCCAAAGAACCGGATTCCATACGCCAGGAATACGGCCGCGACAGGTTCGCCAATTCCTGCCTCATAGCGCGCAGACTTGTGGAGTACGGGGTGCCTTATATTACGATAAACTACGGGGGTTGGGACACCCATAAGGGGCATTTTGAGGCTATGAACAGAATGCTGCCGCCGACGGACAAGGCGGTTGCCGCGCTCATAAACGATTTGGACAGGCGCGGGCTTCTCGATTCAACGATAGTATGGATGACGGGAGAGTTCGGACGCACTCCGAAAATAGATTGGGCGCCTCCGTATTGCGGCGGGAGGGGCCATTGGGGAGAGGCATTTTCTCAGCTGATTGCCGGCGGCGGATTCAAAGGAGGGGTAGTTGTGGGAAAAACCGACGAGCGGGGAGAGCGCGTCGTCGAAAGACCCATTTCGCCCGGCGACGTTATCGGAAGCATATATTCAAATCTCGGCATAGATCCTGACGCCACTCTTACAACCCCGCAAGCCGATATTGTGCGGATTGTCCCGGATAAGCCCGAAGAGGGCATAGTTTCCGGGGGGCTTCTTACGGAAATAATGTAAATGGTCATGAAAGCCTTTAAAACAACGGTGTTTCTGCGTTTTTTTTGCGCGGCGTTTTTTTTCGCCGGCGCTTATGCGCAGGAGCTTAGTTCTCCCAACATAGCATATGTGTATCCGGCGGGTGGGCAGCGCGGAAGCGTTTTTAAAATGACGATAGGGGGAAGCAAGTTCAGTGGGGTTGACAGAATATTTTTCAGCACGCCTTCTATAAGCGCAAAAATTTTGGAGCTGACGATACCCTTTACGGAGGGGCAGCGGGCACAGTTGAGAATGAAACTTGAAAAGGAGTACATTCTCTCAAATCCCGGCATGAAAGAAAAAATCGAGGCCATGGGCAAGGACGGACAAGCTTTTCTTCGCCGTAAGACCATGGAGATCCCCGAAAACAAAAATCAAATATACGAGGCCGACGCGTCAGAATATTTGAGGGTGGTGTCCACCGACGCCATGGCGGACACCGTCGAGATAGAGGTTTCCGTGGCTCTGGACGCTCCGCTCGGAATCTACAGCGTCATGTTGGCGGGGCCCAACGGGATTTCGAATCCGGCAAAAATTTCCATTTCCGACCTTCCGGAAAAATCGAAACAGTCTTTGCGCAGAACCGCCTACGAAAGGGCGAGGACAAAGGAGTATTGGGGAAGGGCGGTTGCGCGGGCGCGCTGGCCGAAAACTTTTGTCAAGCCGGGGAACAACGAGCCGGTTGACGTGGATCTTCCGGTCATCGTGAACGGCCAAATAACGGAGGGCAATACGGATTTTTGGAGGTTCAAGGCTAAAAAAGGCCAAAAAATTGTAATGTCGGTTTCGGCGCAGTCGCTGCTTCCATACATATCCGACGCCGTTCCAGGCTGGTTTCAGACCGCTTTAAGGGTGAGAAATTCAAAGGGCGAGGAGCTGGCGTATAACGACGATTTTTACCATAGGCCGGATTCCCATCTCGTTTTCGATGTTCCCGCAGACGGCGAGTATTGCGTGGAAATATTCGACGCGGTGCACAGGGGGCGCGAGGACTTTGTTTATCGGCTTTTAATAGGCGAGGTGCCGTTTGTAGAATCGGTTTTCCCGCTCGGGGTCGTCGCCGGCGAGACTTGCGAGGTCGAGCTAAACGGCGTGAATTTGCGCGAAAAAACAGCCCGCATTGCGCGCGGAATGCGCGGCGAGTTCGAGTTCGAATATTCGAAGGCATACCACAACAGAATTCCGCTGGATTCCGGAGGGCATTCTGTAATGTCGGCGGTCGAATCGGCGCGCAGGGAGGGAAAAAAATATGGAGGGGCGGCGCAGGAGCTGACTATTCCGGCGCTTGTTGACGGGCGCATCGTTGAAAAAAACCAGACCGACATATTCAAATTCGACTTGGTTCACGGCAAAAAGGTGGTGATAGAAACTTTTGCGCGCCGCCTCGACTCGCCTCTTGACACTTATCTCGTGCTGACCGATTCCAACGGGAAAATATTGGCCAGCGCCGACGATTTCGAAGACCTTTCGCGTGGATATGTCACCCACCACGCCGATTCGCGAATGGAGTTTGTGGCTCCGGCAACCGGAACATATATCTTGAGGCTTACGGACGCTTCGGGACAGTATTCTGACTCCCATTCATACAGGCTTTCCATAAGCCACGGCAGGGGTGATTTTACAGTTGTCGCCTCTCCCAGCGTGCTGAATATGAGAAACGGCGGAAGCGCCGCGATAAAACTTAAGGCTTTTCGACGCAACGGATTTGACGGGCCGATATCGGTGGAGCTTAAGAACCTCCCGAACGACTGGAAGTATTACGGCGGAAAAATCGAGAGCGGCTCTGACGAGGGAGAAATAGTGGTAACGGCCTCCCCTAAAACCGGTAAAAAAATTTTGCCGTTCCGCGCTGTGGCGACGTCTCATATAAACGGGTGGAAAACTTCGCGCAAGGTTGTCCCGAGCGAGGATATGATGCAGGCGTTTTATTATCGGCATTATGTGCCGTTCGAATCGTTTTACGCGTGCTCGGGGAACGACGGGGGACATTTGCAATGGTTTAGGCACTTAAGAATAGAGCCTCCGAAAGATTTGCTCAAAATACCGCTCGGCAAGTCCGCTTCCGTGAGGATAGCGAGTTTCTCCATGCGCAACGCGAGCCGCCTTGTAGGCGCCGTGTCGGGTACTGATAAACTTTCAGCGGCGGGATTTTTCGCAAAGAAAAACGACTTTTTTGCCGTTATCAAGGCCGATTCAAAAACGGCAAAAGTCGGCGACAAGGGCGAGTTTACGCTCGTTATGAATATGAAGGTCGGCAGAAAGATTTTCAATATCGACAGGGTGCCCGGCATAAAATTCGAAATTGTGGACGCCAACGCGCAGCCCAATGCGGGGAAAAAAGCTGGAAACAGTGGCGCTAAAAAAGATACAAAGCCCAAAGCAGCTAAAGATAAGGGCGGCGCGGAGAGTTCGAAAGGCAAAAGCGCGGCTAAAACGTCGAAGAATAAAGACAATACGGAAACGGGCGGCAAAAATGGCGGATCTGCAAAAAATTCTCAAGGGGGCTCAAAGTCGGCGCCGTCGGGAAAATAGCGTACATGCGCAAGTTATCCGACATTGGGAAAATGGGAGATGGATACTATTTTGCCGTCCCGGTTTCGTCGCACATCCACGGCGTCAAAACGCCAAGTTTTTGGCTTGCTGACAAGCGATGCGATGTATCCGGCGGCGCATTTCCTCAGCGCCGCCATTTTTCTTTTTGAAACCGCCGAGTAGTATCCGTCAACTATGGCGTTTTCGGAGCGCGTCTTTACCTCTACAAACACGAGGCAGTCGGAATCAAGCGCGATTATGTCTATTTCGTAGCGTCCATAGCGGTAGTTGCGTGAAAGTATTTTCATCGACATTTTTTGCGCGAGGAATTTGGCTGCCGCATCTTCGCCGAGCCTTCCCGCTTTTGCAGAGGGAGTTTCCCCAAAATGTAAAAACTTTAACAGGCGTCCGAACACAATATTAGATATTTCCGCCGTTCTGCTTCGCGTCAAGTTTTTTAGGGATTTGAATTTGACATGCGTGGGAATACTAAAAAAATGGAGTGCTTAAAAGAAGATCGTGAACAAGCATATATTAAGGTCGTGGATAGAGGTCGATTTCGACAGGCTCGAATCCAACGTTAGAAACATAAAAAACTCCCTTCCCAGCGATGTAAAATATATCGCCGTGGTGAAGGCCGACGCCTATGGACATTGTATGCCGCAGGCGCTCGTCCGTTTCCTGCGGGGTGGGGCAGACCTGTTTGCGGTTGCGAATTTGTATGAGGCTTCGCGCGTCAGGGAGGTCGTTTCCGACAAAAAAATCCTCGTCCTAAGCCCCGTTTTAAAGGAGGAGAGGCCGTTGGTTTTCGAATACGGAGCAACCCCAGCGCTATCGTCATACCCCGAGGCTAAAGCGTTCGACGAATTTGCTGCAAAAAGCGGCAGGATTCTTGAGGCACATATAAAAATAGACACCGGAATGGGGCGCGCGGGCGTATGGCACGAAAAGGCCGACGATATCGTTCCGCAAATTCTTTCATTGCCGCATATAAAAATCAACGGCATGTTTTCCCATTTATCCAGCGCTGACACGGATAGGGATTACACTTTTAAACAGGTGGAAGTTTTTAAGGGAATAGTTTCAAAATACGCGGACTCCGGTATGCTTCTGCACCTACACAATAGCGCTGCTTTGCGGTATGTGCCTATCGAGCCCCCGTTTAACGCTGTGCGAATGGGGCTTGTGCAATATGGAATAAATCCGTTCGACGACGGTTCGGGATTCGAAAAATTGAATCTGCTTTCGGTTCTTGCGTTCAAGGCGCGCATTCTCGCTTTGGGACTGCGCGACGGAAAAAAAATAGGCGCCGTCTGCGCGGGATACGCCGACGGCGTGCCTGCGGGATTCACATCGGAGGCGCGCGTTCTTGTAAAAGGAAGAATGTGTAAAATTCTGGATTGCGTTGGGCTCGACGAAATGTACGTCGATCTTACCGGCGTGGACGTAAAAGTCGGGGACGAAGTGACGTTTATCGGCGAGCAAGAGGGCGGTCAAATCTCACTTTCCGACTATAGCCGTTGGACAAGCAGAATCCCCTGGGAGACAATGGTTGCCATTCCGCGCCGCGTAGCCAGAATAATAAAATAAAAATACACGGTTTATATGTAGCGATATGAATATAGGCGAAAAATTTAAAAATTCTAAAACCGTATTTTCGGTCGAGTTTTTCCCGCCGAAAACCGAGGAGGGCGCCCGGCAGATTTTAAGGACGGCAAAAAAGCTCAAGGAGCTTTCTCCGGACTACGCTTCGATAACATACGGCGCGGGTGGTTCGACGCGCGAGCGCACTCTCGAATACGGGGAACTTTTGCGCGATATTTTCGATTTCGAAATTATGCCCCACCTGACGTGCTTCGGACATTCAAGGGAGGATATAGAGGCCATCCTATGCAGATTTGAAAGTTCGGGGTTTGAAAACATAATGGCCCTAAGGGGGGATCCCCCCAAAGGTTCATCTGAGTTTGTTCCGCACCCGAACGGTTTTAAACACGCCAACGAACTCGTGGCTTATATAAGGTCGCGTTTCCCCCGTTTCGGAATCGGCTGCGCCGGTTATCCGGAAAAGCACCCCGAGGCCGTTTCGATTGATGCAGACATCGACAATTTAAAGCGCAAGGTTGACGCCGGCGCAGATTTCATAGTCACCCAGATGTTTTTTGAGAATTCGCATTTTTTCAATTTTGTTGAGAAATGCCGCGCTGCGGGGATAGACAAGCCTGTAATCGCCGGCATTCTTCCCGCCCTTTCACTAAAGCAGGTTATGAATTTTAAATCAATGTGCTCCACCGAAATTCCGGACGCTCTCCTAAAAAAACTCGGGGAAGCTTCCGAATCGGACGGCGCTAAAGTCGGCTTGGATTGGGCGATGGCGCAAATCGAGGAGTTAAAAAGCAAAAAAGTGCCCGGTATCCACCTTTATATTTTAAACAGGGCGGAATCGGCCGTAAGGTTGTCGCATGTAATAAGGGGTAAGTAGGCTTTGCCGAATACGCCTTGAAAACTGCGCTGATTAAAACCGGGGGGAATGGCGCGGTCTTGAAACGGTCCAAAGTCTTGCGAGCCGTGCGCTTCCTCGCGTTCGGAAGCGGATTTTCCCGCCGGGCATTCCGCGGATATCAGCGGGGTGATTTTAAGCGCGGCGAATGCGGGATATTCGGCGGGGGAATTCCTGCCGGGGATTTTTTGTCGTGCGCGGGAAAGGGGGGCACACTTAGTGCCCGACGGGCGCGCGGTTGGCAGGCGTTTTTTTCGGCGCATGTGGCGCCCCGCGCGGGTATTGTAGATTTTACGGATATTGTGGTCATTGCGCGGGCTTGCGCTTTTGTTCCCGGTTTTTCGAATATGCGGCCGGCGCCGGCGCACCGCAAAAAAACGCGTTGTATATTGCGGGCGAGCGCGGCGCCGAAATCGTTTTTAGTATTGGGATTTAAAAAGCACCGCGCATTCCGCCGCGGGTCTTCCGTAGCCGTGCGCGCGCGAACGGTTTACAATATAAGCATTGCGTCGCCGTATGAATAAAAGTTGTATTTTTTTTCTATAGCCGTCCGGTATATTTCCTTTAGTTTTTCTATGCCTTCAAGCGAATTTGGCCTGAGAAAAACTCCGACAAGGCACATGAGAGTGGAGCGCGGAAGGTGAAAATTTGTAATCATCGCCTCCGCCGACAGTATTTTCTGGGGAGGATAGATGAAAATTTCGGCGCTGTCAGTTGCGGGAGCTTTCGGTGAAAAAGGGTTTGGGTGTTTTCTTAGGAAATCCTCCATCGCGCGAAGAGCCGTCGTTCCCACCGCCAATCTCGGAGCGGTGTTGCGGTATAGGGCATCGATTGTATCTTTGGGAATTTCATAAATTTCGGCATGCATGCGGTGGCTTTCAACAATATCGCCTTTGAGCGGCTGGAATGTTCCAATGCCTACATGGAGCGTCAAGTCGAAAAAAACGTGCCCGCGCCTTATCAGGTCGGATATTAGTTCGGGCGTGAAGTGTAGCCCGGCGGTGGGGGCGGCCGCCGCGACGCGTTTCGCCGGATCCGCATAGACGGTTTCGTAGCGGAGATTGTCGAAATTTCTGTCGTAGGACGGAGAACGCTGGTCGCGCTCTATGTATGGGGGGAGGGGGACGACGCCGATTTTTTCGCTCATTGAAACGACGCTTTCACCGCTGGGGATAAAAAATTTAACAATGGCCCTGCCGTCGTCGTATTTTTTTTCGACCTGCGCGGAAAAAACATTTTCGACGCCGAAAGAGGATCCTATCTTTAGCCTTTTGGCTGGCTTTAACATGCAGGTCCAGCGGTTTTCAGCTTCACAAGGGGAAAGCAGGAGGCACTCCACGTCTGCACCGGTGTTTTTTTTCGCAAACAGCCTCGCCTTAAGCACGGCGGCGTTATTCCTGAAAAAATTAAATTTTGTCTTCAGAAATTTAGGTAGGTCGGAAAAACGGGCGTGTTCCATCGAGTCCGAGGCCCGGTCGTAAACGAGCAGCTTAGAGTTGTCCCTTTTTGCCGCAGGGAAGCGCGCTATCCGTTCGCCGGGAAGATCGTAGTCCAGTTCTGATGAATTCATCTTTCTATTTAAATTTAAATTGTCTTGGATCGGTCGCGCATCCGGCGCCGGCAAGGGCGGAGGCGTAGGCCGCAGCGAGCTTCAGGGCCTCCAAAAGCGCGGTTTTGCGCACAAATATTTCGGATATGAGGCGCGCAAGCATCGCGTCTCCGCAGCCGGTAGTGCATGTTCCATGGGATATTTTTGGGGGTGATATTTTTTCGGTCCCGCATCCGACGTCGGCTAAAATGGGGCTTGGCCCGTCGGTGACGGCAAAAATTCCGGCATTTGCAAAAGCCGTCCTGCGCGCATTTTCAAAGGCGCGGCAAAAATCGCGTTCCGAGCCTCCGTCCCGCATCTTGAGAAATTCGAAAAGCTCTCTGCGGTTTATTTTTACAATGCCGCATTTTTTGCCCGCAAACGAATCGAGAGGGGGGCCGTAAGTGTCGGCGCAAATATTTAGGCGGTTTTTTGCGCAAAGATTGAAAAACATGCCGGCAAAATTGCCGCTCCACCCCGGAAAACTCCCGCACAAGGCGATTATGTCGCCTTCTTCTGAACTCTTCCCGATTTTTTCAACTGCGTTTTTAAATGCTTCGGCGCTTACGGGCAAATCGGTTCCGAGGAATGTCGTCTGCACCCCCGTGCGCATGTCGGAGCATACGAGCCCGCACCGGGTTTCTCCGGGTATTTCGGATACTATGGCGGCAACGCCGTCGCGCTTTAGCATTTGAACGCATTTTGCCCCGTTGAATCCTGCCGGAAATACGGCGGCGAAAGCCGGGAGCCCGAGCGCCGTTGCGGCCCTTGCGACGTTTACCCCTTTGCCGCCCACTTGAAACTTCGATTCTCCGATTGCGCGGACGGTGGAACCCTGCCGGGGAAATTCGTAAACGGCGGTCGTTTCGGCGAGCAGATTGCCGGTTATGGTAAAAAGTTTTAGCATTGTTTAAAAGATTGTCCGTTTTTTTTATACAGGCAAGAAAAACGGTTGCAATGGCCGCACATTATGTGTGATACTGTCGGATTGAATATTTAAGTGTTATGAAAATGAAGATTCTTATGGTATCGCCCGAGTGCGCTCCTTTTTCCAAAGCCGGCGGACTTGCTGACATGGTATCGTCGCTTTCAAAAGAGTTTGCGGCCGACGGTTGCGATGTAAGAATTTTTACCCCTCTTTATTCGTCGGTCAGGGGGGTTACCGGATTGAAAAAGGAGATGGACAACCTTTCGGTCCACATGGGACTCGGCATAGAGGAGTTTTCGTCGGTGTGGAGCGCGCGGCTCGGCTCTGCAAAGGTTTTGTTTGTCGAGTTTAACAGGTATTACGACAGGCCCGGAATTTATAACTACGGCTCCGTGTCCTACGGAGACAACGGCGGAAGATTTTCGTTTTTGTCGAGGGCGGCGCTGGAATATTGCCTTTCGGTGGGGTGGATTCCGGACGTAATACATTGCCACGATTGGACCGTCGGCTTGATTCCCGTATATCTGAACACTACATTGAGGTTGTCCCCGTTGGGGCGCTCAGCGACCGTTTTTACAATCCACAACCTTCAGCACCAGGGAATATTCGACAGGGGGGTTCTGGAATATGCGGGATTGCCCATGAGCGAATTTCGCGCCGATTCCTGCGAAGCGTTCGGGTGCCTGAACATGATGAAGGCCGGGCTTTACAACTGCACTAAGATAACAACAGTAAGCCCCACCTATTCAGGCGAAATAAAAACTCCGGAGTTCGGATGCGGGCTCGACGGTCTTTTGCGGTTCCGCGCGGGAGATTTAATAGGAATTTTAAACGGCATAGACGCTTCGGAATGGAATCCCTCCACGGATACGCTGATAGCAAAAAATTATGGAGTGGCCAATATGGGAGGGAAAGGCGCATGCAAAAAGGCATTGCAGGAGCGCATGGGGCTTTCCCGGGACGCAAGCAAACCCGTTTTCGGCGTAGTTTCGCGGCTATACGATCAGAAGGGGCTCGATTTGCTTGCGCGAATAGCGCAGCCACTTGTAAACAATATGGACGTGCAAATCGCGCTGCTGGGAAGCGGAGAAAAGTGGCTCGAGGATTCGTTTAACGCGCTTGCGGCGGCCAATCCCGGGCGAATATCGGTGTATATCGGCTATGACAACGCGCTGGCCCACATGATAGAGGCCGGCTCGGACTTTTTCGTAATGCCGAGCCGCTTCGAGCCTTGCGGCTTAAACCAGATGTATTCCATGGCTTACGGAACCCTTCCCATTGTGCGCGCTACCGGCGGTCTTTCCGATACTGTGTCCCAGTACGAGGAGGGTACTGGAAAAGGAGACGGGTTCGTATTTTCCGACGCGACCGCCGACGCGCTTTACAACACCATAGGCTGGGCGTGTTCTACATGGTACGATAGGCCGTTTGACATCGATTCGCTTCGCAGAAACGGAATGGTAAAGGATTTTTCTTGGGGGCGTTCCGCTGAAAAGTACGCAAAAGTTTACAAGTGGGCGGTCGAGGCGCGTTCCGCCGCATTTTAAATGCCCGCCTGCTTGTGTCGGATTACCGGATTGAAAACATGTTTGAACGACCCGCAAACAGAATTTACCGAAATAGCGAGCTTGGATTGTGGCTGCGGAGGGTCTCTTGCGATTGGGAAAAATTTTTCCGCCCGCCAGAGCTCGCGTACGGCAGAAAACTTTACAAATCGGGGGCTGTCAGGACATTGGAGCTCAACTCTTCGGAGGCGATAATATGCGCCAAACTTTCCGATGACTCCGAACCGTATTGCGTGCTCGACTTCGACGGCGATGCATACCAGCGCAGAAGATCGTCTGCCGGCTTGTTGAATGCGGCTCTCGCCGTAGCGGGATTTTACGAAATAGAGGAGCTTGTGGGCGACGTGTTTTCGAGCGATGAATTTTTAGATTACGACGAAACAGAGGCCATCGCCCGGGCTAAAAACGAGGCTTTGGCCGGCGAAATTGACGCCGGAGCTGCGCCTCAAGAGGGAGCGCTTCCCCGCTTAGATGCCGAAGATTCCCGACAATCCCCCGGCAATTCAGAATATCCCAGGCTTGAACTCGAATTTTCCTCCCGCAGGAAAGGCTTGGCATTTTCCGCTTCATGGAGGTTTGAGGACGGAAAAAAACACAAGGCCTTCGGGGAAAAATGTCTTCCGATATCGGAGCTTGGGGACTCCCAAAAAGAGAACCTTGTGCGCCTTGCGACAATGTCGCGCAAATACGGGTTTAAATACTTGTCCGGCGCATACATGCTTTCGGAATTATCCAAGATACCGTCTTTTATCCAGTCGGTCCTTCCGATTTGGGAAAAATATTTTACAATCAAAAAAGATGCGAACGTCGATTTGCTCGCGCTCGGCGAGAGGAACGTAGAGCTTAGGCCTGTTGCAAGAAACGTCGATTCCAACCAGTCGGATTTCGACATTGAATGGGAGTCTTCCGTGGACGGGAAAGTTATCGCGCCTTCGGAATTTTCAAAGCTCGTGGGGAACGGCATATCGGCGCTCCGCATAGTTCCGGATTACGGAATACTGCGCGTATCGAGCGACGACACTGCGTTTGTAAGGGGAGTCGAGAGGGCGCGCGAGTTCGGCTTCGAATCCGGAAAAATACCGCGCTACATGCTTTTGTCGGTGTCTGAGTTCGGCGGGGAAATGAGAATGTCTCCGGCGCTGAAAGAATGGATGGATTCTCTCCTGTCCGAGTGCGATTCGTTCTCATATCCTCTTCCCGGATTTCTTCGCAACTACCAGAAGCGCGGTGTGCGCTGGGCGAAGCGGCTTTTCGACCACGACTGCAACGCACTGATAGCCGACGAAATGGGGCTCGGTAAAACGCTCCAGGCGCTCACACTTATAAGCATGTCGGCTTCCGACAAGTCTAAAAAGTTTTTTGTGGCGTGCCCGGCAAGCGTAATACCTGTCTGGGCTTCCGAATCCGGCAAGTTTTTCCCAGGCCTAAAAATAGGAGTCCTTTCTTCCTCGTCCGATTTCGACGGGGCGCAGGTTTGGATCTCAAGCTATACGCAGCTGCGCAGGAACAGGGCGGCGGTGGAAAAAGTTTTGTTCGAAATTGCGGTGCTCGACGAAGCGCAGTTTATAAAAAATCCCGACGCAAAGACCACGGCCGCGTGCATGGCGCTGAAAGCAAAAAGGAAAATAGCACTTACGGGCACTCCGGTTGAAAACAGGCTGCTGGACATGTGGACCACGTTCAGGTGGCTTATGCCCGGGCTTATGGGGCAGCGGGCGGCTTTTGAAAGCGCGCTTCAATCCGATGAATCGTTTGTAAGAAACATGCGCAGGCAGATAGCGCCTTTTGTGCTGAGGCGCTTAAAATCCGAGGTTGCGGCCGAACTTCCGGAAAAGATTTACGTCGACCTTGTTTGCCCGATGTCGGAACAGCAGAAGTCGGAGTACGGCAAGCTTTTGGCCCAGGCGCGCGAAACGCTCGGCGGGGCGGCCGTCAAAGATGCAAAGGCGCGCTTCACGGTTTTATCGCTTTTGACGCGCCTTCGCCAGGCCGCGTGCGATGCCGCTCTTCTGCCGTGGATTGGCAGGGAGAGGGCGGACACCGGCGGTAAAATTTCGGTTCTGGCCGACAAAGTCGAGGAGCTCTTTCAAAGCAGGAAAAAAATATTAATATTCAGCCAATTCACAAGGTTTTTGGATTTGATATCAGAAAACCTTTCGGCGCGCATTCCCTCGGCGCCGATTTATACGCTGACGGGGGCGACCAGAGACCGCGCAAAACCCGTGTCGGAATTTCAAAATGCGGCGGGCGGCGCCATAATGCTTGTCAGCTTGCGCGCCGGCGGAACGGGAATCACCCTGACTTCGGCCGACTATGTTTTTCTTGCGGATCCGTGGTGGAACCCGTCTGTCGAGGAGCAGGCCATTGACCGCGTTCACCGCATAGGAAGGCGCGGCGACGTGTTCGTTTACAGAATGATAGCCCAGGACACCGTGGAGGACAGGGTCAGAAGCCTGCAAACCCAAAAAAGGAGATTGTTTAACGACTTGCTTGGGGGATTAAAGGACGTTTCCAACCATTTTAAGTTTGTCGAAACCGTTTCGGACATACTTTCATAAAACGCAATGCCGCATATGAAAATAGTATCGTGGAATGTAAACGGGCTCAGAAGCGCCCTTTCCAAGAATTTGGCAGGATTTCTCGCCGAGGCTAAACCCGACGTTTTCTGCGTGCAGGAGACGCGCGTAGGCGCGGAAACCGCCGAGACTCTCGATATTCCTTTCAAATACAGGTATTACCATTCCGCCGAAAAGCCCGGTTATTCGGGGGTGGCGATTTTTTCAAACGTTGAGCCTTTGGATGTGGAGGGAATCCCGCTGTGCGGTAGTCCTGACGAAGGCAGGCTCATTACCGCCGATTTCGGAAATTTTAAACTCAGCTCAATATATGCGCCGAACGCTCAGGACGGATTGAAACGCATAGCATACAAGCGCGCTTGGAACGCCGCTCTCATCCGGCGCATTTCAAGCGGCGGTAAGAACATTTTGTGCGGAGATTTCAACGTAGCCCACAACGACATAGATATCGCCAGGCCCGCCGAAAATGCCGGCAATGCGGGATTTTCCGAGGGTGAACGCTTCGACTTTTCCGATATTTTAAAAAAGCTCGATTTGTCCGACATATGGCGCGAGCGCAACCCCGGCAAGATTCAATACACGTGGTGGAGCTACAGGGGAGGCGCGAGGCGCAGAAACGTAGGGTGGCGCATAGACTACTTTTTGGTGTCGCGCAGCATCGTTTCGGAAATCGGAGACGTTTCCATCCTCGACGGCGTGGCGGGCTCCGACCACGCTCCGTTAACGCTTGTTGTAAATCGGGATTAAGGCGCGCTTGCGGCGGCTAATCGAATTTTTTTAGGTCGTCCTGTTTTATGCTTACGGAAAATCCCGCGTTCCCCTTCGAGTCGAAAAACGAAAGCGTGACGGTGCGCGACCTTTCGGCGCCCTCCACTTTAACTTGGGCAAACGACCTTCCGAGCGTGGCGCTGCTCGGCACTCTAAAGTAGTTCATTTCAGAAACCTCCTTCGCGGGTCTTGCTGTCATTGGCCCTGCGGTCAGCTCGAAAATGGGGTATGAACCAGCCCTTATATAACGCGTGATTTCAGCGTAGCTCTTTTTGCCGGAAATCATGATAACGCCTTCTATTTTTTTGTCTGAAAGAAATGCCAGAAGGCGCTTTCTTTCGGAGTCGGCAAAGGTGAAGTTTTCGGCGCTTTCGACGGGATTTGTTATGGGCGTGTTCATTACGACGAACTTGAATGTCGCCTTGGAGTTTTGCAGCGCGCAAAAAAGCCAGTCAAGCTGGCTGTCTCCGAGCATTTTCGGGCGCAAGTTTTTGTAGTCGAGATTTGTGCGGTTGGAGAAGTCGTCCAGTATGAAGAAATCTGCGTCGGCATAAGAAAACGAATATGCGCGCGACGATTCTTCGGCGCGCGGGGGATTGCACCAGAAAATGTCGTAAACAGCCGTATGGTTGGGCGCAGACGGCGAAGACGAATCCGAAAGCGTATTCGAGTTCGGAACGCCGTAGTTGGGCTGCGAATTGAGGAAGGCGGAAGCTTGAGGAAGGGAGCGCAAATCGGAAAGTCTGGAGGCCATCGCAGATCGCGACCCTACGTCGGCGTTTCGATAGTTGTTGAGGGTACCCGCCCAGATTGCGAACGCGGGTTTCGTATTTTTTGCGGATTCGAAAATTTCATATTCGCCGCCGGGTTCCCTGAATGGCTCGTCAAAACGCTTGTCGTTTATGTGGTTGGCACCGATAACCACGAAAGAGAAATCAGGGGGGGGAGTACGTCCTTTGTAATCGGCCTGCGTCGCGACCGAACCAGAAGATGTTTCTTTGCCGTCGGAAATTTCATAACGGTATTCCGCACCTGGTTCAAGCCCCTCCATAACGATTTTAAGCACTTCGGGATTATATTCTCCGCCCAACGGCAGTATCTTTGCGTCGAATTTTTCCTCGGGCTTTTTTGCGTTGAAAAATTTGGCGGACACATTCTTTGGGTTGGTGCCGAACTTTGCCCACACTGTGGCTTCCCTTACGTCGGAAGCTCCAACCATTGTGGTTATTGAAAACGCCCACAGGGGGAAAATCGCCGACGAAATTATTAATATAGCCTTTTTCATAAATTCTATTTGTTCCCCACCGCCGAAGTTTCCGCCATATTCAGACACACTTGGCGGAGATCGAAAATAATGTTTCCTATGCGCCTAACGCGCTCGCGCCCCTGTTCGGACTTGGGAACGGGAATCTCTCCCATTTTAGCCATGATTTCATTGAGCTTTACAGCCGACATTTTATAGTTGCAGCGCGCAAGAAGGTCCTCAGAAAGGTCGGTAGAATTGGCGGCGAGCGCCATAAACGTTTCAGCCTCGGTAAGCGTCTTTGATATGTTCCATACGAGCGACGACGGTATCTTTGTTTCGTCGATAACGCGGCCGAGATGCTCGCGCAGGCATTTTAATAGGGCACGCGTGATTATAAATATGGGATGGTTCAAAAGGGTCCACGGCTCTTCGGAAAATTCCGCGTCCATTTCCGTGTCGTCCTCATAATTATCCGCGTTTTGGGGCAGAGGCCAACCAGCCATGGAACATATCTGCTCAAGCGTTTTACCGCGAAGCCTGTTGACGGTGTATAGCGACGCAAAGCGCGATATTTCGGCGTCAGATTTCTTTAAATACAAAAACCAGTCCTTTTCCGTCCACCCTTTGGGACTAAAGTTGTCGGAGAAGTCGTCTGCGTAAAATTCGTCCATTTTTATTCGGATACTTTGCAAATCGCGCCTTATTTTCAAGCTTTTTTGCCGAATCTGCGCGATTACGCTAATAATTGGACTCTAACTTACGATAATTTCATACAGATTATGAGCGGATATATAGGATATTTTAAGGGGACAATGTTGCTGCCTTTTGCGGCTATCATACTTGTGCCGCTTTTTATACTTTCGTTTTCGCGCTTTGAAATAGCCGATCTGAACGAGGCGAGGCTTTATTTGGCGATTGCGTTTTTTATTGCGGGTGTGTCGTTTTGCGCTTCGGCAATCGGAACCATTGCGGGAAAGGGAGAGAAACCGGACGTCGGAAACGGCGAAAAACTCCATTCTGGACTTGTCGTTTCAGGCCCGTATGCGTATGTGCGCAATCCATTGCTTCTCGGAGTCTTTTTGATTCTGGCGGGTGAGTCGTTCTTTTTCGGATCGCTTTGGATAGGATTGTGGGCACTGTGCTTTTTATCGTTTAAGCACTGGTACTTAAAACGCGTGGAGGAGCCGGCTTTGGCTGCGCGCTTCGGGCACGAATATCTCGAATATTACCGCAATGTTCCACGCTGGATTCCAAAGGCTACCCCTTGGAAATTTAAAATTTTCGAGTAAAAACCGCCGGAATCGGAGATGCGTCTAACCGTCCGCCGAATACCGGCAGGTTTTTGGGCCTATTTGCCGTCCGGTCTTGCGAAGGTCTTTTTTTCTATGCCGAGTTTTTTCTCGACTTCCTTTAATCTGTCGTAAAGTTCCGGCAAATGCCCCACAAGTATTTCTATTTTATGGGCCTTTAGATATGGGCGGGGAGGGGTGCCGCGCATATATGATTTAGGGGGGATATCCCCGTTTACGCCGCTTTGCCCGCCTATCATGGAACCCGCGCCGATTTTTAGGTGGCCGGCTACGCCTACCTGTCCGCCGAGAACCGCAAAATCGCCTATCGATGTACTGCCGGAAACTCCGACTTGCGATACGAGCAATACACCTTTACCCAACTGCACATTGTGTCCTACCTGGACAAGGTTGTCTATTTTCGAACCCGCGCCAATGAGAGTGGTTTCAAAACGCGCCCTGTCAATGCAGGAGTTCGCCCCGATTTCCACGTCGTCTTCAAGCACGACCTTTCCGACTTGCGGAACCTTTACGTGTTTTCCGTCCAAAAATACATATCCGTATCCGTCGGAACCAATTACCGCTCCCGGCTGCAAGCGGACGCGTTTACCTAGTTCGCAATAGTCCATGACTACCGAATTGGGAAAAAGAAACGAATCTTGGCCTATTTTTGCAAACCTGCCTATATAATTGTTGCCCTGAAGAACAGCGCCGTCGCCTATCACCGCGCCTTCGCATACGGAAACATTGGGGCCGATATACACGTTCTTGCCTATTGATGCGCTTTCGGCCACGGCCGCCGTAGGATGTATGGACGGAACGGGTTTGGGCCATAGGGCCTCCTCTATTATCCGGCAGAGCTTGGCGATTTCAATCGAGGGGTCGTCAACCCTTATAATCGCGGAATTTTCGGGGATAGCTCCTTTGTAGTCGCGCGGAAGAAGTATTGCGCCGGCTTTTGTGGAAGGCACTTCCGAGGAGTATTTCTTATTGCCCAAAAAAGTGAGGTCTGTCGGAGTCGCCTTTTCGAGGCTGGCTATTGCGGAAAGCTCTATGTCGGTGTTTCCATCGATTTCCGGGTTGTCGAATAGTTTTACTATTTCTTTTAACGGGTATTTTCTGTTCATTTTTTTGCGTTGTTGTATGCGACTCTCGTGTGGAACATATTGAGCATCGTCGCGACAATGCTGTTTTTTATTTTTGAAAGCTGCTTTACGGTAATGGGACATTCGTCGAGTTGTCCGTCGGTCATTTTAGAGCGTATGATGGCGTTTACGAGATCTTCCACGCCGTGTTGCGTTATGCGGCTTAACGAGCGCGAGGCGGCCTCGCAGGAGTCCGATATCATTATGATTGCGCTTTCCACCGTCTGTGGTAGAATCCCCTCATGGCGGTAGGTGCTTTCCTCAATGCCGGCGTCCCTAAGTGCCTGCAGGGGGTCTTTTATCTCTCCGGCTTCCGCCATTTTCATGGCTTTGTTGTAAAAATAGGATATAATCGATTTTCCGTGGTGCTGCTCGATCGCGTCGATTACCTGTTTGGGTAACTTGGCTATTTTAGCCATTTCGACGCCCTCGCGTATGTGGTTTTTTATAATGAGCGCGCTCATGGACGGATTTTTTTCGTCGTGGACGTTTTTGCCACCGCCCTGGTTTTCCGAGAAAAATTCCGGTTTTTGTATCTTTCCGATGTCGTGGTAGAGGGCTCCGACCCTGCAGACCATCGGGTTGGCCCCCGCCGCAACGGCTGCGGCTTCCGCAAGGTATGAGACCATTACGCTGTGGTGGTACGTTCCGGGAGCCTCTATTTGGAGTCTTCTAAGAAGCGGATTGTTAAAGTCGGTATAATCGAGCAGCGTGACGTTGGAGTAGCGGTTGAATATTCTTTCTATAAGAGGAAGAACCGCCAACGCCACAAGTCCGGTCATCGCGCCCGAGCCTACCGCCAATAGAGATTGACGCCATACTATCCCGAGCGGAAGCCCCATGCAGTTGCCTATTATAAACGATATCGCCGATATGAACAGGCCGTAGATTACGCCCCCGAGTATTACTCTCGGACGGCTTGTGGCGCTGGCGCAGAAATATATGGCAACAAGGGCCGATGCCAGAAATATTATGAAATAGACTATGCCCTCGCCCAGCATAAGCGTAGTCAAAGCCGAAACCATAAGAGCCATTATAAAGCCCGTGTATGAACCGAAAATTAGGACCTGAATTATGGGTCCGAGCATCAGCGGGGCGACGTATGCCAATATCTGCAACAGCGGTGTGTTCGAGTCGAAATATTCCGTGTTGCTCATTTCCACAAGCGTCCTTTCAAGGACAAGATTTATCAGAAGAAGCGTGCAAAATATCGCTATCGTGCGCGGCTGCTTGTTCTTTTGGGTTTTGCTTATGACTATGAAAAGCGTGCCGGTCGTGACAATCAGCAGGCAAAAAATAAATTCAACCGATCCTGACGTGAACGAAAACGCCGTTCCGCGCTTTTCAAGCTCGGCTTTGTAGGCTTTTAAGCGCTCGGATATTACCGGCGACGGCGAGGTGTCTGAATCGACAAGCGTGTCGCCGGCGCGTACTTTGACTATGACGTCCTTTATCATTCTTCGGGCTTCGTCGCGTCGTAGCTTCGTCTGCTGCTCGTCGAATATTACGTTGGGGTGGAGGCTTTGGTTTACCGTGCGGTACAGCGCATAGGCGAGGGAGTCGTTCAGCCCCAAAGTTTTTACTTTGTCGAGAAACTCTTTGCGCGCGTCGGATTCGCTCACCGCCCTTATATGCAGGGCGCTGATGCCGCCGGAAAGATCCATGCTCGGCACGGACGCCTTTTCGATGTTCGAAAATATGGCGTCGCCGTCGGCGTATATGCCGTCGCGCAGAATGTTCCCGGCATGGAAAAACACTTGGTTGAAGGCGCGCGACCTGTTTTCGGGCTTTATGCGTTCGTAAATCGTCTTTATGTCGTCGGGGCTGACCTCTAAAAAGGTGTTTTTTCTTATTTCCGCGGAAAGTGCGTCGAAAAACGTCCCCGATTTTTTTTCATCGGGGGTGAGGGAGTCGTATTCAGACTGCCATTCGTCGAATATCGAAACCAGCTTTTTTATCTTTCCCGATTCCGCCGATATTACGTCGAGATTAGTCTTGTACAGCGGTGGTATCCTTTCGGCGCTTCGCTCCCTGCTGGCCTGCGTTTGAATTTCGCTTTTGTAGGAAAAGTCGAAGGGCGATACGATTTGCACCTGGGCCATTTTATTTTTCGACATCACGTGCGGCATCACCGGCGACTTGTGCGCAAAACATATTCCGTACACAAGAAGGGCCATCGCAAAAATCACCGCTGCGGTCGCGGCAAAACTGCGCTTTTTAAAGCTCGATTTTTTTGGGTCCTTGGAGGCCATTTTTCGTCGCGCCCTTTCGGCCCTGTGGTTTTTTAAATTAGCTATCATTTTCTTTTGAACTGTTTTCGTATGCGGCCACGATTTTCGTGACCAACGGGTGGCGCACAACGTCACCCGCGTCAAAATAGAAAAGCTTTATGCCGTCTATGCCTCCCAATATTTCGAGCGCTCCCTTCAACCCCGACTTTTTGTTTTTGGGAAGGTCTATTTGTGTGATGTCTCCCGTGACTATCATTCTGGAGTTTTCTCCCAGCCTTGTTAGGAACATCATCATCTGCTCCATTGTGGTGTTTTGCGCTTCGTCCAATATGACAAAGGCGTTGGATAGCGTTCTGCCTCTCATATATGCAAGCGGAGCAATCTCTATGATTTGCCTTTCCATGAGCCTTAGCGTTTCGTCGGCTCCGAGCATGTCGTTCATGGCGTCGTACAGCGGGCGGAGGTAGGGGAGCAGCTTTTCTTGAAGATCGCCCGGAAGGAAGCCCAAAGCTTCTCCTGCCTCCACTGCGGGCCTTGTCAAAATCACCTTTTCGATGCTTTTGTCCTGCAGACACTTCAACGCGGCGGCTACTGCGAGGTATGTCTTTCCCGTGCCGGCAGGGCCCACTCCGAACACAATGTCGTTTTTCTGTATGAATTTAAGGTATTTCTTCTGGTTTATGTTTTTGGGAACTACGCTCTTGCGTTTAAGGTTTATGACGATAGGGTTGTCGAATACCTGTATTATTTCGTCCATTTTACCGCCTGCCGCGCGCTCGAGCATGTTTTTAAAATCAGAATTGCCGATGCGCATTCCCTGCTTGCGCGCCCCGCGCATGGTCTCGAAGAACTTTTCCGCAAGTTCCACTTCGGGTTTGCCCCCCTCGATTGTCATCCAACCGTCGCGCGCAACTATCCTTACATTGAAGCGGCTCTCAGCTAATTCCAAGTTCTCGGGGCGGTTTCCGTAAGTTTCGGCGAGTTGCAATGCCGTATCGAAAGTGACTGTTTTTTCCATCTTTATTTTACAAATTGAACAAGCCTTTTCCAAAGCGTATCCATCGCTTCGGGAAGCACGCGCGTATTTGCAATGACGGGCATGAAGTTTGTGTCGCCGTCCCACCGCGGCACTATATGGCAATGAAGATGCTGCGGAATTCCGGCGCCGGCTTTTGCGCCGAGATTGAAACCGACGTTGAACGCGTCGGGTTTGAGGGCTTCGCGCAATATCCTCTTTGCCATAATTATCGCGTCGAAGAATTCCGTTTTTTCGCCGCCTTCAAGAGCTTCTATGTCTCCAACCTCCCTTAGGGGCAGAACGAGCAGATGTCCGCAATTATACGGAAATTTGTTCATCACGATAAAAGAGTATTTGCCTTTCCATAAAATGTGGTATTTTTCAAAATCGCTCGATTTAGCCATTTCCGCAAAGGGATTTCCGCCGCTTTTTCCGGAATCGTCGCGCGGTTTGGGCGATTTTATGTACGGCATTCTCCAATATGAGTGCAATCTGTCCATTTTCTATCGTTACCATCCAATCAAAACGCCGGCAATTTGTCAATGAATCAAATATTTCCAAGCGTTCGTCCGAAACACAAAAAAAACGCCGACACCAGTACGCGTCGGCGTTTTTTTTAGGAAATTATTCCCCGTGTGGTTCGGCCTTTATTTTTGCAAGCCTTGCAAACGCCGGCATGCCGTTTTCAAATGGAACCTGAACTTCTCCCTGCAATAGGGGAAGTATGTATTTGTTGAACTGGTAATTGATTGATATTTTGTCTTCGCCAATCCAGTTTTCCGGGAAATGCTTTACTCCGTTGGCGACCTTGTCGAGTTCGGTGAGAACGGTTTCGCACGAGTATTTTTCAGTGTCGCCCCTTACGAGAGCCACCATCATGCCGGATTTTCCTTCGACCGCCGCCTTTACCGCCGCCTGTCCGCATACGAATGCTTCGTTAGAGTCGGTCAGCGACGCGCACGTTTCGGCGGCTCTTTGTACGTGTCCGGGTTTCGAGGAGCGGGCTTTTACTCCCGGCAGGCTCTTGGATACGAGATCTTCAAGATATGTCCCAACGCCTCCGAGTTTAGCGTGCCCGAAAGAGTCCTTGGCCGATTCACCCTGCGCGACGTAATTGCCGTTTGCATCGGAAAGTCCCTCGCTTGCCACTACAAGGCAGTACTTGTTTTTCTTGAGGCACTCCTGGACCTGCGCTATGAAGTATTCCGGATTAAACGCAACTTCCGGAAGAAGAATGACATGTGGCGGATCTTGTAATTCTCCGCGGCGTTTTGCGATGCTTGTGCCCGCGGCAATCCAGCCGGCGTCTCTACCCATAACTTCTACTATCGACACAAGGTCGTGGTTTCCCATGGATTCGTGGTCGAGGGCCAATTCGCGTATTACGGCGCACAGATATTTTACAACGCTTCCGTATCCCGGGCAATGGTCGGTCATGGGGAGGTCGTTGTCCACGGTTTTGGGAACGCCTATGGCGCGCAGGGCGTAGCCGTTTTCTTCCGCGTATTTTGCTATCTTATTGGTCGTATCTTGAGAATCGTTGCCTCCTATATAGAAAAAGAACCTGATGTTGTATTTTTTAAACACCTCAAGCAGCCTTGCGAAATCCTGTTCCGTCTTTAGCTTGTAGCGGCATGTGCCGAGCGCGGATCCCGGTGTGCAGCGCAAACCGCGAACCGTCTGTTGCGATTCCTGGGCAAGATCGATAATCTGTTCGTTAAGTATTCCCTCTACGCCGTTGAGTCCGCCGTATATTTCCTCGATACAGTCGTGGTTGAGCGCTTCCGTAATCACGCCCGCCAAACTCGCGTTTATAACCGCCGTGGGGCCGCCCGATTGTGCAACTAAAACGTTTCCTGTTAATTCTTCCATATTTGTCTTTCTGATGCCTGTTAAGATAAAATTTAAGCGGATTTTGCCAGAATTTGTATTTTTAGCAAACATTTTCTCTTTAGCCGCGGAAAATAATCTCGAAGCTTTTGTTTTTTAATGTGGCGGTATTTTGAACTTAAACGGACACAGTAGCCGGTATTTATTATGCGGTGCGGAGTTTGTTTATCAAACGTTTGCGTCTTCGCGGCGTCCGGTGCCTGATATGCAGATTATTTGTATATTCTTTGATTGTATCTTAATACTGATGTTTCGGCATATTGTTGTAGGTTACGCGCGTTGCTTTGCGCCCATTTTGCGCCGCGCATAAATATTAAACAAAAAAGTTGGATTTTTTCGTGTTCGTTTGTATTAATGGCGCTTTATAAAAATGGTTTTTAATAAAAATTTGGTCCGAGTTCAGGCATGCGCTTCAAGGGGTTCCACGCAAGCCGGTTGCGGGGCTGCGCGCTCGCTGTTTAAGTGCGTGTACCCGCGCAGGGTCAATACCGACATGATACAATATTTGCCCATAGCCTCGTACAAGGGCAAAATAGATCTCGTAGAGACTGACGAGCAGCTCGACGCGGCTCTTCCCGAAATATTGCGCGAAAGAATACTCGGATTCGACACCGAGACGCGTCCCAATTTTTCGAGGAACAAACATTACCTTGTTTCCGTTTTGCAGCTTTGCGGAGAGTGCAAAGTTTGGATTATAAGGCTTGAACCGCTTAAAAACAGGCTTTCGGACATTTACGAGATACTTGAAAATCCCGCAATAAAAAAGGTGGGATTGGCCGTTCACGGCGACATATTGTCTCTCAAAGAAAGGTGGCTGTTTTCTCCGGCGGGTTTTGTGGACATATCGAAATCCACAAGAAGCATAGGCGTAATAAACACGGGCATGAGGAATTTGGCGGCGCTCGTTTTGGGCGTTCGCGTTTCAAAGGCCGCGCAGCTCACCAACTGGGCGAGCGATTCCCTGACGCCCAAGCAGCTCGAGTACGCGGCGACCGACGCATGGATAAGCAGAATGTTATTTCTCGAGATAAAGAAGGGCATAGAAACTACGAGCATAGCCATAGAGCCCGAAGTTAGAGAGCCGCCGCATTTTAATTTTAGGCTCTTTGTTTCCGGTATAATTAAATCTATAACAAAAAAAATCGTTTGCAAAGGGGCGGCGGTTCTTCGGAAGCGCGCCGACGATTCTTGCGGAGTTCCTTCACAGAGGCAAAAATGCGCGGCAAAAAAGGCGCGTTCAAGTGTCGTATCGCAAAAAAAGGCGACTTTGGCGGCGCTTTCCGAAACAAAAGAAGCCGGCGGTAGAAAGGAAAGTGCCGGGAAGCGCGCCCGTAAATAGACGGGCGGAATTGGAAACTGTAAAGATGCGTTTCCGCCGCGGCGGAGTTGTTTTTTTAGCGAATATCCGCAGATTCCCGTGTTTGAACCTAAAAATATTATAGACTTAATTTTTATTTATGGTATTGTTTTTGCATGAATTTTGTTAAACTTCAAACAGCGGCTGAAAGACTAAATATTTTGAATTGCTCACATGCTATCGGCGGGTTCTTCGGATTTTGCGTGTTTTCTTTGCTTTTTTTAACGGGAGGATATTTGTTTTCAGAAGAGTCGAGTCCGTCGCCTTCGGACGCTCCGGTGGAGGCGGAAACTTCGAAAAGAAGCCGCATTGTTCTAAACGGCATTTGGGAATTCGCGCCTGCGGTGTTTCCGCTGGAACAGCGTCCAGCCTCAGGTGAATGGGGGCTGATAAGAGTTCCCGGATATTGGCGTTCGTCGGCTGTGGGTACGCCGGGTTTGGAGTCGCATCCAAACACGCCTTTATGGAAGGGCTATAAAACGGCGGTCAAATGCGGTTGGTACAAGCGCAGGATAAACATTCCCAAAAATTGGAAAAATACGGAAATTTCCTTGAGCATGAAAAACGTCATGGCCGACGCGCGCGTTTATTTGAACGGAAAGTATGCCGGCGACATAAGGCACCCGAAGGGCGATTTGGATATATCGAATTTCGTCGAGCCGGGGGGAAATGTTCTCTTGGAAGTTCTTGTTTGCTCTTTCAGCAACCCCTCCGATTTTGAGAAGCTTACAAAACTTTCGAAAGAGGCATACGGGAAAACCAAGGCTATCGGCGGCAGAAGGGGAATAGGCGGGGACGTGCTTCTTCTGTCGCGCCCCAAAGGGGTGCGCATAGACGGGGTTTTTGTCCGCACCAGCGTGCAAGCGATGGAGATCGCGGCCGATATCGACATTATCGGCGTAAGGGACGCCGGCGATTATGAAATCAAGTGCCGCATATTGGACCCGAAAGGGGCGGCGGTTAAAAAGTTTTCAAAAAAGGCGGCGCTTGAGAGGTCGCTTTTGCAGAAGCTGTCCGTTTCGGAAAAATGGGAAAATCCAGTGCTTTGGGACACTGAAAACCCTGTTTTGTATGATATGGAGATTGCGCTTGTGCGCGGCGGGAAAACCATCGACAAATTTAAGCAGCGCTTCGGGTTTAGGGAATTTTGCATAATGGGGAAGGATTTTTATCTCAACGGCAAAAAGATACATTTGAGGCCGCTGCACAATTTTTTCGAGGGCGGAGCCGGGGGATCCCGCCAGGCAATATCGAACCATATCGATTCGATGATGAAATGCAATTTCAATGCCATGGAACTTTGGCCGTGGGATCAACAGTCGCGCGGCGCGGATCATTTCCGGCCGATATGGGCTGAGATAGCCGCCGAAAAAGGTTTTTTGATTCTGTATCCGGCATACGCATTTAGAAAAGGATATTGGTCTAAGGGCGCGTGGCGCGAAAGCTGGGAATGGGACAACAGTGTCAAGCGCAAAAAGTGGATGAAAGCCGCCATAAGCCAGTGGAAGGAGGTTCGGAACAGCCCGTCCGTCATAGCTTTTATGACGCTTCCCAACACATTGAGCATTGCGGACGACAACAATCCCGTCCGCATGGGCAACAGCGTGAGGCTCAACGGCGAATCTGAATGGATGGATCGCGTGGCACAGTCGAGAAAAAAAATAGAGTGGCTGAAACGCCTCGACCCCACCCGTCCCGTCGCTTCGCACGACGGCGCCAATATAGGGGATTTTCACGCCATGAACAATTATCTCGATTTCATTCCGTTGCAGGAGCGAGAGGAGTGGCTGAGCGAATGGGCAAGATCCGGCAACATTCCGTATATGGCCATAGAGTTCGGCACTCCTTTCATATGCAATTTCCAGCGCGACCGCAGCGGTCCGTACAGGGCGTGGTGCAGCGAGCCTTTGCTGACTGAGTTTGCGGCGACTTATTTCGGCGAAAAAGCCTACGATATGGAGGCTTCCAATTACAGGGATATGATAGCCCGCGAATACAAGGGGGGGCTGTTATGGAACAAGCTTGTAAATCTTCCGGAGTTTGAATTTGCCAAGCTTCATTCGGAGTTTCAGGGATTTTTCATAAAACATACATGGCGCGCTTGGCGGGCGTGGGGCATATCCGGAGGTATGGTTCCATGGCGGGACGGATACGGTTGGGTGCCAAAAAATGACAAGCTTGACCTTCCTTTCAAGGAGGGTGCGTTGGGCTGGCAGCCGGCTCAAATGTTTGCTCGGGACTTTTTCGGTATGTCGGGAGCCGGAGTTGAAATAACGGCTTCGGGAAAGGCACTCATAGAGAACCAGCGTCCAGCCATTGCGTGGATTGCCGGTAAAGCGGGGGCGTTTACGGATAAATCCCACCATTTTTACGGTGGTGAGAAAATCGCGAAACAGATAGCCATTCTCAACGATACGCGGCACGACGCGAAATACGAGTTTGCTTGGCGTGTCGAACTCGGTGAAAAGGTTGTGGCTTCAGGCAAGGCGTCAGGTACGGCAGCTGTTTCGGACAGGCTATTCCTCCCGTTTTCCGCCGATCTTCCGGAAGTCTCAAAAAAATCCGAAGGCAAGGTGTTTTTGGAGGGCGTATTCGACGGCAAGCCGGTTTCGGATTCCTTCGATTTTGCAGTATATCCGAAGGTGTCGTTCGCTAAAATTTCGAAGCTGAAAGTGTTTGATCCCGACGCCTCGCTCGCCTCTGTGCTCGGTTTATTCGGATTGGATTTCGCGGCTTGGGACGGTTCGGCATGCGGGGGGGTGCTTGTCGTTGCAGAGAATGCCCTTGGCAAAGCGCTGCCTGGAAATCTTCTTGAGTTCGTGAAAAAAGGCGGGAAACTGCTTATCCTGGGACAGGACAAGGCGACGTTAAAAAACACTTTCGGACTGCGCGTGTCAGAACATGTAGCCCGTAGAATGTTCACTGTGGCTTCGCAGTCAAAGCATCCTCTCGTTTCCGGATTCGTCTCGGACGATTTCCGCGACTGGCGCGGTTCCGGCAAGAGGGTTCCGGAATATGCCGATATCGTCCATTCGACGACGGACCGTCCGGACTACGGATACCATTGGGGAAACCGTGGAAGCGTGGCGTCGGTGACGCTTGAAAAGCCGCACTATTCGTCGTGGCGGCCGATTTTGGAGGGGCAGTTTGACCTGTCATACACCCCCCTTATGGAAAAGGAGTTCGGTTCCGGCCTGGCGGTGTTCTGCGGCCTCGATATCGGGGCGCGGACGGAGCGAGATCCCGTTGCCGACGAAATGTTTTCGCGGCTGTTAAAATATCTCGATTCTTTCAAGCCGTCGGCGATTTGCGGCGATTCTCCTGCGGTTTACGTCGGCGGGAAGAGGGGAGCAGCATTGCTGCGCTCGTTTGGAATGAATTTTATAGAGTCTAAATCGCTTCCGAAGTCCGGTTTTGCGGTGGTCGGCGAGGATTCGGGGCTCGACGATGCGCAAATAGAGGCGGCTCTAAACGGCGGCGTCAACATGATACTTATCGAACGCGGCAAAGCAAGATTCGGATTGCGCATGAAAGACGGTAAACTTTCGTCCGATGCAAAAGTCCCGCAGTGGCCCGAAGCCGCGGGCATTTCCAGAAGCGACGTCCATACGCGCGTTGATATCCCCGCAAAGCTTTTTGAGGGCGGAGATACGGGCGCGGGCGGATTATGGGCGCGCATCAAAAAGGGCAAGGGGGTGGCGGTCGCGTTTGCGCTTCTCCCCGACGAGCTCGATACAGCAAATAAAAAATACCTGAGATTTACCGCGTGGCGCATGAGCAGGGCGCTTTCTCAGTTGGCTGGCAATTTGGGCGCGGCTTTCATAAGCGATTCGTGGTTGCTCGATTCAGATCCCGGCAATCCCAGAAATTCGAAAATCGCCCTTGCGGGATTGTGGAAGTATTCTGCCGAAAGCGGCATTAAAAACGGGGATCCTTCGGCGGCGGATTACGACGACTATTCCTGGGATATTTTCGAATTGAACAAGCATGTCGATTCGATGGGAAACACTTGTTTCCCGTACAGGGAAATTTATTGGGTTAGAAAGTCATTCCGTGTGCATGAGTCTTGGAAGTCCGCCGGCAAGTTTGTCTTGTCTTTAGGCAGAATAGTCGGCGGCGATTGCGTTTATCTGAACGGTAAACAAATAGCAAAGACTCCGAAGCATCCCGACACATGGACAAAATACAGGTTTTATGAAATTCCGCGCGATGCCGTCAACTTCGGGGGGAACAACGTTCTGTCCGTGCGCGTTGAACCGTATTCCTCCGGGCGCATTTGGGCGAAAGACAACGAACTGTACATAAAGGCCGACATCGCAAGCCCATATTCCAAAGACTATATCGACAACCAGACCGACGGCGACAATCCGTTCAGGTATCTGAAATGGTAAAATAGAGCGTCAAATTTGCGCGGATTGGGGGGGGCGCCCTCCGCCCGTTTTGCACTGCTCATTTACCGGCGCGTAAAACTGGCGTCAAACGCTTTCCGCTTGAAAGCGCGGTTGGCGGTAAATTTGTTTGTGGCACGCAAAACGCGCGTGCTACCGGCGCCCGCGCGTTGCGCAAGGGCGTTCTGCCGTTCTTCGGCATAATGTACGTTTCAACAGGATTGCCTGCCGGTTTTAGCAAAACTTATTTTACATTTAGTTAGGAGTGTAAAATATTGCGAGCTTCCGCCGCCTGCCTGCCGGTTTTAGATGTGCCTGTCTTGGGCTATTTTGCGCCTGCGGCCGATTGGGCCATAAGATAGAGGAGGTCGGAGAGGCGGTTTACGTAAACAATGGGGAAATCGCGGGCGAGGCCTTCGGTTTCTGACAGCTTTACTATTTCCCTTTCGGCGTTTCTACAGCGCGCCCGCGCCATATCGAGAGCGGCCTGCAAAGGCGTTTCTCCGGAATGAGTCCAGCCTTTAAACAGGGTCCCGTCGCGTTCGTACTCGTCTATTTGCGATTCGAGTTCGGACAAGTCGCCGCCAGATAAAACCCTCATGTTTTTTTCGGAAAGCTTGTAAAAATCTTCCTTTGCCGTCGCAAGTTCCGTCATTAGGAAAACAAGGCTTTCCTGAATTTTAAGAAGTTTCTTTTTTAGGGGATCGTCCGCAAAAGCGCGCGCAAGCCCGATGGTGGCTGAGCAGTCGTCGAGGGCTCCGTAGGCGCATACACGCTGGGAGGCCTTTGAAACCTCCCTGAGAAATACGAGTTTCGTTTTGCCCTTATCGCCCGTTTTGGTGGAGATTTTCATGCTTACATTTTTTCAAGCGGTTCTATGCCGAGGAGCCTCAATCCGCATTCGAGAATTCCGAGTGTCCTCGAGCACAGCATTAGGCGCCTCGCCATTGTTTTGCGGTCGTCAACAATGACTTTGTCGGCGTTGTAGAAGGTGGAAAATATTCCGGAAAGCTCGTATAGGTAGTTGCATAAATAATGCGGTCGAAGCTCCGAAAGCGTAAGCTCGAACACCGCCGGAAGTGCGACCAATTTGCGCGCAAGTGCGGTTTCCTGTTCCGTTTCAATGGGCGAGGCGTCGAGTTCGAACGGGTCGCTCGGGGAGACTCCCGCCTTTCGGAATATGGAGTGCAAGCGGGCGGCCGCATAGAGAAGGTAGGGGGCCGTATTGCCTTCGAAAGCCAGAAGCTTGTCCCATGAAAATACATAGTCGCTCGTCCTGTTTTGGACGAGGTCGGCGTATTTGAGAGCGGCTATGCCGACGGTATTGGCGATGGCGTCGGCTTCGCGAGCGTCGATATCCGGGTTTTTCTCCAATAGTATCGATTTTGCGCGCGACACGGATTCGTCTATAAGCGTTTTCAGCCTTACGGGCTCGCCGCTTTTTGTTTTTATGGCTTTCCCGTCTTCTCCGAGAATCGTGCCGAACCAGACGTGCCTTAATTCCGGAAGCCTGTATCCTTTCGCGCCGAACCATTTTTTTGCCGTGAGAAAAAGCTGTTGGAAATGGTCCTGCTGCCTGCCGTCAGTGACATATACCACTTCTTCGGCGCCAAAATGCTCAACGCGGTACAGGAGCGTGGCGAGGTCGGTGGACGCGTAGTTCGAGGCGCCGTCGCTTTTCCTAATGATAAACGGCTGGGTTTTGAATCTGTCGTGGTCGCGCAAAAAGACGACGAGGGCGCCGCCGTCCTCTTCGGCTATTCCCGTTTCGGCGAGTTCAGAATATATGCGTCCCACTTTGTCGCGGTAGAACGATTCGCCGAGGGTGAAATCTATGGTCAGCCCCATGAGCTTGTACATTTTCTCGAAGGAGGCTACGCTCACGGAGTTTATCCCCTTCCAAAGCGCCACGTTTTCGGGATCGCCTTTTTGCAGTTTTACAAGTTCCTCCCGCGCGGCGTTGGCGGCCTCCTCAGACTCCTTTGCCATCGCGCTTCCGCGCTTGTACAGTTGTTCGAGCTCCTCAAGGGAGTTTTCGTTTGAGGGATCAAGCGTATATTTTTGGGTTTTTATTCCGTATATCAGTATCCCGAAATTCGTTCCCCAGTCGCCTATATGGTTGTCCGTGACGATATCTGCTCCGCAAAACCTTAAAAGGCGCTTTACTGCTTCGCCTATCACCATGGGGCGCAGATGCCCGACATGCATCTGTTTCGCCGTGTTGGGGGAAGGGTAGTCTATGACGACTTTTTTCCCGTTGTAAAACCGGCTTGCTGCCGCCTTAAGTTCGGTTTCCCCTTTGTATCGGGTCAGCCATGCCGACAAAAATTTCGGTGAGAGGGAAAAATTTATAAAGCCCGGGCCTGCTATCGATACGCCGACGTGAGATTTGTCGAATTCGGGAGAATTATTGAGAGCCGACACGAGCTTTTCGGCGAGCGCCCGGGGATTTTGCCTGTGCGACTTCGCGTAGGCTAAAACGCCGTTTGCCTGAAAGTCCCCAAAACGGGGGTCAGCCGGGCGAACTTGCGGATCGAAGCCGTCGTCCAGCCCGGCTTCCGATGCGGATTTTTTTAGAAGTGATTCGATTTCCTTCGAGGGATGGAACCAAATATCCATTTTCACTAAGAGTGTTTGCGATGACTAAAAACGCCGCTTCAAATTGACGAAACGGCGATCTTTTATCGAAAGACGGCTATTGCCTGATTCCCAAAAACGCCTTTATGCGCTCCGACCAGTTCGCCTTTTCCGCCTCTGTCGGGGCCGGCGCTTCGGATTCCTCCCACCATTGCGGGACTTCCGTATCGAGGCCAGCTGCGTTGCGTATCGTATATACAAGCCTGTTTATTATGGCCTTATGGTCTTCGTGGACTTTGTCCTTAAATATGACGTCAAGCTGGTGTATGTAGTTTTCGGCCTGGCGCATGATGGCCGGAACGCTCGTGACTGCATATACGGACGGCTCCGCCCTTCTGAAGGCTTCTGTGGAAAGCTTCGACATGATGCGCTTTGCCAATTGTCTGGAGGCCTCGCTCGGCGTGTCGAATATAAAGGTGAGGCAAATGTAATCTATACTGTCGAGGTTTTGGGGAATGGCCACCTTGCATAAACCGTCGATTTCGCTTTCGCCGGTTTCGCCGATTTTGCAAAAATCGAAAAACGCGAGGAACTTTTCTTGTTGAAGTATTTCCAAAAGTTTGCTGTCTTTATTTTCCATAGTTTTAAAATATAGTACTTTAATCGATAAAAAAGAAGAATAACTTATTTTCAAGCATTAAATGGAAGATCAAATCTACATAGCCTGCGCGGCGTTTGCGGTTTATGCCATGTTTGTGGTCGGAGCGTTGGGCTCGTTTTTGCCGGTTTTGCCGGGACCTCTGCTTGCCGGAGTTGCGCTTTTCGGATTCAAGGTTTTTGTCCCGTCGGTTCCGATATCGTGGCTTTTGGTATGGGTGGGCGTGGCTGTGGCTCTTATTGCACAGTTTCTCGATTTCATAACCACTTATATTGGCGTAAAAAAATTCGGGGCCACATGGAGGGGGGCTTTCGGGGCGTTTGTCGGAGTGTTTGTTGGAATCTTTATTCCGCCGCCGTTGGTGTGGATTTTTCTGGCGCCGTTTGTTTTTGCACTCGCGTTTGAATGGATAGGTGGGGCGTCGTTTAGAGACGCCACTAAGGCGGGTTTCGGCGCGTTTATAGGTTCGCTGGCTGCTTCGGTCCTAAAATTCGTGATGGTCGTGTTTTTGGCGCTTTGGTTCACTTTGGAGCTCGGAAGAGTTTTCGTCTGATACTTTGCGCTGGTTTGCGCTGGTTATGCGCTTTACGATGCGGTTGCGCCGCGGCGGCAATACTCCAAAACGGGGATTTCGGCTTCGCGGCATATGCGAATCCAAAACTATGTAGCGCGCATATTTCGGCTTTAGGCAACTTATACAGTTCCGGATAATCCGATAATCCGGCTGCATGTTTCGGCTAAATGCGGTTAATACGGTTTCGGCGCGTTTAATGTCCGTTTTTAATTGAGTCTATGTCGCGTCTCATCAATTTGAATATGTCGCAAAATTCGCGCGCTTCAAAGGGCGGCTTATCGGTCGATAAAAGCGCCGCCATGGACGCGGGGCTGTCGGGATAAAATCCGCGCAATCTCCGGGAGGCTTTGCGCGCCCTGAAATTCGGTTCGATTTGTGCGCCTTCCTCCATGAGAAATATGTCGTCGCCGAATTTTGCGTTGTCGAGTTCTGCGCCGCGGAATCGTATGCCGAATTCGATTTTTTCTGGGTCTCCGAGAAAGCGTCCGCCGAAAGATCCGAAACCGGAAAGCGCGGAGCGTATTTTTTGCCGCGATTCGCCGTTTAGATACCAAAAGACAGCCATGGAAGGTTCGTAAAAGGCCGCATAGTCCCTGCCGAATTTCAACCCAAGCGAGCTTATTTTTTTCATTATGTCCACGGTTTTTATGCACGGTATGACCCCGTGAGAGGAGACGACCGAAAGCTTAAAGGCGTTTTGCGACTTTTCCAATGCGGACATGATTTCCAATACGGCCGTTTCGTATTTTGCTATTTCGTCCGCCATCGCCTTATCGTCTTCCGCAACGTAGCGCGTGAAGCGGTCGAGGCCGGGTAGGGTTATAAATGCGAAATCGACATCGCCTCCAGAAATTGACGATTTTGCTTCAGATATGATTTCCGGAACAGGCTTCCGCCAATCGGAGATGAAGTGCCTTATTCCTGATTCGCATAAAATATCCGCAAGATTTTTGGCAGGAGCCAGGCCGTTTGCGGTGAAAATATCGCGTTTTTGGCAATAGTCGAAATATCGGAGTTTGTCGTACGGCACAGAATAAAGTTTGAAAAAACCGTCATATCCCTTTACAGCCCGCACGATTTTTTCGGCATATTTTCTTGCGTGTTTGCTGTTGAAAAGGCATTTGGGGTACAGCCCAGCTCCGAAAAGGAACTTCAAATATTTAAAGGCTTTAAACGGGGAATCTTTGGGGTTGAAAAAATACGGGCAAAAATGTCCGTGCGAGGCGGGCGGCGTTCCCGTCAGAAGCGTTGGTATGGCTCCGGAAGCGTATCCGAATTGCGGCTTTACGGGGGTCCTGTACGGCAAAGTCCCTCCCATAAAATCGCATTTTGAAGCGGTTTCCCAGCCCAGCGCGTCGATAAAAATATAGACTGACGTTTTTTTCATGGCGCAATTTCGGCGAATCTACCGACGGAGATGTCGCACGCGGCGCCTTTATTTGCAAGCATATTATCTTCGCTCCGGTCCGGCTTGGAATTCCGCGCAGTGGGCTTTTGTCGGAAAAACGCCTCAAATCAGGCGTCTTGGCATCATCACTCGCCTTGCACCCCCTTTTGCGGCCACATTTTAAACGCCACAAATCCGAGATAAAGCGCGCATGCCAAAATAACCGCTATGGCTCCGGTTTGAGAACCTGCGGCGTCTGAACAAACTCCCATCAACAGGGGGAAAATTCCGCCTCCGGATATGCCCATGACCATTAGCCCGGATATTTCGTTCTTGCGGTCCGGCATGGTTTGCATCGCGCGGGAGAAAATTACGGAAAAGACGTTTGCGTTTCCGATTCCCACAAGGGCGATGCATGCAAATATGGCTTCCTTGCCGGAAAGAAAAAGCAGGGCGGCGCAGGACGCTATTACGAGCGCAACGCTTGCGGCGAAAAATTTTTGGGGGGAAACCTTTGCCAATATGGCGGCGCCGGCGAATGCCGACGCCGTTTTAAAGAAGAAATACAAGCTTGTAGCGTATCCCGCTTCGCCGAGGTCCATGCCGGCGCGGTCGATAAGGATTTTCGGCGCGGTAATGTTTACGCCAACGTCGATGCCCACATGCACTAAAATGCCGCAAAACATGACGGCTATGGCGGCCCTTCTCAGCAGCGCGAAACATTCCGAAAACGACGAGTTTTTTGCGGGGGCGCTTTCCTCTATGCGCGAAATCCAAAGCCAGATCGCCGCAATAAGCGATATCGCCGCGAAAGCCGGATAGGCCATGCGCCAGTTTCCGCATGCCGAGGCGCCGTAGAGGAGCGCTATCGGAGCGGCAAATGAGGCCACGCTTTTTACGAATTGCCCGAGCGTTATCCCGCTGGCGAGTTTCCCCGCGGGTATTATGTCAGCCACGAGCGGATTTATCGAAACCTGCAGCGCGGCGTTGCCCATCCCGAGAAGTATGAACGAAAGCGTCATTGCCGCCATCGAATATTCGACGGCGGGTATGGCCATGGCGAGCGTCGTGGCCGCCACGCTGAATGCCACCGTTCTTCTGCGCCCGATTTTGTTCATGACGATTCCCGTCGGAAGCGAAAGCGCGAGAAACCAGAAAAACAGCAGAGAACCGAAAAGGTTGGTCATTGTGTCCGACAGCCCGAAGTCGGCTTTTACATAATTTGCGGATATGCCTATCATATCCACGTAGCCCATTACGAAAAACGCCATCAGCACGGGCGCAAGGTTGGAGAGTTTGAAATTTTTCATTGTCGATTAAACGATTAACCAGATTCTTTCAAAAGTCACTCCCGGTGTCAATTTTTTTGTTAAAACAAATCAGTCCGCGCGGTCGGAAACGCGTTCGTTTTCGGCAAGTACGCGCTTTATAAAATTTTTGGCGACGGGCTGGAAGGCGCTTGAAACGGTGCCGTGGTCCAACCCTTGCAGCTCGAATATTTCCACTATTTTTGCGCTTTTCAGCTTGCGTACGACGCATTCCAGCAGGAAATTTTCCTCCACGCGTTCCGGAAACTCTATGCGCCTGTCCCCGAGTATGAGGCATGTGGGGGGGACTTTGTTTGCGGCGTTTCCGATGATGGAATATTCGTCTATTTTAGGGAGCATCTGGGGATCTTTGTCGCCGAAGTCTTTTCTTACCTGGAAATGCGTGGTGGCCTGCCCGCTCAAAAGTATGGCGCCGGCCAAATCGGTATTTTTCAGCCCGTGCGCGTTGAGATAGCGCGGCGCAAAAGCTACCATGCCCGAAAGGTAGGCTCCGGCGGAATGCCCGGCGACAAAAACCTTTGTTTTGTCGCCTCCGTATTTTTCGATGTTTTTTAGGACCCATGCCACGGCCGCCGCGGCGTCGTCGATGGCTTCATGCGCCTTTATTTTGGGGGACAGGCGGTAGTTCACCGCCACCAATGCGAGATTTTTTTCTCCCTCAAACCCTTTCGGCCAATGCTTTTGCCCGGAAGTGATGCCGCCCCCGTGGAACCATACGAGAGTGGCGAAGTCTTTGGAGCCCGCGGGCAGCATCAAGTCGAGTTTGCAGCGCTCGCGCGAATACTGGTCGGGACGCTCGGTGTATGATATGTTATTTATCGTGAGCGGTCGGCTTTCCCCCTGTTGCGCGGAGCAGGCATGGCTTTGCGGCAAAGCCGCGGCAAGCATGAAAAAAACTGCCGGCTTGAATCTAAAAAAAATGCACATGCGTTTCATAATAATATATGCAATTATTCGCGCTCTCTTTAGGCGTCTATGTCGTTTGCCTCTAAAGTCAATGAAAAACCCGAAAATAAGTTGACAGTTTATAAAAAATGTGCGCTTTGAATGTTGAAAAAACGGCGTAATAGGCTAATCTGTTTAAAGTAAGATTATGAAAATATTCGATAAGATAAGTTTTGCGGTATGGGTATGCATATTGCCGCCGCTTGCGTTTTTATGTTCGTGCGGCACGGCCGGCAGCACTTCAAAAGCCGAAAAGGATTCCGGATTTATCGGAGTGTCGAAGGATAACCCTCGCTATTTTTCGTTTTCCGACGGCACGCCCTATATTCCGATAGGCATGAACTTATGCTTTCCCCGCCCGTATTTTTACGACGGAACCGAAGAGGAGGGATTCGCAAAAATCGAAGCGCAAATGGCGGAGTTGTCGAAAAACGGAGGCAATTTCGTCAGAATATGGGTGGGGGCCGACTTCTTCAATATGGAAACAAAAGCCGGCGAATACGACGCTAAAAAAATGGAGCGTTTCGACCGCTACATGAAATTGGCGCGGAAATACGGCTTGCGCGTGAAGCTATGCATGCAGCACTTTAGGAACACCGCACCTGCCGAGCCCAATACGAGCGACGCAAACCGCCTAAAAAACCAGTTTCGCCAGCCCGCGTACGCGCCGCTGTTTAAAAACATGGAAGAATATGTCGTTTCGGAGCGAGGCAAAAGCCTTTATCTTAACTATGTGCAATCATTCGCCAAGCGCTATGCAGACGATCCCTACGTATTCGGTGTGGAATTGTGGAACGAGATGAACAGTGTAAGCGCAAAAATAGAGCTTGTTAGAAAATGGACCGCCGAAATGCTGCCGAAGGTGAAAAGAAAGTTTCCCAACCACCTTGTTATGCAGAGCCTCGGAAGTTTCGATTCGGACAGGGGCACAAAGAATTATAAAGCGTTTATGCCGATGGAGTCAAACGAAGTGGCGCAGGCCCACCGCTATCTCGACTGCGGGGCGCCTTTTGAAATCTGCCACGGCCCGGTTGACGTTTTTTGCGCCGACGCCATAGACATTCTTTTGGCGAACGCCCCGGGAAAACCGGCGGTGCTTGCGGAGTCTGGAGCGGTGAATCCGAAGCACACCGGGCCCTTTAATCTTTACGCGAAAGACACTGACGGAGCCATACTCCACGACGTCCTTTTTGCTCCGTTTTTCTCCGGTTCGGCCGGGGCGGGGCAGACATGGCATTGGGAGTGGTATGTGGCCAAAAACAATCTTTATTGGCATTTCGGAAGGTTCGCAAAGGCTATCGATGGCATAAACCCCATCGAGGAAAATTTTGCGCCGTCGCGCTTCGAGTCGGACGGGCTGCGCTTTTACGCGCTTAACGGCAAAAAGACCGTTCTGGTTTGGATACGCGACGCAAAAAACGACTGGCGCTCCGAGCTTGAACGCGGTCAAAAGCCGCGTGCGGTGTCTGGCGTTTCAGTTCCGCTTTGGAAGTTTGCCGGCATGAAAAAAGTGGCGTCCGTTTCGTATTACAACCCGTGGACTGACGTTTCGGGCGAATTGAAACAGGCGGGGGGAAAGATAGATCTTCCGGCATTTTCGCGGTCGATTGTATTGAAAATGGAGCTTGAGTGACAATGGTTCTTACGATGATGCTGCCGTCTTCGGGCGACGTTGCGAAACTGTCTTTGGCCCGGCAAATGGGAATTACCCATGCGATAACAAAGGCCGCTCCGGATCTTTCGGGCCTTGAGGCTCCGTACGATTTCGGCGCGCTTAAAGCCGTGAAGGAGAGATTCGCTTCGGCGGGGATAAAACTTTACGGGCTTGAAGGCGACCAGTTCGATATGTCGCCCATAAAGCTGGGGCTCGACAGCCGCGACGAATGGATAGACAAGTACCGCCAGATGATTCGGAACATGGGCAGGCTCGATATAAATTTGCTTTGCCTAAATTGGATGGCGTCGGTCGGTTGGTTCAGGTCGAGCGTGGAGGCTCCGGAGCGCGGCGGGGCACTCACCACTTCTTTCGACTATGCCGACGTGGAAAATAGGTTTGTGGACGCCGATTTGCAAATATCCGAAGGCCGTCTGCGCGAAAATCTGTTTTATTTTCTTGAGGCTGTGCTGCCCGTCGCCGAGGAGTCGGGGGTGAAAATAGGATTGCATCCAGACGATCCTCCCGTAAGCCCCTTTTTCGGGGTTGGCAGGATTCTTTCCTCTCCCGGCGATTACGAAAAAGTGTTCGGGCGTTTCGATTCGGATAATTTGGGGGCGACGTTTTGCCAGGCGACTTTCAAACTTATGGGCGCCGATTTGAAGGCGCTGTCGGCCGATTGGATACGGCGCGGAAAGTTGTTTTTTATCCATATCCGCGACGTCGAGGGCGACAAATTCCGCTTCAAGGAAACATTTATCGACGCCCAGGAGGGCTTTGTGCCGGACATGCTTCTGCACTATCACACTTGCGGATTTGAGGGGCCGATACGTTCCGACCACGCTCCGGCAATGTACGGCGAAACCCAAAAAGATTTTAAGGGTGGGACGAGCGTCGGATACCAGATGCTTGGGCATATTTTTTCGAACGGATACATAAAAGGATGCTGCCAGGCGTTGAAAATACCTCTTATTTGAATCTTTATGATAAAGACAATTCTTGAAAATCTCGATTTCCCTGAGGGGCCCGCCGTGGACTCCAAGGGAAATATTTGGCTTGTGGAACTACACGGCGGAAACATCGTGCGTTTGGGAACTGATGGTGCGGTTAAGCGTTTTCCAGTCGCCGGAGGAAAACCGAACGGCATAACTGTCGATGCGTCCGACAAAATCTGGTTTTGCGACGCAGGCAACGACTGCGTGTCGGTATTGGACCCCGATACGGGAGCGATAGAGGTTTTTTGCGACAGCGTGGACGGCAAAGCTCTCGACCACCCCAACGATTTGGCTTTTGACAGTGCGGGAAACCTGCTTTTTACATGCCCTGGAGATTCGCGCCAAAAGCCCACCGGCTATGTTTGCGCTGCGCCGAAAGGCGGCGCCGCAAAAAAGGTTATCGAGGAAAAGTTTTTCCCGAACGGCTTGGCATTCTCTTCCGACGGTAAAACGCTTGTGTTGGCCGAGACGTACAAAAAAAGGCTTTGGCGCGGAACTTGGAATCCGGAAACGCTTGCATGGGGTTCTGCCGAACCATGGGTTGATGTGGGCGGAAGAATCGGTCCGGACGGCATGGCTTTCGGCGACGACGGAAATTTATATGTGGCGGTGTTCGGGGGTGGCGCCGTAAAGATTGTCTCTCCGAGCGGAGAGGTATCGGGAGAATTGCCACTCGACGGCGACAATCCGAGCAACTGCGCGTTTGCCGACGGCGGCGGGCTTCTCATTACGGAAACGGAGAAGGGCAGGCTTTTGTTCGCGGATATCGGCGTAAAGAGGGGCAAATTGTTTAAGCCTTAAAAGTTTTCCTCCGATGAAAGGCGGATAGGCTTCTTCAAGTTTTACACAAAAAGAGTCCCATGTAGAATTTTTCTTGCGTTTTCGCCGAAGAAACGATTTTTTCTTTTGCTTTAATAATATAGATTTTCATCAAACCGATTATGGCAAACAATAAATCATCAAAAAAAGACATACGCAGAACCCAGACGCGTTCGTTGCGCAACCGCAAGGTGGTAAGCCGAATTAAGACTCTGGCTAAAAACGCGGCGGCAAGCGCCGACATTGAATCGCTCAAGAAGAACGGCGCGGCATTGGCTTCGGCCATGGACAAGGCTGCAAAAAGCGGTATCGTCCACCCGAACAAGGTCGCCCGCGCAAAGAGCCGCCTGGCTAAGGCTGCGGCCAAACTCGCCAAGTAGGGCTTTTATCAGAAATTTTACCAAAATCTTTCGGCTCCGTTTGCGGGGGCCGAAAGTTTTGTTTTATTTTTTTAGGGTTTCGCATTTTAATTGCGCGCGCGTTGCCGATAAATGATACAAACCGCACTGTCGGTTCTTTTTGGCGCCGCTTGCGGAATATGCAAACATGGAAGATCTCTTAAAAGCGGAAATTTTGGACGTTTGCCCGTCGCCGTACGGGTATGCGGCGTTTTTGCGCGCTTCGGATAAAGTATTTGTCATATATGTGGACCGTCCGCGCGGAATGGCCATGCGGAGCGCATTGGAAGGATACAAGGCGGAGCGTCCGCTCACTTCGGAATTCATGGCGCAAATGCTCGACGCCCTTGACTGCACCGTAAAGAGCGCCGTCATTTACCACGTTGAAGGAGGGACCTTTTATACGCATGCAAATATAGAAATGCGCAACGAATTGGGCGCTAAAATAGTGGAGGTCGATGGGCGACCCAGCGACACGATATCGCTGGCTTTGCGCACTGGTGCGCCGGTGCTTGTCTCCCGGCACGTTCTCGACTCTGTTCCCGACATGGGCGACGCTTTCAGAAAAATCAAGGGATGCTGATTCTCAATGGAACGTGTGCCGTTTTTTAGCGGATCGGGAGTGGCGACGGCTTTGGCCCCGATGCAGGACATCACCGATGCGGGGTTTATGAAATGTATCGAGTGCAGGGGGGCGCCCGATTTCTACGTTGCCGAATATTTCCGCATACACGAATATTACTGTCTTGGTGGGCGCGTGTTGGAGTCGGTTTTGTGGAATCCGGAAAGGGTGTGCGCGCAGTTCATAGGCGGCGACGTCTCGCATATTGCGCGTGCCGTTTCCGAACTCGGAAAGTTCCCGCAAATAAAAATGCTCGATTTGAATTTAGGCTGTCCTGCTCCGAAAGTTTACAGAAAGAACGTCGGGGGAGGCTTGCTTAAAAGCCCTGAAAAAATATCGGAAATTCTTAAGGCAATGCGTTCGGAATGGGGGGGGATTTTGAGCGTAAAGATGCGTACGGGATTCGATTCCGACGCCGGTTTCGAGAAGCTCTTCGATACGGTTGTTTCGTGCGGGCCAGATTTTGTGACAGTGCATGCGCGCACGGTCAAACAGCTTTACCGCGGGACGCCGAATTATTCGTGCATTGCCAAGGCCGTAAAGATGTGCGACATACCTATAATTGCCAACGGAGACATCGAAAGCGCCCAAAAAGCGTTTTCAGTCGTAAAAAACACGGGATGTGCGGGGGTGATGTGCGGCCGCCACGCCGTTAGAAACCCGTGGATATTTAGGCAAATAAGGGAGACCTTCGCCGGTATAAAGCCTTTTGTTCCGAAATTGTCCGATGTGCGGGCGTATATCGACGACATTTGCGCCGGCATTTTCGCAAATTCCGTGGAAATTAAATTTCCGGACTCCAGGCTTAAAAAGTTTTTAAATTTTATAGGGGCTTCCGTTGATTCGGAAGGCAAATTTTTGTATAAAATGCGCCGCGCTACGGGCATTGCCGCGCTTCTTAAGGTGTGCGACGAATTTATGCTGGACAATTCCAATGCCGGCAAGCCATATCCGGCCGAGCCGTATAACGACATTTGTTCGCGCCCAAACCACGAATTATGAATGCAGAAACGGAGCGGCTTTCAAAAAAAATCACGCCGGAGCGCCTCTTAAAAATGAAGCGCGTTCTCGAAATGCGGACGCGCAAGATATGCGTGGTCTTAGAGGACGTATTTCAGCCGCACAATGCGGCCGCCGTCCTTAGAAATTGCGACGCCTTCGGGATTCAAGACGCGTATTTTATCGAAAACAGATATATTCAAAGGATAAGCTCCAACGTTGATGCCGGGGCATCGAAATGGCTTACTATACGCCGCTTTGTCAGCGGCGAGGCCGTGCTTCCCCGCAACGGGATTTCACACAGCGGCCCGCTTCCCTCCGCGGTCGAGGAAAATACTTTGCGCGCGCTTCGCCATATTAGGCAAAAAGGCTATTCGATTGCGGTGTCCACGCTGCGCGCCGGCGCGTTAAGTTTAGACGAGATTCCTGCCGACAGGCCGGTAGCCCTTCTGATGGGCACTGAGCGCGCTGGGGCAAGCCAAGCGGCTCATTCCCAGGCCGACTTTTTCTTTTCCGTGAAGATGTCGGGATTTGTGCAGAGTTTTAATTTGTCGGTCTTCAGCGCGCTGTGCCTTGACAATCTTACGAAAAGAATGAGGGCGCTGGACGATACATGGAGGCTTTCGGACAGCGAAAAGGAGGAACTGCTTTTCGAGTGGTTGTCTTCTTCCTGCCGCGGCTTCGAGTCGCAACCTTAATAAGGCGCGGGTATTTTTTTCGGGGAAGGTGATAGAAAAAAAAGCGCCGGCGCGCGGCGCGGTGGAATTTTTTCCGTAGATTTGCATTCGGTCCGGGTTGCGCTTTCTCTTTCCAATTAGGAATTTGAACCGTCATACGGAGGGGCTTATAAGGCTTGGTGCATCTGCGCGGCTGAGGAAAGTTCGGATTCTTAAGGTTTGCCTGCGGTGTTGCAAAAGGCAGAAGCAACTTTAGAATGTTTATTTCCTTCCGCCGATTCGCGCAATTGCGACATGCGGTGCCTTTCGGATTTGCGCAGCAAAAATTTTTTATGCTCTCTTGCGCCACGCGCCGTCCGGAGTTTTTACTACGGCTTTTTTTATTTCCAGCATAAGCAGCGCGGAAATGCATTTCGACACAGGAAGATTAGAAAGCTCCGCGGCCTTGTCGGCGTCCAGTCTTTCTTCGGAATCGAAGCATTTATAAACGGTTGCTTCGTCTCCCGACAGGCTTATTGCGGGAAAACCGGGCCTTTCCGGGTTCTGGCGGGCGCGGGTCGGAGCCGCCTCTGAATGGGGGGGGGATTTTTCTTTCGCGGAAAATTCGAGCCTGCGGGAGAATGCGAGTTCGTCAAATATATCGTCGGGCGATGTGACAAGTCTGGCGCCGTCGCGTATAAGGGCGTTGCATCCGCGGCTTGTCGCCTGGTCTATTCTGCCTGGAATTGCGAAAACGTCGCGGCCCTGCTCGGCTGCGAGCCTTGCGGTTATCATGCTTCCACCCTTGATGTCCGATTCCACAACGAGCGTAGCTGCGCTAAGACCCGATACTATTCTGTTTCTTATGGGGAAGTTTTGTTTGTCGGCGCGCGTGCCGAGCGGAAATTCGGAAATTAATGCGCCGCCGGAGGCTATTTTGCCGTACAACTCTCCGTTTTCCGGAGGATATAGGACGTCCACGCCGCACCCGAGCACCGCGATGGTTTTGCCTTTGGCCTCCAACGCGCCGTAGTGCGCACAGCTGTCGATTCCCCTCGCCATTCCGCTGACCACCGTAAAACCTGCCCTGGCGAACGATGCGGCAAATTTTTTTGCGGTAATTTGCCCGTATATGGAGCAGTTTCTGGAACCTATAATTGAGATGCACGGGGCGGAGAAGTCGCAGTCGCCGACTATGTAAAATCCTACGGGAGGGTCGGATATTTCCTTCAGCATTCGCGGATAGCGCGGATCGTTGAAATGTATGTAGCGCGCTCCGGCCGCCGACATCTTTTCCATAATCTTTTCAACGTCGATGCTGTCTCGGTTTGAAATTATCGAATCCGCCGTTTTTGCCCCTATTTTTTCGACTTCCATCAGTTCGCCCCTTGAGGCTGACAAAGCTTCACGCGGGGAACCGAAATGCCTTATTAGGCGCATGGCTGTCATGGCCCCGATTTCCGGAATTGCGCAAAGCTTTATGTAATAGAGGTATTCTTCGTCCATTGGAGCGATAATGTTAAAATTGCTTTTTATTGAAAGAAAATAATACAAAAAGCTTGTCCGGAATCCGAAAAATATTATTTGTTGTGCGAAAGGAGGGTGTATGAAAAATCTGTTTTTATTTTGTTTTATTTTGTTATTTGCGTCGGCTTCTTTTGGGGACGACGCATTGTCGGCTTCGGTGTTTGTGAGATCGGCAAAAGCGATGGAAATTCCCGCACAAAGCGGAGGTATTGAGTTTATTTATTCAAAATTTCCCTCCCCCAACTCGCATACGCAGGCGTTTTTTTATAAGGAGGGCAAGGCTGGCGAATGGACCGACATGAAGTTTTCCTTTATTCCTTCGGAGCGCTTTTTTACGCTTTTTCTGGAGGGGAAATTCATTCATAAAAAAGGCGGGGTGGATACGGAATATGCGGTCGCCTATACGGATGTGCGCATCAACGGCGAGCCGGTTGTCAACGGAGACTTCTCGCGGGATTTTTTCTCTTGGAGCGAATTGCCATCCGGCGGATTTTTGCCGGCCGTAATGCCGCCGGAAAACGTGGGGGAAAAATCATATGCGGTAGTGTCGCGTTCGGCCCGCATATTTAAAAGGGCTGCGGCGGAACCGGGAAAGCCGGTTGAAATATCGCTGAAGTTTAAGCCGCTGGGCGTTGCCCGTCCGGCGGAGGATATTCCGTTGGACATCTCTTCTATATGCAACGCGAAGCTCGGTTCCAATCATTCGGAGTTTGAAATTCCTGGGGCGTTCAAGTCGCCGCTTCCGTCTAAAGACGACTTCGGAGAATTCGGCGGGGTGAAATTCCTCACGGGAAAAACCGGGGAAAACGGAGACGTTGTGGTGTTTTCAAAATCTTGCCAACACGAATATTTTTATCTTCCGAAAAATATAAAGACGGGGCGGTATTTGTATATGCTTATTTCGGGGGCGCGCCTTTCAAAAGGGAAGTTTTATGTGATTGTTGAATATCTTGACGGCAATAAGAGCATCACCGTTTTTAATGAGTCGGAAAATATTTCGGACTATAAAAAGGAGGAACCCAAATTGAACGCCCGCCCGGTTTATAAAGACGGCGGGGTGTTGTATCTTTCAAAAGTGCCGCTGCGTCAGAATTGCAAAATAAAGCGCTTGAGAATGTTTTCGACTAATGACGCCGAGGTGCTTTTGGCTGCGGTTTCGTTATCCCATAAGGAAGTATCTACAACAGTCCCCAAAACGACAGATCCGGAAGAATTCAAGCCGGTGGATATGGAGGATTTGTCCGTAAAGGAGGGCAGCGCGCTTTATTTCGGTTTGCCTGATTCGCAAATTCCGGCCGGAAAATTCGGCAGAACTATCGTCAACTCAAGGGGGCGCTTGGCATTTGAGAAGGATTCCGAGCGCGAAATAAAGTTTTTCGGGTATAACAGCGCCACTTCCAGACTGTTCGTCAAGGGGGACGTGCAAAAGACGCGCGAAAATTGCCGCCGCCGCGCCGCCGCGATACGCGCCCAGGGGTATAACGCAGTCAATCTTTGGATTCCCTCCTCCAAGACCAATCCGGAGATGAGGGACACTGTGGATTTCTTTATATCCGAGTTGAAGCGCAACGGCATTTATATACAATACAGGCTTGTTTCCCCCGATCTCGGGCAGCCGAACTACACGTTTGAAACGCGCGATGAAACTAAGTTGCGTTGCATTTTGTGCGACCCCGAAATGCTATCGTACTGGCGAGCGTTCGTCCTCGACGGCCTTGCTCGGAAAAATCCGTACACGGGCATGTCGCTTGCCGAGGACCCGGCTGTGATATCGGTAAACTTTTTCGGCGAGATGAACTCCGGGTACGAGCGTCTGGTAGTCAACGTGCCGTATCTGATTCCGTACGCAAAGGGAGAATGGGTAAAATGGCTCCGCAAAAAGTACGGCGACATCTCAAGGTTGAACGCGACATGGAAACCGAACAGGCACTTGGAAAGTTTCGACGACGTAAATATACCCGAACACATTTACAGAAGTTCAAAATTGTCGCAAAACGACTGGTACCGTTTCATGGCCGATTCGCATTCGCGTTTCAATTCGTTCTGCCGGGGGGTGTTGGCAGAGGCGGGCTACAAGGGGCTCGTATATGAGGGCGACGGAAGCAGGAGAATGTCCGATACCGCCATGCGCGCGCGCGACAGCGATATTTGCGCAATCGACATTTATTATTGCCACCCGCACGGAGGCTGGGGCGAGGTCGGCTGTTCCGTGTCTCAAAAAAGCTGTCTGGAAACGGAATGTTCCTATTTCCGCGACGCAATGTCGACGCGAATTAACAACCGTCCGTTTATCGTCATGGAATACAATTATTGCCATTGGAATCCGTATGTTTACGAGGGCGGTTTGATTTTTCCCGCTTACGGGGCGTTTCAGGGGTGGTCGCAGTTGTTTATACATGCGGATGCCGTTATCGAAAAGCCCGCGCCGATTGCTTCGTTTTCAGCGGGCTCATCGCCTGTGATGCGCGCAAACGAGGTTTTGGCAAAACTGTTGTTCTGGCGCGGGGACGTGTCGGAGTCGAAGCACTCCGTCGATTTGGTGCTGTCCAAAAAGTGGTTCGATCTTTCTGCGGATTCGTGCATGGCAATGAATCCTGCGCAGACAAGAATTTCGCTAATGACCGGGTTCGCCACGTCCGTTTCCGACATTCCCTCGCCGCAGGCGCTAAAAGATTCAAAGCCGCGCAAGGCTTCAGTGCGTTTGGCTCCGAGCGGTTCTGGCGACATTTTCGCGTCGGATTGGTTTAGTGATGTTCTTCAATCCAAGGATTCCAAATTCGATATAGACGATTTCGCGGAGCTTTTAAAGAAGCGCGGCATTCTTTCAAACGACAATGTTTCCAGCCCGAAAGACGGCGTTTACCAGACCGATACCGGAGAGATAACGCTGCGTTCAAAAGAGGGCTTGCTAAAGGTTGTCACACCGCGCACTGAAGCCGTGGCAATGCGTTTCGGCAGGGGGGAGAAGCTGGGGCGCTTGGAGGTCGTTTCAAGCGGAACCGACGCTCTCGTTTCGATTTCATCGCTCGACGCAAAGCCAATATCGGAGAGTTCCAGACTGCTTCTCATATACTCTACGGAGGCGCGCAATACGGGGCAGGAATTTTCGTTCGACGGTTCCGTTCTTTTAAAAGGCGGAACTTTGCCGGTAAGAATGAAGGTCGGCAAATTAAATGCATACGCCGATCTGGACGAGGGGGAATATGTAATGTATCCGCTGCGCGCCGACGGTTTGCGGCGTGAACCTATCGCCTTAAAGAGAGAGGGCACAAAAGTGAAAATCGATCTTGACACCTCAAAGTTGAAAAACGGCGTCACGCCGTTTTTCGAGATAGTAAAAAAGTAGTGGCTACCTTGCGGCGCCGAAAGCGGAGTATTGCAAGCGGGGTGCGAAAGGCCTAAGATTAATAAAAAACGCTCCTGACTGCAATCAGGAGCGCTTTTTACACGCAAGTTTTTTGCGCAAGGTTAAGTTCTTTATTTGACAGTAATCTTTTGCCCGGCGCCCAATTTGAGCTTTTGAATTTTTCCGTTCGGCATAATGACGGTTTTTTCGCGGCCCGATGTGTTGCGACCTCCCGTAAATTCGGCGTGCGCAAGATTGCCGCCTTCAAACTTTACCGATACGGCGATGTCGTCGTATGCGTTAAGTTTGAAGGAAAAATCTTTCCAGTTGTCGGGGACTGCCGGAGCAATTTTTACGGTGTCGCCTTCGCATTGCAAGAGCTGTTCATTCAGGGCTTGAATGAAAGTTCCCTGTGGCGATGAACACCACGGAACCGACATGACTACTCCCGGTTCGTTGATTTCGAAAATCTCGTAGAATTTTCCGGCCGAATCAGTTGACATCTTTAGGGATTTATATGCCGCGTTTCCGTCGCCGAGGCGCGAGAGCGCGCAGCTTAGCCAAGCCGCATACCACGAGCATACACCTTTGCCGATAATATACATGTTGCCAACTGAAATTCCGTTCTTTTCAAAATCGTAAACGGCCGCGCGCTGCAATTTGTCGTCAGCTCCGACCGAACCGTAGGGGTATAAGCCGCTAAGCGATCCGACGCTTCTTTCGGGCGCGTTCGGGTATGGCAGGTATTTTTCGCCGTCGTTTGGAAGGTATTTTGAAAGCTCGGCCGAAATTCTGCGCCATTCCTTCGCCTTGTCGGCGTCCACTCCGAGGATTTCGGCGGCCTCCGCGGCAAAGTTGAATGTCGCCATCGCCCCTGTTGTCGTCAGAAAAGCATTTTCGATTGCGGTGGGGAGCCTTTCCAAATCGCAAACCTTGCCTATTACCGTTCGCCCATCCGCAAGGGTGTAGATTGTCTGTATTCTAAAAAATTCTGCGCACTCGCGTATTAAAGGATAGCAGGTTTCCCTGAGATAGTCCATGTCGTTCGTATATCGGAAACAGGTGTACGATTCGAGGGATATGTTGCACATGTGCAGAACGTGGTCGAGCCAGCGCCCGGTGTAGTATAGGCCTTCCCTCCCGTCCTCTATCGTAAGCCACGAAAATCTCGCCCCCACAGTGACGCCTTTTTGCGACTTTCCGGCCCGGCTTAGCGCGAAGTTTAATATGCTTCTCCAAAATCTGCCGACTTTCAGCGCCTCGTCGATATGCCCCGACGCGCAAAGCGCGGGATTGAAAAAAGTAAACCCGAAATACTTTCCCTCCCAGTGCGACGGGAGAATACCGACGGGTATCGACCATTTCGTCGACCAGCATTTCAGGTTGTATATGGCGGTATAATAAACGGCTTCAAGTTCCTTGTCCGGAATGGACACCAGATTGCCGCCCCAGAAGTTTTCCCAAGACTTCTCGTGCGAGGCTTTTAAGCCGTCCCATTTCTTTGAGGCTATAAGGGATTTGATTTCTCCGGCCTGTTTTTTAAAGTCGTTTCCGTTGTAGTCGTCGGCAAAGACGATATAAAAATGCGCCTCGCCTTTGGGATTGTTCAGGGTTATTGCAACTCCGTTTTGGCTTATTTCTGTTTTTGCGCCGGGATAGTCGCATATTACCGAGACTTGGCCGCGGACGGATTTTACAGCCTTTTCCAGCTCAAATGAAAAACCGTCGTCGGATTTTTCTATCCGCATGTGCAGCGGCGTTTCCGTCCGGGTATTTCTCTTGGAAAACAAATATTCGAAAACGTACGACTTTACGTTTTCCCCCTCGAATTTTTTGCTTACGGCAATTACCGGCATGTCGGCGTGCACAAAGGCCTCCGACGATATTTTCCCATTCCCGAAAGTGTTTTCAGTTTTTGAGAGCGCGCGGGCTATGTCGAGCGTTTGAACCCAGGAATCCGGCTTTGCGCTGTCGCAATCCGCAGTGCCTACTTTTTCCTCGATCCTGCCGAAACATGCAAGAGCGGCCTTGTCGGTCCGCCTGCCCGCCCGGTATATCGACGGCATGTAGTTTCCGCCTACGCATTTGATTTTTTTGTATGACGGGACGTCTTGAAATTGGCAGTTCCGGTAGTCTATAAGCATGCCGATATCGCCGTTGGCCAATATGGGAGGGAATATTGAACTTCGGCGTATTTCCAAGAGGAGTCGCATTTTCTTTCGAGCGAATTTTTTTCCAGGTATTCAGCCACGCCGCCGCCCGTAAGTCGCGCGCATGCGCACAAAAATACCGCCGCTCCCACCATAATATTTTTTGTTTTCATGGAGGATTAATTATATGTTCGGCGGCTCCGCAAATCAACCAGATAAATTATATCATGTGGTAAAAATTATAACATAACGCGAATTTAAAAACGAGACAACTCCAGAGCGGATTTCGGAGTGGGGGGCGAACAAAAAAACGCCGGCGCCGTTTTTCGGAAGCGAGGAGTCGAATTTCGCAAATTTATTCCGCGCTTACGCCCGCCCGAAAAGGGCGCTGTTGGGCTTTTATGCGGATTTTGAGCAACAAACGCGGGCAAAAGAACCGCCGTCGATGCGAAAGGTCAAACTTTATTCCGGCCCGCGGCGTTGGCCGGCTGCTCCTTATGCTCGATTTTTTCGTTCCAGCGTCTGGAATTTGAAAAACAGTCCTTGCATTTTACATAGTCGAGAACGACATGCGCCAAAAAAGCGCTGAAATTTCCGCCGAATTCGCGGTTTGCGCCCGCATTTAATATTTCGTCGACATGGGGCGATATGGATATCGTCCGCCTTATATATTTACCAGCGTCTCTCATATTTTTGCGATATATTGCATATCTATATATAATATTCAATATAAAAAATGAAAAATATATTATAAAAAATATTAATAATTATGCAATATTTGCGCAACTAATATTCGCAGGGGCTATTCGGTTTTTTTCCCGTATTTTTTCAGTATGGAGTCAAGCTGCGAGTCTATGTTGTCGAGAACGGGTTTGATAAGGGCGTTTTTTGACGGCTTCAGGACTTTGCGCGTTGTCTCCATTATCTCGCGGGTTTCCTCGTATTTTTCGGCTTTCAGGAGTGCGTTGACGATCGGCACCGTGATTCCGCCTATGGCGACCGCCGAATCGGATTTAAACGCGGACAAAAGGCGCTTGTAAGTAGAAATGAGTTTGTCTGCGGAGCCTTCGGCTATGTCGAGCTCCAATTCCTTGCGGGCGAATTCCATTGCGATATCTGGCCTCGCATTTTTCGTTTTAAGCATGATTGAAGTCGAAAGTTTGCGCGCCGCCTGATAGTTTTTATCTTCGCGGTACATTTCTACGAGCTTTTTTCTGAATTCCGCGTCGATGTCGGGGTATTTAGAGAAGGCCCTTACGGCCGATTCGTATATGGAGCAAATTTCGCCTTTAGGCTTGCCGAGCTTTTCCATGGAAGCCACAAGCGTATTCCATGCGACGGCGTTACGCTGGTCTGAAACCACCGCGCTCTTTGCGGATTCGAGCGACTTCTCAAAATCCTCTCTCTCGTAAAAGTAATTTGCGAAAGCCGTGTGCATTTCCGAGTTTTTGTATTTTGCCCCGTTGCGGAAGCCTTCGCGCATGGCTCCGAGAGCGTGGTCGGTCGCGGTTTTCCATGTTTGCGGGTCTATTGCGGTGCCGGTGACAAAACGCGCGTTTTCGTATCTTCCAACGTCGAAATTCCATGAGCCTAGCCTTTGCATATATCCCACCCATGCGTGGAATCCGTCGCTGCCCGCTCCAGAAAATATGAGCGCCGGGACCCCGTTGGCTTTTGCGACTTCGGAGGTGAAATAAGCCTGGTCCGTGCATATTCCGCCCCTTGATTTTATTGTCTTTAGGCGGTAGTCGTCGCCGTTCCAATTGAACAGTTTTTGGTTCAGCCTTGCCTTGTCGTAATTTATCGAAGGATACAATTTCTGGATATTGGAAAGGTTTACGGACACGCTTTTTTGGGCCCATTCGATATCCTCGTCGCTGGCTGGCGATGCCACCAAATATTTTAATTCCTCCACCGACAGCTTTTCGGTTTGTATCAGAAACTTTCCGCGCTCGCGCATAGACACTATGTCTTCGAAACGCTTAGCCGGATTCGGCAAAACGCGGGGGAGCAGCTTTTCGGAGACTTGCCCGTGGGGCCAGTTTTTCGGGGGAGGAGCGTCGAACACAATGGAGATTGCGATCGCCAAGCGGGGATACTTTTCAAACTTTTCGGGAAATTTTTCGCGTATTTCCGATAGTATTTCAAAAACTTTCGGCATGTTGTCCTCCGGCGATATTGAGGACACGAATTCGTCAAGGAGCGCCGGATCGGACAACAACTCCGCGCGCAATTCTGCCGGAGCGCTTTTCCCCGCTTTGGCGAGGTTCGATAGATATTTTGCCGCGGTAAGCTTTGAATACGCCGCAGCAATCTTGCCGTTTAGGTATTCCGCTTCAGCCTCGCTATAATACTTTCTCGACTCTTCGGCAAGATTTGGCGAATTTTTGAAAAAAGAATTTGCGGCTTCGGCGTCGAACAACGCTGCCCCTGTTTGGGATAACAAAACCTGTTGGGCCAGTACGGCCAAGAAAAATGCCGCGCACAATCTCATTCTATTTCAACTTTAAATTCGTTGTCTTCGTCCCTGTTCCATGAAAGATCTTGTGTGGCTTCCGAATATGCGAATAGTGGAGAATAAGTGCGCATGGATATGGTTTTGCCGTCGGGCATAAACTCCATTATGCGAATCCAGCCGTCTCCGCCGTTCCCGTTCCAGCCGCTGCATGATTGCGGATTGAACATGACGACGGGTATGTTTCTCCCGGAGGCGTTTTTGTATGTCAGGCGTCCGCTGAAGCGTTTCGGAACGCCAGAATGTCCGCAGAGCACAAGCTTGATGTTGTCGGAGTCGGATACGAGCTTTTCCATCAGCGATTCCGCCCAGTTGCGTGGCTTTAATTTGTACTTTTCGGTCTTTATTATTTCTATGACATTTGTGTTTGTGCGGAGTACGGAATGGGTAAGTATTATAAATTTTGCGTTTTTGTATTTGGTATCTTTAGTCAGCTTTTTTGCCCACTCTATGGTTTCGTCGCGGGGGGCGAATTCGAGCGACACTACGATGATGTCCCCCCAGTTCTTGTCGGAAAATTTGTATGCGGCGTTTTCAAGTGTGGATATTCCGTGTGCGTTCGGGAAAACGTCGACGAGACAGTCTAGCCAGCATTTGTTTTTAGATATCGGGAAATATTCGTTAAAGTGCGAATTGCGGTTTTCAGACGACAGAATGCCGTAGTCGTGGTTTCCCGTACAGAGAATGTACGGCATGACCCCGTCGAGTCTGCCGAATGCCCGCGCCACGCTTTGCCACATGCCGTAACTGTGAATGTTTCCATTGACGGTTTTCGAGCGGTTGATTGACTTTAAAAGCAGGTCGTTCTTGTCCACGAGGTCGCCGGTGCATAGGGCCGCCTTTATATTCAACGCGTCTTTGTGGGCGGCGGTCCAAGCAGTCATAAGTTCAAATATCGGCTGGTTAAATGTGAACTTGACGTATGTTTGGGGGTCGCCGAACAATATCATTGAAAACGAGTCTTTGTCCTGAAGGACCGGAGGATTCTTCAGCTTGACGTCGGGCGGATTGCATATGTCCCCGAAAAGCGTGGACAGCGAAACTGCCAATAATAATAAAACTGGTATTGGTTTTCTTTTCATCTTTATGTGTTGGTTGCGTGTTGGTTGTGTCAAAAATTAACCCCGCCGTCCGTTTCAGCGGCGAGATTCAAAAATAAAACTCCAACGCATATGCCTGATGTGCGGCGCCACGGGGTTGACTGGATCGAAGCGTAAAAGAATGCTGGTTTGTTTCAAGCACTTTTCCCGACTTTTTCGAAAGTTTTTTCGAGGCCGTCCAGAATGCGGTCGAGCCCCGAGCGCGCCTTCGCCTTCGCATCTTCAAGCTTTTCTGGAGATGACACATCTTCTGCCGCAAAAGCGTAGAATTTTATTTTAGGCTCAGTGCCGCTTCCGCGGATTGCAAAGCTGTACCCGTTTTCCAGCGTATAAAAGAAAAACTTTTCGCGCGGAATGCGCTCACCGTCGGCGTCGAATATTGCGTCCCTGTTGAAATTGACTGCCTTGGCCACTTTTATTCCGGCCACATCTTCAAGTGGGGACTCGTCGAGCGACTTTAAGAAAGCCTGTATTTCCGCCGCACCCTCTGCGCCTTCGCGGTATATGCTGCGCAAATCCTCAAGGTAATAGCCGCACTTTATATATATCGAATCGAGGTAGTCCTCAACGCTTTTCCCGAGCGACTTTAGATATGCCAGCATTTCCGCAAACATTATGACGGCCGCGTTGGCGTCCTTGTCGCGCACCGAGTCTGTGCCGAGATAGCCGTAGCTTTCCTCGCCCCCGAATACGAAAAACGTGCTGTATTCCTGCATGAGTTTCGCGCGCTCCGCATAAGGCAAATTCGAACAGTCGAAACCCGCGGCGTCGGCGAGCTTTTTTTCGTATTTTGTCAGCTTTCCCCCTATCCACTTAAATCCAGTGAGCGTATTGACGCACTTGAGCCCGTGGGAATGCGCTATCTTGTCCTGCAGCGGCGTTGTCACAAAAGTCTTTATGATGGCGCAGTTTTCGGGCTTTACGATGATTTTTTTTGCCTTCATCTGCGACGCGCGGTATTCAGCCAAAAGCGACCCTATCATATTGCCCGTCAAAATCCGCGCGCTGCCGTTGCGCGTGCGGATAGCAACTCCCATTCTGTCGGCGTCGGGGTCGGTAGCCATCACGCATTCGGCTCCCGACTCCATCATTTTTGCTATGCCCATTGAAAGGGTTTCGGCATATTCCGGATTTGGCTGCTTGACCGTCGGGAAACGCGGATCCATAACCATCTGTTCTTCCACAAGAATCGGATCGAGGCCGAAGTGCCTCATAACTTCGGGGCAAAGCGCCGCTCCAGTTCCGTGAACCGGCGTAAAAACGAGTTTTGGCTTGTTCGCCGCCATTACTTCCTTGTCAACAACGCAGTTTTCTATGGATTTGACATACGCTTCTTCCGCTTCGCGTGGAACAGCCTTTACGCCTTCAAGATCTATTTCCAAAAAAGCCCCGACGTCCTTCCATTCGGTTTTTCCTACCTCGTCAACGATTCCCTCTGCGTGCGGCGATATCACTTGGGCGCCGTCTGAAAAATAAACCTTGTATCCGTTGTCGTAGGCTGGATTGTGGCTTGCCGTAATAACGACGCCGGCAGTAGCCCCAAGCTTGCGCACCGTAAACGAGAGTTGGGGAGTGGAGCGCGGTCCGCCGAAAATAAACACCTCTCCGCCCAGTTTTTTCCACACAGAAGCGCAGAGATGCGAGAAATGCGGCGAAAAGTGGCGGACATCGCATGCTACCGCAAGCCTGGGCGTTCCCCCGCCTTTGGCGTCCAAAAATTTTTTGCAGTATTTGAACAGCCCGATTGTTGCCCGGGCCACGTTAAAATCGTTCATGTAGCTTGCGCCTACCGCCGCATGTTCGGGGGTGCCGGTTTCGGACAATGTCCCGATTTCGGCTTTTGCCTGCTTTTTGCCTATGGTTCGCCCCCTCATGCCTCCCGTTCCGAAAGCGAGGGGCTTAAAAAACCTGTCGTTTATTTCCTCAAAATCCTCGTTTTTTAAAAGTTCGCAAAGCGATTCGAGCGCCCAATCGGGCAGAAAGTTTTGCGAAAGCCAAGTTTCAAGGTTTTTCGCGGCGTCTTCGAGAATTTTTCCGCTTTCCCGCGCGGAAGTTGCCAATGATTTCAGTTCAACATTTTTGTCCATCTGCTGCCAATCGCTATTCGTTGTAAATTAAAAAACCGGGCCGTTTTTCGGAACAAACCCGGTTTTTACCGCCTTCTTAGTAGGGAAGGGGGTATTTGCGGCAGAGCGATTCCGCAATGGCCTTAGCCCTGCCGATTTCCGCCTCGTTTTCAGGAGCATTGAGAACTGCGACGATTGCCTCCGCTATTTCGTCCATATCCGATTCCACCATGCCCCTACTCGTGACGGCTGGAGTTCCCAGCCTTATGCCGCTCGCCTTAAAGGGAGACCTTGTTTCTCCCGGAATGGTATTCTTATTCGTAGTGATGTTCGCCTTGTCGAGCGCGGTTTGTGCGTCCTTGCCGGTGAGATCCGGATGGCTTATGCGCAGGTCGATAAGAATAAGATGGTTGTCGGTGCCTCCGGAAACAAGCCCTATCCCGCGCTTTTTCAACCCCTCCGCCAGCGCCGCGGCATTTTTTACAATCTGCTTTTGGTAATCTTTGAAGGAGTCTTTCAAGGCTTCGCCGAAACAAACCGCCTTTCCTGCTATGACGTGCATTAGCGGTCCGCCCTGTATGCCGGGGAATATTGCAGAGTCTATCGCTTTTGCGTATTCCTGTTTGCACATGATTATGCCTCCGCGCGGGCCGCGAAGCGTTTTATGGGTTGTTGTGGTCACAAAGTCGCAGTGCGGAACGGGCGACGCATGGACGCCTGCCGCGACAAGTCCGGCAATATGCGCTATGTCGGCCATCAACATTGCGCCGCATTTTTTTGCGATTTTTCCCATTCTTTCGAAGTCGATTGCGCGCGGATATGCCGATGCGCCGACGGTTATCAGTTTGGGCTTTTCCGATTCGGCGATTTTTTCCAGATTGTCGTAGTCAATGAATCCGGTTTTTTCGTTTACGCCGTAGTTAATCACCTTGTAAAGCATGCCCGAAACGTTTTTGGGGTGCCCGTGAGTGAGGTGGCCTCCGTGTTCGAGGGACATTGTGAGTATTTTGTCTCCTGGCGCGAGTACTGCCGTATATACCGCTATGTTGGCTTGCGAACCCGAATGCGGCTGCACGTTTACATGCTCCGCCCCGAATAGTTTTTTTGCGCGGTCGATTGCAAGCTGCTCCACGATATCCACAAATTCGCATCCGCCGTAATATCTTTTCCCCGGATAGCCTTCGGCGTATTTGTTTGTAAGGGTCGAACCCATTGCCTCCATTACCGCCGGAATGACGAAATTCTCCGAGGCGATAAGTTCGATATGCGTTTGCTGTCTGTTGGTTTCGGCCTGTATTGCGTCGAATACCTCGCCGTCTATTTCCTTGAGTGGTGCTGCTTTTATAGCGTTATTCATGGTAAAATTTCATAATATTGAGGTTTGTTTTACACGGGAACCGGAAAATTTTAAGGCTCTAAATTTTGCATTTTTTTGCAAACAAATTTTTTAGTGGAGCCGTTCGAAAGCGGTAAATTTGCATACGCGCCTCTCGTGTCTGCCGCCTTCAAACTGGGTTTCTGCGAAAATGCGCACCATTTCTGCAGCGAGCGCTGGCGGAACGTATTTTGCGCCCATGCATATCACGTTTGCGTTGTTATGCAGGCGCGAGAATTTTGCGCAGTCAGCGTTATGGCATAGCGCCGCCCGTATCCCCGCTATTTTATTGGCGGCTATCGACATTCCTATTCCGGTGGTACATAGCAATACGCCAAAACTGGCTTTCCCCGATAGGACATCTGAACACACTTTTTCTGCGAAGTCCGGGTAATCGACGCTTTCGTTTCCGAAAGTTCCGTCGTCGGAAATTTCATATTCCCCGCCCAATATTTCAAGCAGGGCGGTTTTGAGCGCCACCGCGCCGTGGTCGCAGCCTATGCTAATTTTTTGTTTCATTTTGAAGGTATCTTAGTATGCCGCCTATTGCGGAGGCCACGCTGTCGCGCACTTCCAAATATTCCGGGAGGTCGCCTCCGTACGGGTCGGGCACGTTCTTTTCTTCGGAATTTTCTGCCATGTCGAGCACGCGGAACAGCCTTTCGGGAAGGTTGTTGAAGCGGCGTTTTATGGAGTCTATATGTGAAGAGTCCATCGCAAATATTGCAAAGGCTTCGTTCACCATTTTCTGCGTAAGCAATTTTGAACGGAGCGAAGAAATGTCTATGCCTACGCTTTCAAGTGCCTCTATCGAATGGGCGCTCGGAAGTATGCCGTCAACGGTGGAGGTCCCAGCGGAGCAGATTTCAAGCTTGCGGACGGGATCGTTTTTGTCGGTTGCCTCTATTGCGTGCCTCAACAGCGCCTCTCCCATGGGGGAGCGGCATATATTGCCCGAACATACGAAAATGACTTTATTGCGTTTTGCTTCCTTCATTCTAAAAAAATACACCGTTTAGTTTAAGGCGATTTTACCGGCTGTCGAGCATTTTTGGATTTTTGAAGAGAGCGTTTTCCCCGGTCGGCTTCATTGGAGCGACGGTTTGTGCAAAAGGCCGGGAGCGAAAATGCGCATATACGGGTTTTTGCGCGCTGTGTCTGCGTTTGGCCACTTTGTGGAACGAGAAAAGCTCCGTTTATACGTCTGATTTAACCACCATCTTGACGTCAGCAAAGGGACACAATTTTCCGGTTTTCGGAATTTGCTAACCGCACGCTCCGCGGATTGCGAAGTGAATATAGTTAGGTATGTCGTTTGCGGATACAGATGTTTCGCCGAATTTTGCCGCGGCTTTTTCGGCGGCAAGACCGAGCGTTTGAGACGCGCATACACCGGCCTCCAAAGCCGGATTTTCAAAATTGTGCGATTTGTTTGCAAGAAGAGCGCCAGCAATGCCAGCGAGAATGTCGCCGCTGCCCCCGCGCGCGAGCGCCGGAGAACCGCGCGTCTGCCGCACTATTATTTTGCCGTCCGACACCCTTGTGGCGGAAGATTTTAACGCGATAGAGCAGCCGTACTTTAGGCAGGACGATAAAAGCGATTTGTCGGAGGCGTCTTCCGCTATTTTCAAAATTTCCCCTTCGTGGGGCGTTAACAGCGCCGGAGAACCGCGCTTTAGCAGCAATTCCGCGACGGGCCGGCATATAGCGTCGGCGTCGATAACAGCCGGAAGCGATGGTGCCGATTTCAATATTTCAATCGTCAATGCCCGCGCTTCGGAAGAGCTTGTCATTCCCGGGCCTGCAAGAAGGCATGTGGCCGCATCGAGCCTGTGCCTTATGAGGGAGTATGATTCCAACGCCAACGCTCCGGATTCGTCCTCTGGGCATCCCGTCCAAATTGCCGAGGGTTCGGCTGCTGCAAATGCCGGTGCGAGCGATTCGGGGACGAAGGCCGACACGAGCCCAACTCCAGACCTCAATGCGGATTTGACCGCGAGCATGGCGGCTCCAGGAAAGGTTTTCGAGCCGGCCAACACAAAGAGGTGGCCGTTGCTGCGTTTGTCGGAAAGCGACGGGCGCAAGGAGTTGAGAAATTCGAGCGCGTCGGGGCGCGTTATGAAATCGGTTTTGTTGGCCGTATCATCGCCCCAAAAGCCGGACTTGTCGAAAAAGCCTATGTCAACATACCGTATGCGTCCTACAAACTCCCTGTTAAACGGTTTGAAAAGCGGAGTTTTGCATATTCCGACCGCGTATGTGGCGTCGGCGCGGAAAACGGGGAGGCTGGGTTCGTCGGAGGCGCCCGACGGGGTGTCTATGCTTATTTTTATTTTTGCCTCGATTTTATTTGCGGCTTCAATCTCGCGGGAAGTGTCGGGGCGCGCTGGAGGCTTGAAACTCATTCCGCTTATTCCGTCCACGATAAGGTCGAATTTTTCCGACGCAATCCGCGCGATCAAAGCGGGTGGCAATGTAGGGACGTTTTTGCCGTCGCAAAGCGAGAGCAGGCGGGCGAGCGCGCGCTTTGTGTTGTTTTTCAAAAAGCGCGCCTCGTTGGCGACGAGCGTTGCTTTTGCCTCCGGAAAACGTTCGCACAGAGAATGGAGGAAGACGAGCGCGTCACCGCCGTTGTGGCCGTTTCCGACAAGCGCCAGTATGCGAGGGGAGGAGGGCAGCATTTCGGAAAATTCCTCCAAAAACATTTTTGCGGCCGCTTCTCCCGCCGCTTTCATCGCCGAAAACGCAGCGTCCTCCGAACCGCCGAGAATGCGCGATTCGAACAATCCGGATTCGGACGGTGTCAATATGGGGTCGAAAAGTTTCATTGAAAATCGTTTTTGCCTTTAGCGTGCCGCCACGGCGAATGCGAGGGCGAAGTCTTTAAGATGGGAAAGGCTCACAAGCATCTCCCTTGCGCCGAGCTTTTCCAGCGCCTCTTTTGCCGCGTCGTCAAGAACGGCGCGCGGGGCGCCCGATTCGTCGTTTTCTACCGAAAGGCTTTTTAGGCCTATCTTATCCCTAAAGCCGGTTCCGAGAGCCTTTGCCATGGCCTCTTTGGCCGCGAAGCGCGCCGCAAAGCGCATGTCCGCGTCGGCCCGGTCTTGGCAGTAACGTATTTCGGTGTCGGTAAAGGTTTTTTTTAGAAACGAGTCTCCGTACTTTTGCCGAAGTTTGGCTATGCGCGCCACGTCGGCAATGTCTGTCCCGACACCGGCCACGGACGGCAATTCAAATTGGGGTTTATCGGGCATTTATAAGCTCTTTCATTTCCGCGGTCGCGCGTTCCATTCCCACAAGCAGGGACCTCGAAATTATTGTGTGGCCTATATTTAGCTCGTTAAATTTAGCGGCCCGCACAAGTTCGCCAACGTTTTCGTAGTTTATTCCGTGCCCGGAATTTACAATAAGTCCGAGCGATTCCGCAAATTTTTGTGCCGCGGCTAATCTGTTTAATTCACCGAGTTTTTTTGGGGGATTTCCCCACGCGTTGGCATACGCGCCCGTGTGCAGCTCGACTGCAGCCGCCCCGATTTCATGGGCAATTTTTATTTGGATTTCGTCAGGATCGACAAAAACCGAGCAGACGGCTCCGGCCCCGGAGAGGATTTCGATTGCCCGCGCGGTCTTATCTTTGTTGGCGACAAGGTTTACGCCGCCTTCGGTTGTCACTTCGAGCCTGTTTTCGGGGACGAGGCAGACGTAGTCGGGGCGTATGTTGGAGGCAAATTTGATTATTTCTTCCGAACACGCCATCTCGAGGTTAAGTTTCGTAGTTATGCGCTGCCGCAAAAGTTTAATGTCGGCGTCCTGCATATGCCGTCTGTCCTCGCGCAGGTGCGCCGTTATCGAATCCGCTCCGCCGCGTTCCGCCGCGAGCGCTATCTCCACAGGGTCGGGTTCGATTACTATTGACGTTTCGTTTTCCAATCCGCGGTAACGCGCCTGCCTCAAGGTTGCGCTATGGTCTATGTTTACACCGAGTTTTGTCATATCAGATTTGTCCTATTGAAATTTTTTCCAGAGCGACGGCATGAAAAGCACCAGAACCGCATAAAATTCCAGACGTCCCAGAATCATCAGAAACGCCGAGAAAATTTTCGAATAATCGTTGAAGAATCCGAATGTCTTTGACGGACCGACTTCCGCAAATCCGGCCCCGACGTTGTTTATCGCCGTCACAACCGCCGATATGCATCCCGTCAGCGACATATCCGGTTCGAAAAGCGCCAATATCGCAATAGATAGCGTTACAAGTATAAAAAATATGGCAAAATGCGAATGTACGCTTCTAATGTCGAAACTGTCGAGAGTTTTTCCGTTAAGAGTAATGTTTCTTACAACGCGCGGCCTGTATGATTTTTCAATTTCGGTCCAAACGATTTTACAGGCCGATACGACGCGCGACACCTTTAATCCGCCCGACGTCGAGCCGGCGCAGCCGCCTATTATCATCACGAAAAAGAGCAACGCATTTGTTGCGGGTATCCATGTATCGTAATCTATGATTGCAAATCCCGTTGTGGTCATAATTGAAACGGTTTGGAATGCGGCTTGGGTAAATGTGCATCCAAAACCGTCGCGTTCGGCATAGTTTCCGGACAACAGGAGGAATATTGCAATAGTAACGATCGTCAAAATAACCGAGTAGGTCCAGAACTCGGTATTTGTAAAAAGTTTTCCGAAGTTCCCTTCTATAATAGAGAGCATTAATACAAAGCTTACTCCGCCTATATACATAAAAAAGATAACGGCCCAATATATCGGAAGGCTGTTGTAGTGCCCTATACTGTTTTCGTACACGCTAAATCCGCCGGTCGAGACCGTAGAGAACATATGACATATGCCGTCAAACCAGCCCATTCCAAGAAGTTTGAAAGTAAAAAAACATAGTATGGAAACACCGGCATAAAGCCATAGTATCTTAAATATACCGCTTTGTATTCTTTCTGTTTCTATTCCCCCTCCTGAATTTGCGCTCGATTCGCTTGCATATAACATTCTACCACCGGATCCCAAAAACGAAAGTATGGCGACAAAGAAAACCAGCACCCCAACAGCGCCGATCCAGTGCGAAAGACAACGCCAAAACATCAAGCTGTTAGGAAAATCATCGAAAGTGGCAAAAACGCTTGCCCCGGTGGTGGTAAGACCGCTTGCCGATTCGAAAAATGCGTCGGAAAATCTGCAGTCCAAAATAAGCACGTAGGGAAGGCAGCCTATGAACGAGGCGATAATCCAGCCGAGCCCCACGACGCACATGGCCTCTTTTTTAAAGAGTTTTTTGGGGGCGTTTCTGCTCGGCAGATAAAATGCGAAGGCGGTAAGCACGCAGAGCGCGATGACGCATATCCACGACGGCATGGCCTCGCTTTCAAGGGGCGAGGACGAATAAATAAGCGACACCCCCGCGCAAGCGGAAAATGCCAGCGCCATAATCCAAAGCACCATGGAGAGCAATTTGAATATTATTGAATAGTTCATTTTTCCGCCGCCGCAGTCTGTGGCTAACGGACGAACATGTCCGCAACTTCCCTTATTTTTTCCTTTTCAAGAATGAGTACAAGATCATCCCCGGCTTTAATGGTGTCGTTTGCGCCCGGCACTTTTGCCCCGGATTCGTTTACTATCGCGGCTATGATGCACGCGCGGGGAAGGTTCAAGTTTCTCACCGTTTGGCCGCACGCTCCGCTTTTTTCCGAAACTTTTAGCTCTATAAACTCCACTACGCCGCCCTTGAGCGCCCCTATGACCGCAAAGTTCTTATTGGTAATGTACTTTTTTATTTCATTGGCGGTCACCCTTCTTGGGGAGGCGTCGGCGGTGATATTTAGAAAACCGCTGATATTTTGCAAAACCTGCTCGTAGTCGGGTTTGTTAATGACAAGCTCCACATATTTTACGCCGAGCTTTTTTGCCTGGAGAGACGTCATGACGTTTTCCTCGTCGTCTTTTGTACAGGCTATGAAATAGTCGGCGCTGCCTATCTGCTCCTCCTCCAAAAGCCTGAGCGATGTGGCGCTTCCGTTGATTACCGTGACATTTGGAAACTGTTCGGCCATTTCCCTGCACCTGTTCAAGTCGGGGTCGATAACCCTTATCTTGAATCTGCCGTTCGACAGGCGGCGTATTACGGATATCGACGTTTCAGTCGCTCCGTTCAAAACAATCCTCACGCTTTCCGACACCGCTCCGGGCGAGAAAAAAGGGGCGTATTTTAATAGAATGTCGGGGGTCCCTATAAGAGTGACTTTGTCTCCGGGCTCGAGTATCGTGTCTGCGGTGGGGACGTATAAAACTTCTCCGCGTTGTACATATCCTATTTTTATGGCGGAGTCGAGCCTGATTTCGCGGAGGGGTTTGCCTGCGGCTTTAGCCCCATCGGATATTTCCATTTCCTGAAGCTCTATTTGCCCGCGCGCGAAATCCTCCACCGCCATTTTTTCGGGGTTTCTTACGTGCTTTGCAAGCTCGACGGCGGTGAGGGCCTCGGGGTTTATAAGTATGTCTATACCGAATTGTTTTTGGTAGTTTACGGCGGAGTTGTCGGAATAAACCTGGTCGTGTACGCGCGCGACCGTGGTCTTTGCCCCGAGCTTTTTGCCGATTGCGCAAGCGACTATGTTAAGCTGGTCGAAGGCCGTCATCGCGAGCAGGAAGTCGCAGTCGGACACGCCCGCTGTAAGCAGAAACTTCGACGACGCCCCGTTCCCGCGGATTACGCGCACGTCGAGGTTCTCCTCTATCTCGTCGGCTCTGTTTCCGTCAGACTCTATGAGTGTGACGCCGTGCCCGTCCTCGCTGAGAACCTGACAGAGGTAATGCCCTACGTCTCCTGCTCCGACTACTATTATTTTCATATTGAATCTCCCACTTTAGCAGACTTTGCGGGAATAAAAAGCTTTTTTTAAGCCCTTTAGCCGACGCATTTTTTTCTTGATTGTCAGTTTCTTTATTTTAATGAAAAGGCTTATGAAAAAACAAATTGTCAGCGTTCTCACGATACTTTCAGCGTTTTGTACCGCGTTTGCTGGCGGGGTTCATCGGCATAAAATCGTCAATTTTCACAAAGGGTACGGCGAACCCATTCCATTCGAAAAAGTTCCGGGCACCGGACCGACAATGGCTCTTGCGATTTCAGGCGGGAAACTGTACGCTCTCGAAGGCGACGGACTTTCCGTTTACGACATATCCGACCCGGTAAATCCGAAACGCCTGGGGTTTGTCGGCGGAATGGGGAACGTAAGGCAGCTTAAAGTGTCGGGGAATACGGCCTTTTTGACGTCCAGGCAGTGCGGTCTCTGGGCTGTAGATGTTTCGGATTCCAGAAATCCCAAGATACTTTCCAATTTCGACACTGTGGAATTTGCAACCGGATTGGACGTAGTAGGGAATCTCGCCGTCGTGGGGAACAGGGTTTACGGCGTGCAGTGTGTCGATGTTTCCGATCCGTCGGCAATGCGGCATATATCGCGTTTGCGGACCGACGAGTCGCAGTCGGTTATGTACAATGGAGGCTTAATTTTCAGCGGCGACTGGGCTGGAGGGGAAATAACAGTGATAGACGCCTCCGATTTGGAAAATTTAAAAGTGGTTTCAAAATTGGCCCTCGACGGATACGGGGACGGTTTTGAAGTTAGAGGCAATCTGCTTTACGCCTCCACGGGCCAGCATAAAAAGAGCGGGCCAGAAAAATTGCGGCACGGAGCCGGGCACGGTCTCGAAATATTCGACATATCCGATCCGCGAAATCCGAAAAGGCTGTCGAGGGTGTCGTTTCCGTCGATATACTTCGGGCCGTGCGATTATTGGACTCCGCGCCTGAGCGGCAAATATTGTTTTGCGTCGGACACCATAAACGGCGTCTTTTTGCTCGACGTTTCGGACGCCGCGTCCCCGAAGATTCTCGGCAACCTTATTCTGCCGAAGCGCGATCCCGAGAATCCCGACAAGAAACTTCCGTTTGCCCTTTTGCGGGATCCGAAAATCCCCCAGGGAGATCCGGTTTCCTCAATCGCGGTGGGCGACGGCGTCTTGTACATAGCGGGCACTTTCACCGGGCTGTATGTGGCTCGCATGGACGGTGTTGCAAAACCTGAAATGCGCCGTGCCGGCAGCCTTCCGTCCATACCTCCGCCTCCATCCGCCGGGGATTGCGGCGGCTTGATAACTTCCGGCCCAGAACTTGTCAATCCCATACGAGCCGCGGCTGTTGACGGCGATACGGTATATGCGGCAAACGTTTGGGGAGGGTTGAAGATATTTAGGCTCTCGCCGGGGAAAATGGAGCTTTTGAAGGTCGAGAAAATCCCTTATGTGGCCGACGTAAAGCGCGTCGGGAAACGCTTGTTCACCGCCGAGGGGAAAAACGGCATCGGGGTTTACGACATTGTTTCACCGACCGAATTAAAAGAAGTGGGAAGGCTTGCCGAGCTTCCGTCGCCGGTAAATTTTGTCCAGTACGTTTGGGCTTTCGAGGGATGCCCCGTCATTGTGGCAAGCTGTGCAAACTCGCAGATTTATTTCATAGACGTTTCCGACCCCGCAAACCCGCGCTTTATAAATAAGGTATTCTGCCCGCAGATATTGTACGGAAACTACGGCTCTCAAAAGCTCGCTTGCGGAAAGTACTTTGCGCTGAACCGCCATGTCGGGGGAAACATGATTTTCGACCTTTCCGCTCCGGGAACTCCGAAGCTTGTAAACAGCGATACTTTCCCGATGTGCCACCAAAGCGGCGGGGTCGATGCCATGGGGGAAAAATTCATAACCTCGCGCTGCGGGGGGTACGCGTTTATTGATCCGGAAAATATTGTTCCAACTCGGAGTTTGAAGCGGTTCATGTTCCCGTCTCAGGAGAGGGAGCTGGCCGACGCGCCGGACGAATCCATGCGTTCGCGCGCGGAATTTCCAAAAAACGATTTTGAAGGGTTTGTTTCGTACGATCCTGAAAGCAAAAGGCTGGCGGTGGCGAACAGAATGTACGGGGTGTGCCGCCTGTACGATTTCTCCGACGCCGCCAATCCGAAGTTTCTGAAAAAATACGAACTTTCCTCAAATCCGCACGTGCCCGTTTTTTGGAGGGGCAAACTTTTAATTCCCGGCGGATATGCCGGCCTGCTTTTGGAAAAGTAGGGAGACTGGCGTTCCGCGCCTTGCCTCCGGAACCGCCCGTCCGGTAAAAAAATCGTTCCCAACGCGGATAAAGCGTTTGACAAAACACGGTCGCAAAATAAATTCGGCGAAAAATTGTGTATGGTATCTGAAGATTTAATGAAGGGATTTTCGTGGCCGCGCAAGGATATGATTTCCACCGAAAATTTAACGCGCGCCGAAATAGACAGGATTTTCGCCATGGCGGACGTTTTTAGGGAGTCTCTAAAAAACGACAAGACGAAACTTCCATATTTAAAAGGAAAGGTGGTTGTAAGCCTGTTTTTCGAACCAAGCACGCGCACGCGCACGGCTTTTGAAATGGCCGCTCATAAGCTCGGCGCTGACGTCATAAGCGTGGCTTCAAACATATCGTCGTCGGTAAAGGGGGAAACGTTAAAGGATACCGCCCGAAACATTGAGGCTCTGATGGCCGACATGATAATTGTAAGGCACAGTTCGTCGGGTGCCGCGAAGTATTTGGCCGACAGGGTGAAAATACCGGTGATCAATGCCGGCGACGGGGCGCACGCGCACCCGACGCAGGCGCTTCTCGACGCCTTTACCATGCGCCAGAAATTCGGCGGCGACTTCCGCGGGAAGAAAATAACCATACTCGGAGACATTCTTTTTAGCAGGGTTGCGCGCTCCAATATATATCTGCTCAAGACGCTCGGCGCTTCGGTCACGCTTGTCGGACCGTCAACGCTCGTGCCGAAGGAATTTGAAAAGCTCGGTGTTAGAATCTGCTATAATCTGGCTGAGGCGGTTTCCGACGCCGACGTCGTAATGCTCTTGCGCATCCAGCACGAGCGCCAAAGCGCCACGCATTTCCCGTCTATTTCCGAATACGCCAATGTTTTCGGGTTGGGAATAGACCGAGAAAATTTGCTTAAAGAGGGCGCATTCATTATGCATCCCGGCCCGATAAACAGGGGAGTGGAGCTCGACACTCCGCTCGCTGATTCTCCGCGGTCGGTGATTTTAAACCAAGTGACTAACGGCGTCGCGGTGAGAATGGCGGTAATGAACCTGTGCATGCACCACACTCAGAAAAATTCTTAGTTGGACGTATGAAAAAAGAGATTTTGATAAAAAACGCGCGGGTTGTCGATCCGTCGCAAAAGCTCGACAAAATTTGCGACGTGTGCGTGTCCGGCGGTGTGTTTGCCGGCAGAGTTTCGGAAAGCGCCGAAGTTGTTGACGCGTCCGGACTGGTTTTGGCTCCGGGGTTTGTGGATATGCACGTCCATTTGCGCGAGCCCGGGCAAACATCGAAAGAATCGGTAGAAACCGGTACGGCCGCCGCTGCGGCGGGCGGATTCACGACGATTGTCGCTATGCCGAATACTATACCCGCCGCCGACAGCGCGGCTTCCATAAGGCTCATCAACGATATAATTTCCGAAACCGCCAAAGTGAGGGTTCTGCAGAGCGCGTGCATAACCGAGGGAAGGAGCGGGGTCAAGCTTGCGCCGTTCGGAACGCTCAGAAAGCTCGGCGTAGTGGCGGTGACCGACGACGGCTCGTGCGTTCAAAGCGCGGAGCTTATGCGGAACGCCATGCAGTATGCGGACATGTTCGGCCTTCTCGTAATGGACCACTGCCAGGAAAACACGCTTACGGCGTCGGGACAAATGCACGAGGGCGAATGGTCGGCGCGCCTCGGCCTCGGCGGGTGGCCCGCCGCAGCTGAGGATATAATCGTGGCGCGCGACGCAATTTTGGCTTATTACACAAAATCGCGCATACACCTCCAGCATATTTCGAGCGCGCTTTCGGTCGGAATCATACGGTCGGCGAAAAAACGCGGCATAAGGATCTCCGCAGAGGCCACACCACACCACCTTACGCTGACCGACGAATCTTTAAAAGATTACGACACAAATTTCAAAATGTGCCCTCCGCTGCGTTCCGCCGGCGACGTCAATGCGCTTGTCGAAGGCCTCGCCGACGGCACCATAGACGTTATAGCTACCGACCACGCGCCGCATTCGGAAACCGATAAGGACAGGGAGTTCGATTGCGCCCCGTTCGGCATAACCGGATTGGAAACGGCTTTCAGCGTTTGCCACGAGGCCCTTGTGAGGTCCGGTAAAATGCCGCTTTCAAGGCTTGTCGAGGCGATGTCCACAAAGCCCGCCCAGATTTTGGGAATAGGCGCGGGTACGCTCGCGGAGGGCGCAAACGCCGACTTTGTGCTGATAGACGAAAACGCCGAATATGTTTACAATACTACATTGTCGCGCTCCAAAAATTCTCCGTGGTTCGGGAAGAAACTCCGCGCAAAAGTCGTAGCGACGTATCTGGGCGGAGAAAAAATCTATTGATGGAGTTTTTTTTAGCATCGTTTTTGGGAGCGTCCGCCGTCGCCGCGGTGTATGTAGTGGCAGTCCACACCCGGAGGTGCGCGGTAGGCGTGCGGCCGTTTTTTTTGGGTGCATACGATTCGCTTTTGCTGCTGTTCCTAATAGTGCTTGTAACTCTTGCGGCCTCGGCTCTTTCGGGCGCCTTTTCCGGTTTTGAAGGCGTTGCGGCAAAGATTTACATACCGACCGTAATCGTGCAGGTTTTATCCGTTGTTCTTTCTGCGCTTTTTGCGCGTTCGGCCGGATTGCCCATGAGCGTGAGGCCGACGGCTTTTGCGCTGAAAACGGGGCTATTGTATTTCTTTCCCACATTGGCCGTGCTCGCTTGCGGGGCGAGCGTCGCAATATTTTACAGGCTCGTTTCCGGCGCAGACATTGGCCGCCAGGAGGTCGTTTCGATGTTCATGGAGATAGAGGGGGTTCCACTTAAATTGTTGGCATCTTTTTCGATAGTCGTTCTTGCGCCTTTGACGGAGGAGATTTTCTTTAGGGGGATTTTATATCCCGTGTTTAAGGGGTGGTTTTCGTCCGCGTTCGGCGCTAAAGCCGCGTTTAGGGCGGAGTTCGGCGGAAAGGAAATTTGCGTTTGTTCTCGCACTGCGGCTTCGGTTGCGGCTGCAGTAGCCGTTTCGGCGCTGTTTTCGCTAATCCACGCCAGCGCCTATGCTGCGGTTCCGATATTTTTTATGGGGTTAATATTGGCGCTCTGCTACGAGAGGGCGAATTCGCTGGCCGCCCCCATAGCCACGCACGCCCTGTTTAATATTGCGAATATAGCGATGATATCTTTTGCATGAATCCGTTTTCAAAAGAAGTCAACGTCTCGGCATTGGGCGAGAAAAAAGTGATTGAGAGGGTTTGCGCCCGCTTCGGTTCGGCGGTTCCGCCTCCGCCGTTCGGGCCGGGCGACGACTGCGCGCTGATGCAATCCTCCGGTTTCAAGAAAAATGTGTTCGTCACAAGCGACGCCGTAGTGTTGGGACGCCATTTTTCGCCAGAAGATTCCCCCGCTATCGCCGGCGGAAAACTCGTAAAAAGAAACATTAGCGATATCGCCGCAATGGGGGCTTCGCCTTTCGCTGCTACGATAAGCGCGCTGGCGTCTCCAAATATTTCCTTGGATTGGCTCGACGAATTTTGCGGCGGGGTTGGCGATACCGCCGCAAAATACGGGATAAAAATACTCGGAGGGGATTTTGCGTCGACGGGGAACTGTTTCTTTTCGGCGCACATGACCCTATGGGGTCATTCCGACGGCAGGCCGCTTTTGCGGTCGGGAGCTTCGGAAGGCGATTTAATCTGCGTCACAGGCGAACTCGGAGCATCGTTTGAAAGCGGCTGGCATCTGTCATTCGAGCCTAAAATCGAAGAGGGCGCCCACCTATCGGAGATAGGGAAAGTCACTTCGTGTATCGACGTAAGCGACGGCGTGGCTTCAGACCTTAAATGGCTGCTGCCTTCCGGAAGTTGCGCCGAGATATGGCCGTCGAAGGTCCCTCTTAGGGAGTTTGGCGGCTGCCGTGCGACGCTTGAAAAAGCGCTTTGCGACGGCGAAGACTACGAATTGCTGTTTACTTTTTCCGGTGAAATGTCCGATTTTAACGACTTCTCGCGCGGATTTGCCCTCAAGTTCGGGAAGTCTCCAATTGCTTTCGGGCGCATAAAAAAGGCGCAATCTCCCTCCGAAGAAAGCGCCTTGGTTATCGTTTCAAACGGCAGCCGCAACGTTTTCCGCGGCGGCGGCTTCGACCATTACCACCCCTGATTCCTCTTTACGTCCTCCTGGACGAGCGCGAGGAATGACTGGCTTTTTGAAGCCATCTCAAAGGTCTTGAGAACCTGCTCCAGCACTTCGACGTATTTGTTGACTTCCCCTTCAAACCCCGAATAGAACTCGGTTCCTTTGACGTCCCTCAGCTCCGTTCTTATGAGGTTTGAGAGGTCAAGCATATAGGCTTTGTAGGCGCGCTCGAATCTGGATTTGTCCATGCGGGTCTTAAATTCCTTGATATGCTTCTTTACGATTGATCCGATTACCGGAGAGTTTTCGGAATCAGACAGGGAAGTGGAAGTGAAGAGCTTTGTGAAGTCGTTGGATACGGCTCTCAAACGGTCGAGCTTCATCTTTTGTTCGATGTATTTGTCGGACGAGAATTTTTCCCATTTATCCAGGCAGTCCAGCCTTCTCGCCTCGAGCCTTCCGGCATCGGACTCCAAGTCTCTCATGAGCCTGTTGACTTCCGACCTCTGCATCCAGTTTATTTTTCGTATGCGCTGGTCGGCGGGCATTACAACGGCGAGAGTTTCGAAAGTGTTGGGGTTTATAATAAGGGTGCCTTCGCAGTAATTTACCGGCAGCCTCGTGTTAAGCGCTAATGACCTTTCGTTTATGGAGTTTATCTTCACGGGAAAAGCCATCAAATTCTGCTTCAAATATCCGACCACGAACTGCGAAGTTCCGACAATATCCCGGTACTGCTTGTCGTTTATGAAAGCGGCGTTTTTCACGCCCTCGGGCAGGTTTTTGGGGAACAACAACACGAGGGGAATCTGCTTTGAGATGTATATTTCGCTTTCGTTGTATTCGAGCTGCTCGCCGCGGGCGTTGGAAAGCGTGAGTCCGGGAACATAGCAGTTGAACGGCACAAACGCAACTTGCTTGCCTTGTATTTCCGCAAGCATGGCGGCGCCGCGGTTGTCGCCGTCCGTCATGTATGTTTGTGAGGAAAAACGCTCTTTTGTAAGCTTCTCGAGTTCGCTCATCGTAGCTGGACGCTTCTTTTGGGCCGTCCCAGATGCGTCGGCGTGGGCGTCGCCTCCGGCGGATTCAGGCATTTTCCCCGAAAGTATTTCCTTTACGGTTTTAAGCTGTTCCGAGAAATTTCCGGGAAATTCTTCGGCGGCGGCCTTTTTGATTATCGCAAACGTTCTCGGGCGCATTTTATCCGTCGTCAATGAATCGAGCTCCATTTTCGCGGCGGTTTCGCCCTGCAAAAGCTCGACGAACGTGTTTAAATCAGTATTTCCCGATTCTTCGAACTTCTTTCTAAGTTCGTTGTATCCGGAAGTGCCAAGCTGCACCTTGTAGTCGTTCAAACCGGCCGCTATGGACGCCTGCTCGTTTATGTACGGCTCCTGCGCGGAGAAATCCAGAGGAAACTTTTTTTCAGCTATGGATTTAATTAGCTTTATGTCGTTTTCGTCCGCCGAAAACGACATGTTTTGAATGGTTTCCCAGGCTTCCGCCTGCTTTTTTACCCAAGCTTTGGCTTTGGACTGGTTGTCGGCGTTCAGTTCGACCGATTTCGCTTCAAGCTTTGCCTTCAAGTCTGCGGGCATTTCCTGCGCGAACGCAGCCGCCGCAAAGACCGCCACCGAAATTGATGTGATAAACCTCTTCATAGTAGAAAAAAAGCAACCTTATTTCAAATACACTGCCTGTCAATCAATTTAACACGGGATTGGGAGTTTTGTTCCCTAAAAAATTATTGCGGCTGTTTGGCGATTGCATATGAATTTGCGGCGCCGCACGATATGAAATCCGCCTTTTAAGGCGGATCGGTGCGGAAATAGCGCGCAAGATGCGGGGGGAGCGGAAAAAGTTCCGCTTATGCATCTGAAATTGTTTAAGGGGGAGGGGACGGGCCTCCAAAATAAAATTTGTCTTTTTTCAAATCCCGCGGCGCTCGATTGCGCTTTTATCCGTGCCGCGGCTGGAAAATGCGCGCGCGCTTTCGCGCTTTATCTCCGTGTTTTTCTGACGGGCATAAAAAATGCAATCGCATGTTTGCAAAGTCCGGTTTAATATTGTTTCGGAAATAGACGGATTTCCAAAAGATTTTTTTTATGGATTTTTAAGCCGGCAAACGGGGACGTTTTGCCTTTCTGCAAGAAATAAGCTTGAAGCTCCTCAGCCTCTTTGTTTGTATCTGTCACTTCAATGAACTTGCTAAACAAATTAGTATCGCTTGGTAAAAAGGTATTTTCAATGCGCTCCGGAAAGCAAAAGAAGCGCGCGGGAACCTCCCCGTCCAAGCCCGGGAAAGGTAAAAAAAAGAACGCCGCCGGAAAGGCAGGCAGAAGCGCTAAAGAACTTCGGATCCGCGATTCCTCCGCAAGGCCGGCCGCTAAACCGCGCGCAAGGCGGGCAGTATCCGGGCAGGGCTCATCAAAACCGGCGCCGTCGGAAGCTCGCGCCTCGGAACAGGACCTTCCCGCGCGGAAACGCCCCGCGAAAAAGGTTGCCGTACCATATGCGCTTGAAGATTTAACGCCGGCAATTCCGGAATTTGCGGCGCTCGGCCTTTCGGCTTACGCCCTTTCTGCCGTTAAAGACATGGGTTATTCCATTCCGACACCAATTCAGTCAAAGGCCATACCGATAGTGCTTTCCGGTTCCGACGTAATCGGAACGGCGCAGACGGGAACGGGAAAAACGGCAGCATTTGCGCTTCCGATAGTCGATATGCTCAAGTCTGCCGAACACGATCCGAGGGTTTTGGTGTTGAGCCCCACGAGGGAGTTGGCCTCGCAGACGGCGGAGGCGTTTAAGAATTTTTCAAAATATTCCCCGGCGGAAACCCTTCTTATTCAGGGCGGCGTTTCCATGGAGCGCCAGATTGCCGCGCTCAAAAGCGGCGTGGATATCGCCGTCGCCACTCCCGGCCGCCTTCTCGACTTGCACAGAAACCGCGCGATATCGCTAAAAAACGTCAAATGGCTGGTATTGGACGAAGTGGACAGAATGTTCGACATGGGGTTTATCGAAGACGTCTCCAAGATTATCAGATACTGCCCGAAAGACCGGCAGACTCTTTTCTTTTCGGCCACCATGCCGGACGCCGTGATGAGACTCTCAAATTGGGCGCTTTCGGATCCCCGACGCCTCGACGCCGGTGTCGTGCACAGCCCGGCGGATACAATAGAGCATTTCGTATATCCGGTTGACGGCATACAAAAATACGACCTCCTGATAGAATATTTAAAATCGATAAAATTCGATTCCCTGATAGTTTTTACCCGCACCCGCATAGACGCCGACCGGATCGGGGAATGGCTTGCGGGCCACGATTACAGCGTTTCGATACTCCATTCCGACCGCACACAAAAGGAGCGCGACAAGGCTCTTGCGGATTTTAAAAACCGCAAAACAAGCATACTTGTGGCGACCGACATCGCCTCCCGCGGCCTGGATATAAACGACGTGCAGTACGTCATAAACTACAACGTTCCGGAACATTCGGAGGATTACGTTCACCGCATAGGCCGCACCGGGAGGGCCAACAAGGACGGAACTGCGATAACCCTGTATTCCTCCGACGAAACTTCGTTTCTAAAGAGGATAGAGGACTTTATTGGCGCGCGCATCGAACGCAGGAAACTCGACGGATTCCCGTACAGAAACGAGCCGGTGCTTTCCGAAGAGTCGAAACGCTCGCGCAAGCGCAACAGATAATGCGGTCAAAAGTTTTTTTTAGCGAGTCCCGCGGGAAATGGAGTTTTTCAGCGCGGGAGGCGCGGCGATTTTTTTTAGGGGGATTTTTCTCGACACGCGGGCGTTTGCTTTTAGTTATTGGCTCATGCACAAAAATCTAAGCAAGATGAAAAGTTCCGATTTTGAGGCGAAAATCGGTTCTAAAGACGTGGGGCTCTATATATTGAAAAACCGTTGCGGAATGGAAATGTCGGTGACCAATTTCGGCGCGCGCGTGGTGGAGCTTTTCGTTCCGGACAGGCGCGGAAATTTCGACGATGTCGTTCTGGGGCACAATACGATCGAGAAATATGTCAACTATAAGGGGGAACGTTTTTTGGGGGCTTCAATCGGGCGTTTCGGAAACCGCATAGCGGGCAGCAGGTTCAAACTCGGCGGCAGGGAGTATCTTTTGGAGGCAAACGACGGTTCCAACTCACTCCACGGGGGACGCCAAGGCTTCGACATGAAGGTTTGGGACGTCGCATCGCACGGCGATTCGGAAATAGAATTTCGCCTCGTGTCTCCGGACGGCGACGGGGGCTTTCCCGGAGAATTGTCCGTCGGCATGGTTTACCGCCTTACCGACGCCGGCGAGTTCGTTATAGAGTATTCGGCGACTTCCGACGCCGAAACGGTTGTCAATTTGACCCACCATTCATTTTTCAATCTGCGCGGAGAGGGAAACGGCGACATCAACGGGCATATAATGACAATAGACGCCTCGAAATATACGCCTGTTGACGCCGCGCTGATACCGACCGGCGAAATCGCGGACGTTGCCGGGACCCCCTTTGATTTTACACGGCCTACGCCGATAGGCCTGCGCCTCGACAGCGGCGACAGGCAGCTTGAACTCGCCCACGGATACGACCACAACTGGGTTTTAAATAAATCCTCAGAAGGCGCGCTCGATTTCGCGGCGGAGGTTTTCGAACCAGAATCCGGGAGGGTCTTAACCGTGTTTACAACAGAACCGGGCATGCAGTTTTACGGGGGGAACTTCTTTAATGGGGAAATAGGCAAAAGCGGCAAACCGTATGTGTTCAGGGGGACTTTCGCCCTCGAAACGCAGCATTTTCCGGACAGCCCCAACAAACCCGGATTTCCATCGACCGTCTTGAAACCCGGAGAGGTTTACAGGCATATCTGCAAATATTCTTTTTCCGCGCGATAGGCGTTCCGCGATATGTTGGGAACGATTTTCAGCATAGAGGATTTCGCCGTCAACGACGGGCCGGGGGTGCGCACGACGGTGTTTTTGAAAGGCTGCCCGCTGAGGTGCCAATGGTGCCACAATCCTGAGGGCATGTCGTTTGAAAAAGAGTGGATTGAAAAGAAAAACGGCGAAAGGTCGCTGTGCGGCGAGGATATCGATTCCGCCGATTTGGCTGAAATGCTCTTGCGAGACGAAAAAATATTCAGGCTGAACGAGGGCGGGGTCACCTTTTCCGGGGGCGAACCGCTCGCCCAAAGCGAATTTTTGTTCGACGTTATTTCCTCGTTAAAAGGAAGGGTTCATTGCGCGGTGGAAACGAGCGGATACGCGTCTGCGGGCGTCTTCGAAAAAATCGCAGGAATTTCCGATTTGATTCTTATAGACTGCAAGACCACCGATCCCGAAACGCATAAAAAATACACGGGGTTCGACAACGGCCCCATATTGGAAAACCTAAAGAGGCTTTGCGCTTCGGAAAACAAATTCATAGTGCGCGTTCCGCTTATACCGTCGGTCAACGATTCGCGCGAAAACATGCTTGCGCTCCTCGGCATAATAAGGGGGGCAAAGTCGCTTTTGGGGGTTGAGATATTGCCGTACCACAAGACCGCCGGCGCAAAATACTGCATGCTCGGCAAGACGTATTTCCCGGATTTCGACGTAAACGCAAAACCGAATTTTACTGACGTATTTTCAGAAAACAACATAAACTGCACCGTATTATGAATGAAAGGTTAGAAGCTCTAAAAAAGTATATAGTGGACGAAAGAAGGCATCGGGCTTTCAGGCGCGACGCCAAGTCCGAGGGGCTCGATTTGCTCGCGGAGGACTTTAGGGCCGCCGGTTTGCCCCCCCAGGCAAGGGCAGGAAAGATGTTCGCGGCGTTCATGGCCGCCGAACGGCCGCTTATTCTGCCTGGCGAAAAAATAGTATTTACCCGCACTATAAGGGATATCCCCGACTATTTTACGCCCGCCGAATGGGAGGCCGTAAAAAAATCGCATTTTATTCACGAAAAAGGGGAAGTGTTCAACCTTTCCGCCGATTACGAACGCGTATTAAAAGAAGGTTTGGACGCGCGGAGGCAAACGGCAGAGAACCTGTTGAAGTCTTCGAGCGGCGATGAGGCGGTGTTTTTATCGTCGGTGGTCGATGTTGTAAAAGCCGTGCAGGACCTTGTTGAAAGGTATGCCGCGGAGGCGGAAAAAACCGGCAAACCTGATATTGCCGAAGTTTTGCGGGCGGTCAGGGGCGGGCCAGCGCGGACTTTCCGGCAGGCGCTTCAGCTTTTGAGGATACTGCATTTTTCACTTTGGGCGTCGGGCAGCTACCACAATACGCTCGGGCGCATAGACCAATATCTATATCCGTTTTACCGCGGCGATATTGAGCGCGGGACTCTCACGCGGGACGAAGCTTTCGATTTGCTGGAGGAGTTCTTCCTTTCATGCAACAAGGACAGCGATTTGTACGTCGGCATGCAGCAGGGGGACAACGGGCAGAGCGTCGTCTTGGGCGGGCGTTCTCTTTCGGGCGAGTATATGTTCAACGAAATTTCCGACATGGCTTTGCGCGCAAGCTACGAGCTTGCTTTAATAGACCCAAAGATAAACATCCGCGTCGATGCAAAAACACCGTTGGAGATTTATCAAAAGGGCTCCGAGCTCACTAAAATAGGTTTGGGCTTTCCTCAGTACAGCAACGACGACGTCGTGATACCGTCGCTTATCGAAAAGGGGTATTCGCCGGAGGACGCACATGAATATGTGGTTGCGGCGTGCTGGGAATTCATAATTCCAAAATGCGCGGCGGACGTTCCCAACATAGACGCGCTTTCGCTTGCGGATTGTGTCGGGGCGGCGCTTCCGGATTTGCCTACTTGCGCGTCGTTCGACGACTTTTACGAATTGGTAGAGCGCCAAATAAAACTTCGTGCCGACGAAATGTGCGGGCGCCACAAAAACATATACATGAAGCCGTCCCCGCTCATGTCGCTTCTTTCTGATTCCGCAGTGGAGCGCAAGAGGGACATATCGTTCGGCCTGAAATACAACAACTACGGCGTGCACGGAACCGGAATTTCTACGGCGGTCGATTCTTTGGCGGCAATAAAAAAATTCTGTTTTGACGAAAAGTCTCTCTCCGCGCGGGAAATGGTGGAGGCTGTGTCTTCCAATTTTGAAAACTCGCCTGAAATTCTGGAAAAACTGCGCTACCACGCTCCGAAGATGGGGCTGGACGACGACTACGCCGACAGCATCGCCGTGAGCCTTTTGGATTCCTTTGCGGCGGCATTTAAGGACAAAAAAAACGAGCGCGGCGGATGCTACCGCGCGGGCACCGGAACCGCCATGTATTATATTTTCCACGCCAAGGACCGCCCTGCGACCCCCGACGGGCGCCGCGCCGGCGAATCGATACCTGCCAATTATTCCCCAAGCATGTTTTTGCGCCAGAGGGGGCCGATGGCAGTGGTAAAATCATTCGCAAAGCCGCATTTGAAAAACGTGGCGAACGGCGGGCCGCTGACGCTCGAATTCGACTGCTCGGTGTTCAGAAACGCGGAATCTGTAAAAAAACTCGCGATGCTCGTTCGCACTTTCATAGTTTTGGGGGGGCATCAGCTGCAGCTCAATACGGTTGACCGCAAAAAGCTTTTGGACGCCAAGCGGCATCCTGAAAAATACCGCAATCTAATCGTACGCGTGTGGGGGTGGAGCGGATACTTTGTCGAGTTGGACGAGTGTTATCAGGACCATGTGATAGCAAGAACTGAATTTTCATTGGGATAATTTGGAGGAGGAGCCGATATGAAAAACCAATTAAAAGGATTTATGTTTTACGTTGCTTTTGTTTCGTCGCTGGGGGGATTTCTCTTCGGCTTCGATACGGTGGTAGTTTCGGGGGCTGAAAAGGGGATTCAAAGCTACTACGGCCTGTCGGGCTGGCTGCACGGCTTTACAATGGCGGTGGCGCTGTTCGGCACGATTGCCGGCGCGCTCGTATGCGGAAAACCCGCCGAAAAATACGGGCGTTTGGAAAGTTTGAAGGTGATAGCATATCTCTATCTTTTGTCGGCGCTCGGCTGCGCGCTGATAATGAACTGGTGGGCTTTGGTGCTCTTTAGGTTTATGGGAGGGCTGGCTGTCGGGGCGTCGTCGGTTGTCGGCCCCATGTACATAGCGGAGATAGCCCCGGCGAACTGGCGCGGGCGCTTTGTGGCGTTCTTCCAGTTTAACATAGTGTTGGGGCTTGTGGCAGCCTATATTTCAAACTGGTATATAAGCACCCTCGGGTTCGACAACGACTGGCGGTGGATGCTCGGGATTCTCGCGCTTCCGTCGGTATTGTTTGCCGCGCTGCTGTTTACCATACCCGAAAGCCCAAGGTGGCTTGTAAAGGCGGGAAACAAGGAAAACGCGGCTCTTGTACTCGATAAAATCGGGGAGTGCGACGTTCATAAAGCTTTGTCGGAAATCGAGGATTCGCTCGGCGGAGTTGCGGCCTCCGAACCGCTTTTTCAGCGCAAATATTTTAAGCCGATTCTAATTGCGTTTTTTATTGCCACGTTCAACCAGCTGTCGGGAATCAACGCGATAAACTACTACGCTCCGCGAATACTCGAATCTGCGGGAGTTTTTCGGGAATCAGCTCTCTTGCAGTCGATATTGATAGGCATGACAAACCTCGTATTCACTATGTTAGGAATGGTATTGATAGACAGGTTTGGCAGGAAAAACCTCCTTTACGTGGGGTCGGTTTTTATGACGCTTGCGCTTTTGTCGGTGGCGGCGGGATTCCAGTACAAGGTGTTTGGCGGATATCTGATGTTGGCGTCTTTAATGACTTTTATCGGAGCTTTTGCGCTTTCGCTGGGAGCTGTAATTTGGGTGCTGATATCGGAGGTCTTCCCGACAAGCGTCCGTGCGAAGGGACAGGTGCTTGGAAGCATGACGCATTGGTTTTGGTGCGCGCTTCTGACTTGGGTATTCCCGATGCTCGTGGAGAGCGGTTTGGCCTCTTACACTTTCGGCTTTTTTGCACTGATGGCGGCTCTGACGTTTGTGTTCGCATTGAAACTTCCCGTCACCAAGGACAAATCGCTTGAGGAGATACAAAGGGAGCTTACGGGATCGTAAGTTTGTCCGGTTTTTCGGGCTTTTGCATTTTTTACTCGGAGCCTCCGTATGTGTGTGTGGGATATTGTCTTGACTGAAATTAAAAAAAATGTAACAAAAAACAACAAATATAAAGTTAATCCTACATGTGATGGAGGAAAAATGAAACAAATGGGAAGGCGTATTTTTAGCGCATTGTTTATTGTTGCGTTATGCGCATGCGCGTCGCGCGCGGATATCGATGGGCTTAAGCGAGATTTTATGGATCCTACGCCGGAAGCGCACGCCGAGACATGGTACCACTTTACCACAAACGCAATAACTGCCGAGGGAATAACCGCCGATATCGAAGCAATGCGCGACATCGGCTACAAGGCTGCGCATGTTTTTGCAATAGGCTGTTTCGGAAATGTTCCCGGGTTTGACGTCCGGATAGGGAGTGAAAAGTGGCGCGGGCTCATGCGGCATCTCGGCAAGGAGGCCAAGCGCTGCGGGTTAGATTTGGGAATGCACAATTGTCCGGGCTGGTCGAGTTCCGGAGGCCCGTGGATCAAGCCTGAAGATTCGATGAAGAAGCTTGTGGGTACGGAGAAATATGTAAAAGGGCCTTTCAGCGGAATTATTAAGCTCGAAACGCCTCCGGTAGTCGCCGGCTATTACCGCGACGTTGCGGTAATTGCGGTTCCGTCGGCTCCGCCGATGCCGAAGCCCAAAGTGTCGTCGGATATTCCGGGCGGGGAGTCCATAATTGACGGAAAAGTCTGTACCCTTCCTGTAAAGAACAAGGGCGGAGGCGCATCATTCGTCTTCGAGTTCGACAGGTCTTTCGGCGCCCGTTTCGCCAAATTCGTTTTCGGCGACAAACACGTGTATGTGGATGTGGACATATCGGTTTCCGACGACGGGAAAAATTACGAGAAAATACGGACTTACAGGGTGTCGTCGTTCATGGACAGCGGAGTTCCGAAATATGTGTCGCTCAACGGCAGAAAGTATTCCGGAAAGTTCTTTAAATTCGACTTTCGCCACCAGGAGTTCCCCGACTGGTTCCTTCCGCGCGACATGCATATAAAGGAGATTTCCCTAACTGAAAACGGAATGCTCGATTCCGTGGACCAAAAAACCTCTATGGGAAAAACCTTTGCATACCACCCGCCGGCGGACGCATCCGCCCCTTTGGCGGGCGTTCCTTTGAGCCGGACAATCGTGCTTTCTGGGGAGATTTCCCCCGACGGCTCGCTGAAGGCCAATCTGCCGGAGGGCGACTGGAACGTTTTGAGGATAGGCTATACCTCTACCGGCGCGATGAATGCCCCGACAAACTGTATGGGGCTCGAATGCGACAAGCTTTCAAAGCGCGGCCTGGACGCCCACTGGCCGCATTACATGGCGAAAATGCAGGAGGATTTTGGCGGAGCTCTTAAGAACGCCACAATCGACAGCTATGAAATGGGCGGGCAAAATTGGACGCAGGATTTTCCCGGCGAATTTAAAAAGAGGCGCGGATACGACATAGTAAAATGGCTTCCCGCCATGCTGGGATACATGATGGAAGACGACGTTAAAACTTCCAAGTTTTTGTTCGACGTACAGACTACGGTGGCAGAGCTTTTTGCGGAAAATTACTTCGATTATTTCGCCCAATTATGCGCTAAAAACGGATTAACGTCGATTGTGGAGCCTTACGGCGGTCCTTTTGACTATGTCCGCTGCGCGCGCAACGCCGATTTCCCCGCTACGGAATTTTGGATTATGCAGGCGCCCCCCACCCGTGCGGTATCTTCTATTGTAAATGTTTACGGCAAACGGCGCGCGGGTGCCGAAGCCTTTACCACGATGTACGACGAGGGAAGATGGCAGCAGGATCCGCGCCAATTGAAAATTTACGGCGACAGGGCTTGGGCCCGCGGAGTTTCTGCGCTCGTCATGCACACGTATGTCCACCAGCCATTCAACGCCGGGCCGGGGTTTAGCCTTGCCAAACACGGGTCGCAACTCAACAGGCTCAACACGTGGTGGCGCATGGGCGGCGATTGGGTTAAATATATAAGCCGTGCACAAACTCTTCTTCAGCGCGGCTCAATTCCAGCCGAGGTTTTGATACTGCCGCCCCAGCATATCCCAAACAAACTCTTTTACGACCGCAATTCGTACGGCGAACTTCGCAAGGGGGGCTTCGATTTCGACATCGCCTCCAACTTCGATTTGGGAGAGCTGCTATGCGTGGAGGGCGGCAAGGTGAGGGCGTCGAAGGGCGGAGCGGCGTATTCGCTTTTGGTTCTCGACGATGTGCAATATATGTCGGTAAGCAAACTTAAGGCATTGGAAAAGCTTCTAAACGACGGGGCGTCGGTCGCCGCGAAGCGGCCAAAATCGACGATTTCGCTTTCCGACGACCCCGGGGAGTTTAATGAAATTGTGGATAGGATCTGGGGGCGCAACGGCGAAAAATCGCGCAAGGTGGGCAAGGGGGTTTTGTACGCCTCCGAAAAGCCTTTGGAGATTCTCCGCAAAATGGGCTTAAAGCCGAGGTATATCGCTCCTAATTTCGAGGTCATAGCCAGAAGGGACGGCTCTACCGATATATTCTATCTTCTCCCTATGGCGGAAAAAATCAGCGGAAACGTGTCGTTTCTGGCGGACGTCGGGAAAGTCCCGCAGATTTGGGATCCTATAGACGGAAGCATTGAAAATGCGGCCGTATGGAAAAGAGAAGGGGACTATGTAAAAGTTTGGCTCGACTTTGAGCATAACAATCCGAAGTTTGTAGTTTTTTCCGAAGGTTCCGCTGCGGGAGTTTCCAAATTTGATGCTCCTTCGATTTCGCGTACCGACCGCGGGATAAAAATATTGGAGGCAGTTTACGGGATTCCGAAATTCGGCTTGACGCGGAACGTTAAGGAAATTGTGGAAAAATCCGCGCAAAAAGGCGAGGGCGTCACAGTCTCCAACTCGTTTCTCGGCGGCGATCCCGCCCCGATGAAGCCCAAAAGGCTTTACGTTAAATATTCAATCGACGGCAATGTTGGGGAAAAAGCCCTAAGCGAAGGCGAGGTGTTTCTGCTCCCGTACGGAAAGGATGTAGCGGCCTTTCCCGTGTATTCAAACGGAGTTTTGTCTGTGAGGTTTGATGAGAATGCCGAGGTCGGCGGCGAACTTAACGACGGAACGGCGTTTAAACTGTCCGTTTCGGACTTGCCGAAGCCTTGCGATATATCCGCGGGCTGGAATGTGAAATTCCAAAAAAACAGGGGAGCTCCCGATTCGATTAAATTAGATAAATTGCGTTCGCTTTCCGAATCGGAAATCGATGGCGTAAAATATTTTTCTGGCGAAATGACATATTCGAAAGAGGTGGACTTGCCCGGCGGGTTTTTCGGGAAAAACCGGAGGATTATGCTTTGTTTCGAAGATATATACAATGTTGCCGAAGTTTATGTCAACGGTGCCAAAGTTCGCACTCTTTGGGCTCCTCCGTTTGAATGCGACATTACAAGCTATGTAAAACGCGGTGCTAATTCAATCGAGATAAAGGTGGCGAATTTGTGGGTTAACAGGATTATCGGCGACCAAGCGTTTCCGCCCGAGGGGTATCCCAAGTGGGTTTTGGAAAACGGAAGCGTTTCAAAGACAAAGCGCTTTACGTCGTCGCACTGGCACGATTCGTGGCCGAAAGGTTCCCCGCTTAAGAAATCGGGCCTTGTCGGCAAGGCAGAAGTGCGCGCATTCGATATCATTCCCGTGAAGTGAAGTTATGAAATTAAAATTTTGTCTAATTTTGTTGGCGGCGCAGCTCAATGCGTTTTCGATTGGATTTTGCGCTTCGGAAAAATTATGCGAAATAATTTCGGACTTTAATTGTCCACCTCCTGATGCGAAGGCGGAAACTTGGTGGCATTTTACAACAAACGCCATTACCAGAGAGGGCATAACTGCCGATTTGGAGGCGATGAAACAGATAGGCTACGGAGGGGCGCACATATTTGCGCTTGTCAACCAAGCCAAGGCCGACATTCCTAAAATAGAGATACTTGACGATAATTGGAGAGCCTTAATGCGCCATGCCGGCAAAGAGGCGAAGCGCTTGGGGCTTCGGCTCGGCGTGCATAATTGTCCGGGCTGGTCGAGTTCCGGCGGGCCGTGGATTAAGCCCGAAGACTCGATGAAACACGTTGTCGTTTCGGAGACCAGAGTCGCCGGGCCCTTTTCGGGAAAGCTCGTTCTGCCGCAGCCGAAGACATTTGAAAATTTTTACCGCGACATAGCGGTTCTCGCGGTGCCGTGCGGAGAAGCCATGCCTCTTCCCAAAGTGTCGGCAAATTTTCCATCTCCGCAAAATGTGCTCGACGCCAGTGCGCCGCCGTGCGTTTTAAGGCTGAAGGAAAAGGGCGCAAAAGAAACCCTCGTTTTCGAATTTGAAAAGCCTTTCAAGGCGGCGACCGCCGAATTTGTTTTCGACGACGCCAGGCTGTATGTGCACGCCGATGTATATGTTTCCGACGACGGCTCTTCATACCGCCTGGCGGGAACATTCGACGCATCGATCCACAACGATTTGCGCACGCCGAAGTTTGTCGCGCTTGAATCCGCTGTCGGCAGGTTTTTCAAATTCGAATTTTCCACGTCAAAATTTTTCCACGAATGGGAGAAGCCGCGCGATTTGAATTTAAAAAGGGTGCGACTGCTTTCCGAGCGCTTCATACCGAACCTTGACCAGAAATGCTCGCTCAGCCAGCGGATAGGTTTTATTCCGCCCAAGCCTTCGGACGCCGGACGCGCCGGCGTTGATCCCGCTTCGGTGTTGGATCTCAGCGGAGCTTTTGCAGAGGGCGAGGGAAGCGTGGCGCTCCCGGCGGGAAATTGGGCGATATTGCGCGTCGGATACACATCTACCGGGGCGAAAAATTCGCCTACGCAATTTAACGGTTTGGAATGCGACAAACTTTCAAAACGCGGTTTGGAAGCCCATTGGCCGCACTATATGCAGAAGATGTTGGACGATTTGGGGGCTCCGATGCTTTACGCTACAATCGACAGCTATGAGGTCGGGGGGCAAAATTGGACGCAGGATTTCCCCGCGGAGTTTAAAAAGAGGCGTGGCTACGACATTATTCCGTGGCTGCCCGCGTTGGCGGGTTTTATCGTCGGAAATGAAAGCGACACGTCGAAATTTTTGTACGATATCCAGCGCACGGTTTCCGACTTGATGGCGGAGAATTACTACGACTATTTTGCCGAATTATGCCGCAAAAACGGGCTTGTGTCCATAGTAGAGCCGTACGGCGGCATGTTCGATTCGCTTCGGTGCGTGCGCAACGTCGAGATTCCTGCGGGCGAGTTTTGGATAGGGAGGGGCAATCCTCCCGCCCGCATGACGGCTTCGAGCGCCCACTTGTTCGGCAAGCGCATGGCCGCGACAGAGTCGTTTACGACTTTGGCAAAATCGGGAAGATGGCTTCAGACTCCCGCACAATTAAAGGAGTACGGCGACCGCGCATGGATACACGGCATATCTAAAATAATAGTCCACACATACGTCCACCAGCCTTTCATGATTGAGGGGCCTGGAATGACTTTGGGGCCGGCCGGCACGCATATGACGCGCTTGAACACATGGTGGAAATTCGGCGGCGCCTGGGTTTCGTACCTGAACCGTTCCCAGGCGCTGCTGCAGCGCGGCGCGGCAAATGCGAGCGTCTTATGGCTTTCAGGAGAATCGAAGCCGAATCTTGCATGGTATGTTGTGCGCGACGAAATAACAAAAGCGGGATACGACTACGATTACTGTTCGTCGGACGACGTTGCCGAAATGTTGAAGCTTGAAGGCGGGAAAATTTTTGCCTCTAAAAACGGCACGCGCTACGCGCTTCTTGCGCTGGGAGACGACCGCTATCTTTCTGTCAGAACTCTTTCGGCGGTAAAACGCCTTTTGGAGGAGGGGGCAATTGTGGCGGGCATGCCTCCGATAGATACACCTACGCTCGGTGACGACCCCGGGAAATTTGCGGAACTTGTGCGTGAGCTGTGGGGAAAAGGGGAAAAAATCCGCAAAATCGGGAAGGGCACGCTTTACGCGACGCCGTCGGTGCCGGAGGCCCTCAAACTTGCAAAGATTCCTCCGGAGTTTTCGGCTCCGGACGGAGTGCGCGTAATCCGCAGAACCGACGGGGACGCCGAGATATGCTTTGCCGCAAACCTTACCGATGTGGCTGTTTCTGGGGAGTTTTCGTTTTGCGTTGGCGATGGAAAGTCTCCTTTTATTTTCGATCCGTATTCAGGCTCGGTTTCAGAGGCTGCTGTATTTAATTGCGAAAACGGAACCGCTCGGCTTTCGATGGCATTGGGAGCGCGCGAATCCAAGTTTATAGTATTTGCGCCTGGAAGGGGCAAAAGCGCAATTAAATCTTTGTCAGTATATGACGACAGCGGTTTGGGCGGATTTGAAGTCGTAGAGGCTTTTTACCGCTCGAAAACAAGCCCCAAGGCGTTGAACGTATTGAAATTTGTAAAATCCGCAAACGGATCGCCTCTAAAAGTGAAAAATTCTGCGTTTGCGACGTCGCTGGCTCCGGGGGAGAAAAAGGAACTTTTCGTTAAATATAAACTCGACGGAAAATTATGCGAAACAATCGTGGACGAAGGTGGGACATTTGCGCCGTTGGCGGGAAAATCTGCGGCGGTTCGTGCGGAAATGGCGGACGGAAAACCGGTTCTTAGGTTCTATAGGCGCGCTTCCGCGGCCGTCTTGACGGAAGACGGTAAAAAGACGGTGGTTTCAGACAATTCGCTTCCGCATCCGAAAACGCTGGAAGGCCCGTGGAGCGTTTCCTTTCAGCCGGGTAGGGGGGCTCCGGAAAAGGCGGATTTCCCGTCGCTATATTCGTGGACGGAAAGCGAAAACGATGGAATACGCTATTTTTCGGGAATTGCCGAATACGGTAAGGAATTTCGAATAGACGGGGAAATGCTTAAGAAAGGCCGCAGGATAATCCTTTCACTCGGCAGGGTTGCTGATGTAGCGCGCGTTTCGCTGAACGGCAGGGAGGTCGCGACGCTTTGGATGCCGCCTTTCGAGTGCGATATTACGGATTTTATAAAGCCCGGCTCAAATTCGCTTTCGATATCGGTTGCCAACAGGTGGTGCAACAGGCTTATCGGCGATGCGCGAATTTCTAAATCTCCAGATGCTATGTGGCCGCAGTGGCTCGTTCAAAAACGTCCCAACGACACGGACCGCATCGCATACACCTCGCTGAAGGGCGTATGGAAATCCGACGACGTTCCGCTCGAATCTGGATTGATCGGGCCGGTTCAACTAAAGTGCGTTGACTTTTTGGAAATATTTAAGAACAACGATTTCAAGCGCTGATGGAAGATATTACATATATAATAGGGCACAAGAACCCAGATGTTGACTCTATTTGTTCCGCTTTGGCGTATGCCGATTTTAAGCGCGCTACGGGCGCAAAAAATTTCAGGGCTGCCCGTTGCGGAAATTCGAACGCGCGCATAGACAGGGTACTTAAAAAATTCGGAGCGCATCTTCCGCAGTTTGTCGGGGACGTCCGCCTTCGCACCAAAGACATAATGAGAACCGACTTTATAAAAATGGGTACTGACGCGTCGTGTTTTGCTGTCATGGGTGCAATAGACAAGCACGATTTGCGCTCCATTCCGATTCTCGACGAAAATTCCGCTCTGAAAGGCGAAGTGTCCGTTTTCGACTTGGGAGAGTTTTTTATACCGCATCCCAAATCGGCGCGCGAGGTTCGGCGCGTGAGGGCGACTCTCAACGATATTATCAAAACGCTGCATGCGTCGGTTCATTGCGTCTTTTCAGCCGATACGACTGGCGATATGTATGTCAGGATAGGCGCGATGGAGGTTTCCACATTCGGGTCGTTCATAGAAAAAGAGGGTACGCGTCCGGAACAAAACCTGATTGTCGTGGGGGACCGTTTTGACATACAGATAAAAGCCGTGCAAATGGGGGTCCGGGCGATAATAATCACCGGCGGATACGACATAGACCCGGCGGTTGTGGAAATGGCAAAATCCAAATCGGTAAGCGTGCTTTCGTGCAAATACGACAGCGCAACGACGGCGCTGCTCGTGAGAATGGCTACGCGCGCGCTGCCACTTATGCGCCGCGATCTTTCGGTAGTCGGGAGCGACTGCCTAATATCTAAAATATCTTCGAGGGCCAAGGAGTTTTTTGGGAAAACCGTGTACGTGTGCGACGACGGAAAACTCGTCGGGCTTTTTTCCAATACCGACCTGTTGAACATTTCTAAACCGAAACTCGTTTTGGTGGACCACAACGAGTTGTCCCAGGCGGTGACCGGCGCCGACGAATCGGAAATCGTCGAAATAATCGACCACCATAGATTGGGGGCGGCAGCTACGGCGTCTCCGATATTGTTTTTAAACAAACCAGTCGGTTCTACATGCACAATAATAAGCCAAATGTTCAGAAAGGGAGGAGTGCGCATGGACCGCAGAGTGGCCGGACTTTTATGCAGCGGCATCGTATGCGACACTTTAAACTTGAAAAGTCCCACGGCGACTTCGGAGGACAAGGAGGAAATAAGCGCCCTTTGTAAAATAATAAATACGGACAGCGGGGCGCTTGCTGATTTTATATTTGGGGGGGACAGCATAATACTTTCAAAAAGAGTAGATGATGTAATAATCGGCGATTGTAAAAAATACGATGAGGGCGGGGTGAGTTTTTCGGTTTCGCAAATAGAGGAGCTTGATTTTTCCAATTTTTATTCCAAGCTTGAGGCGATACGCGCAGCGCTCGAGAAATATCGCAGTGAAAAGAATCTGTATTTTTCTGCATTGTTTGTCACGAATGTTATGACGCAGGATTCTTTGTTGATGGTTTGTGGGGACGAAGATTATATTTCTAAAATAAACTATGCCCGAGACGCCGAAAAAAACGTGTTTGAACTGCCTAAGATTGTAAGCCGCAAAAAGCAACTTATTCCATATCTTGTGGCGCTGCTTGGAGATTATTAAACGTTTTTTTATAAAAAAGCTTGATAAGACGCTGCGATGCTATTGAATGCATTACTTAAATTCTAACGGGGGTATAGCTCAGTTGGTTAGAGCACTTGCATGACACGCAAGGGGTCGCAGATTCGAGTTCTGCTACTCCCACCATTTTAAAGACCGTAAGTTCAATAATTTACGGTCTTTTTTGTTTATGCGTACAGAATCATATGCGAATTTAAAAGATCTTTGACGATACTTGAATGTTTTTGAAATAAACTTGTTTTGAAATTAAAAGATTTTGAAGCTTTCGCGACATTGAAAGTCTCCAAATGTAAAGCCATTTATGAAGGCTTCCAGCATTTCGCTTGTAATTGACGAAATAAATATGCGCGGCGAATACATATTCATTAGCAAACTTAGCTTCTGCCTGTAATAGCGTATCGTGGCTGCGCGTAATTTTCGCAAATCGCAATCCTTACGGTATTCTTCAACGCATTCAATTAGGCTCTGGTCGCAGGCGGGCTTTGCGCGTATTAGCTAGGTAAAACTTGTCTCCAGTTCGCACAACTCCATGCCGCGGATAAAACATTCGCGTTTTAGGCGTATAAATATGTCCTTTTCGGCGGTTGAAATTTCGTAAGAGGATGCCCGCTCTTTACCTTCGCCGCCCATCTCAGCCAAAAATTGCATGGCGTCCATTCTTGCGCTAAATGAACGCGATGTGCGCTTGTTGGAGGAGCTATCATAGTAGCGGACTATAAAGGGGCGGGCTTTCTTGGGTCTGTAATTTAGTCTGGGAAATTTATCCATAGGTCAAAATAGGGTTATATTTTGAGTTTAGTCTCCCCGCT
>CALXLM010000009.1 GCA_944389195.1 uncultured Opitutales bacterium
ACATGGTCGGGGTAATCGTTCCGAACCTTGTGCACTGGTTTTTCCCTTTGATAGTTAGCGCAATCGAGGACATTCTTTCCCCCGCCGGATATTTGACGTTTATATGCTGCTCGCACGACGACACCGACACGGAGGCGCGCAAGGCGGCAAACATGCTCTCTTACAGGCCGGCCGGCGTTATAATGCTGCCGTCGCTGCGCTCCGAAATGTCGGCAAAAACGGCGCGCATGATAACGGATGCGGGCTGTCCGTTCGTTCTTGTCGACAGAATGATAAAGGGCTTTAAATCGGACTCCGTTTCGTGGAAAAGCGGGGAGGCGATGGAGAGGATAGCAGGGGATTTGCTTGCGCGCGGCTGCTCCAAATTCGCGTATGTTTGCGGCGATTTAAAAGAATGGTCGCAGAGGGGGCGGACCCGGGCGTTTTTCCGCGCTTTGAAACGCGGCGGCATTTGCAAACAGTCTGTGTGCCTAATTGCCGACAACGGTTCCGGCTCGCTTCGCAACGGGCTTATCGGGGCGTTTTCCGGAAAGGAAAGGCCCGACGCTATTTGCTGCGCGAGCGACATATTTGTTGACGAAACGCTCGGCATACTCGAATCGATTGGCGTTCGGATACCCCGCGATGCCGCCTTAACCGGCTTTGGTGGAGTCGCCAACGCCCACAATTCAAAATTAAGAATAACAACCGCATCGCAGGATCCGTTCGAAATGGGCAAAGTCGCCGCCGATCTTCTTTTAAAGCGCATAGCCCAAAAGAAAAGCGGCGTTGACGCCATTCCCCATATGGAAATAAAGCTTCCCGTAAACGTCGATTTTTTCGAATCATCGGACTATTTTAAGCAGAAACGATAGGCCGTGCCTGATTTGTAGGTTTCTCTTTGGCTTTTCCGCGCGGAACGCAGGGGTTTTGCGGAATAAACCTTGCGCTTTAAGGCCGGAAAATTTTTCGCGGTTTCTGTTTGCCTATGCGCGGTGGCGGACTTCCCCCAAAGGCGTTCGGCTTAAAGGCGTTTATTGTTGTTGCCTGCCGATTGTCAAACGCGGCTTTCTCCCGCGCCGCCCGGATGCGCTTATAAAATGCGCCTGGCTGTTGCAGTTTCGGCGCGAAATAAAACCCCGGGCATAGGAAACCGAACGGCTTGATTAAAAAACGGGGAAACCCCCGCCTGTGCCGCCATGCCGGTTTGGTTACACAACCTCCGTTTAACGAGGTGGGTGCGCCCGACGCGGCTTTTGCCTTCCGTTCAGAGACGGCCTGACAGCCACCGAATGCGGATATGCTCCCTGAATATTGTCATTAAGGATGGGAACCGATTTGGCAGTATCGAACACCGCAGAGGTTTCTGCAGGTTTTGTCGCACAATCGAGAATGATTTTCAAGTGTTTTTTGGGAGCCGTTAAAATATGAATTCTCCTTGATGTGATACTGCGCCTACATCATTCAGGAAAGATACGTTTTGGATTTTAGAACCTCGTTGTAATGCGCCATCAGTTTGACACCCTCGCGCGGCTTTATCCTGTCGGCCTTTACGGCGGCGTCGATTTGCTTTTTCATCAGACGCGACACATATTCGCTTTTATACTGTATTTGCGGAAGTATCTCGTCTATGCTTATTCCCTCTATCGCCTCTTCGACATAGAATCCGTCGTCTTCGTCGTCTTCAAGAAACACATGGACTTCGTTCACCCTGCCGAAAAGATTGTGTTGGTCGCCGAGTATGTCCTGGTAAGCGCCCACCAGACAGACAGCCACATAGTAGGGCTGGTTTTTTTTCAGGCGGTGCAGGGGCAGGGTGTCGCGCTCGTCTTCGACGTCGGTAAACTTGTTTATCTTGCCGTCGGAATCGCAGCTTATATCGACAATGGTAGTGTTTACGGTGGGCTTTTCGTCGAGGCGCTCGAGCGGCACTATCGGGAAAACCTGCCTCAAAGCCCAATGGTCAAGCAAAGACTGGAAGACCGAAAAGTTGCAAACGTATTGGGCAGACAGGATTTCGTCTATTTTTTCCAAATCTTCGGGAATTTGGGGGTCGTCGGCCACCGACGCGGCAACGTCCCTGCAAATGCGCCAAAATATGTCCTCCGCATGGGCCCAGTCTTCGAGCTTTAAATATCCGTGCGCAAACAGCGTGTGTGCCTCCTCCTTAAGCTGCTCGGCGTCCAAAAAGCGCTCGAGGTTGCTTTTATAGGAGTCTTTCTTCTCGAGGATATGCGCCAAATCCTTCAATACTTGGTTTGAATTTTTCCTGATGGGGGGCGGTTTTAACTCGGGGCTTTTTTCAATGGAGTCTTTCACTTCCAGCACGAGTATCGAATGGGGGGCGACTATTGCGCGCCCGCTTTCGGTTATGATTACGGGGTGTTCCTGGTCGGCCTTGTCGCAGGCGACTTTTATCCCGTAAACGACGGTGCGCGCGTATTCCTCGAGAGAATAATTTGTGGAGCTTTCATAGTTGGAGCGCGAACCGTCGTAGTCTATGCCGAGTCCGCCTCCGCAGTCGATGTATTCCACGCCGAACCCCATTCTTCGCAATTCGCAATAATAGCGCGCGCCTTCGCTGACCGCGTTGCGTATCGTGGCTATGTTGGGGACTTGCGAGCCTATATGGAAATGGACGAGCTTAAGCGATTTTTTCAGCCCCGCGCGTTTCAATTTCGATAATGCTTCCAATATTTCTGTGGGAGAAAGCCCGAATTTGGCATTTTCTCCGACCGAATCCGCCCATTTTCCTTCACCGGAAATGTTGAGTTTTACGCGCAGCCCTATGTTTGGCTCAACCCACTCTTTTTTAGAGAGCCTTATTATCCTGTCGATTTCCGAAAGCTGTTCGACCACTATGAATACGGGCTTGCCTATTTTTACGCCGCTTAGGGCGAGCTTTATATAATCGTCGTCCTTATAGCCGTTGCAAATCAGAAGCGATTTGTTGTTTTCGTGGAGAGCAAGGGCCACCATCAGTTCGCCCTTGCTTCCTGCTTCAATTCCGTAGTTAAACTCGGCTCCGGCGTCGAGTATCTCTTCGACCACTTCGCGCATCTGGTTTACCTTTATGGGAAAGACGCCGCGGTATCTGCCTTCGTATTTTTCCTCCTCGATAGCCTTTTCGAATGCGCGGTTAAGGCGCGCCACGCGGCTGCGCAAGAGATCCTGTACCCTTATTGTAAGGGGCGCGGTAAGCCCCATTGTTTTCGCCTCCTTTACCACGTCTATGAGGTCTATAGACCTGTTGTCGGCCAAAGGATGAACCCTGAGTTTCCCCGACGGCGACACCGAGAAATGTCCCATTCCCCAGTCTTTTATGCCGTAAAGCTTTTCCGAATCCGATGGAGTCCAATTTCCCATGTGTCTTTTAGCGGTTTAATTTTCTGGCTGGAATGCCCGCTGCTATGAAGGCGTCCTTTGCCTGTTCTATGGTATAAGTTCCAAAATGAAATATCGATGCGGCCAAAACGGCGTTAGCGCCCCCGTATTTGACAGCGTCAACGAGATGTTTTAAGTTTCCAGCCCCTCCCGAGGCTATCACCGGAATGGATACGGCGTCCGAGACCGCTTTGGTAAGCTCCAAATCGTATCCGTCCTTTGTTCCGTCGGCGTCCATCGACGTAAGAAGGATTTCTCCGGCGCCGCGTTTTTCCGTTTCTTTAGCCCATTCGACGGCATCGAGCGGAGTTTTATTTCTTCCGCCGTGCGTGTACACTTTCCATTCGCCGTCCCTTTCCTTTTTGGCGTCGATTGCAACCACTATGCACTGGTTCCCAAATTTAGAGGACGCCTCTGAAACAAGCTCTGGATTGAGTATCGCTGCGGTGTTTAGCGACACTTTGTCGGCTCCGGCGTTTAGCATTTTTCTTATGTCGTCCACGGTGCGGAGCCCGCCGCCAACGGTAAGGGGCATAAAGCATTCCGACGCCGTGCGCTTTACGACGTCGTGCATTATTTCCCTCCCGTCGCTCGAAGCGGTGATGTCGAGGAAGACGAGTTCGTCCGCCCCCTGGGCCTCATAGGTTTTTGCCTGTTCGACCGGATCTCCGGCATCGATTAGGTTTACAAAATTTACGCCTTTGACGACACGCCCTGCATGTACGTCAAGGCAGGGTATTATCCTGACGCTTAACATATCAAATTTGATCCAACGGAAAGAATAGGTTTAGTTCGCGCTTTTCTCCGGGGGATATTGAAAATTCGCTCTCGCCGTTAGGGGGCACTGAGTCGTTTTTTAGCACGCTGTACCTAAGCTCGCCGGAAAATTCGGGAAGCACATAGCGCCATTTCCCAATTTCGACGTAATCCATCTCCACCCCCCTATCGGGAGAGAGCCCCGCGTCGTTTCCGCGGATAAAAGGCTTGTTTCCTATGCCTATCAAGGCATTTACCGTTATAACGGCATCGCCTTTTTTAGGCTTTACGGGCCTTTCGCGGGAAAGCGGAAGATTGTCAAAAAGCATGCCGGTTTCGCTTTCGGCGCTCTTCGCTGCCGGTTTCCCGCTGTCGCTTTTTAGGTTTTCGGCGGATTCGACTTCCGACGGCGAATCCGCCCGCTCAAAAAAATCGCCGTCCGCTTCGGAATCATCTGCGGGATCGTATCCGGAATCATCTGCAGAATCCGAATCGGAATCAGCCGCGGAATCTAATTCGGCATCGGAAAAGCGCGTAGCGCCTGTTTCGCCGGCAACCAAGCCCGAGGCGTTTTTTGAAGAGTCGCCAGGCGTATTATCGGGGGGCGCAGGGCACTCGTCAAACGGCGGCTCCTCCAAGTCATCACCGCCTTCCACAGCGGCTTTCGGAGACATGGATACAAATTTTTCGACGGAAGCCTTCGCGCTTTCGGCGTTTCCGAATGCCCGCTTTAATAGCCCGCCTTCGGGAATATTGGCGCCAGAAAATGAACTCGGAACTTTCGGAAGTTCGGCGTCGGCAGGTCTGTCGCCTTCTGCAACCGAATCTTTTATGTGCGCAATTTCCTCTCTTATGGCATCGAACTCGTCCGATTTGGCTTCGTTGGACGCCGAGAACAGCTCTTTTAGGACAACCATGTCGGCTCCCAGCTCTTCGACCGAAGCTTTTAAATTTTTTATCGAAACCCCGCATTTTGAAATTTCGCCTCCTGCCGATTCGCACAATTCGTCGTATTCAAGAAACTTTTTTTCCGATAGCGACCTGAAACCCTCGAATTTCTTTTGCAATTCCGCGGCCGAAGCGAATTTTTCCTCGCCGTTTTCTATCCTTTCGACAAGATCCGCCAAAGCCAATCGCAACGCGGCAAGCTCGTCGAATATGATTTCAAAATTTTTTCTTGCCTCCTCTGTATGTTCGTATCTGGTTGCTATATCTTTTTTATATCCCAGCCAGTACGGCGCTAAAGCCAGAAACATTCCGGCCAAAACTGTGAGGCAGCACACAGATGTTTGTGCGGCACCCATGCTTTCCCCGCGAAACGCGCTCGGCAGCGCTATCGACAAAACTATAACAAACATCAATGCGTCGGCGGCATAGAGGGGCCAGAGCGGTATTTTGGAGTCTTTCATGCTTTCGGTTCCTTTCGCTAATCAAAGTCCATAAAGCCGACTTTGCGGCGCACCTTGGACATAGTTTTAAACGCGCGCTTTTGTGCCGCCTGTCCTCCGCGTTTCAACGCTTCCTCGAGGAGGCGCTTGTCTGACGAAATTTCGATATATTTTTCCCTTACCGGAGCAAGCGCCTCGACCGCTGTGTCCGCGACGGCCCGTTTGAAATCTCCGTATCCTTTGCCCGCGAACTCGTCCTCGATAGCCTGCAACGGCTTTCCGGAAAGCGCCGACATGATGTTCATAAGGTTTGATATGCCCTTTTTAGAGGTTTCGTCGTAGCGGACTTCTCCGCCGGAATCGGTGACCGCCGACATTATTTTTTTTCTCAGAACGTCGGGTTCGTCGGTTATATAAAGCGTGCCGTTTTTGTTGGGATCCGATTTTGACATTTTCGAATCCGGAGATTGCAGGGACATTATTCTTGCTCCTGACTTCGGTATGTACGGTTCCGGAAGCACGAATGTTTCGGAATACCTTGAATTGAATTTTTGCGCGAGATCCCTCGTAAGCTCGATATGCTGTTTTTGATCCTCCCCGACCGGCACTATGTCGGCATTGTATATCAGAATATCGGCGGCCATGAGAACGGGATAGTAAAGCAGGCCGCTGTTCAGGGCGTCTTTATGCTTAGCGGCTTTGTCCTTATATTGGGTCATTCTTTCGAGCTGCCCTATCGGGCAAGCGCAGCCTAAAATCCATGCCAATTCGGCGTGCCCGATAATCGAACTTTGAAGAAACAGATTGCACTTGTCGGGATCGAGCCCGCAAGCCATGTATTGGGCTACGCAGTCGTACACGTTTTTTCTAAGTTCCGCGGGCACGTAAGGTATGGTGATTGCGTGCATGTCGACAACGCCGAAGTAGCATTCGTGCTTATCAGCCATTTCAACCCAGTTTTTTACGGCCCCGAGATAGTTGCCCAAATGGAGCCTTCCCGTGGGCTGGGCGCATGTTAAGACCACTTTCCTTTTTTCCGATTCGGCATTCATTATTATCCGCAATTTTTTAAGATATTTGACGGAGCGTTCAACAATATTTTTCGCAAAAAACGCTTTAAAAAAGACGGGAAACTGAAAAAATACGGCGGTCGTATGAAAATAGGGGCAATATTCGATTGGGACGGCGTGATAGTGGACTCGCGCCTTCAGCACCTTGAAAGCTGGAAAATGCTCGCGGCGGCCCACGGGCATTCGATACCGGATAATTTTATGGAGGACACTTTCGGCAAGCGCAATCTCGAAATTATTCCGGATATACTTCGCTGGACTTCCGATCCCTCCGAAGCGCGCGCGATGTCTGACGAAAAGGAGGGCTACTTCCGCAAAATCGTCCTCGAACGTGGCCTGCCACTTGTTCCCGGGGTGCGCGGTTTTCTCGGCGATCTTGCGAAGGCGGGGGCAGGATGCGCCGTCGGAAGCTCGACGCCGCGCGCCAACCTCGAACAAGCCGAGGCAAAACTCGAGCTCGAAAAATATTTCCGCGCGTCGGCGGCGATGGAGGACGTCGAAAACGGCAAGCCGGCCCCCGACGTTTTTTTGTGCGCCGCAAAAAAATTGGGGATTGAGCCCGGCCGATGCGTCGTTTTTGAGGATTCGGAGGCGGGCATTGACGCAGCTATCGCCGCAAAGATGCGGTGCGTGGCGGTCGCCACTACACACCCCCCGGAGTTTTGGGAAAGCCGCATTAAAGGCTTTCCGGACATGATAATAAGCGATTTTGAGGGGCTGCGCGTTTCGGACATCGAAAAACTTTTCGCATAATGGGGGAACTTTTCAAACTTTCATCGAAGCTCAAGCCGTCGGGCGACCAGCCTCAAGCGATAGACTCTATTTGCAAAAGTCTCGAAAGCGGTTCGAAATACACAACTCTTATCGGCGTGACCGGGTCTGGGAAAACTTTCACGATGGCAAACGTCATAGCGCGCCTAAACAGGCCCGCGCTCGTCATCTCGCACAACAAAACGCTTTCCGCCCAGCTCTATTCGGAGTTTAAAGAGTTTTTCCCCGACAACGCGGTTGAATATTTTGTAAGCTATTACGACTATTACCAGCCGGAAGCCTACATACCCCAAACCGACACCTACATCGAAAAGGATTCGTCCGTCAACGACGACATCGAAAAGCTCAGAATTTCCACGGCGGGGTCGCTCGTATCGAGAAGGGACGTAATAGTCATAGCCACGGTTTCGTGCATATACGGACTCGGTTCCCCGGACGATTTTAAAAACATGATGATACCCCTTCGGAAGGGAATGCTGCTTTCGCGCGAAACCCTTGCCGAAAAGATGATAGATATCCGGTACTCGCGCAATAACACTTCGTTCGAACGGGGAGTTTTTCGAGTGCGCGGAGACGTAATAGACATATTTCCGGCGTATCTGGACAGCGCTTTGCGCGTGGAATTTTTCGGCGACGAAATAGAGTCCATGAAAAAAATAGACCCCCTAACGGGCGATACACTGGGAAGACTCGACAGATTCGACCTCTATCCGGCTACAGGATTTGTGACGCCGAAGGACGCCGTCGAGCGCGCCGCGGTACGCATAAGGGCGGAGCTTGAGGAAAGGGTGGGGCAGCTCGAGCGCGAAAACAAGCTTATAGAAGCACAGCGCATAAAAATGCGCACCGAACAGGATTTGGACATGCTTTTGGAGACCGGCTTTTGCACGGGAATAGAAAATTATTCGCGCCATTTGGCCGGAAGGCCCGCCGGCTCGCGCCCATGGTGCCTGCTCGATTTTTTCCCAAAAGACACCGTCGTTTTTATCGACGAAAGCCATGTCACATATCCCCAGATACGCGGCATGTATCTCGGCGACCGCTCGCGCAAAGAAAGGCTCATTGAATACGGTTTCAGGCTGCCGAGCGCGCTTGACAACCGCCCGCTGAGGCCCGAGGAATTCGACGCCATAACCGGGCAGACAGTATTTGTGTCGGCCACGCCCGCGCAGTTCGAGCTGTCGGTAAGCGATACCGTCGCGGAACAGATAATACGCCCCACGGGGCTCCTTGACCCGGAGATGATAGTGCGGCCCACCAAAGGACAGGTGGAGGATTGCGCCGCCGAGATAAAAAGCGCCGCCTCCCGCGGCGAGCGCGTGTTCGTCACAACCCTCACGAAGCGAATGAGCGAGGAAATAACAGATTATCTGCGCGAAAACGGGGTAAAGGTGGAATACCTGCACAGCGACATAGACGCCATAGAACGCGTCGATGTCTTAAGGCGCCTTCGCATGGGCGAATCGGACGCGCTTGTCGGGGTGAACCTTTTGCGCGAGGGCTTGGACGTTCCTGAAGTGTCGCTGGTCTGCATACTCGACGCCGACAAGGAGGGCTTTTTGCGAAGCTCCACAAGCCTGATTCAAACCGCCGGGCGCGCCGCGCGCCACGAAAACGGCCGTGTTATCCTCTACGCCGACAATATGACGGGCTCGCTGAAAACGGCCATCGAAACGTGTTCCGCCCGGCGCGCCGCGCAGGCGGCATACAACGAATCGCACAATATAACGCCCAAGTCTGTCACGCGCCCGATTGAAAGTCCGCTCATAAAACGCGGAGAAAAACTCGAAAACGTTGAAAGAAAATCCAAAGGGGAAATCGCGGAGATAGTCGAGGAGCTTCGGCGCGAGATGCTCGCCTGCGCCGACAGGCTCGATTTTGAGCGCGCCGCGGTTTTGCGCGACCAAATTAAATATATCAGAGATAAATGCGCCAAATAGCCCTCCAAAGCCGTGCCTGAATGTACGGCACGCCCTTTGGCTCAGCTAAACTATCTTCGCTCCGTTCTGCGCGCATTGCTACGCCGCATAATTTTTTTTTGGCGAGCGCGCAAAAAAATGCGGCGTTAGCCGATGCGGCCCACTTGCGCGGCGCCCGTACCAGGCAGGAGCCGCCGATGCCCGCAAGACGGGAACTTTCCGAGGGGACGTTTTTTTTGCGGGGGGAGAAGTAAGCGTAAACCTAAATTCGTTCCCGCGCCGGTTTATCTTTAGGCGGTTTGCTCGCGCCGAAAAGGGCCTCCATGCAGGCGCGCCGGGAAAAATAGGGAATAGGGCGTGAAAGCATGAAATTTTAAAACGCCGCCGACCTGTCCTTTTTTTCGCCCCCCGCGCCGATTCTAAAGAATTTAAGCTGCCT
>CALXLM010000010.1 GCA_944389195.1 uncultured Opitutales bacterium
CATTCTTCTCAGGAGTTGCCGTATATTCCACGCTTGTCAACCTGCCGGATTTGTCGTATTTATAATACCTTGCGTCGCGCTCAACGCCATTTCGCCCTGTTATGCTCACCTTCGGAAGTTTAAATTCCGAAATATCGCTTAATTCTTTCTTTACAATATCTTCGCTTATCTTCTCCCCACTTCCGGCATCGCGAACACGTTGTTCCTCCAATGTCTCCCTTATGAATTTCTCCACCTCTCCGGCACCCGCATATCGGGGGGAAAGTATAACTATACTTAATATTGCGGATATATATATCAGGTTCTTCATTGTTTTTATGGTATTAATAGTTATGAGTTTATTGTGGAATATATACATATTTACATTTTATGTATAATGAATATTAAAATATTTTTATTTTGTCAACTAAATATATTGAAAAAAATATTTTTTATTTCCATATTAAATTACATGAAATTTTATATATTAATATTATTATTTTTGATACCGGCCGCCGCAATTGGAACACCGTCGTGGGAACCCCCTGCGCTTCATAACGGCCAGCTGAGAATAGACGGCCAGCTGTTTAAACGGATGAACCTCGGCACACTGTGCGGGTCGCCCGAATTTAAATTTCCGATATATTTAGAACACAACATATCGAAATATCCCTTCGGAGAATTCGAACAATTCTCCCAATGGAGCGTGCCGCAGCTCACAAGTTATGTGGTTCCAATAAACGGCGGAATATTTTGGCTATCACCGGGAGGCGAGGAGTATTTCTTTAAAACGAAAGACCCCACTTACAAAATACTAAACTATCGCCCAAGCAGGATAAAAGATCCGTATGTTGCGGTGCGCGGAAACAGAAAAAAGGAACCAGACAGAATATATATAGTATCCAAGGACAAATTCGTATACGCCTACGACAAGGGAATATTGAAATCCTTGGAGGCGCCGTCGGGCAGACGCCTGTATTTCAAAACAAACGGAATACGCATAACCGGAATCGAACAACGCACAGACACGACCGTTTACGAGCTGCTTTCGGCAAAATATGACGGTCTCAACCGCCTCATATCGCTGAAGATAGGCCCTGTCAGCCACGAATTCTCCTACGAGGGCGATTCGGAAATCCTCGCCTCATGGAAACCGTTCGGGCTAAAAGAGCGGGAGACGGCGTTCTCGTACAAGAACGGCCTGCTGTCGTCCATCGCGCACCCGAATACAAGCAGGGAAGATTTTAAGTGGATTACTTCGCTAACAGATTTCGAGCTTTCGGGAAACCGCTATTTGGACAACGTTAAATTTAAGCCCGTTCTGGCGTCCGACTCGCAAAACGTTTACAGCTTCGGGCAGCAAAGAGCCGGAATCGTCATGCAAAAGGCCAATCTGCTGGGAAATTCAGACAAGATAATATTCAATCCGTTCACAAACCGCCTCACCACAATCGACAAGGGAGGGGCTTCGAGTTCGGTTCAATGGGGGCGAGGCTTTCAAAACGAGGCGACAAACAAACTTAGCGAAATAGTCTCGCCTAAGGGAGAAATCATAGTAAAACTCGACTACGACGACGATGGCAGAATATCGCAAATGACAAAGCGCGGGGAAAAACCCACCCGCTATAAATACGACAAGCACGACCGCATAATCGAAATAAGCACCGGCGATTATCCGCCCACAAAATACGAATACGACAAAAATTCTACGCGCCCAGTAAAAATAACAAACCCGCTCGGAGAGGTATCAGAATTTTCCTACGGGAACGACGGTCAAATCGCATCGTTCAAAAATCCCGCGAAAGCGCTCCAAACATACACCTACGACGCGCTCGGCCGGATAACGCGCCGCAACTATCCCATGGGGGTGTGGATAGCATGGGAATACGACGAATTCGGCAGAATAACAAAAAGGGAATACTCCAACGGCAATTCGATTAAATTCGAATACGACCCGTATTCGCAAGTCAAACGTGTTGTGGAAAACGGCAAAGTTGACTGGGAATATGAATACTACCCCAACGGTCATCTAAAACTTTTAACGCGAAATAAAAGAAAATGGATAGGCATAGACAGGGAAATAAAGGACGAAAAGGAGTACCTGTCCATTATAAACAACAGGGGGGCAGAATCAAAAAAAACTTACGATCTTGAGGGGAATCTCCTCGAAGAAATAAATCCCCTTAAAGACACAATACAGTACAAATACAATCCGATAGGAGAGCTTACAGGCTGGATAGCGCCCGACGGAAGCGACGTAAAATTCGAATACGATTCGCGCGGCAAAATGGTCTTCCACGAAAACCATATAGGCCAAACGATAGAAAACAAATACGACAACTCCGGGAACCTGTCAGAAAAGAAAACTAAAGAGCAAACAATTAAAATAGAATACGACCCCTTCGACCGAATCGTAAAACGCGACTATTCAAACGGTCAAACTGCCAATATTTCCTACGACGAATACGGCAGGATAAAATCGGTGGAATCGGGCGGCGTTAAGATCGAAATCGGCTACGACGCGCTCGGCCGCGAGACAAGGCGGCTAATATCGTATCCTGACGGCTCAAAGTGCGCCACCACGTTTGAATATGCGCAAAACGGCATGCGCAAGCGCGTCTTGAACGCCCTCCAAAACCGCGATAAAACCGAGGCGGAACGCAGCCAGATATGCTACACATACGACATGTTAAACCGGCCCACCGAAGTAAACATTAACAACTCGTGGACAATCAAATATTATTACCACCCAAAAAGCCAAATGCTGCTCGGAAAGATCCTTCCGAACGGAAATAAAACCGTATATTCATACGACGACTATTCGCGATTAAAAAGCATAGAAAATTACGATGCCAGCGATAATCCCCTCGGGGGCATAGAGTACGATTGGGCCTCCGACGGCATGCTCAGCGGAAAGAAAGTATGGTGAATGCTGCGCAAGCCGCATTGATGCGTAACGGCACACACGCTTAATAAACGCCCGCCGCACGCGGACGCAAAGTCCGGAGAAACGGAAACAAAGATTGCTGCCCGCTATAAATTGCGGCCAACAGGCAATGCAAAGGGCGGCGCGGCATCTCCCGATTACATGCTGCTATTATATCGGCTTCCAAAACGGCGGGCAGCGCCATTGCGCCCAATTTCCCGCGCGGACGGCATCTGCGTTGCCCGCTTTCTATTCAGCGTCTACAATAAACGCTTTCCTGCAATGTCCGCTGCAAAACACGAAAACCATGAAGCAAGATTATGTAAACAAAGCCGTAAGGAACTTAATGTTCACAAAACTCGCATTAGAAAAAACATTTTCCATGCTCTCCAAACTTCCCTTGAGAGTTCGCGCTTTGCGGCGAACTTGCCGTTTCTGTGTATCCAGCATTTTCTCCGGTGTAAAACTGGCGTAATAATACGGGCAAACAATGCCTTTAACGGAATGGACTGCTCTTCTTAAACCGGGCACACTTTTCTTAAAACGGAAGGCATAATACCCGCAACCGGAAGACATAAAAACCGCGGGCGCAAGGCGACCGCTGCCCGTATATCCTTTGCGGGTTTTAAGCTTTAATATTGCGCTCCAATTTGTTTTGCCGCCGACAGGCCGGGCGGTAAATTTAACCCTTTTATTGAATCTTATTCGCGAAAATAACCGCAATTCAAGCACTGATCCGTTTACCCGGCTTTCATTTTTGTAATTGCGCCGGCAGGCAACCCTCTCCCCAAATCCATCGACTTTCTCCACCGTTTCGCGCGACTCCAATTTGTTTTGCCGCTCCCGCCGGCGGTATGCGAGAAAGCCAAGTTATTTTACCTTCACCACGCCCAAATCGAGCGCGCCGTCTTTTGTAAGATTTTTTGCCGCAAACTTAAAATCACTTAAAATTTTAGGAATGTGCCGCACGCGCAGGGAAAGATTATAGTGTTCTCCTCTTTTTAAGTCTGCAGCAAACTCGTCTGAAAGCTCGAACTTTCCGGGCAGTATAGACCGCGGATCTTTCGATGAAAGGCACTGCATAAAGATTTTTCCGGAGGAATCGCGCAGCTCATAGACAAACTCGTAGGGCAGATATATTTTCGACACCCCCCTGTTTTCGCCTGACAGCGACACTTTCAAAACGCCTTCCGCATACCCAATGCGCGCCTTTTCCGGCACGAGCCTGGCGCCCGCGTAGAGGTCTATATCCCTAAGTAGCCTTTCCTCCGCGGAACCGTCGGATATCTGGCACGGAGTCAACGGGCCTTCGTTTACCAGGCATGCATGGTTTTTCAACACCCACTTCAGCGAATACGGAATATCCCAACCCTTTTCACGCATCATTTCTGCGCTTCCGTAAAACTCAAAAAGTATAGGCATGTCTTTCCAAACATCGCCCATGCGCGCGATTTTTTCGTAGGGCGAAGTTCCTATCCAACGCTTGAAATGCCCCGGAGAGCCGACTCCGTCCCGCCTCATTCCCACGCGCGGCTTCTCTCCGACGCCGAGCGCGTATTCGAGCGTTTCATGGTCGTCGGTCATAAATATCACCGCTGTTTTTTTAAAATTTTCGAGGTACATATCTGCGTACCGCCTGCGGACTCCGCGCGAATGCGGGCGCACTACGCCTTTGCCCAAACCGAGCCCCGTGCAGTGCCATTCACCCCAGTTGCCGTAGCTGCCAAGGTCGATTCCACCCAGGCGCGGATCGCCGTCGTATCTGGCTGCAAGGGCCTTTACGAATTTTTCGTGGGCGTCCATAAACACGGGGTCTCCGAACTCCGGAACGGCGACTTTGACGACTCCGTCGGGGCATTTTTTGCTGGGCTTTTTTTGCATTGTATGCACCGTGTATTTCGCGCCCTTGTCGAAAACCCATTTCGGTGAATTATAGAATGGCGGATAACCGGAAGTATTTACGCACATTATGCGGAAATAAAAAGGCAAACCGTCTTTGGAAAAACTTTTCAAACTATTGTCAATGAGAGCCCAGTTGTAAACGCCCTCTTCCGGTTCAAGCACAGCCCATGTAAGCCGTATATATCCGGCGCCGAAATTAACCTTGTTCCATGAGCCCTTCAACGTCTCCCCCGAACGCATCCAACCCTGTCCGGGATTTTGAAATATTTCGGAATTTTCATCGAAAGAAATCTCCGAGACGCACGATTGAGAATGACATATGCAAAGCAGCGACGCCATAAAGGAAAATAAAAACAATTTCTTAATTGGCATAGAATATTTGCTCTAAAATTTTAAGTTTCAATTGCGATTAGAAAATTTCTCAAGTTTCCATACAGCCATATGTTAATTTGGTAAAGGCTAAAGTTGGTTATTATTTAAAATAAAACCGTTTTAGATGCGAATTATTTTTATATGGCATTCCACAAAGCGCCCGTTTAAGTTTTTTGAATTTCCTACATAATCTTTTGAGAAAGACTTCCCCATTATAAAACACTAAAAGATTTTTTCACTTTTATGCTTAAACAACCAGTGTAGCGGACATTTTTACAGCTTATTTTTTCTAAGCATGTTTCTTTGAAAGGACTCCTCTAAAGTTAACTGCCATATTTACGTTATTTTACCGCCATACATATATGATGTATAAAGCAAGTTAACCACAATTTATATCCCAAGCCATTTAATATTTCTCCACACATGGAAAATTGTTTACTGCCCCGATAAATCTAAGCGCTTGCAGAAGCCGGTATTTTTAGTCGTTTAACCATTTTCTTTACCGATATAAACGAATCTTTATTCTCGTATTTGCCGTAGCAAATTTACTAAACCGATTGCACAACAGCTATTCATTTCGCTGCAAGCTGTCATAATCGTTCTTAGTGACATAAAATTATCTGCTAACACTCGCAGAATATCGGGCGAAACTATAAAAAACTTAAACTTTGCTCCACGTTCTACAAAATATTATGTTCGTCCCCTCAAAATTCTCCGCCGCATATATATTTAAATATTCAAAGCCTATCGTTTCGATTAACCCAAACGCATATAAGCCGTACAATCACCTTTTATAAGGCAAAAAAAACGCAAACAATAAAGTTTGCGGGCTTAATTATACCTGGAGAGGGGGTCGAACCCTCACGATGTCGCCACCGGCGGATTTTGAGTCCGCTGCGTCTGCCAATTCCGCCATCCAGGCATTGAAAAAATACCCTTTTAAACAAGCATTTTTTCACAATCAAAGTCAAACCAATTTTTTATTTTAACTTTTTCAAAGCAATTTTTTGGACAGTTTGGACTCGAGGGCCTCCATAATCTCTTCCGTTAAATTAGATGAAAAACCCGGCATTTCGGCAATCCATTTGTATACCGGATCGCGGAGGCTTGCCGGCAACCGCGGTTTTTCAGAAAGAACGGAGTCCAATTCGGATACGATAAGCGACGCTATCGCATCTGTCGCCGCAGTTATATCGCGCCCATTCTCTTCGTATATTTTCGCAGAATCGGCCACAAGAACCCGCGTGCGCGGATAAAACGAAGTCATGAGATTCCACGGAAGATATTCCGAGGCGCCGCCGCAATCTCCGCCGCCGCGGAAATCGGTTCTGAGCAACACGGACGGGATATCCGCAAATTTGGCCAGCATAAACTCTACAACCGTTCCGCTGTCGAGTTCGCAGCCGTCGTAGTTAAAAAGAGCCAAATCGCATTTTATAAGCGCGGCGATGTCGCTGTCGCGTATGTCCTTCGGATGCGTTTTTCTTCCCTCGATATTCTGAGGCAGCACGCAGCTGTATTTACCGCCCGATTTTTTATCGACAGCCGCGGCCAGCAGGGCGTTGCCGGCAAGCTCGCCGTGCTTAAACAACCCCCCCGCCCAATATACGTCATATTTAGCACCGGTCATATTATTCCGCATTTTGAGAGTTTGAAATTTTCATCGACTGTATCGTCCTCACCCGAGGCAGGAAGTACGCAACGGCCCCAAGCAGCGGGAAAAACGAACATAAGTGGTAAACAAACTGTATGCTTGTCATATCCGCAATCTTCCCGAGCACGGCAGACGATATGCCGGCTATTCCGAAAGCGAAACCGAAAAATATCCCCGAAACCAGCCCGACTTTCATCGGCAGAAGCTCCTGCGCGTACACCAATATCGCCGAAAAAGCCGACGATATTATCAGGCCTATTATGACGCTCAGAACAATAGTCCACTGCAAATTTGCGTAAGGCATCGCCAACGCGAACGGCGCCGACCCTAAAATCGACCACCATATTACGAGCCGCCTGCCGTATTTGTCCCCTATCGGGCCTCCGACGAGCGTGCCGAGAGCCGCCGAAAATAAAAATACGAAAAGCATTAGCTGCGCGTCCTCTATGCACACGCCGAATTTCGACATCAAATAAAAGGTGTAATAGTTCGAAAAGCTCACCGTGTAGAAGTTTTTGGAGAACACGAGAAACATCAGAATGGCAATAACCGTGTACACCGTCCTTTTAGGAAGCCCCGCCGATGGGGAATTCGCTTGAGAAGAACCGCCCGGCAACGGATAAAGAGCCGCCCCGTGCGACGCCAACCGCTTCGAGTACCAAATGCAAGCAGGCACGAGGGCCATCAGCGCAAAAACCGCCAAAAGCGCGAATTTCGCCACGCACTCCTGCTCCCTCACAAAAAGCGCCGCCAACAACGGGCCGATGGAAAACCCCGCCGAGCCGCCTACCTGGAATATGGACTGCGCCAACCCCCTCTTGCCCCCCGAAGCGAGCGAAGTTATCCTTGAAGCCTCGGGATGTATGATGGAGGATCCGATTCCGGAAATAAACACGGCAACCAGCAGCACAAAAAGCCCTTCGGCATAGGCTATGAGAATCAGCCCGCACATGGTGCAAAAGAGGCCTATCGGCAAAAACCAGCCGGCGGGTTTTTTGTCGAACGCATACCCGAAAAGCGGCTGCATGACCGACGACGAAATCTGGTAAGTGAACGCTATCAAGCCTATCTCGCCGTAAGTAAGGTCGAGGCTTAGCTTTAAAAGCGGGTATATCGCCGATATTAGGGACTGCATGGCGTCGTTCAACCCGTGCGCCAAACTCAGCGCAAAGAGTATTCCCAGCATGAATCCGCTCGACCCTTTTTTTCGCATTTCGCAGATAATCGGCTTCAAAAAATTAAAATCAAGCCAATAGCGCAAAAGTTTTTTGCCCTACCGGCAGCCTTCACAAAAATGCGCACGTCGCTTGGAGATATAAAATGCGCACGCTCCTGCAACAGCCCCGAGGGTATCCATAAGCATGTCTTTTTGGGCGTCCCATACGTCGCCCTGCGAACCGAGAAATGCCGCGCCGACTTCGCCGCCGTCTATCTCCGCATACGCCCACTCTACAAGCTCCCATAAATTGGCGAGCGCCATAATCGCCAACACCGAAAAGAACGCCGCCGATTTAACCGTGTTTACCACGCCCCTCCCCAAAACATATTCGGCCACCATATAAGAATTCACGCCGACCGCGAAGTGCGCGAGCCTGTCGTAATGGTTTCTCGACGCCCCAATAATGTCGCTTACAAACCCAAACGGCACAAGCTCGAACGAATAATGCGCGCCTATTATTTGAAGCATTTCCCAAACGGCAAATATCGAATACGATGCGACGGAAAACTTGAATTTGCCGGCGAGCAACAAGAAAATTAAAAGCGGAACGGCCGCCGTGGCGATTTCGACGCGCCACACCCCCCAATTGTACGGGCTTATTCCCGACCAAATGTACAAAGCGGCTATGGCCAGCGTAAAAGCCAAGCCTATTTTGCTTTTCCAAAATATGTCGTAATTATCCGCTTTCACTTTCACAAATCTGGAACATGCGCCGCTTTTTTCAAGAAGAAAACCGCGGATTTGCACGCCGAAAAAATCAAATCAGCGACCGAAGTGTGTCCATGAGCTTGGACGGAGATTCGGCGAGGGGCCGCGGTGACAAATGGAAGGCGTCCTGCGCCCAGTTGCGCTCCGTGTTTACGCGCGCAAACACGATGTCGTAGCCGCACGAATCTATCGCGCGCGCTATTTTATAAAGCAGGCCTATTCTGTCGCGCGCCCTTATTTCGACGACCACCTTTTTCGATTCGCGCCTCAGAAAAACGTCAGATATCACGCTTTCACCGGGCTTTGCGCGCGAGTCCGAATAAAACATGGCGTCAACGCGCCTGTCGAGAGAGCCGCTGCCGAGAAACGCGTCGCGCACTTCAGCGGCAAAGCGCGCCTTTATTCTCGGATTTGCAGCCACGCCGTCGGAAATTCCCCTCACATAAAATGCGTCCAAGGTCACTCCGTCGTTGCCGGTAAAAATTTTGGAGCCGAGAATGTCCATGCCAGAAAGCGTGACGACTCCCGCAAGTATGGCGAAAATGCCGACTTTACCGCCCGACACCACATACAAGCGGCTTATCGAATCGTTCGGCTCGTCGCGCCACTCGATCACCGGGACGTCCCCCGAACCGTTTTTGGCGTTGTGGCGCAGCGTGTGAATCATCTTTGCGTGCATTAGAAGATCGTTTCTGCCGTGGAATAAAAAATAGTTACGCGGCAGATTCTCTATCTGCTCGAGAATGACCCCCTCAAGCCCGCGCGACACCGGATCGGCCAAAGCCTCCGACAGGGCCCGCGCCTTGCGTCGCTCGACCGACGCCTTGAAATGGCGCTTTTGGAAATACGCGAGAGTCCCTGCATAAAGAGAGGAATGCAGGCTCTGCTTGTACGAGTTCCAAAACCCCTCCGACGTGCCCATGGCATCGCAAAACGTGAGGACGTAAAGATATTTTAAAAGCTCCTCGCTTTTGACGATGGAGGCGAATTTCGCTATAGAAGTTTCGTCCTCCACGTCGTAAGACTGCCAAAAGCGCGCCATCTGCAAATGGTTTCTTACTATGAACAGCACGCTCTCAATGTCGGAGTCAGGGACGCCCAGGCGCCTCAAGATGCGCCCTCCTATTTCAGCGCCCACCTCGGAATGTCCGCGAATGCCGTCGCCCTTGCCGATGTCGTGCAAAAAAAGCATAAGATAAAGGAGTATGGGAGACGGTGAGCTCACCAAAACCTTGTGGTATTCCCAATAAACCCCGTCCGATTCCCTGGCGCAAAATATTCTGTCAAGCTGCGCTATGGTGTTGAGAATATGCACGTCCGCCGTAAATCGGTGGTAAAATTCATGTTGCACCATGCACGTTATTTCGCCGAATTCCGGAACAAACGCTCCCAAGACCCCCCAGTAATGCATCATCTCCAAGGCTGGGAACACCACTCCCCTGCGCTGAAATATCGAAAGAAACGCCGCGTTTGTGGACGGATCCGAACGCAGGGACGGGCCTATAAGCCCGCAGGAATCCTTAATCAGAACCTCGAGGCTGTCGGACGGCACGGCCCCGTATTCCTGAAAGAGCGCAAAAACCTTCACAAGACGCGACGGATCCTTTTTAAAAACCGAAGGCGACACTGCCTTAACCTCCCCGCGGTAAAAGGAAAACCCGTCCATTGTGAATTTTCTGTTTCCCGGAAGCCGCGTTCCCATGTGAGGCATGTTTTCAACGACATCGCCTGGCAGGGACAGACCCATGCGTTTGCGGGCGGTCTTTGAAACGGAATCTATCGCCCTAAACGAATAGTACACCTTCCGCATGAACTCCTCTACGCGCTCTATCTCGGATCCTTTCGTGTATCCGAGACGCACGGCTATCTTGGGTTGCGTCTCGAGATCCAGCAAATCGTTTTCCCTGTCGAAATGGTAATGCATGTCGTTTCTCAAGCGCAGGAGGAAGTCGTATGCGCGCCAGACGGCTTTGTATTCGGCTATCGATATTATCGAGCGCGCGGCAAGCTCGCGAAGGCTGTTAGACCCGAAATTAAGGCGCGTTTTCCACGCCATCGTTTGGGCGTCGCGCAGGCCCCCGACGCCGTTTTTGACGTTCGGCTCCTGAAGGTACGGAGTCCAACCGTATTTCGAGTGGCGGTCGCGCTTAAGGCGCATGAGTTCGTCGAAATGCTCGCTTTTCCGCGAGAAGCAAAGGGCGTTGAAGCGCTCTAAAAACACGGAATACAACGCGCTGCTGCCGCATACGATTCTCGCGTCGAGCATCGAGTTTCTCAAAAGAATGTCCTCTCTGGCGTCCGATATGGCCTCGGCGCACGTGCGCGACGAATGCCCGAGCTTCAGCCCCAAATCCCACAGCGGATACGCTATTTCGTCAACGACAATCGACTTTAGGCGTTCGGAGCTTCCTTTGTCGTAGAGGAACATAATGTCTATGTCGCTTTTGGGGCACAACTCAAACCGTCCGTAGCCGCCCAACGCCACTATGCAGAACTTCGACGCCAGATTCTTGCAGCGCGATTTGCGGCGCATAAGAAAAAGCGAATACAAATACTCGATTATCTTGTCCACGGCGAGGGCGTGCGCCCGGCATATGGTTCTTCCGCCCATTCCGGCAAAGTGGCTCGCCTTGATGGCTTCAAAGGCCCCCGAAAGGCACGCCGCGGCCGCCTCTCGGGGCGGAAGCCCCGGAAGGAGCGTCTTAGAGCATATTTCCCGCACTTGGGCGTAAAGTTTTTCGGAATTGAGCATGCCGAATATGTAATTGGCAGCCGGCGGCAACTTCAACAAAATAAAAAAACAAAAAGAAAGAAATGTTGAGTTTCAAAAAATAATAACCATAATTTAAGCATAATAATTGAAAAACATGGAAGACGACATCATTTCAAAATCCGAAAAACAATCACCGTTAATCCCCGCGCTCGGCCTGCTCGGGCTGGGGCTTAGCATTATAGCCTTGGCGCTTGGAATAATATCCATGGTCAAAGTCGGGGACACCGCCGCAGACATGAACGACAAAATCGAAAAGGCCGCCGCGCTGTCGCTCGAAACAAAAAAGATAAGCGACCGGATAGATTCGCTGGCGATGCAAATCGAATCTATAAAGTCGGACGACAAGTCGAAAATGGAGACGGTAGTCTCGCAGGTAAATGCTGAACTTAAAAAGGTCTATGCGGCAATAGACGACACGCGCAATGTCGTCGGTGAAAACCGCAAAGCCATTGAGGAGGTTGCCAAGCGGGGCTCCGCAAGGCCGGCTCAGGCCTCCGCCGCCCAGCAGCCGCAAACGCCCGCCGCATCCTCCGCAGATCAGGCGGCGCAACCCTCCGATTCCAAAAAGCACATAATCCAAAGCGGCGACACGTTCGCAAAGCTGGCAAAAAAATACGGCGTGTCGGTTGACGCCATCATAAACGCAAATCCCGACGCAAACCCGTCGCGCTTGAGAATCGGGCAGGAAATCTCAATCCCATAGTTTTCAAAAATCGCTTTTGACGGCGCGTTCCAAAACTCCCGAAAAAAATGGATATAAAAGTAAGGGATTGGAAATGCGAAGGCGAAAGTCTCGTCGCCGATTGCCGCATTTTCAAAGTCAAGTCTAAAACCTTCTCGCATCCGGACGGGCGGCGCGGAAATTTTTACGTAAACGAATCGGAAGACTGGATTCAAACCGCTCCCATATTACGGGATCCGAAATCCGCAGAAATTTGCACTGTACTTGTAAAACAGTTCAGGTTCGGTTCCCAAAAGACATCGTGGGAATTTCCGGGCGGCATAATAGAAAAAGGCGAAACTCCGGAAGAGGCCGCCGCCCGGGAACTACTTGAAGAAACGGGCTATTCGGGTTCCCCCGCAAAAATAGTGGCCTCATATTATCCAAATCCCGCAATTCAAAATAATCTTGCGCATTTCGCTGTAATAGAATCGGCTCAAAAGACATCTCCCGTCAACTGGGACGAAAACGAGGAGATTGAAATCAGGCCGGTAAGCGTAAATGTTCTCGACGCCATGGTAAAAAACGGAGAAATCAGCCATTCGATAGCCATAAACTCCGTTTATTTTCTGCAAAAATATCTCGATTCCCTAAAATAGAGCCTAACCAATCCGATATAAAAGAAATGCCGCTCCACCAAGATTCGCCAGAACTAAGCGCATTCAGGCAGATTCCGCACACTTTTTCCTCAATGAAAAAACGAGACACGGGAGGATGTCCTGAATCGTCGAAATCTCTGGCTCGAAAGTTTCTTTCAAAGCTAAACGGCCTGCTGGAAAACGAATCACATAAAGCCGTAAGATATTGGGCTTCATGCGTTCCGAAGCCTTTTTCAGACAAATGTTCGCCGCGAAACGTGAGGGACGGCGTTTTGTATGTCGAAGTCTGCAATGCGGCTGCGAGGCAGGAATTGGCGTTTATGGAACGCAAATTACTTCAAAAACTAAAAAAAATCGAAGGTTGTTCCGACGTAAAAAAAATAAGATTTTTATGAAAATCGCAATGGTTCAAATGGATGTCGCCCAGGGCGACTTCGATAAAAATCTGGGAAAAATAGCCTCGTTTGCCAAAAAGGCAAAAGAAGGCGGCGCACAAATCGCGGTATTTCCAGAAATGTGCGTATCCGGATTTAATTACAAGAAAAACCTCGAATACCTGAAAACGTACGGAGACGCCGCCGAGAAACGCATCTGCCAAATAGCCAAAAACTGCGATATTGCCGTATGCGGCTCCCTGCCCCACTTATGCGAAGGCGAGTCTCTCCCAAGGAATAGACTTATCATTGCCGGCGCGGACGGCGAATTGGCAGCATTTTACGACAAGACGCACCTGTTCAGCGTATTCAGCGAAAACAAATACGTAAAAAGAGGCGACGAAATAGTAGTAGCAGACACTCCATACGGAAAAATAGGATTGGCCGTATGCTACGACATACGCTTCCCGGATATTTTTGTCAGAATGACAAAAAAGGGCGCAAAAGCCATATTCATAAGCTCGGCCTTTCCCCATCCGCGCTCGGAGCATCTTAGGATACTCGCGCGCGCGCGGGCTATTGAGAACCAGTGTTTTGTAATCGCCGTAAACAGGGGCGGATCCGAACAATTCGGAGAAACGTCCGTAAAATATTTCGGAATGTCTGCCGCGATAGACCCCTGGGGAGGAATAATAACGGAATGTCCGGAAGACGAAGAATGCATGGCGTTCGCTGATATAAATTTCGACGAAGTGGATAATATCCGCTCGCAAATACCGGCCCTTGCCGACAGGCGAGACGACATATACTGATGCGCGAAACACAGCTGCCGACTGACCCTTCAATGAAAATCCCCTCTGCGCCCGGCAAACGTCCGGGCGCCCTTTTTACCGCAACGCTCATTCCGCAAGACAAGCCAAGACGCATCCGCCCGTTTGCAAAAACCCGCTCGGAATGCGCATATAAAAATTAAGGCCTGCGGCGGGTAAAGGACAAAGAAAACCCTACAAATACGCAAACTGCAGCTTTCCTGCCGCAAGCGCGCCAGCCTGCGGCGCGTGCTCATTTTCATACTTCTGCCCAAGCGCGCAAATCTGCAAGGCGCGCAAAAATACAATAAAAATTACGCCCCGCTCAACACTTCCTGCAATTTGCGCTGAAATTCATACATGTCCTCCTGCGGAGGTTTTTTCCCCTCCTCAGGAATTAACGAAAGCTGTCCGAGACGGTCTATCTTCCATTCCGCCTTTGTGCCGTCTGAAAAAACGGCGTCACCCGAAACTATGCAATCGGGGCGCTGTATTGGACTTAACGACACGCTCACCGAGCCGCCTTCCGCTGAATCGCCTTCCATTGAACCGCCGGCATCGACTGAATCGGCTGAATCGTACCCGTCCGGCGATGAAAATTCGCCGGCTTGGCCGCCATCACTGTCAAAGTCGGAGTCGCCTGCGACATTTTGCATCTTCGCAGCGCTCTCCGAAATGTCGGGTTCAGAGCCCTGCGGCTCATTTTTTGAAACGAGTTCCGCCCCGATGTCGTCTATTAAAAAGCGCACCTCCATATATGTCATCGAAACGCCCCATTCGGACGCAAGGCGCTTTTGAACTTCGCCTATGCAGGCGCCGTCGGAAACCCACTTTTTTACGCTTTCAATCTGGTTTTCACTCAAATTCATAGCAGGGGCTCCGCAATAAACTGGACGCGCTTTGTGACGGTGTTGCCGTACTGCAAAACGAGCCTTTTATACTCTTCGACTGACAGCGTCCCGTTCTTCATCATATTTCTCATTTCCTGCGCGCCGACATCCGATATGAAAGTCATTGAAAAATCCGCAAACGCCAGGAAACCGTCCTCGACAAGAGCCGATTCGACCGGATATTTGCCGCCGCCGGACCCTAAACCGTACGCATTTGTCGCGAGTATCTTGGGCCCTATCGTCACCGGCGTGCCCGGCGGAATGTATGCAATCTTGTATTCCGGCTCGTTTACGCCCGAATTCGGATTCTTGTAAAACACCCCGAGAGTCAGGCGAAAATCCACAAGGTTCATAACGAGCAGATTCTCCGGAGCCAGCGTCCAACCACGCAAATCCTGGCCTGGCTGCTCAAGGCCCTGTTCGTCGATTATCGTGCATGATTTTTGCCAAAGGTTGTTGGAAAGCGCATACCTGTAGCTTTCGGAATTAACGTCGTTGGTATATCCCTGCACCGTATCGCCCATGGCTTCAAGCACAGTGGAACGGGGATCTATTACGGCCCTGTAAAGCCCGAAAAACGCATTGTACTGGTTCTCATTGCCAGAGGAATCCGAAGAAGCCGTCATAAACGGGCTTTTTACCGCAAGCTGGTATTTTATAGCGCAAACGCTCCCTGGAATCGGCACAGCCTGTTTTGAACGCGTGTCGTCGGACTGGTTTGCCGAAGATATCTGGTCGCGCGTATATCTCGGGCGCAGAACCGTAGACGAGAAAAACATGATTTCCGGCGGCTTCAACGGCGTCGGATCGAGATAGTTTGTCCCGCTCAAAACGCTTACGTTTTCGGGATAATCAACCTGAAGCCAGGCGCGCCCGTCCTTTTTTATCATTATGCTCTCAAAGTCCTCCTGGAGTATGTTGCCGACAACCGTGCCGTCGAATTTGTTCTTCAATTCGCCGCTAGCCCTGTTCCATGTATTGAGAATGTTTGTAGTCACGCTCAAAACCGCAAGGACTATTATCGTCATTATGGCGCTTGCGGCCATAATTTCGACGAGTGTAAAAGCTTTTTTTATACTTTTCATGGTTTAACGCATCTTTGTAATTATGCCCTGGAACACGCGCCGCTCCTCGTTTACCTTGTCGTCGCCCGTTCCGCGCGTTATGTCCTGGCGCGGCTCGGCAAAAATCTCTATGGTAAGCGGGAGGTACGACAACGCGTACATCGACGCATCCCCCCCGAGAGAACCGCCTCCGTATTCGGTGTTGTCGCCTATCCTGACGCGCTCGCCTTTCAATCCGTTCTGATAAAGCGATATGTGCGCCCTATAGACGTCGCCTTCGGAATTTTCAAGCGAATCGCTCGACGGCGGCATGTTCGGAATCGCCCCCTCGTCCTCGGACGACACCGCCATAAGACTGGAATTGTCAGGATCGTCCGGATTTTGGTATTCGTCCCAAAAATAGACAACGTAAGGCTGCGAAGGGTTCGAAACCCACCTGAAAACTTCGTCGAAACGCTTTGTGCGCAGAATAGTCTCCATCAGCGCGACGCAGTTTGCCGCCTTCTGCTGGTGGCGTATCTGCGTGATGTTTGCCGTAATGGCGCCGAGCAACCCTATCATCGACGTAATCGACACCGCGATGACGCCCACCGCCAACATTACCTCTACCAGAGTAAAGGCGTCTCTTTTAACCTTTAAAAACGACCTTCCCATAGATAAAAATTACTTGATGGTTTCTTCCATTTCATCGTACCCCGTAAACGGAACCGTATGCCCGAGCAAGCGTATGACAAACCCCACCTGAGCATACGGATTGTCTATGACGTACATCCCGTTGGCGTCCATCCTGCCCATGGCGAGCATGACATACGCGCCGGGATTGAGCGACAACCCGTCGGACGAATATTTGTACGAATACCAATCCCCGCTGCCCTCCGTGAGGGCCTCCGGCTGGCGGCTCGGGAATTGGGTGATATTTACTATTTCATAGGCCCCCGTGTAGCCGTTGTTGAACGTGCTTTTGAAAATCTCGCTGCTTTCGATATCCTTGCCGAGCTTCACAAACTTTTCGAAGTCGCCTTCCGGCGGGACAAAAAACACGTTCTGGGGCATTATGAAGCCGTCGTTGAGCGCCACCCAGCCGAGTTCCATGTCGTCGCGCCCCTTCGAGCGGTAGATTACGCCGACCTGCCTGAGCCTTCTCGTCAAATCGGGCCCCTTGTATATGAGAACGCGAACGTCCGACTGCTTTTGCATGGCTGCAACGCGCGCCTCGTAAAAAGCCGTTATGAGAGACTGCTGCGCCGAATAAACCGGCTGCGACGTATCTTTCATATTCAGCATCGATATCCCCATCGAAAGCACCGAAATGATCGCTATGACAACGAGCATTTCGATTAGCGTAAACCCTTTTCTTTTCGGACGCATAGTCTGTCTTCTTCTTTCAGTTTGGCCCACTACCATGTGAACACGTCTTCCGAGCTGAAATCTGCCGTCGCGCTGCGCGAATCCTTTTTAAGGGTGAATATTATGGCCTTTGCGCGTATCCCGGCCGTCGGATTCGGAACTATCTCCTTTATCTGCGTGACGGTAAAGCCGTCCGCTATGGTCGGAAAGCCGGTTTTGATAAATCCGTCGTTGTCGCCGTCAACGCAGACGTATATGTTCGGGTTTCCGAAACTGTCAACTATCACCCATTTGCCGTTCTTCTTTATTATGTTTGAAGTCGCAATATCCAAAAAATTGCGCGCCTTGCGGTTGTATTCGCGGCGGTCGCTCTGGGATAGCTTGCCGCCCTCCGGGTTCTTTCCAGTTAGAGCCTTTATCATGCCTTCGGAAAAATTCTCCTGGGCCAGGTTTGTCCTGTCGCGCGCGGTGAGAAAGCCCGGGTAGTATCCGTATTCGGTCTGGTAGCGCTCGAGGGCGCTTACCATGTTCGAAAACAGCGTTTTCGAGGTCGTAGCGAGCGCGCGCTTCTGTGCGCCGGAAATCATCGGCGTCAGCATGCCGACAAGCACGCCGATAATCGCGATGACAATCATCAATTCAACAAGCGTAAAAGCTTTTTTGCTGTCTTTCATATACGTTTCCTTTTTTAATAAATGGAGAAAGTGCGGGCGGGCGTCAATCGTCGCGGCCGTAAATTATGTTGTCTATGTTTTCCTCGGGCATTCTATATTCCTCGTCGTCGGGCATGATGCCTGTCGTGTACATATAATTGACCTCTTTAGCCTTTTGGTCGGGGCCCTTTGAGAGCAGAAGAAAACTCGGCGAACGCCAGCTCGTGTTGCCCTCGTTTGTCACGTACGCGGTGGTGTCGAAGAAATACAGATACGGCTCGTTCCACGGATCGCCGAAATACACGCCGTTCTTTTCGGGGTCCACGTCCTGAAGCAGCGGATCCGACGGGTCGCATATCCGCAATTTTGAGGAGTCAAGAAAGGGCTTGCGGTTCGTGCCGACGTCGGACATTACGATCTGCCCGTCGTCGAGGCGCAAAACCATTTTCCCGACGAGGCATTTGTAAACGTCGCCGGCGGAATTTTTTTCGTCGTTGTTTGCGCTCAGGCGCGGATATCCCCCGTATTTGAGGGAGAAAGCCTCAAGAGCCGACGCGATTATCGCCAGATCAGTTCTCGCGCGTGCGCGTCCCTGCGAGGACGTCACCGTGCCGAGCATTTGGGTCGTTATTCCCATAAGCAGCGCGATAATCCCTATTACTATAAGGATTTCCACAAGCGTGAAAGCGCCGCGAAACCGGGGTTTTTTTGCGGGGGTAAAGTCGTAAATATTCATGCGAGACTGAAACGGTAGCCCATGGCTGTGGAATTGTCAAATTTATACTTAAAGCGAAAACGATTTTTTACACTGAACGTATATTTCGTCCTTTAGGCGGTCGATGCCCTCCTCGGTAAGGCAGGATATCGGAATAACGTCCAAATCCGGATATTTGCGCAGAAATTTTTTCAAATTATTAGGCGCCGACGGCTCGTCCATTTTGTTTGCGGCAACTATCGCTGGTTTTTCGGCAAGTTTTTTCGAATATATCGAAAGCTCCTCCAAGAGGTTTTCGTAATCTTTGCGCGGATCCCTATCGTCGCTTCCCGCCATATCTATAAGCAAAATTAAAACCTTGCATCGCTCAATATGGCGCAAAAATTTGTGCCCCAACCCCTTGTTCTGGCTTGCCCCGACGACGAGGCCCGGTATGTCGGCTATTTTCAAAACCTCGTACTTGTCGGGATATGCGAGCGTGCCTATGTTGACGTGGAGCGTAGTAAACGGATATGCCCCTATTTTCGGGCGCGCCGGAGTAAGCAGCGCCGTCAGCGACGACTTCCCCGCATTTGGAAAACCCACAAGGCCCGCGTCGGCTATCGTCTTGAGGACGAGCCGATACTCTCCAAACTCGCCCTCGCCTCCCCATGTGAACTCTCTCGGCGCCCGGTTTACCGAACTTTTAAAATGGGCGTTTCCGAGCCCGCCTTCGCCGCCGCGAAGAAGGAGCACGCGCTCGCCATGTTTCAATATTTCGGCCACAAAGGCACCCGTTTCGGCGCTGTAAATCACCGTTCCCGGGGGAACGCGCAACTCGGCGTCGGCTCCCGACGCTCCAGTCTTCAGTCTGCCCATGCCTTTTCCGCCGTCCTTTGCCGAAATAGACGGAGTAAACTGATAGCGCTCCAAGTCGCCGACGTTCTCGTCGCCGACGGCCCAAACATCGCCGCCCTTTCCGCCGTCACCGCCGTCGGGGCCGCCCCGCGGTATGAATTTTTCGCGCCTGAAACCGGCGCAGCCCTTTCCGCCGTCGCCCGCCTTAAGCGCAACCGTAGCCTCGTCAACAAACATAAATCTAACTGGATTTACCGAGAATTTCCCGCCACGCCGCTATTTGTGCGGCAATCTGGCGCCTGCCTGGCATTCCTATTTTCTCGCGCATATCGAAAGCCCTTTTCAAGTCGAAAACAGAGCGCCACGACTTGTCCGCCGCGTCGCACACTGCGAAGACATCGGCGTCGTCGAGCTTGTCTATCGGTATTTTTTTGCTTTCCGAAAGCGCCACTATTTTCCCCACGCAGTGGTGCGCCTTTCTGAATGGAACGCCTTTCATCACGAAATAATCAGCCAAATCTGTCGCCAGTAGCAGAGGATCGGAAACCGCGGCAGCGCACTTTTGCTTTGAAAATTTTATTTTTCCTGCGCATTCGGCAAGGACATCGAGGCACACGCAGACCTGGGAGAAAGAGTCGAAAATAGGCGGCTTGTCCTCCTGCATGTCGCGGTTGTATGTCAGCGGAAGGCCCTTCATCAGCGTAAAAAGCGCGGACAAATTTCCCACGAGCCTCGCCGATTTACCGCGCATGAGCTCAAACGCGTCCGGATTCTTTTTCTGCGGCATCAGCGACGACCCCGTCGTAAACGCGTCCGGAAGCTCCACGAACGCAAACTCCGACGAGTTCCAAATGACGACATCCTCCGAAACGCGCGAAAAATGGATTCCGAGCACCGCGCATGCGAAAGAAAACTCGAGGAACAGGTCCCTGTCGGCCACCGCGTCCATGCTGTTCCCCGTAAGGACCGGCTCTCCAGTTTCAGAATCCACAAATCCGAGGAGCCGGGCCGTTTCGAGCCTGTCTATCGGAAGCGTTGTCCCCGCTATCGCGCCGCTCCCCAGCGGCGAAACGTTGGCGGCCTCGGCGGCGAACTTAAAACGCTCCATATCGCGCGCGAACATCTCCACCCACGCCAGAACATGGTGCGCGGCGCTTACAGGCTGGGCCCGCTGCATGTGTGTGTATCCGGGCATGAATACATCCCTGTTGGCGTCAGCCAAATCGACGAGCGTCTTCATGAGTTTCCCTATTTTTTTGAGAATCTCGCCGCACGCGTATTTGAAGAACAAACGCATGTCGGTTGCAACCTGGTCGTTCCGGCTTCTTGCTGTGTGGAGCTTTGCCGCGGCGGGAACCTCCGCAGTGAGGGCCTGCTCTATGTTCATGTGCACGTCCTCGAGAGATTCGCTCCACGCGAAATTTCCGTCCTCGATTCTTTTCAAAATTTTCTTGAGCCCGGCTAAAATCTGCCTGCATTCCGGCTTCGATATGATTCCGGTTTTCGCCAGCATTTTAGCGTGGGCGGACGACCCCTCGATGTCGAAACGGGCCAGAAGCTTGTCGAAGGAAACCGACTCGCTGAAGCGCAGCATCAAATCGCTCGGAGCCTCGGAAAACCTGCCGCCCCAGCTTGCCTGTGATTTTTTTTCGGACCTTTTCATACCTTTTGGAAATCCAGCACAATAAATCCGCTTTTACAAGATTTTACTAACGCCGCCGCCCATATTTTTTGCGCGCCAAACCGGCAGCCGGACCGGCGGGGCGAATTTTTGTCTTTTTAATCCGAATATGACAGAATATAGTACTTGACTTTGCGCGCGCGTTTGTAAGATTATTTGCCCCAAAACCGGTCTGTCTTCGGCCTATGATCTCGCATCGGCGCTCTCGAGGCCTTCTTATGCCGGTTTTATACGGTTTGACGCTTTCGGAATACGGGTGTTGCACCCGGCGAAAATTTCGGCTTTCCATCGATAAATCTTTTCCTGAATGGAAAGCGGAAGCGTTTTTTCAATGCCGGAAAGCAAACCGGAAAAAAGCAAGAGTTAACTAAAGAAACAAATATCATGGCAAAAAAAGTTGCTACAAAAAAATCCCCTAAAAAGAGCGGAGCAAAAGCGCAAAGCTCTAAGAAAAGCGAAAAATACACATATCTGTTCGGGAAAAAGACCGACGGCGACGCGAAAATGAGAAACCTTCTCGGAGGCAAGGGCGCAAACCTCGCCGAAATGGCGAGAATCGGTTTGCCGGTTCCTCCCGGTTTCACGATAACCACCGAAGTCTGCACGTACTTTTACGAAAACGGAAAAAAATATCCGAAATGCCTGGACGACCAGGTAAAGCTCGGCGTACAGTCCGTCGAAAAGCAAATGGGAAAAATTTTCGGAGACGAAAACGATCCGCTCTTGTTTTCGGTGCGCTCCGGCGCGCGCGAATCGATGCCCGGCATGATGGACACAATCCTCAACCTCGGGCTTAACGACAAAACCGTAGAGGGCCTTTCGGCAAAAACGCAAAACCCGCGCTTTGCATGGGACTGCTACCGCAGGTTTATACAAATGTACGGCGACGTCGTCATGGGCGTGCAGGCGCGCAACGAAGCCGAATCGGAACCATTCCATGTCGTGATGGAACACCTGAAGTCGGAGGTAGGCGCAAAACTCGACACCGACCTGTCGGTGGACGCGCTAAAGGAGCTCGTAAAACGCTACAAGGCCCTCATCAAGGAGCGCACCGGAAAGTCTTTCCCGCAGGACGTGTACGAACAGCTTTGGGGCGCAATCGGGGCGGTGTTCGGTTCGTGGATGAACGAAAGGGCCATCATTTACCGCCAAAAATACAATATCCCGTCGTCGTGGGGGACCGCCGTAAACGTGCAGACGATGGTTTTCGGCAACAAGGGCGAAACGAGCGCCACTGGGGTGGCTTTCACGCGCGACCCCGCAAACGGCGAAAATGAATTTTACGGCGAATACCTTATAAACGCCCAGGGCGAGGACGTTGTGGCCGGCGTGCGCACGCCGCACAAGATAGCCGACCTTGCAAAGGAAATGCCCAAGGCGTTCAAGGAGCTTTTGGCGATACGCAAAAAGCTCGAGCACCACTTCAAGGACATGCAGGACTTCGAATTCACAATCGAGGAAAACAAGCTCTACATGCTCCAGACCCGCAACGGGAAACGCACCGGCCTGGCTGCCGTGCGCATAGCCGTTGAAATGAACAAAGAAGGCTTCATGGACGAAAAAACGGCGGTTTTAAAAATTCCCGCCGACTCCATATCGAGCCTCCTCGTGCCGGTATTCGATCCGGCGGCGGTCAAGAAGGCGAAAGTGGCCGCCAGAGGGCTTCCCGCCGGTCCGGGCGCGGCTTCCGGAGAAGTGGTGTTCACCGCGGCCCAGGCCGAGCTGGTGGCGGCGCGCGGAAGAAAGTCGATCCTCTGCCGCGAGGAAACCTCGCCCGAAGACCTGCGCGGAATGATAGCCGCCGAAGGCATACTCACGTCGCGCGGCGGCGTAAGTTCGCATGCGGCCCTTGTGGCTCGCCAAATGGGCAAAGTTTGCATATGCGGCGCCAGCGACATCTCGATGGACTACGCCAGACACCTAATGACCGTAGGAGACGTGATTGTCAAGGAGGGCGACTATATTTCCATAGACGGCACTACGGGCGAAATATTCCTCGGAGAGATAGACAACGCCCCGAGCGAGGTCATACGCGTTCTTTCGGGCAAAATGAAGCCCTCGAAAAGCTATACCTACCGCCTGTTCGAGACCGTGATGAAATGGTCAGACAAATACCGCAAGCTCGGCATCCGCACGAACGCCGACACCCCCGACCAGGCGAAGCGCGCCGTTCAATTCGGAGCCGAAGGCATAGGCCTCTGCCGCACCGAGCACATGTTCTTTGAGGGCGACAGAATCGACGCCGTGCGCGAAATGATACTGGCAAGCGACCTTTCCGAGCGCGAAAAGGCCTTAAAGAAGCTTCTTCCCTATCAGCGCAAGGATTTCGAAGGCATATTCAAAGCCATGGACGGTCTGCCGGTCACAATCAGGCTTCTCGATCCGCCGCTGCACGAATTTCTTCCGCACGAAAGCGCGGCGCGCAACGCCCTGGCTGAAAAAATGAACGTTTCGCCGGAAATGCTCGCAGACCGCTGCAAAGCGCTGGAAGAACAAAATCCCATGCTCGGGCACAGGGGCTGCAGGCTCGGAAACAGCTATCCGGAAATAACGCAAATGCAGGCGCGCGCAATTTTTGAAGCGGCCGCGGCGCTTATCAAAAAAGGCAAAAAGGTAAAAGTAGAAATCATGGTGCCGCTTGTCGGTTTCGTGCAGGAGTTAAAATTCCAGGCTGAAACAATCAAAGACGTGTGCGACCAAGTGATGAAGGAAAAGAAGGTGAAGATAGACTATATGCTCGGCACCATGATAGAGGTTCCGCGCGGGGCGCTTACCGCAGACGAAATCGCGGGAGTGGCTCAATTCTTCTCCTTCGGCACAAACGACCTTACCCAAACCGGGCTCGGCATGAGCCGCGACGACGCCGGAAGCTTCCTGGGCCGCTATAAGGAACTCGACATTCTTCCGAAAAATCCGTTTGCCTCAATAGACACGAACGGAGTCGGGCAGCTCGTAAAAATCGGCGCCGAAAAGGGGCGTTCTACCCGCAAAGACATCAAGCTGGGAATATGCGGAGAACACGGGGGCGATCCCGACTCCATAACGTTCTTCAACGACGTCGGCTTGAACTACGTCAGCTGCTCGCCGCCGCGCGTGCCCGTGGCAAGACTTGCCGCAGCGCAGGCTGCATTGAAAAGCGCACAGCTTAAAAAGTCGAAAAAATAACGCTTCCCGCATAAAAAAAAAGACGCGTCCTGCACGCGTCTTTTTTTATGCCCATGGAAATGCTTGGCTAAAACAACGCGCCGAACCCGCTTTGCCCTCTCCGCCCGCGGAGCAATCTTAAACCGGTGCGCAATCTACCGGCTGCCGCCCCCGAGCTTCCACACCCGGAGATACTCGACCGCAAACTCCGCCGGCAAATCCTCGGCATTGGGCTCGCCCGACCACGTTTTCATAACTTCGCAGTCTATATTTACGTACAACGGACGGTGGCAAAAATCGTTCGGGCGCTCGTCGACTATCCTGCCGTCGAGAACCCACACGAGCTTCTCCGGCGTCCACAGAAGTCCGGCAGTATGGTATCTTTCCGAAAACGACTCGGACACCGCGGTTTTTTTCCCTTTTACTTCCCTGCCCAGCCACACTTTAGACTCAACATACGGAGTTTTCGCCCGATGCGTTGTGGTAAAATAAATTCTGTCGTTCGGTGGCGTCTTGGAATCATTTGGACGGAATGTGCTTTTGCCAAAGACTTCAAATATGTCTATCTCCTCTATAAATCCGCCCGGAGTGTACTTTTTCGGCGGATCGAGCGGATCGTTCAGCCAAAACGCGTTGCACACGCACGCGTTCATAGCTTTGAATTTGACTTCAAAATAACCGTACAATACCCGCTTTTTGCTTCTGAAAGCCGCCGTGGAAAATTTCTCCTTCCCCTCGGCCCTGAGCTCCGGCGACACGTCGCCGGGGTTTTCGGCGCGCGCGGTAAGAACGAGCATGCCGTCTCGAACCGAGACGTTTTTTCTGGCAAAATGAAACATTCCCGCCCTGCCGTTCCATGTGGGATAAAAATCGTTCCAGCGGGAAGAATCGAACCCGTTTTCAAATTCGTCGCTAAACTCGGCGTTAAGTTCGTATCCGTCGGGAAAGAGAGACGCCGGCGCGTCCGGCTTATATTGCCCGAAAAGCGCCGCACACGGCAAGGCGATAAAACAAACTGCAAGCGGTAACGTGGATCTTAGCATAAAATTCCAAATATATGTTTTGAGTCGCCTGTCAAACGGAAAAAGGCGGCCTGCCTCCCGCAATTTCCCATATCGCTTAAAGGGCTAAAAGGAAACTATTGCGCTTTTCCAAACCGGATTTAAAAAATTAAGAAAGTGAAACGCCGGCGCAAGCGGCATGGGAACCGCAAAACCATTTGCCTTATTAAGCGGTGTGCGGCGCATTTTCACATAATAAAAAAATAATCGGCCGCAGCAAAATAAAAAAGGCTCCGGAGCCGAAGCCGCCGAAGCCCAAATTTCTATTTGCCCGCCATAAATGGGCAAGCACTGCAAACTACATAAGAGAATAGCTTACCGTAAAGCCCGCCATAACGATCGCCACCATGCTCATCAGCTTGATGAGAATGTTGAGCGACGGGCCCGAAGTATCCTTAAACGGATCTCCCACGGTGTCGCCTATGACGGCCGCCTTGTGGGCATCCGATCCCTTTCCTCCGAAGTTGCCCTGCTCTATGTATTTCTTTGCGTTGTCCCACGCTCCGCCGCTGTTTGCCATAAACACGGCCAAAACAAAGCCCGACGCGAGCGCGCCGCCCAATATTCCGAGGACTCCTGGGACGCCGAAAAGCAGGCCCATCACTATCGGAGCCGCAACCGCAAGAAGCGCGGGGAAAAGCATTTCCTTCTGCGCCGCCTTTGTTGAAATAGATACGCACCTTGCATAATCAGGGTCTGTTTTACCCTCCATTATGCCGGAATTTTCGCGGAATTGGCGGCGCACCTCGTTTACCATTTGGTTGGCCGCCCGCCCTACGGCGTTCATTGTAAGCCCGCAAAACAAAAACGACATCATGGATCCAACAAACATGCCCATAAGCACTTTCGGATTCATGAGATTTACTTGGTAAACCTGCATAAAATCTAACAAAGACGCGTTTTCCACGCCCCCGCTTACTTTGGAAAATCCCTCCAAAGCCTTTCCGGCATAATCGGTGACTGACTCGTTTTGCCCCACGCGCAACAGCCCTATCCTAAGCTCCTCGACATAGGACGCCAAAAGAGCGAGCGCCGTAAGGGCCGCCGAACCTATTGCGAAACCCTTACCCGTAGCAGCCGTCGTGTTTCCGAGCGAATCGAGCATATCCGTCCTGCGGCGTACCTCCTTGCCCAACCCAGACATTTCGGCGTTTCCGCCCGCATTATCGGCTATGGGGCCGTAAGCGTCGGTTGCCAATGTGATTCCGAGAGTCGAAAGCATGCCCACGGCGGCTATGCCGATACCGTAAAGACCCTGGCTTATATTTGCGAAATCTCCCGAAGCCGAAAATGCGTACGCCAAAACCGTGCCTATTACAATCGCCACGACGGGATAAAAAGTAGATATCATGCCCGTGCCCATACCCGCAATAATGACAGTCGCCGGGCCCGTCTTTGACTGTTCCGCGATTGCGCGGGTCGGCGCGTAGGCTTCCGAAGTGAAATATTCGGTTATCTTACCGATAAATATGCCGGTGGCAAGTCCAACGATAATAGAGCCCCAATTGCCCAGCCAATTTTCAAGCCCGAGCAAATAAAGTACGGCTGCCGAAACTGCGGCTATAAGAACCGAGCTTAAATTTACGCCGCGCGAAAGCGCATTTAGGAGCTCCTTGCTCGACGCACCTTTCTTAACCCTTACAAAATAAATTCCGACAATCGACAAAATGACGCCGATGGCGCCTATGACCATCGGGGCGAAAACTGCCTTCATTTGCGTGGAAGGCTCCGTCATGTACGCGGAGGCGCCCAAAGCGGCCGTGGCAAGTATCGAACCGCAATACGATTCGTAAAGGTCGGCGCCCATGCCCGCGACGTCGCCCACATTGTCGCCCACGTTGTCGGCTATCGTGGCCGGATTGCGCGGATCGTCCTCCGGAATTCCGGCTTCGACCTTTCCCACGAGGTCGGCACCGACGTCGGCGGCCTTTGTAAATATGCCGCCCCCCACGCGGGCAAACAGCGCCTGAAGGCTGGCCCCCATTCCGAATGTCAGCATTGTGGTGGTGATGATAACCATCTTGTGGGTTTGGCTGGCGTCGTCTATAAAGTGGTTGAGAATCACAAACCATGCGGAGATGTCGAGAAGAGCGAGCCCCACGACCACAAGCCCCATGACCGCGCCAGAGCGGAACGCCACGCGCAAACCGTGGTCGAGCGAATTTTTGGCGGCGTTTGCGGCGCGGTTGGAGGCGTATGTCGCCGTCTTCATTCCGAAGAATCCTGCAAGCCCCGAGAAAAACCCGCCCGTAATAAATGCAAACGGCACCCACGAGTTTTGAACTTTCAAGCCGTAGGCAAGGAAAGCGAAGAAAAAGAAAAGTATGACAAACACTATGCCGACAATCTTATATTGCTGGCGCAAGTACGCCAAGGCTCCGTGGCGGACATGAAGGGCGATTTTCATCATGATGTCGCTGCCCTCCTCCTCCCTCTTCATTCCCCTGTAAAATTTCAGGGCAAACAGGAGCGCCACAACAGAGGCAACCGGCACCAGCCAGAAAACCGGATTTATCGGTGTTGACTGCGCCCCGGCCGAGAGCGCCGCCAAAATATTTATGTAGTCTGTATTCATATTGCTGTAATAATAAAGAAAGCGAAAAAAATTTTTATGTCCGTCCATCGAAAATTCCGCACACAAAAATTCACACGATTTACCAGAATGGTATAAAAAAATAAAATCTCCAACTTTTTTTTCGGGATTTTTTTATGCCGCGACAACAGCCGCAACGCCGCCTTTGGCGCCGTTTTCAGACTCCGGCGGCTGAAATTTCGGATTCGCGCGCGCCTTATTTGCAAAAAATGTTTTGCGAACCCAATCCATAAAAAAAGGGAGGCATTTTTCTATGTCTCCCTTCTTTGCAAAAACTCCGAATAAGCCTATTTTCTTCTGCGATAAAACGCCAGCACCAAAGCGATAACGCCGAACACGACGGCAAAATCGGCGGGTTCGGGTATCATTACCGAATAGGCGTAGGAGGAAAAACCGTCAACCTCAAAAGAAAGGTACTGTCCGTCGTACGACAGCCCGGATATGTTCGCAGCCTCCGACCATTCGGAAGACTCCCCTCCATCACGATGGTATATCACAAAATCGGACACCTTTAACGTAGAGTCGTTTACCAGAAAACTAAGCAACACAGTGTCTCCGACATTCATGCCGGAAACATCGAACTCATACGCCTCCGCGGCGCGGAAATCCTTGCCTATCGCCTCCACGAGCGAATCCGTTACAGTTTTTACGGACGAAACAGTCGCTCCGTCGGCATGAAAATCCATCTTTATTTTAGCTTCAGTTCCGTCCTTGGAAAGCAGTACCCTTCCGTTGGCATCAACTGCGACTGCCTGACCGACGTCGTCAATCTGCATCGCATTCGCCTCGGCGACCACAAACGTGTTGCCCACGAGCGTGCCGCCGTAAGCCTTCACGTTTCCGTAGTCCGAAATGCCTGCCGACGACAGCTCGAACGAGCCGCCCTCGGAGCCCGTGTTGGCAATCAAATTCAGCGTGCCGCTGTTTTTAAACGACAAACCTGAATTCGACAGAGCGTATGAAGCTCCCACCTTCAAACCGAGCGCAGCGCCGCTTGCGATTGAAACGGAAGACGCCCCTAACTGGCCGTTTACGTTCATCGTGCCCTCGTTGACGTTCAAAGCTCCCAAAAAATTATTCATGGAAGAGTTCACCGTCAGCGTTCCCGCCCCGTTTTTCGACAAAACAGACTTATCGACGCCTTCGATGGAGTCAGCCGCGGAATTAACCGTTCCGATCGCGAGCGTGGCGCCGGAGGATACGTTGAAGACTGCGTTTGCTGCGGTCGATCCGCTTTCGTCGTAATCCAAGTACAGGAATCCGCCTTCAGCGGCTGTGTTCCCCGCGTACTTCATGTCTTTTGTAGCGCTGAGAACCATGGAGGCGCCCCCAAGATAAATCGCGCCGCCGCGGGTATCCGCTGAATTTGAATCAAACGCAGTGTCGGTTATTGACACGCTGACAGGCTTGCCCCTGTTGTACGCCATTATAGCACCGCCCATTGTTGTAGCCCCGTCCTTCTGGGCAACTACCTTATTGTTTGTAAAAGAGCTGCCAGCAATATTCAATGCAACATTGTCGGCGGTTTTGCTCTCTATATAAACTGTACCTCCCGCCAAACTTTCGCTCGCGTAGCCCGAATTGCCGTTGAACTCGGAATTAGAAATTGTAAGGTTGTGGTTGTTTGCGTAGGCGACAACCCCGCGGACTTTGTCGGAGGTGGCTGTGGCGGTGTTATTTTTAAATTTAGAATCCTCAAACTTGAAGTCGGAACTGAGTCCGTAGAAGAAGCCTCCCTGGACATAGTTGTTTTCGATTGCGTTATCCATAACGACAACATTCTCGAACGACACAAAAGTACTGTCGGGATCGTTCGCATAGTCAGTAAATATGCCCCCTAATCCCGCGCCGTTTTTATATGTGTTGCCTATGAATTCGGAATTCTTAAACACGACGTTTCCGCCCCAAATGTAAGACGTCGCGTCTGAAGCCGCAATATTGTTCATTTTCGCAACAAATGTGAAATTTCCCTGTATGGACGAGCCCTGCAGCATATCGACACTCAAATTGTCCACCACGGCGCCGTTAACCGCCGAAAAGGAATTGAATCCCTTAACCTTCAAGCCCGATATGTCCTTGTAAAACTGTATTGTAGAATTGCCCGAAACGGACGCGCTTGAGCCTTCTTCTTTCCCGCCGTAAATGACGCCCGAAACGGACGGATTTTCGCTGTTGTCGCCAAAAATTACGCTCACATTGCCCGAAACCGCGCTGTTTTTGCCGGCGGCGTAAAGATCGCCGTTGAGAGCGCCGGAATTCATGGCAATCGACACGCTGCCGTCGACGCTCGACCCTTCGCCCACGCCGTATATGTCGCCGTTGACGGTCGCCCCCCTCAAAGCCACCGTAGCATTGCCAACGATTTTGTCGCTCAGCCCCGATCCGTAAACATTTCCGACGACAACGCCGCCGTCCAAATATATGCTTGATTTCCCTTTTACGGTGCCTCCGTTGCCGCCTCCGTAAATGTTTCCGGTTAGCGATCCTCCCGAAAAAAATACGGCGGAATCCCCGTTAACGTATGTGTCGCCTTCTGAGCCTCCGGCAAATATATTGCCTTTTATTGAACCCCCGCTGACGGAAATGATTGTTGACCCGACATACGCGCCGTTGTTTCTGGCTCCCGCGTAAATATTGCCGGTAATGTCGGCGGTTCCGGATATCCCTATGTTTACCGCACCCTCGACGTTCGAATATGAACCGCCGCCGCCGCGGATCGAGTCGGAACCCTTTCCCGTCACCGTGCCGCCGCTGATGCTTATTTTCACGCTGCCGACTGAAGACGATATGTCGGAAATATCGCTGGCGTTGTTGATGTTGTTCCCGCCGCGAATCATATTTACCGTGCCGCCGGTCATGTTTAAGACAATGTTTCCAAGCTTGGAATCCGGGCTCTCGCCAACGTTTAAATACGTACCCAATACGAGGCCGTCGTTAGGTGTAAGCGTTCCGCCAGAAAAATTCACCGTTATATTTGTTCCGTCAGGAACAATCGGCAGCGATTCTCCGGAAGTGGTCTTCCACCAATGCGAGCCGCCTGCAACATTATGAGCGACGACCGCGCCGTCCTTTATGTTCAATATAATGTCACCCCCGGTGTAGTTGGTCCCCATTCCGTAAAAATCGTAATATTCGGAATCGAGGGAGCTTACATAGTTTGATCCGCCATATGAGCCGTCGCCGACATACTCGGTCACGGTCGCAGTTTTGCTGCCCGCAGCAAATGTCGAATTACAGGCAACCGCAAAACTTATTAGCGAAATAATTAAACGTCTGTTTTTCATTTTAATTTAATCCCCTTATTTAAATAAAGTCTCATTTTTGTTTACTATGCTTTCAAAAAGTCAAGAAAATCTAAAATTATTCCCAACAATATAATGGTGCGACATCGTATTTTCAACGTGCGGCGCATTATTAGCGCGCAAGGCGTACAGGCAATATTAGGGCCGGAATATGGCGCGGCCCATTGCAGTTGCCGCGGCAAGGGCGCCACGCTGTCTGAATTTTATCATTCCCTTCCCCATAAAACGCCTTTAAACGCGCGGCAAATCAGCGTTTCGCGGAAAGAACCCTGTATTTCCACAACCCGAAGGAATTTTTCTTCGGAAGGGAAAATTTTATGCGCCCCTCCGAATCGGCCGTGCCTGAAAAAGCCTTTGCATCTCCCATAAGCGGCTCAAACTCAACGGACGCACCGCCGCCTAAACGCAAGGCGATTTTCGCATCCGGAGAACCGTTCATTTCCCTGTAAACGACCACATAGCCCGACGACGGTGACAATGCGGACTGAAAGCCCGTCCACGAACATCCCGAAGGCTCGTCGCCTATCGGCAAGATAATTCCCTTATGGAAATCCGCAGAAAATTTAAGGTACCGCCTTACGAGAGGCTCGAGAATTTCCAGCTGCCCGTCCGAAAGGGAGGTAAGCTCCATCCACGCCAAAGGCTGGGCGGCCATTGTTATGGCAAAAAGATAGCCCAAGTCGTAATTCGACGGGGCAAAAATATCGCCTTCGTATTTTTCTGAGTTTCTGGCGTTGTTTAAAAACTCTATCTGAAGGCGTTCCGGGGGGACGTATTTTGAGACCATCCACAGGTTGCGCAATGTCCAATACGGATAATAATTGCGCCAATCGGTGTAGCGGTTCTCCAAAAATATATTGCCGTACTCGTTGTAGGAGAAATATCCGCCGCGCCGCCCCGCCATGACGTCGAGATTGAACACGGCACGCCCGCGCGTATGCCCGAGCACGGAATCGTATATGGAACGGACGCGCTCCTCGCCGAGTTTGCTGGTGATTTTAAGTCCGTCTATTTTAAAAGTGCGTATTCCGTAATCGTCGAAAAGGCGGTTTAACGCCGCCACGTCCTTTTCCCAGTCGGCGAAGTCGTCCTGAACGCTCGGGCTAAACCACAGGCAGAGTTCCACCCCCGCTTTTTTGGCGGCCTCGACGACCTTCATAAAGCCGTTAGGATACTTGGTTTTGGGGGGTGTCCAATATTCGGGGTTGTCCCATATATTTTTAAAAGAGCCCCGTAGGCTGAATTTCCGCTTTTGCCCTCCTGCCAGCCGTCGTCTATTTGAAAGTGTGTGACGCCTATTTTTGCGGCACGCGCAATTTCCCCCATGCAAAAAGACTCCGTCACCTTTGTGTCCCTTCCGCGATCCCCCCATGTATTTGCCATTACCATTTCGTCGCGGCCGGGCTTCAAAATTCGCAGCTTTTTCTGGTAGCGCCGCAGAGCCGCCAGCCTTTCCGTTTCGCCGCCCCTCCAGACTCCGAACACGTATCCGTAGGCGGGAGTCCATTCGTCCCGGGAAACGTCGGGCGAATCGAGCCCCGCCCCCACAAGGTTGAATCGCCCGAAATCCGAAAGGAAATCCGCGCCGGGATAGGCCAGTTGGACCGCGGAGCACGGGGATTCTTTCAGCCAAAAAATACCCGCCCTCGTTTCGGCGTTTTCCATAAACAGCAAATTTCCCCTGTGTTGTGCCGGGCGGTACGAAAGGCAGGAATACTCCCTAAGATAGGTGTTAACATGGTCGGTGGCGTCGAAAAACTCGACAGAAAGAAGCCTCCAATGCTTTCCGGGAAAAGACAGCGAATCCAAGGCCAAAACCAAATTTTTAACTTTGGCGGCCGACGCGCTCTCTATGTTTTTTCTATCGACAGCCGCCTTTTGGGCGCCTATCCAAGAAGCGGCTTTCGGCGCGCCCGAAAAATAAACGCGGCACGCTATTGCGGGAGAGTCTTCGTATATTCTAAAAATGCGCTTTACTCTTATGCCGCCCTTTTATCCCGTCTCGCATTCGAGCCAGCCTTTTCGAATTTCAGAATCCTCCACAACCTTTTTTTTAAAATAGCCGCCAGAGGCCTTTTGGGTTTCCCCGGGAATGAGCAAATCGGGACGTTTCCCGTCGGAAAGCGTGGTTGTGCCGGATTTCTTGTCGGTTATCGAAAGGGTTTTTAAGTCTCCTGCGTTAAAATCGAATTTCCTCTCGATTTCGCCGTTGCCGATTTTTAGGATATTTCCTTCAAGTTTGGCGTAAGGTTCCGCAAGAAGGGAACAGGAAATGAATACCATAAACAAAAAAAAAGCAATACGGGCAATCTTAATCATGCAGCCTAATAAAACTTTCCAAATTTTTTTGTAAAGGAAAAGTAATTATTAGCCTGCAAGGAGGCTTGCCGCAGTAAAAATGTTTTTTATTTGACATGCGCGGCAAACGCTTCTAAGTGCCGTAGGGGAAAATCGGAAGTATGAGCAATAACTTAGACGACAAATTCTTTTTGGACGCCGACGCGTTCTTCACCTCGAACTCGGCCTTCGGCCTGACATACGACGACGTTTCCCTCGCCACGCAATACTCCGACGTGCTTCCCCGCGAAACGCGTCTCGACACCTCCCTTTCGGATTCGGTAAACCTGTCGCTGCCGCTGATATCCTCCGACATGGACACCGTCACGGAATCGCAGATGGCAATCGGCATGGCACTAAACGGCGGGCTCGGGCTCATACACTGCAATATGAGCCAGAAGGAACAGCTTGTAGAAGTGGCGCGGGTGAAAAACTACATTCACGGGCTCATTCAGGACCCCATAAAGGTTTCGCCCGAAATGCACATCGGCGACGTCCTTAAAATAGTGACCGACCGCAATTTCAGGTTTCGCACCTTCCCGGTTGTGGACGCATCGAACAAGCTTGTCGGGCTTCTGCCCGGAAGCATCGTGAAGGAAAGATACGCTGCCTTAAGCGTCGCAAAAACGATGACCCCGCGCCGCGACGTATTTACGGTGTCGCAAAAAAACCTCGGCTCCGACCCAATCGCCGTAGCCGACGCGTTTTTCGACGAGCATTTCGGCGTCCACAAGCTTCTTGTGGTTGACGACGACGACAAACTCCGCGGGCTTTTCACTTTAAGCGACATAGAAAGGATATCCGAGGAGCGCGGCGCCCCGCAGAAAAACGCGCGCGACGCCAAATTCAGGCTTCTTTGCGGCGCGTCGATAGCAATGATGAGAAAGCCCGACGGCGAAATAGACTTTGAAAATATCATAGAGCACGTAGGCAAACTCGTCGAGGAGGGCCTTGACGTGGCAGCCGTATCGACGGCGCACGGCTTCACAAAGGGAGTCGGATCGACAGTTAAGGCCATACGCGACGCATTTCCCAAACTGACGCTTATAGGCGGAAACGTCACAAACGGGGCGGGGGTGGAATACCTTTCCGAATGCGGAGCCGACGCCATAAAGATCGGACAGGGCCCGGGATCGATATGCACAACGCGCATCGTAGCCGGAGTGGGCATTCCGCAGCTTACCGCCCTTTACGTATGCTCGAAAGCCGCGCAAAAATGCGGGGTAAGAACCATCGCCGACGGCGGCATAACAAAGAGCGGAGACATGGTAAAAGCCCTGACTCTGGCCGACGCGATGATTTGCGGGGGGCTTCTGGCGGGTTGTCCTGAGGCGCCCGGGCAGGTAATGGAAATCAACGGCAAAATGTACAAGCAATACCGCGGCATGGGAAGCCTTGCGGCCATGAAAGCCGGAAGCGCCGCGCGCTACGGACACGACCTTAAAGTCAGAAGCGATAAAATCACCGCCGAAGGCGTGGAAGCATTAAAGGAAGTGTCTTCGTCCCTCGACGAAGCCCTGCGCGCGTTCGCTGGCGGCATTCAAAGCGGCATGGGCTATCTCGGCGCAAAGACGCTTTCAGAGCTGCGCAAGAACGCGCGCTTTACGCGCCTTACAGGGGCGGGGCAAAGGGAAAGCGCCCCGCACGATATCATCGAGATTAAGCAGCCGTCAAAATAGGGTAAATTACGCCCGCTTTGGCGTCTGAAACATGCAAGTCATACGGCGGCAAAAGCCGCCGTTATTTTTTTATTCGACGTTTTATTCGATGCAGGGTAAAAAAACGTTCCGCGTTCGGCCGCACGGCACACATTTGCAGAGAATACGCAATATCGCTGCGCCCCCGAAACTGGGGCGCCGTCAGGCGCGGAAGGCAAGCCCGAAGATGTCGGACCGGAGAATGCCGCCGCATGCATTCCGCCGCTGGCGCCGCCGTAAAAGCATGAGCTTTAACAGCCCCGCACTTTATTTTGCAAAATCCTCAAAACGGCTTGCAATTTTTCGCGCGCGCCCATATATAAAGAGGATTATTTTTAAAGGAGAACAACGATTATGTCAAAAATCAAAACCATCAAGGACGTCGATCTGAAAGGGAAAAAAGTTTTCGTTCGCGTCGATTTCAACGTGCCCTTCGACGCGCAGGGCAATATCAGCGACGACACGCGCATTGTAGCGGCGCTGCCGACAATCCAGTATCTTATAGACGAGGGCGCGATGGTCGTCCTGGCGAGCCATCTCGGCCGTCCTAAGAGCAAGGCCGACACGCAGTTTTCGCTTGCGCCGGTCGCAAAGGCCCTTTCGGAAAAGCTCGGAAAACCCGTGGCGTTTGTGGACGATTGCATCGGGGAAAAAGTAAAAGACGTATGCGCTAAGATGCAGCCCGGAGATGTCACGCTTCTCGAGAATTCGCGCTTTTATCCCGAAGAGAAAAAGAACGACCCCGAATTTGCCAAAAAGCTCGTTGAAGACACAGGCGCACAAGCCTATGTAAACGACGCCTTCGGAACGGCCCACAGGGCGCACGCGACCACCGCCGGAGTCGCCGCTTATCTGCCGATAAAGGTTGCTGGGCTTTTGATTGAAAGAGAACTCGAATTTCTCGGCTCAAAAACAGAAAAGCCGGTAAGGCCGTTTACAGTTATCCTCGGCGGTTCGAAGGTATCCGATAAAATCACGGTTATAGATTCGCTGCTCGACAAATGCGACGCCATGTTAATTGGCGGCGCCATGGCATACACGTTCGCCCTCGCCTTGGGACGCACCACCGGGTCGAGTCTCGTTGAGCCCGACAAGGTTGACCTGGCAAAAGCCGCCCTTTCAAAGGCCGAAAAGAAGGGTGTCAAGTTCCTGTTGCCCGTGGACAACGCCGTCACGCAGTCGGTTGATTTTGCCGCCGGAAAAGTCGGCCCCATGAGCGTAATGGAGGAAAATATAGAAGACGGCTGGACGGGCGTGGACATAGGCCCGAAGACAATCGAACTGTACAAACAGCAGATAGCCGACAGCAAAACGATTCTATGGAACGGCCCCATGGGAATTTTTGAAATAAAGGAATGCGCAAAGGGCACGTTTGCGATAGCCGAAGCCGTCGCAAAATCCGACGCCATAAGCATCATCGGCGGCGGAGATTCCGTAAAAGCCGTAAAGAAAAGCGGTTATGCCAAAGACGTAAGCTTTATTTCCACCGGAGGCGGAGCGTCTCTCGAATTTCTCGAAGGGAAAGAACTTCCGGGCGTAGCCGTACTCGACAAAAAACTCTAACAAATGCACACGAAAAAGAGGTAATACAATGTCACGCAAATATTTTATCGCAGGAAACTGGAAGATGAACAACACCGCGGCGCGCGCGGCCGAATTAATCGGGGAAATAAAGGCGCAAATTGGCGGCGAGACTGCGGTCGACGTCGCGGTGTGCCCCACGTTTACGGCGCTTGACGCCGCAGGAAAGGCGCTCTCCGGCTCGAACATAAAACTCGGCGCCCAAAACATGCACTTCCAGCCGAGCGGCGCATATACCGGAGAAATATCGGCCGACATGCTCAAAGAATTCGGGTGCGATTACGTTATTCTTGGGCACAGCGAGCGCAGGGAATATTTTAAGGAAGACGACGCCTTAATAAACAAAAAGGTGAAGGCGGCAATAGCAAACGGAATAAAACCCATATTGTGCGTCGGCGAAAAGCTCGAGGAGCGCGAGGCCGGCAAGACGATAGAAGTCGTGTCTAAACAGACGCTCGGAGGCCTCGACGGCCTGTCGAAGGAGGACGCCGGGAAAATAGTCATCGCCTACGAGCCCGTATGGGCGATAGGAACCGGCAAAACTGCCACTCCGGCAATGGCGCAAGAGGTGCACGCCGAAATCAGAAAAATTTTGGCTAATCTTTTTGGGGGCGAAACCGCCGAAAAAATCCAAATTCTCTACGGCGGTTCGATGAAGCCTGAAAACGCCGACGACCTTCTCAAAGAAAAGGATATCGACGGCGGGCTTATAGGCGGGGCGGCGCTGAAGGCCGGCTCTTTTGTTTCCCTTGTAAAAAGCGCCTTAAAATTGTCATAATCGGGGATTTTCCAAACAGGGCTCCGCATTAAACGCGGGAAAAACACTCCGGAAAACCGGGGTGTTTTTTATTTTCAACGCCGCGTTCAAAAAAAGCGCAAAACCCACTTCGGATTGAGGCCGACCGCATTATTGCAGGCATGCGCGCCCAAAGGCGTTTTTTAACGGGACGGCAAACTTTTTATCTTGCAATGGAGGGCGATTTTTGAGGGAATGTCGGGAAGGTCGGGCTCCATGCAATTCGATGTGCGCCAACCCCGCCAGGTTCGGAAGAAAGCAACGGTAACGATACGTCCCATGTGCAGTGGCAAGCCTGACCCCTTTTCATTTTTTCGACATGCCAAACTCATCCGCAAAGAACACACAAGACAATCCAATACCGCAGCATGTGGCAATCATTATGGACGGCAACGGCAGATGGGCGAAGGAGCGCGGATTGCCCCGCATAGACGGCCACCGGCAAGGAGCAAAACAGATCCACCAGATAATTGAAGCGGCCAACGAATTCGGCATAAAGTTTTTAACGCTATACGCGTTTTCATCTGAAAACTGGAACAGGCCGAAAGAAGAGGTTGAGGCGCTGATGTCCCTCCTCTCGTCGGCAATACGTGAAAACAAAAAGAACTTCATAGAAAACGAAATTAGGTTTCGCACCATCGGAGACGTAAGCGCCCTGCCGAAATCGTGCGTCAACGATATCGTTTCGCTTGAAAGCGCCACAAAGCGCTTCGACAAGCGCACGCTTGTGCTCGCCCTGAACTACGGCTCGCGCGACGAGCTTGTACGCGCCGTGTCTAAAATAACGCATCTTGCCCTCGACGGCAAAATAAACCCTAATAAAATCGCCTGGAAAAACATAGCCGAAAACCTCGATACTGCCGGAATACCCGACCCCGACCTGCTGATACGGACTTCCGGAGAAATGCGCTTAAGCAACTATCTGATGCTCCAAGCCGCATACAGCGAGCTGTACTTCACAAAAACCTACTGGCCCGACTTCGGCCGCGACGACTTTGCAAAGGCCGTAGCCGAATACCAGCGGCGCGAACGCCGCTACGGATTAACGGGCGACCAGTTAAAATAAGGGAGGATTGATGCTGGCGCGCATAATCAGTACTCTCGCCCTTTGGGCAATTGCAATACTTGTCGTGGTGTTTTTCGGCGGCGGAGGCTGGATATTTCTTCTGGCGGTTCTTGCGGGCGGCGCGCTTTGGGAAACATGCCGCCTCCTCGAAAAAATCGGAATGAACCCGCTTTACCGAACGGCGCAAGCGGCCTCCGCTTTGATTTTCGCAGCCACATGGGCTTTCCCGAAACTGGGAATAAACGCAATCGACGGAGGCTCTTTGGCGTTCGCATGCGCCTCGGCGCTGTTATCCGTCCTAATTTTGATGAGGCCGCACGGAAACTTCGCTGAAAAATCTGTAATTCCGACCGCAGCTGCCCTATTGGCCGTCCCGTTTATGCTGCATTGGCTTGCCGTGCCGTGCGTATGCGTAAAATTTGAAATGTCCGAATCCGCAGGATTGGCGCTGTCGCTCTGGATTCTTGCGGCCGCAAAGTTTTCCGATGTGGGCGCCTACGTCATAGGAGCCGCCTTTGGCCGCCGCAAGATGTCGCCCGACATCAGCCCCAATAAAACTTGGGAGGGAGCGATCGGGGGCATCTTCTCGTCGTCTGCGGTATCGGCGGCAATAGCTTGGGGCTGCTCTCCAATCATGCCCAATGCGTTTACCCCCATTTTGGCGGCATCAATGGGTGCTGTCATAGGGGTTTCGGCAATACTGTCGGACCTGCTCGAATCTGTCCTGAAAAGGCGCGCCGACACAAAAGACTCGGGGGCTTCGATACCGGGAATCGGCGGGGTGTTGGATCTCGCAGACTCCCTGCTGCTGGGGGCTCCGGTGGGAATGGCGATGCTTTCAATCATTTTATAGGCTGAAAAATGAAAATAAAAAATTTAGTGGTTCTGGGAGCGACGGGATCCATCGGAGACAGTACCTTTGAAGTCGTGAGGGGAAACCGCGAAAGGCTTAACGTCGTCGGGATCGCGGGGAAAAAGAATTATAGGAAATTGGCGGCGATAGCCGGCGAATTTGACGTCAAGCATGTCGCTATATTCGACGAAAGCGCGTTTGCCGAAGCGGATAAATCTGGACTTTTCTCCGGGAAGAAGCTCTACCGCGGGCTTGAGGGCTTGATGGAAATATCGGTACTTCCCGAAGCCGACACCGTAGTGGCAGCCGTGGTGGGCACGGCGGCGCTCAAACCCACCCTTGCGGCGATAGACGCCGGAAAGGATATCGCCCTGGCGAACAAGGAGCTACTTGTAATGGCAGGAAAATTCGTTATGGGCGGAGCCGAAAAAAACGGCGTAAAAATATTGCCGTTGGACAGCGAGCACAACGCGATTTTCCAATGCCTTAACGGAGAGCGTAAAAAAGACATTGCAAAGCTTCTCATAACGGCTTCCGGAGGAATGTTTCGGGACTATACGCCCGAACAAATGCTGACAATCACCCCCGAGCAGGCCCTAAAGCATCCGAACTGGAATATGGGGCCGAAAGTGACGATAGACTCGTCCACACTGGCAAACAAGGGGCTCGAAGTCATAGAGGCAAAGTGGCTTTTCGGAGTGGGGCCCGATAAAATTCAAGTCGTAGTGCAAAAGGAAAGCCTTGTGCATTCGATGGTGCAGTTTGTCGACGGATCGATTATCGCCCACATGTCCCCTCCCTCCATGACTTTCGCTATTTCTCACAGCCTGCTGTACCCAGAGCGCGGAAACATGGTTAGGGCGCCGCTCGACTTCACAAATCCGGTCGTCATGAATTTCATGCCTCCGGACACAAAGCGGTTTCCGTGCCTTAGGCACGCCTTTGACGCACTCAAAGCCGGGGGGACTGCCACGGCCGTCTTTAACGCGTCAAACGAAGTCGCCGTGGAAAACTTTATAGCCGGCCGCCTACCGTGGATAAAAATAGCGGACGTCATCGCAAAAACGCTCGAATCGGCTGGCGCCACCGATCCCCAAACCCTTGACGACGTTCTCGCGGCAGACGCGGAAGCCCGCGCGAAAGCCCGCGAGGCGGTTTTAAGCATGTCGTAGCCCGATGAGCGAATTTGGCGACATATTTTCGAACACATGGGCGTTTGCGCTCGTGGTGCTGTTTTTCGGAGGCTCGATATTCGTGCACGAACTCGGGCACTTTTTGGCGGCGCGAATGCGCGGGCTGAAAGTGCTGCGCTTTTCAATCGGATTCGGACCGCGCATATTTTCGTGGCGTGGCCGGGACGGGTGCGAATACATACTATCCCTGCTGCCGCTCGGGGGCTATGTCGCGCTGCCGCAGCTTGCGGATCTCGGGGCAATCGAAGGCGGCGGAGCGGACGACACTAAAAACCTGCCGAAAGCCTCGTGCGCCGACAAGGTGATTGTCAGCGCGGCGGGCGCATTTTTTAATTTGCTGTTTGCCGCGCTTTTGTCTGTCATCATCTGGAAGGTTGGCATAACGAAGAATTCCGCCCTGGAAACGAACGTCGTGGGATTCGTACCCGAATTTATAACCGACGTCCACGGAAAAAAATTTAAATCTCCCGCAAAAGCCGCTGGCATTTTGGAAGGCGACAAAATACTGTCCATAGACGGAAGGCCGGTAAAAAATTTCCAGCAAATAATAGAGCTGATTGCGATAGGGTCCGGCAGAAATTCGGACGGAAGCCCGTCGGCGGACATAGAAATCGAAAGAAACGGAAAACCAAAAAGCGTCCGGCTGTCGCCGGTGCTGGTAAAAACAAACCTGTCCACCGGGGACGAAATACGCATGATAGGCATCTCGCCGGCAATGCCGATGGTTGTGGGCGAACTTCTCGAAAACTCCCCTGCAAAAGCCGCGGGAATACAGACGGGAGACGCCGTCGCGGAAATAGACGGCATAAAACTTTTCTCAAACGCGCAGCTCGGGGCGTATCTCGACTCGCTTGAGGACGGCGCAAAAACGCACGTCGGCGTCGTCAGAAACGGGAAAAAAATACTGATTCCCGTTGTCCCCCGAAGGGTTGCGCTGACAAAAAGCCTTGCGCTGGTCGAGGCGCCCGACGGCGACGGTTCTGTATCGTTCCTCGTCTCGAACATGGGAAATCCCGATTCTAAAAACGGGGTTTTGAAGGTGTTTTCAGTAAAACGCGGCGCCGCGGCATTCGAAAAATTCTCCGTCGGAGACGCCCTTTACGAAGTCAACGGCAAGCCGATAGACTCACTCGAAAGCCTAAACACAATCATAAACGGAACGTCCAAATCGTCCCGCCCGCGCCTCGCGATGTCCGGCCGAAACTCGCAAATCTACGACGCCTCATTGCCGCTCGGTTCGGCTTCGAAAATAGAGCTTCCGAAAACAAAAGCGATGCTCGGATATATGCTGAACCCCGCTGTGACGGTAGTGCATCCCTCCCCTCTCGAGCAATTCGAGGAAAGCATAGTGAGAACGTATAACGCCCTCTCGAGCCTTGCCAACCCGCAAAGCGATGTCGGCATAAAAAGCCTCGCAGGCCCTGTGGACATCGGAAGGGTGATATACAACCTGTCGATGACCGATTTTATACTCGTGCTTTCGTTTGCGGTATTGCTAAACGTCAATCTGGCCATACTGAATATGCTTCCGATTCCAGTTCTCGACGGCGGACACATATTGTTCGCGCTGTTGGAGTGGCTTCGGGGGAAGCCCCTCCCCCCTTCGTTCTTTGCCGCAGTGCAGGGGGCGTTTTCGATTCTGCTGCTCTCCTTGATGGCGTTTGTGGTATACTACGGATTTATGCGATGGTCAGGTGATTCGCGCCTCGAAGCCGAAGGCGCAATGGATTCGGAATACTATCTAAAAGACATAACCTTTTAAAGAGATGGAAAAATATTGCATATCGAGATTCAACAACGTAAGGACCCCGACCTCGGAAGTTGCGGTGGGAAACGTTAAAATCGGAGGCGGCGGCCACATAGTCGTACAGTCAATGACGAACACTAAAACGCAGGACGTGGACGCCTCAGTAAGGCAGTGTATACAGCTTGCGGAAGCAGGATGCGAGATTATAAGGTTGACGGCCCAAAACCTCGAAGCCGCGCGCGCCCTGGGAGAAATATCAAAAAAATTCCGCGCGGCCGGATTCGACACGCCGCTTGCGGCCGACATACACTTTCTTCCGCAAACCGCGATGGAGGCGGTTGAGCACGTCGAAAAGATAAGGGTAAACCCCGGGAACTTCACCGACAAGCGCCTCGACGGAAAGACGGAATTTACCGACTCAGAATATGAAGCGGAACTCGAAAAAATCCGCGAAAAGCTCTCCCCGCTCGTGCTAAGATGCAAAGAGCTGGGACGCGCCTTGAGAATAGGCACAAACCACGGCTCGCTGTCGGACAGAATCAGGATAAGATACGGCGACACCCCCCTCGGCATGGTGGAGTCGGCGTTTGAATTTGCCCGCATCTGCCGCGATCTCGGTTTTCACAATTTTCTATTTTCATTCAAGGCCAGCAATACGCGCATCATGACGCAGACATACCGCTTGGCGGCCGAAATGATGAAGCGCGAGGGGTTTTCTTATCCGCTGCACCTCGGGGTCACGGAGGCGGGTTTCGGAATCGACGCCCGCATAAAAAGCTCTATCGGAATAGGCGGACTCCTTTTCGACGGCCTCGGAGACACAATCCGAGTCTCTCTAACCGAAGACCCCGTCAAGGAAATACCGGTGGCTATGGACATAGCAAGGCTCGCCGAAAAGACGCGGGCGAATTCGCCCGTCAGCCAGGCGGACGAAGGCCTGGACTTCTACAACTATTCAAAAAGGGAATCGGCTGCTCTCGCCGGCGGTAAAATCGGGGGGCCAGCCGTTCCCGCCGTCGCCTCCTTCGGGAAAAGCGAAAGCGCGGACTTTTCGTTTGAAAACGGCCAGTCCGACTTCGGCGCGGGGGAAAAAATACTCGCAAAAAAATACGCGTCGCCCGATGAGCTAAAATCCGACCTGCTCTCCGGAGCCGCCGCCGCGGCCGAAATTCCCACCTCGCTCATTCCGGAATTTGCCGAAACCGCAAGAAACGCGCCGGTCATATTCATAGCGCCCGCCCCGGCAGAAGGGCGCCACGCCATCGGCGAGGCGCGAATGCTTGCGGCAAAAATGAAAGAATTTAATCTAAAAAACCCGATATGGCTTAAATTCGACCGCGAGAAGCTCGTAAACGCCGATGCCGACGAACTTTCGATGCTTAACGAGGCTTCGGCCTATATAGGCTCCCTGTTGACGGACGGCATAGGCGATATGGCCTCGGTTGAGATATCTCCGGACCCAGACAAAAACGCAAAATATACTCTCGCCATACTTCAGGGAGCGCGCGCCCGCCGTTCTAAAGCAGAATACGTCGCCTGCCCGAGCTGCGGCAGAACACTCTACGACATTCAAGCCGCCGTAAAAAAAATCGAGGCGGCGACCTCGCACCTAAAGGATGTCACCATCGCAGTAATGGGCTGCATTGTAAACGGCCCCGGGGAAATGGCGGACGCGGATTTCGGATATGTCGGCGGGGCGCCCGGAAAAATAAACCTTTACAAAGGCAAAAAATGCGTGGAATCGAACATTCCGCAGGAGGAATCCATAGACCGCCTTGTGGCACTTATTAAAAGCGAAGGAAAATGGTTGGAACCATAGCGGGCAATGCGACTGGCGCGTTTTTTGTAGGCTGTATTTGTATGCTGCCATTCCCATACCGCGCATAAAAATCCGCAAAAAGAATTGATTTATACCTTCCAGCGCGCCCTGCGGGCGCGTTTTTTTTAATCCGCAAATCTTTTGTCAAAGCCCGATAGATTAAGGTGCCGCCTATTACACAGCATACGCATCGTATCCCGGGGCAAGACGAAATTTTTAACCGGATATGCGCGCCCGCCGCTCCGCCCTAAAAAAGCGCCGTTTTACGCGGCGAACTAAAAGCGGAACCCACAATGAGGAAAAGTCGCAATACTCCGGTTTCCGAAAGGGCGCACATCGGATAAAACCGCAGTTTTCAAACAAAAAAAACGCGCGAAAAACGCCTTTTTTACAAATAAAAGTGTTGCCTTCCGGAGCCGCACGGATAATATAATAATTGTACCGCCACAAAATGGGCTTCTCTCTTTGCAAAAAAGGGATTGGCAGTTGTTTTTACAGGCGGGAAACGCCACAGTTTTCACCGAAAATTTCAAAGCAAAAAATATACGAAATCTATGCCAGAAAACAATAAAACAAACGACAAATACGACGCTTCAAAAATACAAAAACTCGAGGGCTTGGAAGGAGTGAGAAAACGTCCCGACATGTATATCGGCGACACAAACGAAAGAGGGCTTCACCACTGCGTCTTCGAAATAGTGGACAATTCGATAGACGAGGCGCTCGCCGGTTATTGCACGCAAATAAAAGTGACGGTTCACACGGGCGGGGGATGTTCAATTGAAGACAACGGGCGCGGAATCCCGGTGGACATTCACCCCAAATATAAAATTCCCGCGCTCGAACTCGTCATGACAAACCTGCACGCCGGCGGAAAGTTCGGCAAGGGAGCATACCAGGTGTCCGGCGGGCTGCACGGTGTAGGGGCAAAATGCGTAAACGCCGTAAGCGAACATTTCGAGGTCGAAGTGCGCAAGGAGGGCAAGATATACAAAATGGAATTTTCCCGGGGTAAAACGACCTCCCCGATGACCGTAATCGGCAATACGAAAACCACCGGCACAAAGATAACCTTTGAACCCGACCCGGAAATATTCACGCTCACGAGGGAATTTAAATATGAGATTCTTTCGAAGCGACTGCGCGAACTCGCCTTTCTGAATCCCGGGATAACCATAACCCTCACCGACGAGCGCACCAACCGAACGGACGAATTCAGGTTCAAAAACGGCATATCCGAATATGTTGAATTTCTCAACAGGAACAAGAATCTGGTGCATCCGAAAGTAATATCTTTCAGCGGGGACGCTCCAGCCGCGGAGGGGGCGTCGTCGAACATCATGGTGGACATCGCCCTTCAATACAACGACTCGTACAACGAGCAGGTTTACGCCTATGCCAATTCCATTTTCAACGTCGAGGGCGGAACGCATCTGAGCGGATTCCGCACCGCACTTACGCGCGTTATAAACAACTATGCAAAGGCGAACAACCTCATAAAAGACAAGGACCCCTCGATTTCGGGCGACGACTGCAGGGAGGGCTTGACGGCGGTAGTATCGGTGAAAGTTCCGGAACCGCGTTTTGAAGGCCAGACAAAGACGAAGCTTTCAAACGGCGAAGTTGACGGCATAGTGCAGAAAATAGTGGGAGAGAAATTAAAATACGCCTTTGAAACCGATCCCTCCACGGCAAAGAAGATTATAGAAAAATGCATCATGGCTGCCAGGGCCAGAGACGCGGCCCGAAAAGCGCGCGAAACCGTCCGCAAAACCGTAATGTCGGGCGGCGGCCTTCCCGGAAAGCTCGCCGACTGCTCCGAAAAAGATCCTTCGCTTTGCGAGCTATACATAGTCGAGGGAGACTCCGCAGGCGGTTCGGCAAAAATGGGGCGCGACAGAAAGTACCAGGCCATTCTTCCGATACGCGGAAAGCTTCTCAACGTTGAAAAGGCCCGCCTTGACAAGGTTTTAAACAACCAGGAAATACGCACGATTATCACCGCGTGCGGAACCGGAATCGGGGAAACTGGCGACGGCAAATTCGACATAGAAAAAGCCAGATACCACAAGGTGGTCATAATGACCGACGCCGACGTTGACGGATCGCACATCCGTACTCTCCTTTTGACGTTCTTTTTCAGGCAGATGCGCGGGCTCATAGAGCACGGGTACATATACATCGCACAGCCTCCGCTCTATAAAATCAAAAGGAAAAAGCGCGAGCAGTACGTCATGAACGACGCCGAGCTAAACAAAATTCTGCTCGAGCTCGGTTCGGAGGACGTCACGTTGAAGCGCATCCGCGACAATTTCGAATTTCCGCCGCAGAAGGTTGACAAGATAGTCGAATTGTTTTCGCGCCTGGAAGTTCTCGGGCACGGGATAACCCGCTACGCATGCTCACTTTCAACCTATCTCGACACCAACCGCAACGGCAAGCTGCCAAAATATATAGCGCGCGTGCGCACAGGGAACCGCGAGGACTTTAAATACCTTTTCTCGGACGAGGAGCGGTCTTCGTTCTACATAGAGTACGGAAACCCAGAGGACATATTCGAGGGGAACACCGTAAGGGAGGTGCTTGACGAACAGGGAAACAAAGTCCAGCAGCGCATAAACGTATATGAAATATACGAAGCAAACCAGCTTGAAAAAATTCTCGCGGAGGTTGCCAAGCTGGGCCTTGTGGTAAAATCGTACACGCCCACCGAAGAGCCGCGGTACGTTTTATCTGAAAAGGGGTCGGACGGCAAGACGACTTCCACAAAGCTTTACTCAATACTCGAACTTGTCGGCAAAATTCGAGAGCTGGGCAAGCGCGGCCTTTCGATACAGCGCTATAAGGGGCTCGGCGAAATGAACGCCAAACAGCTTTATGAAACGACTATGGATCCGCAAAAGCGCTCTTTCCTCAAGGTCAACATAGAGGACGCGGCAGCCGCCGACGCGACGTTTTCCATGCTTATGGGAGAGGACGTCCCGATACGCCGGGCGTTCATAGAAGACAACGCGCTCAACGCGTCGTATCTCGACATCTAACACGGGAGTTTTTAAGAAATGTACACCGAAAACGAAAAGATTATAGAATCGAGCATAAGCCAAATCATGCAGAGCGCGTACATCGACTATTCGATGTCGGTCATCATATCGCGCGCCCTGCCCGACGCCCGGGACGGACTAAAGCCCGTCCAGCGGCGCGTTCTCTACGCCATGCTGCGCGAGGGTTTGCTTCACAACCGCGCCTTCGACAAATGCGCTGGCGTCGTCGGCGAAGTGCTGAAAAACTACCATCCCCACGGCGATTCGTCCGTATACGACACCCTCACCCGCCTCGCCCAAGACTGGGTAATGCGCTATCCGCTGGTAATACCCCAGGGAAATTTCGGCTCCATAGAGGGCGACTCTCCCGCGGCATATAGGTACACGGAGTGCAAGCTTGCCGAAATATCCGAGGATCTGCTTTCCGAAATAGACTGCGACACCGTCGATTTCATGCCGAACTACAAGGAAACCATTTCCGAACCTACGGTCCTGCCGTCAGCGCTTCCGACGCTTTTGATGAACGGCTCAACCGGCATAGCAGTCGGCATGACGACAAACATTCCCCCGCACAACCTTGAGGAGCTTATCGACGGCATATGCATGCTCATAGACAATCCGGCGGTTCCCATGGCGCAGCTGATGGAAACGATCAAGGGTCCGGATTTCCCCACGGGCGGCGTAATAGTCGGCAGGTCGGGAATAGAAAGCTACATGAGAACGGGGCGAGGCATTGTAAAAATGCGCGGCGTGGCGGCGGTCGAGGAGCTAAAGAACGGCAAGGAGCAGATTATAATCACCGAAATACCGTACAATGTCAACCGCAACACGCTTGTGGAAAACATCGCCCAGCTCGTCGCCGACAAGGTTCTTACCGAAGTGAGCGACATCCGCAACGAATCCGACGAAAATACGCGCATAGTCATCGAACTGAAACGCGGCGAGGCGCCAAGGGTTGTCATGAACAAGCTTTTCAAGCACACGGCGCTCGAATCTTCCTTCGGAGTCATCATGCTCGCCCTCGACAAACGCAAGCCGAAGCAGATGAACATGAAGGAAATGCTCGAATGTTATATCGAGCACAGGCGCGAGGTCGTGTACCGCAGGACAAAATTCCTCTTGCGCAAGGCGGAAGACAGGGCACACATATTGGAGGGGTATAAAATCGCCCTGAACAATCTCGACGATTTCATCAAAATAATCAGGGCCTCCAAAGACCGCGAAGAGGCTAGAACTGCGTTAATGGCGAAGTATCCGCTTTCGGAGCGCCAGGCGAACGCCATACTCGACCTCAGGCTGCACCAGCTCACCGGACTCGAGCGCGAGAAGATAGAAAACGAATACCTTGAGCTCATGCGGCTTATCGAAGAGTACCGTTCCATACTCGAAAACGAAAAGAAGCTCCTTGCTGTCATCAAAAAGGAGCTTATGCAGATGCGCGCAAAATACGCCTCGCCACGGCGCACGCAAATTATCGCCGCCGAAGGGGAATTCAGAATGGAGGACGTCATAGCCAACGAAGGCTGCATAATAAGCGTTTCGCACAACGGTTTCATAAAGCGGACCGGGGTAAGCGCATACCGTTCGCAAAAGCGCGGCGGAAAGGGCGTCATCGGCAGCGGGCAATATGACGAAGACTTCATAGAGCATATTTTCACCGCGTCCACGCACGACTACATCATGTTCTTCATGAACAACGGCCGCGTGTATGTCGAAAAGGTTTACGAAATTCCTGAGGGTTCGAGAACGTCTAAGGGAAGGTCCATTAAGAACGTATTGGATCTTAAAAACGACGAAAAGGTGGCCGCGATGATATGCGTAAGGAACCTCGACGACGATTCCCACGCGCTCGTAATGGCGACTAAAAACGGCGTCGTAAAAAAGACGATGCTCTCCGACTACAAGAACTGCCGCAAGGGCGGCATCAAGGGAATCAACCTCGACGAGGGGGACGATCTTATAGGGGTTGTCCTTGTAGAGCAGGATTCAAACGTGGTTCTCGTCACATATGCGGGAATGTCGATAAGGTTCAACGAATCTGATTTGCGCGCGCAGGGAAGGGATACGCGAGGCGTGCGAGGCGTGACGCTCAAAAAGGAAAACGACTGCGTGAAGGCGATTGTCGTGGTGGATCCCGACGCTACGCTTCTAATAGCCGGCGAAATGGGGCAAGGCAAGCGTTCGAGCTACGACGAATACCGCCTGCAAAACAGGGGCGGCTCGGGTGTCATAGCAATCAAGACTCACGGAGTGGCTGGAGCACTGTCCGTACGCGAAGACGACGAGATAATGATGTTCACTCTCCACGGCCAAGCCGTGCGCTCCCCGGTAAAGGGAGTTCGCATAATCGGCCGCACAACGCAGGGGGTAAGGCTCATCAATCTGGCCGAAGGCGACAAACTCATAGGCATATGCAGGATAGTCGATATTAAAGACGGCGAAGACGCCGACGCAACCCAGCACCAGGAGGAGGCGGACGCCGGAGAATAGGCGTTTCTGCGCCAAGCAAAAGGCGGAGGCATCAACCCGGCTCCGCCTTTTTTATTGTCGGCCATGCTAAACAACAAACGCGGTTAAGGTATGGACAAAAACTATTTTACGTTCGTGCGGCGCCATTGCCGTTTAAAGGGCGAAACGGATTCTTTCCTAAAAAAGCTTCCCGAGCGGCGCACGAAAATCCTATGCAAAGCAATAGATGAGGCGGAAGCCGGAAACTGCCGCTTCCTTCGCCTCGCCCGCGCGCAGCGGGCTGCGGCGGCGCCATTTCGAACGGACGTCCCGCTGAAAATATCCGACTTAAAGATAAGCACGCAGCCGGGCAAAACTGGCGTGCGGGTGCGCGTATATGAACCTGAATCCGGCAAAAGCGGGAAAGCCCTGCTTTACATGCACGGCGGCGGTTGGACAATAGGAGGAGTGGAATCGTGCCAAAGATTCTGCGCCGACTGTGCCGCTGGCGGAAACTGCACAGTGATATCTATAGACTACTCGCTCGCTCCGGAAGCGAAATTTCCGATACCCGTCATGGAATGTTCGGAAGTTTTCGAATATGTCTCAAAAAATGCTGCCCTATTCGGTATATCCGAAGAAAAAATAACCCTCGCAGGCGACAGCGCCGGCGGGAACATTGCGCTCGCCGCAGCCATACGGCTCTTGGAACGGAAGAAAACTCAGCCATGCGCCCTCGTTTTATTCTATCCGGTCACAACTCTTGTCCCGAAACGAAACGAAGGCTCCTGGAAAAAATTCGGGCGCGGTTTCGCTTTGGATTCCGAGCTTATGGACGCGTTTTCAAGGGCATATCTTGAAAAGCCCTCCCAGGCATTTTCACAATACGCCTCCCCGCTTATGTACGACCGCCTGGGGGAACTTCCGCCCACCCTGCTCATCGCCTCAGGCAAAGACATACTGCACGACCAGTCGGAAAGTCTTGCAAAAAGCATGTCGGCAGCCGGCGCAAAAATCCGCTATGTGGACATACGGGAAGCCACGCACATATACATAACCATGGAGGGCATGGAAAAATCCTATTCAACAGCCCTCCGCGAAACTCTTTCGTTTCTCGAAAAGTTCTGACGGAAAAACTCCGCAAATTAGAGAGCTATTTGGCAGGCTTTAACGACGTAGAGCGCTCGACAAGTTTGTCTATTATTTTTTTTGCGCCGTTTTCGGGAATTTTAACATATCTGTGCAATGCGTCGGAAGACGGCGTAAACATAGTCATACCCTTGTCGTCAACACTTACGAAACCTTTTTCCGACAAATCGAAAAATTCCGGATTAAACACGTACAAGACGCTTGTCAAATCCCATGTGGGCTGGTCCCGCCTGTCGGACTTTCCCTTGTTCAACATTTTCACATAGAGCTCGTAAGCGGCGCGCACAGGGTTGTCTTTCGCCATGTTTTCGTCGAGAGCCGATTGCGGATAAAGCAAAATGTTCCCCACTTCAAATCCGCTAAAAACAATGGGAACGGGGGAATTTGAAAAGAATTTCGCGGCAGGCTTTATGTCGTTAATAACGTTATATTCGCGCGGCCCCTTTTTTGAGGCCGATGCGCCCGCAAAATTTCCCGCCATCACCGAAAAGTACTTTACTTTTTTCGACACGAGCTCCATTCCCGAAAGCGGGGATATTTCGTCGGGTTTAGATTCCAAAAGCCTTGCGATATTAGTCGAAAAACCCACGGATATGTACACCACTTCCCCGTCCGCGCTTTCCGCCAGTACTTTGCGGGCAAGCTTGACAGCATCGACCAATTTGGTCTCTTTGCCGACGGTGCGAGCATATTTGTAAGAGCCGTCCCAATTCTTTAATTCGGCAATTTTTCCTATATACGCACCCTCTTTAGGCGTAACGCCGCTTTCCACCATTCCCAAAGGAATGCCGCCAAAGCCGTAATAATTGTTCATTATGTTTACAAACACGGGGGAATAGCAGTTGTCCTTATTTATCAGAACCGCCGCAACATCGGCCTTTCCGTCCGACTGGTAAGCGTACAACATGGCCAAAGCGAGCGCGTCGTCAATATCGTTGCCCATGTCCGTGTCGAAAATCACCCTCTGCGGCGAGGCAAAACAAATGGTCGAACAAATGGCAAAAACAAGCGAAGTAAACAATCTAAACATACAATTTTAACTGAATTAACTAAAACCCAAAACGGCAATTAAACCGTCAATGAAAACGTCGAATAAAAAAACGCGGCGCATGTGTCAAGCCAAAACGCCTCCGCCGGGCCGAGCAAAGCGCTCCGCCTCAAGGACAATCCCGTACCTCATATTGTGAAAAGTGTGAATTAGCTCGCCTTTACCCAGACGGCGCATAAGCTCGATTATGCACGCAAAGGCGGCCGGAATAATATCGGCCCTGCCCGGGCTTATAGAAAACTTCTCAGTTCGCTCTCTCTCCGACAGCGGCGCCACGGCTTCAAAACACTTTTGCACGTCGCAGAGGGATATTACATGCGCCGCGCCTTTAAGCCCCATTTTCGCCTTCATAAAACGCGCTGCGGCCACCGCTCCGCCCGCCCCTACAAGGGCGTCCGTAGCTGGAAACGCGCCAAGCCCAGCCGCAAACGCCTCCTTTGCGCGCGCGAAATATTCGCCGCACGACGCGCATTCCCGCATGAGCCTCACCGCACCCACAGCAATGCTGCGCGAAGTTTCGACGCGCGCGTTTTTGCCCGCCACAACCTCCACGCTTCCCCCTCCCAAATCGAAGTACGCGTACGACTTTTCACGGTCGAGCAACGGATCGCTCATCGCGCCCGCAAACGAAATTTCCGCCTCGTCTTTTCCGGACAAGACCGAAATTTCCAAAGAGGTGCGGCGCCTCACCTCTTCGACGATTGCCGATTTTTCCGAAGAATCGCGCAACGCCGACGTAGCAGCGACTATTGTTTTAAAATCACGAGTCAATTTTAAAGCTTCTTTTCTGAACGCCGCCACGGCGCCGGATATTATTTCGGCGGCGCCCGGAACAAGGGCTCCCCCCCTGTCCAAAATGCGCCTGTCGAGCGTATTTTCGAGAAGGGCAATTACGGTTCCGTTTTCGGCGCGCCCCAAAAGGCACTTTATCGTATTGGAGCCCACATCTACTGCGAGTATGCATTCGCCTTTCATAGTTCGTATCCGTCCGGGGCTATAATCACCACAAACTCGCCGCGCGCCGGAGAGCTCTCAATTCCGTCCGCCACGTCCGAAAGTTTGCCGACAAAAAACCTTTCAAAAACTTTTGTTATTTCTTTGGCTACGCACACCGTACGTCCGCCGCCGAATATTTCAACTGCGTCGCGCAGGAATTTGCCGATGCGGTATGGGGATTCGTAAAACACCAAGGTATGGCCGAAATCCCTGTATTTTTCAAAAAAGTTCTTTCTCGCCGACGACTTTGCCGGAAGAAAACCCGCAAACATAAACGAATCTGTCGGCAGCCCCGACGCGCTGAGCGCTGCCACAAACGCACACGCGCCCGGGACGGGAACCACGTTGACGCCCGCCGCGCGGCACGCGCGCACGGCACGGAACCCGGGATCGCTTATGCACGGAGTGCCGGCGTCGCTGACGAGCGCCACGTTTTTGCCTGATTCAAGCATCTCCAAAATCGCCGAAGCGGCGGCGCGCTCGCGCGAATCCTCGTTTACGAACATTTTTTTTGAGACGTCCAAACGCCTTAGCAGCCCGCCTGTGACGCGGGTATCCTCGCACGCCACAACATCGCACGAGCGCAAAATTTCCGCGGCGCGCCTGGACAAGTCCGACATGTTCCCTATCGGCGTCGCAACCACATATAAAGTTCCCAGCTGATCCGACATTTTTTTGTCTATAAGAGATTCTAAAACGACGAAAACGCCCTGAATTTTCTTTGCGCACTTTTGAGCGTGCCCGACACGTCGCAGCAAAAATCGACAGCCATGAATTCGGAGAATATGTCCAAAAGCGGCGAGATCACGAAGTCTCGTTCGCTCCAACGCGGGTGTGGTATCCGGAGAATGTCGCTCGATACCGTCTTGCCTTCGTAAAAAATTATGTCGATGTCTATCTCTCTCGGACCATTGGGAAACGTGCGCACGCGCCCGATCGCCGCCTCGGCGTCCTTGCAAAAACCCAAAAGCTCCAACGGCTCAAAATGCGTCTCGCACAATACGGCCGCGTTTAGGAAATAGCGCTGGTCACCGTATCCGACCGGCGGAGTCTCGTAAATTTTCGAACGCAATAAAACGCGCGAAAATTTCTCTATTTCCGCCACGGCGCGCACAATATTTTCCCGGCGGTTTCCCACATTGGAACCGAGCGCAAGCACTATCTTTTTTTCCATTTTCACTGCGATATATATTGTTCCCGTTTTCTGAATATGCGAGCAGAAATTCTTTCGAAGTCGTACCCGATGTCAGTTCCTATTTTAGCGACTTCAACCTCAACCGCGCGCAAATTCGCAAAACGGACAAACAGCCTGTATGCAATCGTATCGGCAAGCTTCTCGATAAGCCTAACGCTTTCCCCAGCTATAACGCCCTCGACTATAGCGGCCGCCGAGGGATAGTCCACGGTATCGGACAGTTCGTCGGTCTTTGCAGCGTTATTTAGCGGGAGAAACAGCCTTAGCGACACCTCAAATTCGGTAAGCGTCTCGCGTTCGGCCGCATAGCAGCCGTGTTTGCCTTTTAGCCTTATTTTTTCTATCCTTATTTCGTCCATTTCAAAATCTCCCGGGCCACCTTTGCGGCAGCCGCGTTTTTTGCAACATCGTGCACACGTACAATATCGGCCGATTTCATCGCCGATGAAATCGCCGTCACCGCGACGGTCGCCGCATCGCGCACATCCATGCTCTCCCCCACTAGCGCCGCAAGAGACGACTTCCTTGAAACGCCCAGCAACACGGCGCACCCGAACTTTCTCAGCTCGCCCAACCGCGCCAGTATCTCAAAATTTTGTTCCTCCGTCTTTCCGAAACCGAAACCCGGGTCTATTATTATTTTCGAGCGCGGGACGCCCTCGTTTTCGACGAACGAAACGATATCCGACAATCCGTCCATAAGAAAGTCAAAAAAGTTTTCCCCGCAATCCTCCCCGCGCGAATTATGGACCGCCACAATCGGACACCCGCGTTCAGCCGCAAGCTCCGCCATCGGGCAGCGTCTGCCGGAACGGGCCACAATAACGTCGTTTATTATATCCGCTCCCTTCTCAAGTGCTGCTCGAGCGGTTTCAGGCTTGTATGTATCTACCGATATCGGGATTTTCGGAAAGGCTCTCCGCACCGCCTCGAGCTGCGGAACGAGCAAATTGAGTTCCTCTTCCACGCCAATGGGCGCGGCGGAAGGGCGCGTGGACTCCGCCCCCATATCTATAATCGCGGCGCCTTCGGAAATCATTTTTGACGCCGCGGCCACCGCGGCCTCGGGCGTCATATACCTTCCGCCGTCTGAAAACGAATCACGCGAAACGTTCAAAACGCCCATGATAAGGGGGAAAGCGCTCGCAAGCGAAAATTCTCTTCCCTTTATGTCAGTCCAAGCCCGATACATACGATTTCAACGATTTTACATATTCAGAAATTTCCGCGGAAGGATATTTTTTCTCAATGGCGCGTGCCCGCGCCAACGCGCCAACGCAGTCTCCGGACGACAAAGAGGCGCGCATCATTCCGTACAGAGCCAAACGCTCGAAACGCGGGTCGGCAGCGGCACAATAATAAAGCGCTTCGGCCTTCGGGAAATCGCCCAATTCAATGCATACTCCGGCGAGCTTGCAGGCGGCGTAGGCATCGCCAGGGACGGCGGCCAGATATTTTTCCAAACTTTTTTTCGCGCCCCCAAGGTCTCCGCTTCCCGCCTTTGAAAGTCCTTCTATTTTGCATCGCTCGTGCCCTGACAATCGGGCGGAAACCGCGAGCGCCCCGTCGAAATCCCCGGAATTCAACATGGCATAGGCGGCATTTGCAATAGACGCTTCGCGACCGGCTGCGGCGTAGCGTTCGGCCGCCTCAGAGTAAAGTCCCTCGCGGAACAAAAGGTCTCCCATAAACGCCGCGTCCGAATTTTCCGCCGAGCCCGATTTTTCCAAAATTTTAAAGGCCGCAACTGCCGCGCAATAATCGCCGCGGCGGGCCCTCGACTTCCCGAGAAGCCGAAGTGCGCGGGCGTCCAAGTTTCCTTCCGACAACAGACGTTTCGCGACCGTCTCGCACTCTTCAAAACGGCCGAGTTCATAAAGGAAAACCGCCTTTGCCAGAAGCGCGTCCCGATTGTTTTCGTCATAAAGCAGGGCCTGATTGCAAAAATTGAGCGCTGCGGAATTATCAGACATTCCCGCCGCCCTTGAAGCCAGCCATAAAAGCGTCGGAACATCGGAACCTCCGGAAAGAGCGAGGGTTTTGCGCATCTCCAAAAACGCGTCGCTTTCCCTTCCGAGCCCCGAAAGCGCAAACGCGAGGTTCTTTTGCGCCATAAAAAACGACGGCAGAATTTCAAGGGCCTTTCTATAACTTTTCACCGCCGACTCCGCATCGGAAGCCCTCATCTGCGCATTGCCCAAATTGAACCATATTGCGCTTCCCGCCCATTTGCGGCCTGAAGCCTCTGAAAGAATTTCGAGCGCCCGACCGTTTTCGGTCGCCTCCGCAGCCGCCTTAATGGCCTCGGCCTCCCTGGGAGTCACCGAGGGGGAGCGCCCGAACGCCGAATCCTGTGCAAAGCAAGCAGCAAACGGCACGGCGGCCGCGCAAATACAAAAAGCAACTATTCTTTTCATTGTCTTATTTTAAACGGTATTGGAAGCACAAACTTGGCTCGCACCCGCTCGCCGTTTTTCGTTGGAGGCTCGTATTTGAGCTTCGAAGCCGCCGACACCGCGCTGTCGACAAAAGCCGCGTTTGTGAAATCGGCGACGGAAACGACCTCGAGGCTCCCGTCCTCGTCTATGACGACATTCAAAAGCACTTCCCCCTCGACGCCCCTTCTGAGCAAATCGGATGGATATTTTACATGCGCGCTGTTGAGGCGGCGGGGAATTTTATCGAGCGAAGACAGCTCGAAAGCCTCGAATTTTCCCCCGTCCGGCAATCCAGGAACGACGCCCCCGAACAAGTCGAACCCAAGCTCGCCGCGCGAAGACAAATCCGGAAGCTTCACTCCGACAGACGAGAAATCCAAAGCAGGCTCTCGGATTTCCGAAGGCGGATTGTCCGAAAACGGCGGCACGCGCACGGGCTTTGGCGCGGAGGAAGCCCCGGAAGGCTTAACCTCGGAGTGACCTCCGGAAGCCCTCGAATAAACCCTGACAAGCCTGTCTTCGGAAGGTTTTGATACTTCCACAAGAGCAACGGAAAGAGGCAGAATTGAGAACGATGCAAACGCCAGTAGCAAAGCGCAAGCCAAGCTTTGCGCCCCGTACGACTTTACCTCGAACGTATCCTTCATTTTTTATCAGCCGAAACGTATATTTCATCCGCCCCGCAGGATTTTGCGCAATCCATAACAGCCACAATAGCAGACAGCGGGGCGTCGCCGTCGCCGCGCAAAACGACCGACCTGTTTGACGCCATATGCCCGCGCAAAACCGACTCCAACTCTCCGAGCGTGACAGTCCTTCCATAAACCGAAATGCTGGAATCGGACCCAACCACCACCGTCAGCGGTTTCGACTCGACCGCCGTTGCGGTCTCGGCGCGCGGCACGTCCACCTTCAAGGCATCGCCGTCAGCAAAAACCATTGTCACGATGAAAAAAATAAGCAGTATAAAAATAACGTCTATCAGCGGCGAAATGTTTATCGACTCCGCCGCGTTTTCCTCCTGAAATCTGGGTCTGCGAAGGCTCACGCAAAACTCCCCCTTATGAGCCAAGCCTCGCGCTTTGCCAGATTTATAAGAAGCGTCTGCGTCTGCGCCGAAGCTATCATTGTTATAATCCACGCCGGTATTGCCGCCACAAGCCCCGCCTGCGTCGTTATCAGCGCCGACGAAATACCGTCGGCCACGTCGCCGAAAGAGTAAGCCGCCGACGCTATAGAAAGCATCATACCCGAAACCGTGCCCAAAAGGCCTATCAGCGGAGCTACGGACGATAGTATTTTCAGCATCAGCAGCCTGCGTTCCACGCCCGCAAGCAACTCTATCCTTAAGCGCCCGAAAGCGCTCTTGATTTCGCCCGAAGCCCCGTTCCCGTCAAAGAATCCGTCAGACAAAAAAGCCCGGTAAGCCCGCATAAAAGAATCGTGGTTGGAACACACGCGGTTTAAGCGCCGCATTCTAAAGCATATTTTAAATCCGCTGAAATACAGATACACGGCGAGAACGGCGAGCGGATACATTAAAATTCCGCCCGATTCGAAAATTTCAAAGAAAAGCGAAAAGAATTTTTCCATCAACTTTTATTGGCCGCCAAAAACGACGACGCCAGTTTCTCCATGTCCGAAAGAACGCCTTTCGCCCTGCGCGAAAGAATAGCGTGCGCCACAAATGCCGGTATCGCCACGATAAGACCGTATTCTGTCGTTATGAGAGCCTCGCTTATCCCCGCACTTACAAACTGCGCCTGCCCAGCCCCCAGCGCCGATAAATCGGAAAACGTTTTTATGATGCCCGTCACGGTCCCGAGCAGTCCGAAAAGCGGCGCAACTGCGGCGCTCACCGAAAGTACCGAAAGCCCGCCGAAAAGCCTCTCTCCCGCCGACAACATGCGCTCGTACGAAATCTCCTCGAGCAGCGAGGCGCTCAAAGCGCGCGATTTTACAAGCTCCCCCAAAAGCCCGGAATACGGATACCCGCATTCTCCTGCCAGTTTTTCAGCCGCTGAAACGCGGCCGGCCGACAGTTCGTCGAAAATTTTTCTCACGATATTCTTTGGCGCGCGGCGTATAAAGAAAAACGACGCGAATTTAACCGCGCACACCGCCGCGGACAAAGCGCCGAAAAACAAAATCGGATACATCCATATGCCGCCGAGGGAAATATCCTCAGCCAACGTGCGGTTCTTTACAGCCGAACTCAGCATGGCTCCGCCAGACACGTCGGCGGGTATCGAGTCCGAACTCCCAGACGCGAAATCGCGGATCTGCGGCGCAAGAGACTCCATGTAAAGCACGCCGTCGGGCGTCAGCATGCCGGCAGTTCCCCCGCCGATAAAATACCGGAAACCTCCCACACGAAAAGTTTCGCCGTCGAGTTTTTCGCCGGTTTTTACTCTCGACACCGAAGTTTTTGAAAACTCAAGGGGAGAAAAAAGCTCCTTGAACGATTTTAAAACTTCGCGCTCGAGGCTTTCCGCGGCATCG
>CALXLM010000011.1 GCA_944389195.1 uncultured Opitutales bacterium
CGGATTTACCGCATATCTGCAAGCACGGTTGAGCGGGCAATCCACAGTAGGTACGAGCAAAAGCTCAAAGAGCAAATCAACTATCCTTGTCCTGAAATTATAGGGATAGACGAGCACACAATCCACAAGGGTTACAAGTTTGCGACTACGATAGCCGACTTATCGCACCACAGGATATACGATGTAATTAAGGGCAAGAAACATAGCGATATAGAAGGCACGCTAATGTCGTACAAAGGGAGGGAAAAAGTAAAGGTCGTCTGCATGGATTTATCGAGCGGATATCGAAGTATCGTAAGGAGATGTTTTCCGAGGGCGAAGATAGTAGCGGATAGGTTTCATGTGATACGATTAGTGCTCCACCACTTTATGGAATTTTGCAAGAGTGCGCAGGAAGAAGTGAAGTGGAACAGAAAAATTACTTATCCTTTACGGAAAAGGAAAGAAATGCTAAAGCCGCAAGATAAAGAGCGACTTAAAAGCTTTTTTAAGGAAAGTCCGGCAATCGAGCTAACATACGAATTTAAGGAGAAGTTATGCGAATTGCTAAATAAAAGAAGCCAAACGGTAAAGCAATGCAGGGACAACATAAAGAAGTTAAAGGAAATGGTGAAGACAATGAGATACGAAGCGCCGACAGAGTTTGGGAAATTGGCGGAAACGATAAGCGAATGGTTTGCGCCAATAATCAGGATGTGGAGATTTACGAAAAATAACGGAATTACCGAGGGTTTCCACAGCAAGATGAAGCTAATCCAACGTATGGCTTACGGCTATAAAAACTTTGAAAATTATAGATTGAGGGTCATTGTCCAATGCGGCGTCTTCCATTAACTCCCACTGACTTCGGTGTTGACCCAAAATAAAGGCTTTCCGAGTGGAAAGCCTCTACTTTAAAGTGGCTGTTCAGGCAGGGATCGAACCTGCGACCAAGTGATTAACAGTCACCTGCTCTACCGCTGAGCTACTGAACATTAACCGAATAAATTAGATTGGAAAGTTTGCCGGTTTTTAAAGCTATGTCAACACCTTTTTGCATAATCGTTCTTTTGCGACGCGGCTTGCGTCCGCGCGCAAGTTTGACAGGACTGAGCGATATGGGAAAGAATTATTTTACAAGAACGCTTACAAGCCGCGCCATGTCTTTGGAATATTCTATTTTTGCCGGCATTATATCGTGGGCGAATTTTAATAGCTTTAAGGCTAAACTTGGCGATTTTACAATGGCTGCGAGCGTCTTAAGAGGTGATATTTCAAGCTCGCCGCTGCATTCGTTTATTGACGACTGCATGAAGGAAAGCGGAATGTTCGATTCAAGAGAATCGCTTATCCAGCGGAAGTGCCCGAATTCGGCGCCGCTTTCTTCTATCGCACGTCTGAAAAAGTCCGACTCCATTTCCACACCGTCGTATCCGTTTTTGCCGAAAGACAGTTTTTGAGAGGTGTCGGCAAGTTTGTCGACAGATTTTATTTTTGCGCTTTTTCCACCTAATTTTAATGCAAGATCTTTCAATTCGGGTGACGATGTTTCGAAAATAAAGTCGCCGTTTTTGAGCTCCCTTTTGCAGGCTCCGCAAAATCCCGAAAGCAGAACAATATCGGGCATTATTTCTTTTATTGACGATGCCACGCGCTCCGCCGAAGTTTTGCAGCCGATTCCCGATACGACGACTGATACCTTGCCGTTTCCCGATTTTGCGGTGTTCCCGACCTTCGGTCGCATTTTGCAACCCACTCCTTTAAATGCCGGAAGCGCCTCGAATATAGTCGGGGATATGATAAGATATTTTTTCATCTCTTATATCCGGAAATCTTTAGAACTTTTTGCCGCTGATTCCATAGTGCACGGCAAGTCTGTTTGAATCCAATCTCCGCATATTGCCATGTTCGAAAATTCGCCAAGTTCGGGCTGTTTGGGGCGCGCAGCCTCGCTTTCGGGATCTGCCGAAATTGTGGCTTCCGCAAATGTGGCGGGGAGAATGCCGGATATTTCGACTTCGCCGAAGAATTTTTCGAGCTCATTTTTTAGCAGTTTTTCCGCTTCGGCTTTCGACATTGTAGATTCGCTTGCGCTTATTGTTATTCCGTAAATGCGCGTTTCGCCCTGTGCGGCGTTCGGGGTTTTGTCAAATATCCAATGAAGCGGGGATCCTATTAGGCACGCGTAATTCCCGTCGATTAATTTTTTGTTTGTGGAAAAGTAAATGTTTGACACTCCGGAAACGGAAATGTTTGAAATGCGCCCTTTGATTTTTGAAGTGTCGGGAAGAAGCTTTTTAAACGCCGAAAGATTTAGGGAACTGGCGAGAAATTCGCAGGCGGCATGTTCGCATTTGTCAGTGGATATGCCGGTTGCGCAGTTTCCTTCAAAATGTATTTCCGAGACCCTTTCGCCCAAATGAATTCCGGCTCCGACGCCCTTAAGATATGTTATCGCCGGGGCGAGCGCGTCGGCAATCGGCTTTTGCGGAAGGTAAAGCGCGCCGCTGTCTCCGCGCCCGAGCAGCGATTTTTTTGCGGTTTTTAACATTAAGCGGGCTTCGGCCCTTGACAGGGGCGTGTTGAGCGCCGAAACGCAAAACGGCTCCCAAAAATTTTCGATGCAGCGCTTGCATATCCCCTTTCGAAGCAGGAAGTCGAGGGCCGTTTCGCCGTCTTTAGCCTTTACTATGCCAAATTTTAGGGATAGAAGCAGCGGCAACATTCCGAGGGTTCCGTCCAACTTAAGATAATTCAGGAATGAGAATATTTTCGATAAGACGCCTGCGCTTTTGCCCGGAAGGGATACCGTGGCCTTTTCCCCATTTCCGAAAATAAAGTCCATGCGTTCTACGGGCTTGAAAAATTCTTCCGAATTTGTGCCGATTTGCCCGAGCATGGCAAAGAAGTTTTTATAACACCCCATTGCGGCGTGCGTGCCGTTGTCGAGCCGAATGCCGTTCCATTCTATCGCCGCGCACCTGCCCCCTATGCGGCTTGAAGCTTCGTACAAAGAAACGTCAAACCCCTCCGCCGCCAGTCTTAGGGCGGCTCCTATTCCGGCGACTCCGGCGCCCAAAACGATGGCCCTTCCGCTTTTTTTGCCGGGCGGCTCGGGCTGCTTGGATCTGCAAATGGCCCCGAGCGCGAGGGCTATTTTTTTCGGCTTTGAAATTTTTACCGGGCTCTCCGTTATTAAGAAGCCGCTTTTTTTAATTGATTCGAGTATTTCTTCGTAAATAGCCCACATAATAAGCGCGGGCGCCATCGAACGTTTGTCTTCGGGTTGGAGAAGCCTGCGGGATTTGTTGAAGAAATGTTTTGCGCGGAAATACATGAAGGCGAAAAGCCTTCTGCACTTCGCGGAATGCGGGCTTTCAAGAAGGTCGCGGCGCGATACGCCGAAGGCTTTCAGCTCGGCAGACGGGATATATACGCGGCCGTGCGACTTTATGTCGTCAACGACATCCCTGAGTATGTTCGTAAATTGCAGCGCATATCCGAGCGCCTCCGCAAAATCCTTTGTGCGCTCGTTTTTAAATCCGAAAACGTAGATGGACGCAAGCCCCACGGCCGAAGCCACGCCGTAGCAGTATTTGCGTATGTCTTCAAAAGTTTCGAAAGGTTCGCCCGTGGTGTCGCGCATTACGCCTTCGATGATGTCGAGCATGTATTGCTGCGGGATTTTTCTGCGCCGCACAAGCGAGCGCATTTCCTCCCCGAGGTCGGAAAGCGGCCTTTCAGAATCATAGGCGTCTGTTATTTCGGCTTTCCAACGCTCGAGCTCTGCGCGTTTTTCGGACTCTGGTATGCCGTCGGCGTCGGCGATGTCGTCCATCAGGCGGCAGAAGGCATAAAGCGATTCCATGTCTTTTGCCCTGTCTTTTTCCATGCAGAAAAACGCGAACGCCAAATTCGATTTTTTCCGTTCGCGCGCGTGGTATGAGCTTTTTGAATTTTCGGCTTCCATTATTGCGCCAGGGCTGAAAACAACAGTTTGATTTTGTCTATAAATCCGAGTGACGGCCGTTTTGAAAGGGTGTCGTAATTTTGCGAGGCTATTTTTTTGAGTATGCTTCTGCCTCCAGCTACGGTTATTTTTATTTCGAGTTTCAGCGGAAAGGGAAGGCTTCTTATCAGCCTCTCCCCGGACGCGAACATCTGTTCGGTGCGTTCGCATTCAAATTTAACAATTTCCCTGACACGCTCCGTAGCGGATTTCCCCATCAATTCGGCTTCGTCGGCGCCGCGCCAGTCCGATTGGGGAACGTATATCCTGTTTTTCCCCCTGTCAATGCCCATATCCTGCCAAAAGTTTGCCAGTTGGAGGGCCGAACATATGTCGTCCGAATATTGAAAAAGCTTTTCGTCGCGCATGCCGTGGAGAATCAGCACAAGCCTTCCAACCGGATTTGCGCTGCGCCTGCAATAGTCCAAAAGCTCCGGGAAGTCTGAGTACCTCTTTTTTGAAACGTCCTGTTCGAAGGCGCTTAGCAGGTCGAGCAGCAGCCCTTTGGGAATGTCGAATTTTCTTACGGTGTCGTTTACCGCTTCGAAAATCCATCTCCAATTTTTTTCCATTCTGCCGGGGTCGTCGATATCAAGCTGCTCCCCGAATCTCTTTAATTCGGAGATTCTCGACGGCGCGTCGGCGGCGACGGTATCGTGGTTTTCGTCGGCGATGTCGTCTGCGGTGCGCGCAAAGGCGTATATCGCGGCGACATGCTTGCGGATTTTCTTCGGCACCATTTTTGCGACGGGGAAATTCTCGTAATGCGAATCGGCAAGCGATACGCATTTGCGATACGCGCCATCTAAGTTCGGGAACTCTGACATTGTCTTGAATATAGAAGACTTTTTCGAAGCGTGTCGAGAAAAATGGCTATGCCATTTCGCGGGCAGAGTCTATTTTTAAAGCTTCTCCGGTTCGTCCGTACAGCGAAGACGGATCGAAAAATGCCGAAAATGCAATCATTGCGGCATTGTCGCCCCTGTACTCTCTGGGGGCCACAAGAAATTCCGCTCCGCGGGCCTTTGCCGTATTTTCGAAAACCGATACGACCGCGCCATTGTTTGACACGCCGCCGGACAAGCCTATGCTGGCGTAGCGCTTGCGTTTTGCGAAAAAATCGGTTCTTCTGCGCAGCTGTTCCGCTACGGCGAACTGGTAGCTTGCGCATATATCGGGCATTCGGGCCTCCAATTCCCCTTCGGGAAGCTTTTGAATAAAATAGCGCAGGCTCGTTTTTAGTCCGGAAAAGCTGAAATTGGGGTCTTCGTCTATTTTTCTGTTTTGCCCGTATGGAAACAGGTTTTTGTCTATTTTGCCCCCCATTGCGGCCTTCTCAAGCAGGGGTGCGCCGGGATAGGGCATGCCCAGCATTTTGGCTCCCTTGTCGAGCGCTTCCCCCGCCGCGTCGTCAACGGTTTCGGCTATGACACGCACTTTTTTTTCGCGGTCGATTTCAAATAAGACGGTATTGCCCCCCGATACCGCAAGCCCGAGGTGCGGCAGCAGATCGAGGAGATTTTTATCGAAGTTTTTGGGCTCCGCCGCGTGTACGGGTATAAATGGCGAATATGCGTGTCCGCGCAAGTGGTTCGCGCCAAAGAGGGGGACTTTTAAAAAAGCAGAAGCGGCTTCGGCGCAGGCCACCCCTATCGCCAGGCAGTTTGGAAGCCCCGGCCCTGATGTCACTACCACCATATCGATATTTTTGAAATGCTCCGATTTTGAAATCTTTGACATCAGGGCGGGAAGTTTCTTCAAGTGTTCAGAACTCGCCAAATCGGGGACGACCCCCCCGTAGAGCGCGTGTAAATCTATTTGGGAGTGTATGAGGTTTTCCAAAACTCCCGCTTCACTGTCGAACAGCGCGATCGACGATTCGTCGCATGAACTTTCCAGCGCCAGTATTCTCACTGAGCCGCCCTTTCACTTGCCCTTTCCGCATAAGGTTTTCCGGTTGTGCGAATACGGCCTTCAAGCAGCGATTCGTCGTAAAGGCAGTCGAAATGTCCGTCTCTTCTAAACGAAAAACACGCCTTTTTACCCACTATTATATGCTCTATAAGGCTTATGTGTATGGGTCTGCACGCGTCCGAAAGGCGTCGGGTAAGGCGTATGTCTTCGAACGAAGGCGTCGGATCGCCGCTTGGATGGTTGTGGGCTATCGCGATGCTTGCGGCGCCGCGCTTTATCGCCGTTTCTATTATTTTTCTCGCGTCGACGTTTGCAGACGTCACGCTTCCCTCGAAAAGGCGCAGAGAACCGTTAGGGATTATTCTCAATTTGGCGTCGAAACAGACCATTTCCAGAACTTCAAAGGGCTCAGAGGCGATTTTCGACTTAAAGTACTTTATGAGTTTTGCTATTGTTCCTATTTCGTCGGACGGCGTTTCAAGCTCGTTTGCGTGGTATATAGATATTAGGTCCTTTAAGAGAGACAACCCTATTGCGGCCGATTCTCCGACACCTTTGATTTTTTGAAGCTCGTCTCTCGGGGCGTCGAGTATCCCGCGCACGTTTTTAAATTTTTGAATGAGCGCCTTTGCCGCCGGTTTAACATCTACGCGCGGTATGAGGAAAGTGAGGAGAAGTTCCACCTGCTCGTAGTCGGCCAAAGAGGAAATGCCCCCCGTTTTGTATTTGAAACGGAGGCGTTCCCTGTGACCTTCGCGCAAATGGGCGTAATCGTATTTTTCGGCTCTATTCATAACATAGGGAAGTGGTTTATAAAACTTCCGCCCGATGTTTCAAGAGGATTCTTCATGCAGGATACAATGTAGGCTTGCGCCGTTCGGCATGCGTCCGGCAAGTCCATTCCCTTTGCCAGATTTGCCGTTATTGAGGCGCTTAGGGTGCATCCGCTTCCGTGGGTGTTTACACCGTGTACGCGCTTCGATTTTATTTCCGAAATTTTTCCGCTTCTTTCGGCGAGGACGTCTGTTATTTCGTCGCCGCGAAGGTGTCCGCCCTTGAGCAGTACGGAAACGCCGAATTTGCGGCTTAATTCTGCGGCCGCCGCGGATATGTCCGCAATTTCGCTTTTGCCCATCAATGCCGCTCCCTCGTCGAGATTCGGCGTTATAAGCGCGGCCGAGGGCATGAGTTTTTCGGTGAGCGCTGCTACGGCGTCCGCCTTGAGAAGCCGCGCTCCGCTCGTCGATATCATAACCGGATCGACAACAAGCGCTATATGCGGCCTGCGCGCGAAAAAGTCGGCGACACATTCGACGATTTCGGCGGTGAAGAGCATTCCAGTTTTTGCAGCATTCGGCTTGTAATAGGCGCATACGGTTTCCATTTGGGCGTAGAGAATACCGACGTCGGTTGCCTCCGCCGCTTTAACAATGTCCGGATTTTGCGCCGTAAGGGCTGTTATTGCCGTACAACCGTGTATTCCATGCGCGGCGAACGTCAGCAGATCTGCCTGAACGCCCGCTCCGCCTCCGGAGTCGCTTCCAGCCACGCTCATGGCGCACGGAACCGTTTTTTTCCCGTTTTCGTTAAGCATATTCGTTAGAATACTGCACTTTTTTATAAATTATTCAAGACAGCTTTAAGGGCGCTTGCGCCTTGTCATGCCCGCCAGATACGACGAGCAGTTTTGGCTCTTATGCCGCCGGATATGGTAAGGCTTTAAGAATGTCTTGAAATGGGCGGCGAATTGTACAATTATAATGCCGGATCTTTGAGGTATCAGTGTTGGAATTTCGGGGATCCCTTAAAACAGAATGAAAGACGACTTATGCTGGAAAACCAAAACGACAATCAGGCGCGCCAGTTCTCTACCGTAAGAATCACCAGACGGATAGAGCTCGACTTTTGGCGCACGTGCATTCTAAATGCGGCGGGACTGTCTTTGGCATGGCTGACGACCCCGTCTATCCAGTTCAACAATATCGTGTCGTTTGCGATGCTTGTGGTTCTAATATGGTTTTTGAACTGGATTCTCAAGCCGATACTCGTGCTCTTCGCACTTCCTTTCATAATTTTCACGATAGGGGTGGGCATGCTTTTTATAAACGCCCTCATAATATATTTTGCGGCGCGCCTGATTCCGGGCGACGACATAATTGTGGGGTCGTATTGGGCGGCGCTTTGGGCGTCGTTTTTGGTGTCTGTATTGTCATGGGGGTTGGCGTTGGCCAGAAGCGAACGCATAGGGGTTAGGACTTTCGCGCAAACGAAAAAAGATAAGAACGATTCCGATAACGACGATGTCATTGATATTTGAATGAAAACAACGCTAAAAATATTGGTTGCAGCCTTTGCGGTTTCCTTCGTTCCGGGAACGCGCGCCGCGTTTGCCCAGTCGGCGGCGAATCTTCCAGAAAAAACGACGTCCACTTTTGCGCAGATGTTTTCGGACATAGTTTTTTTCAGCCCTCAGGAAGCCTTGGCGGCATATATCGGAAATTGGAGCGGGTCGCAGTCCCTTTATGTAGGCGACCGCCAAATATCTACGACTGTCGTGGAGCAAAACTATTATCCGGCGCGCGAGACTTCCGGCTTGAGGCTTGTCGGAAGCGGAAAAATCATAGGCGGTAAATCTTCGATTCCTACGCGCAGCGTGATGTATATCGAAAACGGCAAACTCTGCCTCGACATATTTACTATAGACAACATATTGTCGCCGTACGTCGGGATTGTGGACGGAAGCAAGGTAATATGGGTGCCCAGGCATTTCTTTTTCCTTTACGACGTACAAACGGATTCGTTTTTCAACTCCTCCGACGGCCTAAAGATGGAGTCTTCGGGGATTAAATTTGTGTCTTTGCCAAAAAATGGTTTTGAGGGATATCTCGAGATAAGCTCCGTCCTTATACGCGGGCAGACGATATACTCCACCGACAAGGTCAATACCACCCGCAGCGCGAAATTCGAGTTTACGGGATCCAAGCTGCAGGATTAGGCGGCTCATCCAGATGACGGAACTGCCCATAGATTCGCTTAGGGCCGGCGTTTATTCCGCCATAGACAGTGGCGTCAGGCGGATTGTCGTATCTGCTCCTACGGGGTCGGGCAAATCGACGCGCCTGCCGGCGATGATTTGCGACAAGGTTGGGGGGCGCGTGCTTGTGCTTCAGCCCCGCCGCGTTGCGGCGCGCATGCTGGCAAAGGGTGTTGCCTCCATTTTCGGAATGGGCGACTCCGTGGGGTGGCATGTCAGGTTCGACAAGCATTACTCAAAAGACGCAAAAATCGTGTTTCTTACCGAGGGCATTTTGGCGCGCATGCTGCTTTCGGACCCTTGCTTGGAGGGCGTTTCCGCGATAGTGTTCGACGAGTTCCACGAGCGCAATATATACGCCGACATTTCTTTGGCGCTTGCCTTGCGCTGCCAGGAGACTTCCCGCCCTGACTTGCTTTTGGCGGTTTGTTCAGCGTCGATGGATTCGGGCGCTATAGCGTCATATTTGGGGAATGCCGTTGAATTTGAGTGCCGTTCCCGGCAGTTTCCGGTCGATGTGGAGTATTCGCCTCCGAAGGATCGCAACGCGCGCGTTTGGGATTTGGCAGCGCGCGAATTTGAAAGGCTGTCGAAAGAGGAAAAGGACGGCAACTTTCTCATATTTATGCCGGGAGCTTACGAGATAGGTAAGACAGTCTCCAAAATTTTGGAAAGTCCGGCCTCAAAGGGGTTCGACGTTTTGCCGCTTCACGGAGATTTGCCTCCCGCCCAACAGGATTCCGTGCTGTCGGCGGGCAGTAGGCGCAAGGTTATAGTTTCGACAAACGTGGCCGAGACGTCGCTTACCATTGAGGGCGTAAGATTCGTAATCGATTCGGGGTTTGCGCGCGTGGCGCGTTTTGACTCCGCGCGCGGGGTGAACACTCTGTTATGCGAGCGCATAAGCCTTGCGAGCGCTACGCAGCGCGCCGGAAGGGCGGGGCGCACCGCCCCGGGCCGGGCGGTTAGGCTTTGGAGAAAAAGCGACGAGCCGAATTTCGATAAACATACGCCCTCCGAGATATCGCGCATCGATTTAAGCCAGATTGTGCTTTGGCTTTCCGCGGCGGGTTTGTCGATGGACAGTCTGAAACTTTTTGAAAATCCCCCGCCCGAAGCTTTGCAAAGGGCGCGCCTTTCGCTGAAAAGGCTCGGCGCCGTCGATTCCGGCGGCAGGATTACAAAATTGGGGCGCGATATGGCGTCGTTTCCCGTACAGCCGAGGTGCGCAAGGCTTTTAATAGAAGGCGCGCGCAGAAACTGCCTCGAAAAAATCTCCCTGATTGCCGCGCTTGACGATGTGGGAAGAATAAAGTTTCCCCTTGACGACGCCTTTGCTGAAAACGGGCGCGACGCTCTTGTGGGAGACGCGAAAAGCGAACCCGAGGAAATCGCCCGCCTTTGCGAAATAGCCCGCCAAAATTCCTTTTCGGAGTCCTTCTGCCGGCGCGCGGGAATACACTGCGGAAACGCTCGCAAAGCGGTGTCGGTTGCGTCAGATTTGGAAAGGCTGGCGCGCAGGTTTTCTTCGCCGGGGCGAGATACGGGCGCCGGAGGCGAAATATCAAAGTGCGTTTTGTGCGCATATTCCGACATGGTGGGCGTGCGCCTCAACAGGGGAACTTTGGCGTGCAGATTTTCTGGGGGGCGCCGGGGGGAAATACGGAAAGAGTCGCGCGCGTACGCGTCGGACATATTTGCGGCTCTTGAAATGAGGGAGCAAAACGTCGCAGGCGGAGTGTCGGTTTTGGCATCAATGATTGTGCCTGTTGAACGGGAAATGCTTGCAGAGCTGTTTCCTGAAGATTTTTCAAATTCGGTAGAGACAAAGTTCGACTCCGTTCACAGGCGCGTGGTTTCGGCTACGTCGGTCAGGTTCGGCGACTTGGTTATCGAAGAGTCTGCGAGCGGATCTGTCGACCTTGACGAAGCCGCGAAAATTCTCCACGGGGAAATCATGGCGGGTCGATTGCAGCTCAAAAACATGGACGATGCCGCGCGCGATTTTATTGAAAGGGTGAATTTTGTCGCTTCCGCATGCCCCGAAAGCGGCATTTTGCCGATAGACGATTCGGCAATATCCGACATTCTGTTGCAAATGTGCTTCGGCATGACTTCTTATGCCGAGGTGAAAAATTCCGACGTGCACTCCGCCCTGCGCGGGTGGCTTTCTTCTGGACAGCTTTCGCTTTTAAACTCGCTCGCACCGAGGTTCGCGGAATTTCCCCATTGCAAAAAGCCGTGTACAATACGCTACGACGCCTCCGCGCTCCGCGCCACGATATCGTCGTATTTCAGAAATTTCTACGATTTCGATCCGAAAAAAATAAAAATCTGCGGCGGCAAAATAAAACCCACTTTCGAGCTTCTCGCTCCGAGCGGGCGCCCCGTACAGACGACGCAGAATCTCGACGAGTTTTGGCGTACATCTTGGCTGTCTGTAAAAAAAGAGCTTAAGGCGCGCTATCCCAAGCATTTTAAACCGGGAGATTCGCGTTAGCATTGCCGCCTGTTTAGGACATTGCCACAAACAGGCACATTGCCGCAAAAAGCATCCATGTGGAGTACCTTATCTCTTTGATGCGCCCTGTCGATACGAGAATCAGGGTGTACGCGATTATGCCGAAGGCGAAACCTTCGGATATTTTGAATGACAGCGCGACAATCATCATGCAGAAGAACGCTGGAATGGCCTCGCTGAGATCGCTGAATTTTAAGTCTTTCATTCCCTGCATCATCATTATGCCAACTATCACGAGGGCCGGGGCTGTCGCGGCCGCCGGGACGGCGTTGATTAGCGGCTCGATAAACATCGAGAGCAGAAAAAGCAAAGCCACCACGACCGCCGTAAGCCCGGTTCTTCCGCCAGCCTCTATGCCGGACGCCGACTCTACATAGGTTCCGGTTGTCGATGTTCCGAGAGCCGCCCCTATAATAGTGGCGCTAGCATCAGCCGCAAGTGCGCGTCCAAGCTTGTCCATGTGCCCGCTTTCGTTCATCATGCCGGTTCTCCGGCCGAGTGCGACGACGGTTGCGAGAGTGTCGAACATATCCAAGAAAAGAAGTATCAGTATAATGGGAAAAGCCTTTTTAAACTCCCTGAACGGGTAGAGCCAGTCGAGCTGCATAAACGTTTCAGATATGCCGTGGGGGAGCGAAAAAACTGCGTCGGGCATTATGGCCATTTTTTTTCCCTCAGAATCCGTCGCAAAAAATGCCGTCAGGGTAAGTATGAATATTGTGGCGATTATCGCCGGCCGAAACTTAAGGCATAGCAAAATCGCCGTCAGCCCTATTCCGAAAAGCGCAAACAGGCATTCTGGAGACATTATGGCGCCCGCCGTCACAAGGGTACTGTGGTTGCCGACTATTATCTTTGCGTTTTGAAGCCCGAAAAATGCGATAAACATTCCTATGCCGGCCTGCAAGCCTATCTGGAGCGCGCGAGGAACGCCGAGAATGAGTTTTTCGCGTATTCCCGTCACGGATATGATTAGAAAAAAAACGCCGTTGTAAAACACGAGGGCGAGTGCCTCCTGCCATTTTATGCCCATGCCTACGCATACGAGGATTGCGAAATAGGTGTTCGAGCCCATGGCGGGCGCAAGTGCTATCGGCATGTTTGTCAGCGCCGCCATAAACAGGCAGCCGATTGCCGATGCGAGCGCGGTCACGGTCACGAGAGTTGGTTTGTCCATACCCGCCGCGCCGAGTATCGCCGGATTGACGGCCAATATGTACGACATCGTCGCGAAAGTCGTAAATCCCGCCACGATTTCCGTGGAAAGAGAAGTCTTGTTTTCTTTAAATTTGAAGATTTTTTCTAAAAATTTTGTCATGCTGTTCTGTCGAGAGAGCGGTAGTTTATGGCTTCAAGAAGGTGCTGGGTTTGAATATCGTCTGACGATTCGAGGTCGGCTATCGTGCGCGACACTTTTAGGATTCTGTCCCATGCGCGCGCCGACAAATTCAGCTCTTCCATGGCAGCCGACAGTATTTCGGCCTGTTCGCTTCCGAGGGCGCAGAATTTTCTGATGTCGGCCGCCCCCATGGAGGCGTTTATTTTTGCGGTTCGAGGGTCTGCGCCGAAGCGTTTTTTCTGGATTTCCCTCGCGGCCGCGACGCGTTTTCTTATTTCGGCCGATTCCTCCCCGCATTCTTTGGAGCGCAGCTCGCTTATTGGAATGGCGGAGGCTTCGATATGGATGTCAATTCTGTCGAGCAGCGGGCCGGAAAGCCTCGAGCGGTAGTTTTGTATTTGCTGGGGCGTGCATGTGCATCTGTGTTTGGGGTCGCCAAGGTGTCCGCATTTGCACGGATTCATCGCTGCCACAAGCATGAAGTTGCATGGCAGTGAGGTCTTTCCGGCCGCGCGGGATATGGTTATTTTGCCGTCCTCCATCGGCTGGCGGAGATTGTCGAGAATGTTTCCAAATTCCGGAAGCTCGTCGAGAAAAAGAACGCCGTTGTGCGCGAGCGATACTTCGCCGGGTTTCGGGTTCGGACCTCCCCCGCAAAGTCCCACTTTGCTTACCGTATGGTGAGGCGACCTAAACGGGCGTCTGAAGCACTTGTGCTCGTTTGAGCGCGTGAGCCCGGCGGCCGAATATACGCCGAGTATCTCGAGAAATTCGTCGAGCGACGGGGCGGGCATGATGGACGGTATGCGCTTTGCTATCATGCTCTTTCCGGACCCCGGAGGCCCTATCATGAGTATGTTGTGCCCGCCGGCGACGGCCACTTCCACGGCGCGCCGAACGGCGTGCTGCCCCTTTACGTCGCGGAAGTCCGGCATGGAGGAGTCTTCAAATTCCCGCCGGAAGGGGGAATCTTTGGAGCGCATTGGAACAAGCGGGCGCGTTCCGTTGAAAAATTCGGCAAGTTCGCGCAGGTTTTTTGCGGTATAAACTTCAATGTCCTCCACGAGCGCGGCTTCCGCCGCGGAATCCGGAGGAAGAATTACGCCGCGCATTTTTTTTGCGCGGGCCAAAAGCGCGAGAGAAACGCCCCCGCATATTGCGCGGAGCTCCCCCGAAAGGCTCAATTCGCCGGCGATTATAAAATCGTCCAGCCTGCCGGAGTCGATGTTTCCGGTTGAGGCAAGTATTCCCAGCGATATCGGAAGGTCGTAAATGGGCCCTTCTTTTTTTATGTCTCCCGGAGCGAGATTGACCGTCATTTTTGTCGTCGGCATCGAGAATCCGCTGTTTGACATGGCCGATGAAACCCTGTTTATCGACTCCTTTACGGCGGCGTCCGGCAGGCCGACGATAAACGTTCGCGGTTCTCCTCTTTCGCCCGAATTCACTTCGACCTCTACGGGAAGCGCCTCAACGCCCAACAAGGCCCCCGATTTTACCCTCGACAACATGTTTGCTTTTCTTTGAAAAAATTTACTGTCCGCAGCTTTTATTAGTTTGGGCGTTTCTTGTCAAAATAGTTTTATGCTTGAACGCAAATTTTGCTCCGGTATTTTTTTACGGCGATGATCGAAGATTTGAGACTTGCAGCCAAACTTGTATTGGAAAAGTGCGTCGAACGCGGATTGACCGCATGCGCGGCGGAATCGTGCACTGGCGGCCTTGTGGCTTCGTCGATAGTTGCCGAACCCCATGCGAGCCGGTTTTTTCTCGGATCGGCGGTGGTGTATTGCGACGCCGCAAAGGAGAGGATTCTCAAGGTTAAAGACGAAACCATCGAAAGGCATTTCGCTGAAAGCCCGGAATGCGCCCGCGAAATGGCGGAGGGGGCAGCGCGCCTTTTCGGCGCGGATATATCTGTTTCAACTACTGGATTTCTCGACGGAAACACCGGCAACCGTCCGGCCATTCTGTCGGGAAACGTATTTCTTTCGGTGTGCGTGCGAAACCGGGAAAACGGTGGTTTCAACTTCGATTCGTTCTCGCTTATGCTCGATCCGGAACGCCCGCGCAACGAAAATAGGGAAAAGGCGGCGCTGGCCGCGCTTAATCTTCTTTTGTCGAAACTTTAACGCATAGGCCCGTTTTATTATGAAGTATCTGCTGAATTTTTTTTCGTCACTGGCGGCAAATCTTTTTGCGCTTGCCATATTCTTTCTGGCAATTCCCGCAATCCTTCTGGTTATTTTGGGCATAAAGGCGGCAATGTTCGACTCGGACGCCCCGAGAGTTTCGCCGGAAGGCAAATATGCGCTCGTAATAGACATGTCCAAAGGCATTTCGGAATATCCGCACGCCGAGGGCTCGTTTTCAAATGTCGTGAGGGCAGACTTTTCCCAAAGCACATATTCGGTATGCTCGAAAATCGAGGCCGCAGCTTCAGACCCTTCTGTCGCGGTGGTGTTTCTTACCGGATCTTTCGAGAATTCTCCAGTTTCGACCTCCTACGCGCAGATTGCCGAGGTCAGGGAGGCTCTCGCCAAATGCGTCCAGTCTAAAAAGGAGGTCGTCGCCTACCTTGAAAGGCCGTCGCTGCGCGACTACTTTCTTGCAAGCGCCGCCACGACCGTTGCATTGGCCCCGTTTTCGGAGCTCGGGTTTAAGGGAATCGGCGGAAATACGATGTTTTTCGGAAACGCTTTTAAAAAATACGGCGTCGACGTGAAAGTGGTAAAAGTGGGAAAGCTCAAAAGCTTCGGCGAAATGTTCACCTCCGACAAGATGTCGCCTCCGGTGAGGGAAAATTACGAAGACCTGCTGCTTTCGGTTTGGGATTCGGTTTCATCGAAAATATCCGCTTCGAGAAAATTGGGGCGTGACAGGCTTTCTCGGATATCCGGCACGCTCGCAATTCTTTCCTCCCGGGAGGCAAAATCCGTGGGGCTTGTTGACAGGCTGATGTACCGCGACGAAATAGTGGCTTTTATGTCGGAGAAAGTAGGCGTTTCCGGCGGCACATTCAAGCAGTTGCCGATAAGGTCATACTCGCCCAGAAAAACGCGTTCGCCCAAAAGCGTTGCGGTTGTTTACATGAACGGGGAAATATCCGACGCTTCCCCGGCAATAGGAATAATAGACGTGCGCTCTTATTCCGACCTCCTGCGCGAGCTGCGCTTGGACGAAGATGTCGGGGCGGTTGTTTTGCGCATAAACAGCGGCGGGGGCGGCGCATACGCAAGCGAGGCTATCCGCAGGGAGGTCGAGTTGCTCGCAAAGTGCAAACCTGTCGTGGCTTCCGTAGGCGGGATAGCCGCAAGCGGAGCCTATTGGATATCGACCGCAGCCAATAAGATAGTGGCCGACAGCGAAAGCATAACAGGTTCGATAGGAGTGTTTTCGGCGCTGTTTTCAGCCCGCGAATTGGCCGCCGGCTTCGGAGTGACGTTTGATTCCGTAAAAACCTCGCCTATGGCCGATATTGGAAGCGTTGCGCGCCCGCCGACAGAATCGGAAATAGAAAGAATAAAAAAACTGACCGAAGGCGTTTACGACAGGTTTGTGAGCCTTGTTTCGTCGTCGAGAAATTTGCCAGCAGCCGAAGTCATGAAACTTGCCGATGGCGGGGTTTATTCGGGGGAAAAAGCCTTTAAATTGAAGCTTGTAGACGCGCTTTGCGGATTGTCTGGGGCGGTGTCCATGGCAGGCCGATTGGCCGGCATGGACGGGACTCCGCCGGTCGAGGAATATCCGAAAATAGACAGTTTGAAATTGTTTATGGGTGCATTTTCGGACGAAAGTTCGCCGTTTGCAAAGTCGCTTAAACCTCTTTCGGACTTTCGGCGTTCGGTTGAAAACATTTTAAAATCCCCCGGAATATATGCCCGCGTGCCTTTCGATTTTGAGGTAAAATAATTCGACTTAAAAAAAGCGCGCAATTAAATAACGGGAATTTTTCGGAAAAAACGCGGGATAACGCCGGCGCTTCTCTTTCGCTATGCTATGTGCGCATTATTTGGCGCATGGCTTCATAAGCCGCAATTCCCGCCGCTGTCGAAAGGTTTAAAGAGCGCAATTCGGGGGTAAATTGCGGTATTTTAAGCCTGCGGGCAGCAAGGTCGTCGTGGACACATTGCGGGCATCCGCAATCTTCGGCACCGAAGAGCAGGCCGTCGCCGCGCTCGAATTTCCCGTCCCAAAGGCTCCTTTCAGATTTTGTGGTCAGAAGCCATATCCTCGAAAGGGGCGGAGCTAAAGGGGATTTCTTAAAACTTTCCCAATCCTTATGGTGCACTACATCGAGCTTATACCAATAATCCATGCCGCTTCTTTTTAACTTTGAATCGGTTATGATAAAGCCCAAAGGATGGATCAGGTGGAGCCTGGCTCCTATTATGGCGCACATTCTGCCTATGTTTCCCGTGTTTTGCGGTATTTTCGGATTGTGCAAAATTATATGCAGAGCGGGAGTTTCGCCTTCCATTCTTTATCTCCGCCTAAAATCGGACATCGCCCGGCGGGCCTCCATTTTCGCCTCGTTTTTCCTGATGGTCTGCCGCTTGTCGTAAAGCTTTTTGCCCACGCACAGGGCTATCAGAACTTTGGCCAGCGATTTTTTCAAATATATCTTCAACGGTATGATGGCCGTGCCGCCGGAATCGGTGGCGGACTTGAGCTTGAGTATCTCCCTCTTGTGCAGCAGCAGCTTTCTCGGACGCGTCGGATTGTGGTTGTTGATGTTCCCGAAATCATATTCGGAAATGTGGGCTTGGTACATAAAGGCCTCGCCGTTTTCTATGCGCACAAAGGCGTCGTTTATTTGGGCGTGCCCGGAACGCAAACTTTTTATTTCGGTGCCGGCGAGCGCTATGCCTGCCTCGAACGTTTCGCCCACAAAGTAATCCCTATTCGCCTTTCTATTGCGAATTTCAACGCCTTTCTTTTCGAGATTGTTCTTGGCCATTTCCTTTAACAAAAAGCCGCGCCGCAAATTTAATCATGCCGCGCGGCAAAAAGCCGTAATACGAGCCTGTTGTGGGGCTATTTTACCCCGTCTGAATGCGGGGAAAAAAGCTCGTATGAGATGTTTCCCCTTATTATTTCGAGCAGGGCTATGTCTTCAAGGGAGAGCTTTTCGAGCGATTCTACGGTGGGTTCGCTTCCGGCTTTCAGCTGTTTTACGCGGCGCGACACCACGTTTATGAGGATATTCGGGTCGGGTATGATTTTCTGTGCCTGTTTTATGTAATCTTCTCTCAAGATAGTACTCCTTGTTTTAATGAAGGGCGCAAATCTAACATAATGCCGTTGTGTTGCAACAAAAAAAAGAGCCTTCCAGCAGAAGGCTCTTTCTTTGATAAGGTTGGGCTACGCCTGTTTTGTGTCGTCCTTAAACAGGAGGCAGAAGGCTATCAGGAGAACCCCGGACAGCGCCGTCTCGAAAAGGAACACGCTCTTCCAGTCCACGATTTTTGCCGAAGCCGATATTTCCTTTACGACATTGCCAGCTTGTTCCACCGCGCCGACAGCCACCGTGCCTTGGGTGTAGAAGTCGATAAGCCAATTCGTGAAATACGCCCCCAATATTTGCGCCACCCCGAAGGCCAGGCAGAAAAATAGGCCTTGCGCTTGCGCCTGGAGTTCGGCTGGCGCCTTTTTTGCCATATACATTTGGGCGCTTACGAAGAAGAATCCGAATATTATGCCGTGTACGGCGATTGCTCCCCAATATAATCCGGCGACTTCTGGGGAGTATGCGCACAGCGCATAGCGCACGACCATCGCCAAAATGCCTATCGCCATTGTGTTCTTAAGCCCGAATTTTTTGACGGCAAACGGCAGCAGCGCTATGAACAGCATTTCGGAAATTTGCCCCACAGACATCGTAGCGGTTATATCGCTGATTTTTAAAGCTTCAAGCAGGAAGGTCGAGAAGAAGAGCCAGTAGATTACGAAAGCGAACATCCAAACGCACGAGCACACCATAAATATGGCCGTATTCTTGTCTTTCAACATGCTGAATGCGCGAAGCCCGAGCGCGTCAACGATAGACATCGGCTGCCCTTTTGCCGCGGGAGGTGTCGGCGGAATAAGAAGCGCAAGCAGAGCGCCCACAACCGCCACTGCGGCCCCGCAATAAAGGGGCGTCGCGGTTCCGTCTATCGTTTCGTTAAACAGATATTTTGCAGCAATCGCAAAGCCCGCGGCGCAGACCCAGCCTATAGATCCGAATACGCGAATCATCGGGAAGGCCTCGGGTGTGCTGTTAGTGATTGCTATCGACGATGTAAGCCCCCATGTGGGCATGTAGCATATCATTGCAAGCAAAAGCCATACAAAAAGCATTATATGGTTTTCAGTTCCGGCAGCGAGAAAAAGAAACGCCGCGACAAGTATGTTCAGAATGAACAGAACCTTTTCCGCGTTTATGAATCTGTCGGCGACCATTCCCACAATTGGAGAGAGTATCGCTCCCCACGCCATTGTCGCCATGATTGTCGCAATCATGGCGCCGTTTACATTGATGGCTCCAAGATAGGCCGCCAGCTGCGGGAAAAACACCGCAACAAGCATGAACTGCAGGAACATCATCAGACTTAACTTGAATCTTAATGCGATTGACATATCTACCTCGATGTTGATTTTTTTGTGTGAAATAAAAACAAAACACTCAAAAAGCGTTTTCTGATGTTTTATGAAACCCGCTTTTTCGACGAATTTGAATCCTTAAGCCGAAATTTCTCAAGCAAAAAATCGGTTTTATCCATGCTTTGCGGGCATATCCAGCATATTTGCCCGCACTGTTTTACGCTTTAAATGCTATATTTTTACAAAAAGGGCCGCGATTCAATCGCGGCCTGTCTTTGGCGCTCTTATGGAAACAGTTAACTTTTCCGGCTTTTATGCCCTGCGGTTTTAGAACGGAAAAATCCGCCGTTAACAAGCTTCTCCGCTCCGAAGCACGTTCATCAAGGAACAAGACCGCAGATGAAAGGCTGCAGTTGCGATTCAACCACGCCTCCTCCTTCAAACTATTATCACTTTCGGAGAGTTCTGGAGTTGGGAGGGGGGCGTTTCTATTTATGACGCATCAAAAGCGGTTCAGGCGTCGCGCAGAACCCGCAGCCCGAGATAGCGGTCGAGCATTTCTCCCCGCTTTTGCCTAAACGCGTTCATGTAGGGCATTTCGCGGTGGGACTTGTAGGCGGACTCGTCGGAGTATTCTTCAAAAAAATAGAACGAACATTCGTCGCCGGCGTCCTGAAGAAGGTCGTATTTAACGCATCCTTTTTCGGAACGCGTGGCCTTTATTATCGGCTCGGCGCATTTTTTAAATTCTTCGGCGAGTCCGTCTCTCACACGCAGTCCGGCCCAGACTACTATTCCCCTACCGCCCATTTTTGTCCTTAAAATTCGGTATCTTTTTAAACTCGATAAGCCTTTCGTTGTCGCGCATGAGCTTCAGGGTGTCTCCTGACGACGACAGGTATATGCGGTTTGCCTTTTGTATGGCCTGCAGAAATTTGTATTCGTATTTAGAATACGGGCCCATGCGGCGGGTGGAGTACATTCCGGCGGCCCTGAAGGATCCGTTTTTGCCGATGATAAAATCGCCCCCGCAGAGGTTGTCGCCGGACATGCCGTTGACTTTCAGGTCTTTTGCGAAATGTATGAAGACGATACCGTCTTCCCCGCCAGACGGCATAGGATCGCATCCTTGGTCGAAAAGAAATATTGGCGTCCACGTCGTATCCGCAAGTTCCGATTTGAAAGGTTCTTCGACTGTGCAGGCGTTTTCCGCAGCAAGCGCCACCGCGGCTTCGTTTTGAAGCGGACGCGCGGCATCGTCTTTCAGCCGCCTTGCCGATTCCTTCTCGGATGTAGATGCGCATCCGGCGCATGCAACGGCTATCGCCGCAAATATTAGTATGTTTTTCATATTTATCCTTTAGACACGTTTATTTTTAAAATGTGCGATTCGGTTCGGTTGAAAAATTTTTAAATATGCTTTAATTGTGCTTCCCTCGCGGCCGAAAATATCGTTCAATCAGTTTTGTTTAGAAAGGATTTTTTTTATGGAAGAGATACTTGACGGAGGGAAAAAATATGCGGGATACTCTATTCCGACAAAAAATGCGTCTATATTGGTTATTCTTGCCAAACGCGGCATGCTTGCGTGCGGATATATAAATTTGGCTACGGCCGACAGGCTCGGCGACGCTGCCGCAATCGTCACAGGTGTGGTATCGCATTCTGACATGTTGTCGAAAAAAGTAGTGGCCGTTTCTAAAGCTGCGGCCGATATGGGCGTCAAAGTTGGAATGAGCGGAAGCATTGCCCTCGAAAAAATGGATTTGTGAAAAATTTGCCGTATAAACTGAAACCCTGTCCGCCTTGCCGATTTAAGCTTGGCTAAGAACGCTATTTCAGTCCGGCGCGTTTCGCATTATAAAGTCTAAAAAACAACCGCGCTTCCGTGCGGGTTCACGCAAGCGCCCACCATAAATGGCAAGCGCCGCTTGCGGCGTTCCGAATGAAAGCTTAATAGGCGTTCCGGCCGCGTATCTTGCGCATGCGCAATCCGGCACCGTCAATCGGCGCGACGCCTTTTCAAAGCAAATACATCTTGCATGCGGAAACGGGGACGCCGCTTTCAAACGGAACCCATAAACGGCGTTCGCCAGATTAGGTTAATCCATGCCTATGAACGTATATTCCGAGTTGAATTTAAGCTCCTGCCCGAATGACAGCTTTATTTCGTACCCGTAGTTTTCCTTCTTTATTTCGACGATTGGCAGACCTTTAAAATGCTTTTTTACATAAAGCGTGATTTTTTCGGGAATAAGGTTTTGGGGAACGGCGTCGATTCTGGTCTTTATTTCTTCCCAATTCCCGGAGCTGTCGAATTCTATTTCGGTGCCGTCGGTGTACACCACTTTGTATCCATCGGTTATTGCGCCGAACATGCTTGTATCTATTTGCGCCGACGCCAGCTGTTTATCCTTGAAATTCGACTCCACAAATTGTTGAGCGGCCTTCGGGAGCTCTGTAAACGGTATGACTCTGTCTTTGGCGTTTGCGGGCAACAGCGCCGATGCGAGCGTTATGAGTGCCAGTAGTTTTTTCATTTTGCCTTTCGTGTTTTATTGTTATTGTCTTTAATGATATTGGGGTAAACGTTCGTTTGCTTCAGACTTTATAGACCGTGCAAAATCGCACAAGTTAAAAAAACTTTTGTAAATGCACGTTTTGAACCATATCTGGGGCGCCGCCGTTCCGAATAGCGGAATCGTCCCGCCGCGAACGTCGCAATGCGCGCTATAACTCCGTCACTATGCCGTCCGCAAGGCCGTAGTCTATGGCTTCTTTAGCGGTCATAAAGAAGTCACGGTCGGTGTCGGTCGCTATTTTTTCGAGGGGCTGCCCGGAGGCTTCGGCAAGTATTTTATTCAACTCCTCCCTCATGCGTTCGAGCTCCATCGCCTGAATGTGCATGTCTACCGCCGTTCCGCTCATTTCTCCCATTATTAGCGGCTGGTGTATCATAACGCGGGCGTTCGGGAAAAGAAAGCGCCTGCCCTTGGAGGCGGCGGACAACAGAATCGAACCCATGCTCATGGCTATTCCCACAACCACAACCTTTACGGGCGCCTTTATGAGCTTCATGGTGTCGTAAACGGCCATGCCGGCGCTTATCGACCCTCCGGGGGTGCTCATATAAAGCGTTATCTCCTTTTCATGGTCGAGCATGTCCAAATATAGCAGCTTTTTTACGATGTCCGACGAGCTTTCGTCGCTTACTTCGTCCCACAAAAATATTTTTCGCTCTTCGAGAAAGCGCTTGTTGATTTCGTTGGCGAGGGAGTTCTTCGCCGAATCTTTGTTTTCGCATTTTTTTTCGTTCATCGTCTTTTTTCCTTAAAAATTTCAAATATGGCGTACCCCGAAAATATGTTTGGGAGAAGTTTGCACGGGGTTTCCCAGTCGCCGCGCAGAAAATGGGAACGCGCTATCTTTATATCGTTTTCCGCGCAGAATTCCTTAAACGAATTTACGGAAATTGCGTTGGTGGGCCGCGACGAATCCCACTTTAGGGGGAAAACTTCGTTTACGATGCGGTCGCCGGTCAGCGCCGTCGTGAGGCGGTTGCGCCAATAGGCGTGGTTTACAAACCCCACCGCAACCCTTCTGCCGACGCGGAGCGCCTCGAACACCACGTCCTTGGCATTTTCCAGTTCGGGAAGGGTTCTTGAACACACAATCCAGTCGAATGAGGCGTCGTCGAAGGCCGACAAAAGATCCATAATGTCGCCGTGGTACGCGTTAACGCCGCGTTTTATTGCCCGGACTATTTTGTCGAAATCGGTATCCACGCCCACGCCGTATATGTTCTTGCGGCGCGCGAGCTCGTTTAGGAGTATTCCGCGCCCGCAGCCCAAGTCGAGCACCCGTTCGCCTTCGGAAATCCATTCGCTTATGGCCCTAAGCTCGATTTTTCTTTTCGACAATGACTTTGAGTTCTTATCGTCAGGCATTTAGAAAATACTCCACTAAATTGTAAAGTTTCGGAGAGTGTATCAGAAACGAGTCGTGCCCCAAGTCGCTTTTTATTTCCGCGTACGAGGCCGTCTTGCCTATGCGCAGAAGCGCCTTTACGATTTCGCGGTTCTGTTGGGGTGGGAACAGCCAGTCGGATGTGAAACCCACCACGAGCGTTTTCGCCTCGACGTTTTTAAAGGCGGCTTCGAGGCTTCCTCCGTAGTTTCGCAGGTCGAACAGGTCGAGCGCGCGCGTAAAGTACAGGTACGTGTTTGCGTCGAACCGGTTTACGAAGCTCTGCCCCTGGTAGTGCAGGTAGTTTTCTATTTCAAAGGACGGCTTGAAAATTTCGTCTCCGGCGATTTTTTTATGCTCGCGTCCGAACTTGTCGTCGAGCCCCTTGTCGGAGAGGTACGTTATGTGCGCCATCATGCGGGCTATCCCGAGCCCTACGCTTGGAACGCGCGCAAGTTCGTAGTTTCCGCCGTTCCAGACGGGATCCTGCATTATCGCGGAGCGCCCGACCTCGTTGAAGGCTATCGCCTGCGCGTTCTGGCGGGAAGTTGTTGCAAGCGCGCATATTTTTTCAACGCGGTCCGGAAAGTCTATCGCCCACTGGAGCGCCTGCATGCCGCCCATAGAGCCTCCTATGGCCATGGCGAGCTTGCCGATTCCCAAATGCGACACGAGCCTTTCCTGCACCGAGACCATGTCGCGCATGGTCACCGCGGGAAATGTAAGGTTGTAGCGTTGCCCCGTTTTCGGATTTACGGACGAAGGCCCCGTGGTTCCACGGCAACCGCCTATGCAGTTTGAGCAGATTACGAAATATTTGTTCGTATCGAGCGGCTTTTCGGGGCCTATTATGTTGTTCCACCAGCCCGACTTTTTGTCGCGTATCGAATATACCCCTGCGCAGTGGTGGTCTCCCGTGAGGGCGTGGCATACGAGTATGGCGTTGGACTTTTCCTCGTTTAGCCTGCCGTATGTCTCATAGCGCACGTTGAACGAATCGAGCCTTCCGCCGAGTTCGAAATCGAGCGGCTCATCGCAATAAAAGTCGCTATACTCCACGATGCCCACGTCTCCCCCGTACTTTTCGGCGTGCGTGACTGTGTCGGAATCGTTCATTTTTTGAAATATTTTCCGCGTTTTTGAAGGTTTAATTTTGGGAGGCCGAAGGCCTGGATGTTTTTTTGTCCTGCCTTCCGGATTTTGCCCCGCCGTTTTTTTTGGTCTCCATCCCCGACAGGTTCGATTCGGCCGCCTTGATTATGTCCGAAGACATGCGCTCGGCGAGAACTTCGAGCTTCATGAGTTTCCCCGCGCGCCTGATTTTAAATACGGCCGTCTCTCCCGGCCTGACGAAAAACGTACAGTCACGCAGCTCCGTATTGTTTGTCACGCGCTTTGAGTTTATCTCGACGATTTCGTCGCCAACGTTGAATCCGCCTTTTTTTGCAGGGGCGTTTTCGGCGACGAGGCTGACCACCACTTTTGTGCCGTCGGTCGATTCCGCATCCTCGGCGCGGAGCCCGAACCAGCTGTAAACGGGTTCGCCGCACAGAATGATGTCGTCGCGTATCTTCGATACGGCCTTTGCGGGAAGTATGAAGCTTCCGCCAGTTTCGGGAATGGAGGCTATCGTCATGCCGACGAATTTTCCGTTAAGGTCGAACACCGCCCCGCCCGCGCTTCCGCGCGGCGATAGAATTGTCGTTCTAACATACACGGTGGGAAGAAACGTTCCGCCGAACTCTATGTTGTGACCGGAGGCGAGGCCGAGGCGGGGGGAGGGCGGCAGGCCCATTTCGTACGATACCGCCACAAGCATAGTACCTATTTTCGGCAGGGCGGACGAAGCGTCCATCGTTATGATTGGGGCGTCTTTAGATTTGAAACCGCGCGCAGCCTTTACTATTGCGACGGTCGTTAGAGGATCGAACCCTACGATTTTTGCGTCCATAATGGCGCCCTTCCATTCTATCCAAATTTTTTCCGCGCGGTGCGTCACAAAAGCGCTCGTCATGACAATCCCGTCTTTGCTTACGAGGAATCCCGTTCCGACGTCGAGCACGGAAATGTTTTTCATATTCCCGCCTTCGTCCTTTGTATAGGTTGTTTTTTGCGCGTAAACTTTTACTGTGGCGTCTTTTACAGATTCGAAAACCGAATATAGCTTGTCCTGCACGGTGTCGGCCGACGGCTGCGCCGCATATGCGCGCGCAAATACGGCGCACACACACACGCCCGCCAACATGAACAATTTGATCGGTTTCACCATTATGCGCATCTATACTGAACGTTGAGACTACTTAATCAAGACAATGTTCAAATAAAATTAGACTTTAGGCGCTTCATTTAACTCTGTATACCGTTTTTTTATATATCCGCATCGCGGAGCCGGTGCGGCGGCAATGCGCTCATTTTGCTTGCCAATCCGGCGTATTGCGTTTGGAATTTGGATTGTTTTCAATCGCTTAGGAGGAAAATAAAATGAATGCGAATGTTTTTAGGCTCATAGCAGCGTTTTCGGCGGCGTTTTTTTCGTTTGTCGCGGCTCATGGAAGTATGCATAAAGATTGCGGCGCATATATTATAATCGAATCCGTTGCGAACTTGGAGTTTAAGGATCCATCGCCGGGGGCCGTTGTGGCGAAGTCGCCTATTGTAAAAAACAACGTCAAGAAGTGCCTTATCAGGGTTAATTATACGAATTCAGGCGACGCATGGGAAAAGGTTTCCCTTAAGTTCAAGGCGGACGCCGACGCGCCCGTGACGATAGCGTTTGCGGGCAAATGGGTTTCCAAGGACGGAAAGATGCTCCCCCTGGCGTCGATGTACGACGACGTGAGAATCGACGGGGTTCAGATTCCGAACGGGGGCTTTGAAAACGGATTGAAATTTTGGCGGCCGGAAAGGCTGGTTCCTCCCGCAAAAATAATGGGAAAGGAGGCCTACGAGGGTTCAAGGTGCCTTAGGACATGGTCCCAGGCTTACATTGCGCAGGATATAAACGCCGTAAAGGACAAGTGGTACGAGCTGTCGTTTGTGACGCGCCCTTTCGGCGCGGTGTCGGAGGATTCGGACGATGTGCCGCTGGATATTTCAAAGAGCGCAAATTTTTCAACTTCCGATATAAAAAAATTTAAGTCGAGGTTCGATCTTTCGAAACTTCCGATCGGTGCCGTGAAGCTCGGCGGCATATCGTTTAACATTTTGGACGCATCTTCAAGCGGCGGTAAAAACGCCGTTCTGTTTAAGTCGAAGGACGCTCCCGAGGGGATAGCAAAACTCACTTTTGAAAGGCCGGATGGCGGGAATTGGCTGTATCTTTTGCACACGTCCTTTTACAGCGGTTCCGGGCCGTCGCGCAACGGCGAAATAACCATGGAGGGTTCCAACGGCACGTTTGTCAGATACCCGCTGTTCAGGGGGCGCGACACCTGGCTGTTCGAGGACGTCCGCGAAAAGTTCGGAAACGTTTTCCCCGTATGGAGCGCCGACAAAAAGAGCGGCCTCGGCAAGATATACATTTCAAAATACCAAATCCCCGCAGGTTTGACCGACAAAATAGAAATAAAATCGGAAGTCAACGACACCGTTATATTGCTCGGGGCTACGGTCTCGAATAAGGACGTCCCGACAATCAGGACAAAAACTTTCGGGCTGTCGAATTTCACTCCGGTTGATATGCCGGATTGCATCTATGTGAAGGAGGGCTCGGCTCTCGACCTGTCGGGCTTTTTTAAAAAGGAGTCTTCTGGCGACAGGGGCAGAGTGATACTGTCTGAAAGGGGGACTCTCGCTTTCGAAAAAACGCCCGGCAAGGACGCCAGGTTCAAGGGCTTCTCGGAGCATATGCGCTCGCATTTCCGCTCCCTGCCAAAGGACGTCCGCCGGGCGGAGATTGCCCGCTATGCGGCTTCGTTTAAAGCCAACGGATATAATTTTGCCCGCGGCACATACGGGGCCGGCGACCTTGAACACGTTCCCGAACCGCTGAAGGAGGAGGCTATGGACATTCTCGACATGCAGCTTGCGGAGTTTAAGAAGAACGGCATTTATATCCACCACGTGTTTTACAGGGTCCCGCTTGAGGACTATAACTTTTATATACGGGACGACGTAAAATTGCGCACGGTTTTCGGCGATCCCTTTGTGCGCGCGGCATGGAAAAAATGCGCGGAGGATTCTCTTAACCACGTAAACCGCTACACGGGAATCGCGCTTAAGGACGACCCTATGCTCGTTTGCGTCGAGCTGTACAACGAACTTGCGATCTGCTTCAGCAGAATGGACGAAAACTCGAAGTTCGATCCGAAGGACACGATTTTGCCGGAAACAAAAAAGCTCGTAATGTCGAAGTGGAGGGCATGGCTCAAAAAGCGCTACGGCGGAGACATCGCCGCCCTTAACGCCGCGTGGAGCGGATTTTTTGGCCGGGCGGTTTCGTATAAGAATTTCGACGAGGTTGAGTGCATAGTGTACAGAAACCCCGATTGGGAGAAATGCTGCTGGGACCACCTTGAGGAGTTCATAGGGTTTGCGAGGAAAGTCGTGCGCGGCACCGGATACAAGGGGCTGATAGTTCAAAACAATCTCGGCACGGCTATATACGGAAGCGGGGTGAGGTCACGGACCACCGACTACGTCATATTCGACACGTATTTTTCGCACCCGTCGAGTTTCAACGCCTCGAGCGCTTCGTGCGGGCAGAGAAGCTCCATCGACACCTACGCCGACTATTGGCGCTCCATAGCAACCACAAAAATCGACGGAAGGCCGTTCGGTGTCGCCGAATACAACCACTGCTTCTGGAATAAATACCGCCATGAAATGGCCGCGATGTTTGCGCCGTATTCGGCGTTTCAGAATTTTTCTGTTTTGACGATTCACGAGTCGGCGGTGGCGGTCAGCCCCAAGGCTCCGAAGCACGTCGGGTTCTTCAACGTGTTTAATTCTCCGGCGGCGAAAGTCAGCGAGCTTTTTTCGGTTTCGTCGTTCATTCGCGGGGACGTCAAAAAAGCGAAAAGAAAGATTCTTATGGAGGTTTCTTCGGACTTCCTCAAAAACAATCCGGGGTCGGCGCGCGCGCTTAACTCAAAGCAGACGATTCTCGCGCTTTTGACTGGTTTTGCCTCAAAATTCGAAGGCGAAGTTCCGGAGTCGGCTGAAAACATTAAACCGCGCAAGCCCGACATGACAATAAGCCCAGTCGGGAGTTCCGAGATCATAGCCGAGGCGTGGTACCATTCTGTTGTGGAGGGCGGCGACACTGAATTTAACATTCGGAAATTCTCCGAAATTCTGCGCGAAAAGAAGATTCTTTCCAAGGATAACAAAACCGACGTGGAAAAGGGAATTTACCAGACGGATACCGGACAGATCACCCTTGACAACGGCAACCTTACCCTTTCTGTCGAGACTCCCAGGACGGAAATCGTCGCGCTGTCGAAGAAGCTGTCAGGAAACCTTAAAACTTTGAGGTCTGTTTCCACTACGGTTCCGGCGTCTGTCGGGCTTGTTTCTTTGGACGGCAAGAAGCTGGGGAAAAGCGGCAGGCTTATTTTGGCTTATCTGACGCGCGAAGCGAATCTGGGCATGAAGCTTTCTCCCGACGACATTGTGGCCGCCGGGCAAGGCGACGGCCCGGTCGCGCTCGAAAACGGCATATTGAAAGCCGAAATAGCGCTCAATCCGTCGGCTAAATATTCTGTTTATCCGCTCGCTTTCAACGGGGAACGCAGGGAAAAAATTCCGTTCAAGTTCGACAAGGACGGAATAATGACCGTCTCCATAGACAATTCGGCGCTTAAGAACGGATCCACTCCGTTTTTTGAGATAGTGGCCGAATAATTGTTTGCTTTGCGTTTTTACCGGCGCCAAAAAAGGTTTTGACTTAAACGGCGTTTTTTCAATACTGAACGCTTTTTAGAATTTCTGCTCGGGTGATGGAATGGTAGACATAGCGGACTTAAAATCCGCTGGCTTAACGGCCGTACGGGTTCGAGTCCCGTCCCGAGTATTTCTTTGCGCAGTCGCTGGGCCATACCCCAAACTAAACCGGCGCGGGATTTTCTCGGTTGGCTCCTCCGGCTTTTACGGATTGTTTGAGGTCGCACTGCCGTGCGCTTTGGCGGTAAGACAGCCAACGCGCCATCGGACGCACTCTTAAGATTGCCTCTGGTGAAGGTTCAGGCACCATTGGAGGTTTATCTTATCTGGCAGTCGTCCCACTTGAACGCGCTCATCATCACAACCCAAAAGCTTATCAATACAGCCGAACTTTGGAACGGGTGCGAGAATACTCCCAATAACAGCGTTCCTGCAAGAGTCATAAACATGAGCGCTCCCGATTTGCTGAAATCGCGCCTCCACAACCACCTCAATCCGAATGCCAACGGCGTTATCATTGCCAGAATTAGGCCGGCAATGCCGTTCTCGATGAATTTTTGCAGTATATCCGAGTAGGGCGACGGAATCGGCATGTCTCCCAAGTCGGCTCCCTGCTTAAATGCAAATACAGTCGGGAAGGAATTTGTCCCCCATCCCGTAAGCGGGGTTTCTTCGACTATGCGTTCGCAGTCTTTAATAATAGATATTCTTTCCGCAAGGCTGCGGGAGTGGGAGTTCTCCGATACTATAAGCCTTTCATTGGGATTGTTCCATGAGTCAGTTCCAATCCATGCTGAAGCGGCAAGAAAGAGAACCGACAAAGTCGCATAACAGGCCGCCGGGAACAAGAGGCGCAGCCATTTATGCTTTGGCCCCACATATTTTGACGTCCAGTGGCGTGCAAGATTCGATTTTGTGGGAACGGTGTCCAGAAAGATTATTGCGTATCCCGCGCTTGTCAGGAATAGGGCGACCGTCTTTTCGAGCGGCGTACCGCAATATAGCACGCTTCCCAAAAGAACTGAGGCTGTTATCAACGACAGGAACTTTAACGAAAACAGGAAAGTGGTCAGTCTGAACCTTTGCGAAGAATATGCGGCTATGACAAGTGCGGCTCCCATCCAAAGTATTGCAAACGCCGACCATTGCGAGGCGTCGGTAAACGTTGCAAACGAATTTTTTCCGAGCGAGGGAAGTATGAATCCGGGAATTGATTCAATTCCGCCGTAAATAAGCGATATGACGACCAATATCGCCGCTCCGGACGAAGCGAAAAAAAACATGCGCCTTATTATATAGCGCGAATCAGTAATGAAAAATATGGACAATCCGCACGCCACAGCCGCCAGCGTCACGAGATCGGACGTGACGGCGGTTAAGGCAGAATCGGCGGCCGAAACTATGTCGTAATAAGACGGGGACGAAAGCCTCCAAAATACGCCCGTATTTCCGCCGGGGGAAGTCAGTATGGGAACGCTCAAAATGTCTATAACGAGCGCGGCAATATACGGCGACAGGGCCAGCAAATACAGCGGCAGCGTTGACGGAGGGGCGTCTATCCAAGTGTTCTTGTATTTTATTACGTTTAGCGGAGCAAGTATTCCTAGTGCGATGAAAAGTCCGTGCGCCAATTCGGAATTTCCGCCGAACAATATCGTGGGAATTGCCGTCATCATCAATACGTTCAGTATTAGAAGACGTTCGCTTCCATTTCTGGCGCCTTTTAATATTACTTCTTCGTCGAGCATGTTATTCGTTAAAACAAATTGACTTTGCGATTTCGTCGGATTGGCCTTTTTCTCCGAGTGCTTCGAGAATCTTCAATCCGAACTCCACGGCGGTTCCCGCACCGCGGGACGTGATGATGTTTCCGTCGCGCACCGTGCCTTCGGGGGATCTCTTTCCGCCGATCGTTTCCGATACCGAATGGTGGGACGTCCAGTTTTTCCCGTTTAGAAGTCCGATTTCGGCGAATACCGCAGGCGCCGCGCAGATGGCGGCTGTGATTTTGTCCATTGAGGCGTGCCTTTGCAAAAGCAGTTTTAGGGAATTTGCCTGACTGTTCGCATTGCCGGCAATATCGCGAACTCCGGGCCCCCCCGGCAGTATTACGGCGTCGAAATTTTCGTCGAAGATTTCGTCGAATAGCTTGTCGGCCTCTATCGATATTCCGCTTCTTCCTGTGATTTTAAGCGAGTTTCCAAGCGCAGCGGTCGTGACGCCAACATTAGACCGCCGAAGTATATCGATTGGCGCTACCGCTTCTATTTCCTCCGTTTTGTCGAAAAGTATTACGAGAGCCTTTTTCATGGTTTTTTCGGGTTTTCTATAAACGAAACGGTTTCGCTCCAAAATTCCGGGGACGAAACGATATCGTTATGGTGAAATCCTTCAAGCCACACCAGCTTTTTGGGATGTTTTGCGGCGTTGAAGTTTTCCCGTGCGTTGCGCGGAGCCACTATAAAATCGAGAGTTCCGTGCAATAAAAGCAACGGGCATCCGATTTTTGACACTTTTGACGAATTGTCGAGAATTTTCCACGGTATAATATCCACTGGAAGTATGGTCTTTACACCGTTGGATATTCCTCCGGCAAGCACCATTCCCCTCCATCCCGAATATTTTTCAGACAAGCTGCACACGGCCGCGCTGCCGAGGGAAAATCCCATCAACACGGTATTTTCAGGCGTGAATCCGAATTTTTCCGAAGCGCACTTCCATGCCGCCTGCGCCGATTCGTAAAGATTTTCTTCGGTCGGGCTGGCCTTTCCGTATGAATATCCGTATCCGGGGTAGTCGTATGAGAACACTGAAAAGCCGCGCCTTCTAAGTTCGTTCAACACGGGGTATATCATGCCCAAGTCCTCCCCGTTTCCGTGGCAGTAAAAAACTTTTGGGGCGTCGGGATTTGACGATTTCAGGAAAACGGCGGTCAGTTCCGTTCCGTCGTGCATTTTGAATGCAGTGTGTTCCGGAGTTTTTGAATATGTCCTCGCTGGCGGGTGGAACATCAGGGCGTTGGAGAAAAGCCTGGCAAAAATTAGAAGCGCGGCGTAAACAGACAGGGCGCAAGCGGCGGATATGAAAACCAGTTTCATTTTCGTGCAATTTTGTCGAGCTCGCGCCAGTGGCGGTTTGAAATAGTTTCGGGGCGCGAGTTCCGCGGAAGATCGGGTACGCTGTCGAGCCAGTCGAGAAGCGTTTGCGAGTATTCCCCGGCGTTTTTTGCAATGGTGGATATTTGTTTTCTCCTTTTAGAGAATACGGCGCGCATGATTTCCCGCGTCCTTTGGGAGAATGTGCGGGCATCGTGTTTTCTCGAGAGCGGAAGCAGCATCGAGTCGACCGCGGGGCGCGGGTAAAAACAAGACGCAGACACTTTGTGCGGGGGCATAATGTCGTAAGCTTCCGATAAAAAAACCGATATCGGAGAAAATTCCCCCGATCCGCTTCGGGCCGCAAATCTTAAGGCAGCCTCCTTTTGAAGCATAAGCGACATCTTTTGCGGGAGCCTTCCGGGCAATACCCTGTCGAGCCACGGCGTGCTTATCGCGTAGGGAAGGTTCGCTACTATCTTAAAGTCGGCGGAGTTGTCGGGCAGTCCCGCCAGAGGTCGGTCTAAGGCGTCGGCGTTTATCAGGTTTACGTTTTCGTTTCCGCAGAACCGCTTTGTTAGGAAATCGAAAAGCCGTTTGTCTATTTCTACGGCGTAAACTTTCGCTCCGGCTTCGGCGAGAGCTCCGGTAAGGGTTCCCAATCCCGGGCCTATTTCCACTACGATGTCTCCCCTGGCAATTTCTGCAAGTTCAAGGGATTTTCTGACGATATTGGCGTCTATAAGAAAGTTTTGCCCGAATTTCTTTAGCGGAATATGGCCGAGCCCGCGCAAAATATCCGTCGTTTGCGACGGCGAAAGTTGTCCGTTATATTCCATGAACACAGAATTTATGGCTTTCCGGAGGCTGCTTTGCGCCTTCGCGCTTTGCCCCCTTGGCGCGCATTCCGGAGCTATTTCGATACTGCCGCAGATTGCGCAGCCGTTTGAATATTGGGTTGGCCCTTTTGCGTCTTTTTGGGGAATAGCGCAAGCCCCAATATGATGGCGGCGCCGACAAGCGCAAATATGGCAGCAGCTATTTTGCTTTTGGCGCATAATGCGTTCTCGATGAATTTCCTGTTCAAAAGCAGGTGGATTACGACACCTACCAGCATTATGACTCCCGCATACAAATGAAGCGTTTCCCATTCGGGTTTTGAAAGCCCGATTACGGTTTGTATGCCGGCGCCCTTTACGAATGAAAATTTCATCATAAAACCTGTTCCGCAGAGGAAACAGAACATGGCGTATATCAGAACGTCGTTTATTTTTCTCAACATTGTCGTATTCATAAATGAGATAGAATGGTGAAGCGGAAACTAATGGCGGTTTGAGAGCATGTTGAAATACGCGTTCGGGTCTGCGGGAGCGTCCCTGCCGTTAGATATGTCGGAAAGCATGGATTTTGCCGTCTGAAGCGTTTGTTTAAGCATATTCGCCTGTACGTTTTTAGTGTCGTTTGCCTGCTCTCCGAGCGCGCCTATATTCTTTTGGGTGTCTTCTATTACGTCGTTGCACCATTTGACGGCGTTTTTTGTGTCGCCCGCCTTCCAATATTTGAATATCAAATACATCTTGGTCGTGACGTCGCTGTTCTGGGCGCCGCGCGCGTACCACTCGAGCGACTTTGTTTCGTCCTGAGGAAAACCGTCTTTCCCTTCGCCGTAAAATGCGGAAATTTTAAAACAGTACGAAGGGTCGGTGTTTGCAAGCTTTTCGAAATATTCCTGCGCCTTCTCCGGATTCTTCGGCAGAAAACGCCCTTTTGCGTACATTTTTGCGACCTTGTCGATGGCCTCGACATTTCCCGCGTCCGCCGCCTTTTTGTACCAATAAATCGCCTGAATCCGGTTGCGCGGCAGGCCTTTGTTCCCCGACATTAATTTGTCGGCAACAGCCACCATCGCGACCGCATTACCTTTGTTTGCGGCATCAAGCTGCATTTTGGCGAATACAGTGTTCCATTTTTCAAGCTCCGCCCCGTTTTTCAGATTGGTGTGAATCTCAATTAGTTTCACAACGGCGTCGGCGTTGCCTTCTTCGGCCGAAAGAGTTATCCAATGCAGGGCTTTCATTTGGTCTTTTGGAACGAGAAACCCGTACAAAAACGCGTTGCCGAGTGACCATTTGTCGTTTGCGTCGCCGATTTTTGCGGCGGCTTCGCGCCACTTGACGGCCTTTTGCATGTCGCGCTTTACAAGTTTGCCTTCGCCGTAAATGTACCCCAGATACGCCATAGCAGCCTTTTCGCCGCCATTGGCAGATTTTTCGAGCCATTCGACGGCCTTTGCTGCGTCCGCCGGAAGCCCCCGTTCTCCCCTGGCGTAATACGAGCCCAACGCCAGCTGGGCGTTCGCATCTCCGGCACTGGCTTTTGAAATTATGGAATCGAGCGATTCTGCCGGCGTGTTTGCGGCCTTTATTACGCCCGCGCTTATTCCCGTATTTGCTTTCCCGCCGGCTTTGGCAAGTTCTCCTATGCTTTGTCCGTTGGCGCATGCCGCACAGATACAAAACACGGCGAAAAAGTAAACGCATGCGTTCATATATTTTATTTTTTGAAAATTAAACGCGACTGGAATATTGCAAACACCTTTCCCGAAGATTCAGACGCTATCGAAACGTCGCATAAGGCGCTTCGCCCGTCGCAATACGGCATGGAGGCCACAGCCAGGATAGTCTCGCCTTTCGGGCACGGGGCAAGATAGTTAATCGAAGCCGCCGAACTTATCGCCGTGCCGCCGCCGGCGTTGGCCGCGAGCGCCGAGGCGAAGTCGGCGGCGGCAAACAGGAATCCCCCATGGGCTATGTCAACGCCGTTGAGGAATTCGTCTTTGGCGACGGCGCGTACGCGTGCGGAGCCGAACGAGCTTTCCACAACCTCGAATTCGAGCGTTTTAGCCATTCTGTCCCTGTCTGTATTTGCCACGGTGGTGCTTCGGTTGGCGTGCGGAGCCGGCTGCTTGTGTTTATATCTTTACGCCCTCTAATGGCGCGACTTCGTTAAATGCGGCCGTTAGGCGTTTGGTTATTTCCCCGGGTTTTCCAGTGCCTATTTTGCGGGCGTCGAGTTCCACAAGCGGTATGAGTTTGGCGGCGGTTCCGGTGAGAAAACATTCGTCGGCTGTCCAGACGTCAAATCTTGTAATCGGTTTTTCCACCAGTTTTATGCCGAGCTTTTCAGCCAATTCAAGAACCGTTTGGCGGGTCATTCCCCCAAGAGACCCGCAGCTTACGGGCGGCGTTATCAGTGTATTTTCAAAAACGATGAACACGTTGTCTCCGCTGCATTCCGCCACATAGCCTTCGTTGTTTAGGAGCAGGCATTCCTGGTATCCGAGCTTTTGCGCCTCTATTTTCGCCAGAATGTTGTTTAAATAGTTCAAGCTTTTTACCATTGGCGGAAGCGCCGCATGGGAGTTTCTTCTCGTCGGGACGGTGACGGCCTTGAGGCCGTTGTCGTAAAGCTCCTGCGGATAAAGCTGGATTTGGTCGGCAATGATTATAAGTTGCGGGTCGGAACAGGAAAACGGCGAAAGCCCGAGCTTGCCCTTTCCGCGGGACACGATAAGCCTGATATAGCCGTTTGTAAGGCCGTTGGTGCGGCAGGCGTCGCATACGGCGTCCATAATTTCTTGTTTGCTCCACGGCAGGTCGAGCATGATTGCGCGCGCCGAGCGGAACAGGCGGTCGATGTGTTTCGGGAGTTTGAATACGTTTTTGTCGTAGAGGCGGATGCCCTCAAAGATTCCGTCCCCATACATAAATCCGTGGTCGAAAACCGACACTTTTGCGTCGTTTTCGTCGTAATATTTTCCGTTTATATATACTTTCATAATTTTGTCGCTTTTGTTTGAAATACAACTCAACGGCGGAGTTGTTGGGAACGGCGCCGCGCGGTATTGATTTTGTTATTGTCGCGCCGATTTTGATTTCGTCAACTTTTTTTGTGCTGAGATGAACAATGAAACGCGCCCGTTATTTGCCGTAGGAGTCCTTCAGGGCCACCGTTCTGTTGAATACCGGCCGCCCGCCGCCCGCTGAAAGTTTTGTGTCGGCTGTAAAATAGGCGATTCGTTCAAATTGGAGGGGAACTCCGGGTTTTGCTTCCGCCAAGGACGGCTCTCCCAGAAATTCGGTCTCTGTCAACGAATTGGGATTTAGGAAGTCCTTAAAGTCGCTGCCTTCCGGAAGTGCCGACATATCTGCCCGGGTGAAAAGGTTTTCATACAGCATTGCCCTGCATTTTACAGCGGACTCTGCGTCAACCCAGTGTATTGTGGCCTTTACTTTTCGCCCGTCTGGCGAGTTCCCGCCCCTGCTGTCGGGGTCTATCGTGCAAATCAGCTTTACGACCGTTCCGTCGTCCGCTTTGACAACCTCTTTGCATTTCATGAAATACGCGTATCTTAAGCGGACTTCCGCGCCCGGCGAAAGGCGGAAAAACTTTTTCGGCGGATTTTCCATGAAATCGGCGCGCTCTATGTATATGCGCTTTGAAAACGGTATTTTGCGGGTTCCAGCCGATTCGTCTTCGGGGTTGTTCACCGCTTCCAGTAGTTCGCTCTTGCCTTCGTCCCAGTTTTCGATTTCCACCTCGAGCGGATCGAATACCGCCATGCGTCGCAGCGCTATTTTATTCAAATCCTGCCTTACGCAGTGTTCCAGAAGCGAGAGCTCGGTAAGGCTGTTGAATTTTGTGCACCCGACGGTTTCGCAGAAGTTTTTTATGGCCGCTGGAGTGTATCCGCGGCGGCGCATTCCCGACAGCGTCGGCATGCGCGGATCGTCCCAACCGGAAACTGTCTTTTCGGCGACAAGCTGCTGCAGCTTGCGTTTGCTCATCATCGTGTACGCCAGGTTCAGCCTCGCAAATTCGTACTGCCTCGGGCGGACCTTCAGCGTATTTATGATGCTTGTGTTTTCTATAAACCAGTCGTAAAGCGGGCGGTGCACTTCAAATTCGAGAGTGCACATCGAGTGCGTTATGCCCTCTATGGCGTCGGAGAGGCAGTGGGCGAAGTCGTACATCGGGTATATGCACCATTTGTCCCCCGTGCGGTGGTGCCCGGCTTTTTTTATGCGGTATATGGCGGGGTCGCGCATGTGGAGGTTGGGGGAGGCCATGTCGATTTTTGCGCGGATTACATAGGCGCCCTCGTCGAATTCCCCGGCACGCATGCGGCGGAATATGTCGAGGCTTTCGCTCGGCGGTCGGTCGCGCCACGGGCTCGGTTTGCCGGGCTTGCCGGGAACTCCGCGATACTCCTTGAACTCTTCGGGGCTTAGCGTGCAGGCATAAGCCTTGCCCGCCGCGATAAGCTCCTCGGCGAGGGAGTACAATTTTTCAAAATAGTCCGAGGCGTAAAATTCACGGTCTCCCCAATCGAACCCCAGCCAGTGGACGTCTTCCCTAATGGAATCGACAAACCGCGTTTCCTCCTTGTCCGGGTTTGTGTCGTCGAACCGGAGGTTGCATAGGCCGCCGTTTTCCTCCGCCATTCCAAAGTCGAGGCAGAAGGCCTTTGCGTGGCCGATGTGCAGGCAGCCGTTTGGTTCGGGCGGGAAGCGCGTATGCACGCTTGAGGGTGGAAGCCCGTTTTTTATGTCTTCGGCTATAATCTGCCTTATAAAATGCATTGATTTGTTAGATTGGTCCATGGCGCAATAAAAATACTTGCGGCGAATTTAGCACGCCCGCCATGTGCGTCAATAAAAACATGTTGTCAGCCGCCTCCGCCCGGTTCGCCATTGCGGCCGCAAAAATCGAAAAAAAACGCATTTCTGGGCTTCGGGCTGCGCGTAAAAACATGCCACTCATGGGAAGTCTTAGACTGCCGCCGCGGCGCCCTTGTGGACGGATTCCGACTTGAACGCGCGCCCGCGAAAATCAAGTTGGACCTATCAACAGATTCAAAGGCCCGCCGTATTCCCCCGGCATTTGCCGTTGCAAATTCGCGGCGGGAATTTTTTCGAACGGGCGCGGGCGGAAATTATTTTAGAATTATTCCGAAAAGTTTGGGGGATATTTTGGAAAGTTCCCTGTCGAGGCGCTTCGCGCGCGGGCAAAGCGAATTTAGCCATATCCAAAAAGACACCGAGTGGTCCATAAACCGTGCGTGCGCCAGTTCGTGGCATACTATGTAGTTTTGAAGTTCCGGAGTTAAAAACAGCATGCGCCAGTTGAATGACAAGCCGCCGCCTGAAGAGCGCGAAGCCCATATTCCCGATTGGTCGCGCACCGAAATCGACGAATGTCCTATTCCCGCGCTGTCCGCCGTCCTTGCGGCCATTTCCGATATTTTCGCCGCGGCAAAATTTCTGAAAGCGCCGCAAAGGGGATCGTTTTCTCCGTTTCCGCAACCGGGGAAGGGAGCGGAGAACACCACTTCCCTTGCGGCTGGGGCCTCCACAAAAAACGCGTCCGTGCGGGAATGCTCTATCCACACCTTCCATTTTTGCCCGTCAACGAATACGAACGGATTCTTCTCCAGATATTGCCGGAGCGGGATTTTGCAGGCGGCGTTTTCAAGCGCTTTTATAGCCCATTCAGAAACGGATTCGAGAAACTCCAAGGCGGCGCGCCTCGACGCCCATGCCGGTTTTGTAATTTTTATTTCGTCGCGCCCGGCGATTCTTGCGCGGAAATTTTTTGCCCTTGCGGAATTTGCAATCTCGACTGTGACGCGCGCGGATTTTCCCCCCGCCGATATTAGCGCAGAACACGAATATGCGGAGGATTTCCCCATGGCCTATTTTCCCAGCTTTTCGGCCTCTTTCCTTATTTCAAATAGGTAGTCGCGCAGGGCTGACTCGGGCTCGACCCCGTCTTCGGCCGCGCGTTTGACAAGTTCGAATACGGCGCTTCCGAACTCGAGGTTTTTACCGCCCTTTCTTTTTGCGCTTTTTGCGGCTTCAAGGAGCGTCTGGGCGTCTGCCTTCTTTGCGATATCGAGAGCGTAGCGCAGCGCGGAAAGTTGCGGCGGAATGCCGTCGAACAATTTTCCCACTGTCCGCTCTTTCTTCTCCTTCGCTTTTGCGTCCTGCCATATTTTAAGCACTTCGCCGCTGTCGGCGGCCTTTTTGTCCCCGAATACATGCGGGTGGCGCCGCACAAGCTTGTCGCCGAGTTCCCGCGCCACGTCGTAGAAGTCGAAATTCCCGTTTTCGCTTTCGATTTCGGAGTGGAGAAGTATGTGCATGAGGACGTCTCCGAGTTCCTCCCTGATTTTCCCCTTGTCGTCGAGGTCTATCGCCTCGAGAAGCTCGGCGCACTCTTCGACGAGGTGCCCGCGCACGGAAAGGTGGGTTTGCTCCCTGTCCCACGGGCATCCGTCGGGCGCGCGGAGTCGCTTCACGATTTCTATTAAACGGTTTACAGGATTGTTTTCCATTTTGTGTTGCAATAAAAGCGCCGGCGCAATACAATTGCAAGCAACATTGTTATGATAAGAAAAATTTGTTTTGCGCTGTTTGTTTTTGCGTCTTTTGTTTCGGTTTCTTTTCCCTCAAGCGGGGGAGTGGAAATTTTAAACATGGTTATGCTTTTCGACGAAAATATAGAAAAGCAGGCGGAAGATTTGAAGAAAATGTCGGCCGACGGCACGGCCGACATACATATGGTTTCGTTTTTTCTCGTTCCGGAGGGAAGCCCGCCCCTCGACAAAATATCGCTCTACGAGGAAAAATACAGGCGCCTCCGCAAAGCCATAGGCGGCGCCGATTGTAAAACCGGGATAATCTTGCAGGCGACTCTCGGCCACGGTTTCGACCTCGAGGTGCCGCATCCGTTTCAAAAGATGGTTTCGCGCGACGACCACAGGAAAAACATGGTCAACATAGTCTGCCCGCTCGACGAAAATTTCAGAAAATATTTGCGCGAATGCGTCGCAAGGGCGGCCGCCTTGAAGCCCGCCGTAATGATGGTTGACGACGATTTCCGCGTCATGGGGGGAAGGAACGGCTGCCTTTGCCCGCTGCACCTTGCGAAAATCAAAAAGGATTTCGGATACGACCTCACGCGCGAACAGCTGGTAAGGCATTTGCGCGGGAATTCCGATTTGGACAAAAAAATATCCGCCGCCGCCATGAAGGTCAACGGCGACTCTCTCAGGGAGCTTGCGAAAATAGTGAGGGACGCTATCGATTCGGTCGATCCGTCGATACATTGCCTAATGTGCGGCTCTCCCGACGACATGGGGCATGACGGCGACATCGCCCGCATACTCGCCGCCAAGGGCAAACCCGCCACTTTGCGCATCGGCAACGCCCGCTATTACGACCCCAAATACCGCAATTTGTATTCCACCGCGCGCCGGCTTGCATTGCAAAACGCCATAGCCAAGCCCGACCGCGTTTACGCCGAAGTGGACACATATCCCCGGAACAGGTACTTTACAAGCGCCCGCACTCTCGACGCCGGGCTTGTCGTGTCGATTTTGGAGGGCGCATCGGGCGCGAAGTATTGGCCGAACAGGTTTGTCGACTACGAGCCGGACAGCGGAATCGAATACAAGAGGGTGCTTGCCCAAAACAGGGGAAAGTACGACGCCCTCTTAAAATCCGCAAAAAATGCGAAATATTCTTGTATCGCCGATGTTCTCGTTCCTATTCCCAAAAATCTGCGCTACGACAGCGCATTGCTTTTGGGGGACAACGCCTTCTGGAGCAACATAACGGGCGTAATGGGCCTGCCCGTTTCGTTTTCCACAGTCGCCGATTTGGACAGGCCCGCCTTTTTGCGGGGGCGCGTGGCGGCAGTGCTTTCGGACGACGAGATAAAAAAAATCCTCGCTCTCGGTTGCGTTCTCGACGGCGACGCGGCAATGGAGCTTCAAAGACGCGGTTTCGGCAAGTATCTTGGGGTAAAGGTTTCCAAATGGGGAAACTATGCAAAAATTTCGCGCGAGCGCTTCGGCGAAAATTGCGGGGGCGCTTCGGGAATGGTGTGCGAGGCTCCGGACAATCCGTTTCTGCTCGAGCCGCTCTCGGACAAGACCGAAGTGTATTCCGATTTCATACATCTTCCGTACACTTACGGGGACAAAAAATTTGCCGAGCACATTGCGCCCGCAACCACGTTTTTTGAAAACGAACTTGGCGGAAAGGTCGCGGTGTTTGCGTCGCGTCCGGAGGGCGCGAACCACCTCAACGAGTCTCGGAAAAAACAGTACCTTGAATTATTCAACAGAATCGCGCCGTATTCGGTTTGGTATGCGGGAGACGCCGAAGCGTATTTTAAAAACTTTGCGCTTCCGGACGGCTCGGAGCTTGCGGCCTTTATCACGGTGGGCATAGACCCGGTAAGCCCGCTGGTGTTACAGTCGGGCAAAAACTTCTCGAAAGCGAGTCTGCTCGGCCGCGACGGCAAGTGGACCGACATACCGTTTAAAAAGGCCGCCGGTGGAAAGATGGTTTTCGATCTCAGGGCGGAGATTTACGACGCCGTCGTATTGCGCCTTCAATAATAAATTCCCCTTTGCGCTTCCGCAGGGGCGATTCCGCATCCGCCGCTTTCAGCGAAGAATACGCCTTTCTGTCGGGCGCATTTTGCGGGCGCCTTAATATGCCCAGCATTTTTTACAAAAAAACCGCCCCGGTTTTAGGGCGGTTTTAATAAGAATCCGAATGTTTAAAGCTTCCAGATTTCCCTTGCGTACTCGCGTATCGTGCGGTCGGACGAGAACTTCCCGATTCTTGCGGTGTTGAGTATCGCCATTCTCGCCCAGCGGCGCTTGTCCATAAACGCTTGCGCGACGGCCTGCTGGGTGTCGCAGTAGGACTGGTAGTCGGCGCACACCATAAAGTTGTCACCCCAATCGAGAACCGATTTGCGCATCGGCATAAACGCGTTGGGGTTTGACGGCATGAAGTAGTCCGACACAAGCCAGTCGAGGGCGTCCTTGAGGTTTCCGTTTTTGGCGTAGTACTCCCACGGGTTGTAGCCGCAGCCTTTGAGTTTCTGAACCTCCTCCACGGTTAGGCCGAATATGAAGATGTTGTCGTCTCCGACAGCCTCCTTTATTTCGACGTTCGCACCGTCGAGAGTCCCGATTGTCACTGCCCCGTTGAGAGCAAGCTTCATGTTGCCGGTGCCGGAAGCCTCCTTGCCGGCTGTGGAAATCTGTTCCGAGACGTCGGCCGCTGGAATGATGTTCATTGCCGACGAAACGCTGTAATTCGGAATAAAGACAACCTTTAGCTTGCCGTTTATGCGCTCGTCGGAATTGATTTTTTCGCCTACCTTGTTGATGGCGTAGATGATGTTTTTTGCGATGTCGTATCCGGGGGCGGCTTTTGCACCGAATATGAACACCCTCGGCGGAACGTCCAAATTCGGATTGTGCAGAAGCTTGCGGTACAGCGTTAGAATGTGCAGCAGGTTTAGATGCTGGCGCTTGTACTCGTGAAGCCTTTTTATTTGCACGTCGAAAAGGGCATCTGGGTTGACGTCGATTCCGCAGGTCTTCTTTATCACGGAGGCCAAATGTTTTTTGTTATCGAGCTTAACCTTCATGAACTTATCCTGAAACGCCGCGTCTGAGGCGTATTTTTCAAGCTCTTTAAGGTAGTCGAGATTCTTCGGCCAGCATTTGTCGCCGATTTTTGTGTCTATAAGGCTCGACAGCCCGGGATTGCATACCTTCAGCCAGCGGCGCGGCGTGACGCCGTTTGTCTTGTTGTTGAATTTCTCCGGTGAAACCTCGTAAAAGTCCCTGAGGACAGAATCCTTTAGCAGCTCGGTGTGCAGCGCCGCAACGCCGTTTACGCTGAAGCTGCCCACAACAGCAAGGTACGCCATTCTTATCATTTTCGGGGAGCCCTCCTCAATAATGGAAAGGCATTCGCGCTTGTGGGGATCGGTCGGATAGAGCTTGTTTATCCTGTCCATCCAACGCGCGTTTATTTCGTAGATTATCTGAAGATGTCTTGGAAGAAGCCTTTCAAAGAAGGCTACGGACCATTTTTCCAGCGCTTCCGGCAGAAGCGTATGGTTTGTATAGGCGAATATTTTAGAGCACATCGCCCACGATTCGTCCCACGGCAGGCCGTGAACGTCCATAAGCAGGCGCATGAGCTCCGGTATGGCTATTGCCGGATGCGTGTCGTTTAGTTGGATTACTACCTTGTCGGTGAATTCCGACCAGTCGCTGTGTTCGGCCAGATAGCGGCGGATTATGTCTTGGAGAGAGCACGACACGAAGAAATATTGCTGAATGAGGCGCAGATATTTCCCGTTTTCGGTTTTGTCGTTCGGATATAGGACCTTTGATACGGTTTCGCTCATGGCCTTTTCGTGGACGGCCTGGGTGTATCCGCCCTCGTTGAAGGCGTCGAGGTCGAATTCGTTGGACGCCCTCGACTCCCACAAGCGCAGGAAGTTTACGGTTTTTGCCCCGTATCCCACAACGGGAATGTCCCACGGAACTCCGAGGATTTCTTTTGCCGGCTTCCATACGGGAGTCCAGTCGCCGCGGTCGTTCATGGAGCTTTCGACCTTTCCGGATATCGGGACCCTTACGGTCCTTTGCGGGCGCACAATTTCCCACGGGCATCCGAATTTAAGCCAGTTGTCGGGCGATTCAATTTGCCTTCCGCCTTCAAACGACTGCGTGAAGAGGCCGAATTCGTATCTTATTCCGTATCCGATTGCGGGGTAGTCGAGGGTTGCCAGCGAATCTTGGAAACATGCGGCGAGCCTGCCGAGGCCTCCGTTGCCCAAGCCCATATCGACCTCTTCGGCAATTACGCTGTCGGCGTCCACCCCGAGTTCGGCAAGCGCCTTTTTGGTGGGTTCAAGCAGGTGCGTGTTTACAAGGAGGTCTTCGGTAAGTCTGCCGACGAGGTATTCGAGGGAAAAGTAGTACACCCTGCGCGCATCGTTTTCGTACTGCCTGTTCATGGTCTTTATGAAGCGGTCCATGATATGGTCGCGGACGGCGAGCGCCGTGGCCACCCACCAGTCCCGGTTTGTCGCCGTTTTCCTTGCGCGCGCAAGCGACGTTTCAAGATGCCAAAGTATGGCTTTTTTCATTCCTTCGGCGTTTTCGCTCACATAAAACGGGCAGGAGTTTGCGTCCGAAAATGCGCGTTCCGTAGGTTCGATTTTTATAGGGGCTTTGTCTTTGTTCATACAATGCAAATCGTTTTTTAAAAAAAGACCCTTCGACTATACGCAGGCTTTGCGCCTTTACAAGCATTTTAATGGCAGGGCATGTTGTGTCGTGAATTGGGGGGGTGGAGGGGGGAAGAAGCCGTTGGGGCATTTATTTTTCAATCGCTTCAATTTGTCCTTGTTTTTTATATTTTCATCGTCAAAATCCGTTGAACTAAAAATATAAAAGGCTCCCATCGTTCAATGGATAGGACTACGGTTTCCGGTACCGTCAATCAGGGTTCGACTCCCTGTGGGAGTGCGCTTGTTGGCGCGTTTTTTTTGCCGGTTCGGACTTTTAGCCCGTTCGGAGGCATATCTTTGGATTTTGTTTTAAGGGGGATTTTATAGAAAAAATCGTTATTGTTTAAATTTTGATAATCTTATGAAAAGACATATTCTTGCGACAGTCGTTTCCGCCATGTCATGCCTTATCGGGGCATTGTATGCGGGAGAGGCGCCCGCATCCGAACTAAAAAACTATAAGGACGCCGCCGATTTCGGTTTCCTTCCCGAAAACGACGGCTTAAAAAACGCCGACGCTTTGCAGAAAGCCGTCGAAGGCGGCGGAACGATAGCGGTATTCAAAAAGGGGACGTACGCCGTTTCAAAAACCGTTATGCTCGACGACAACACCAGGCTGGTTTTCGGGGCCGGGGTGTCGCTCAAAAAGGTGAAAGCCGATTTTCCCCTGGCGTTTTTGTTTGTAAACAGGGGCGCCTACGATAAAAAATACAACAAGAACATAAGGATAGAGGGGTTAAACCTGATTGTAAACGGCGTGGATGTTGACGACCCTAATATAATCGGGCTGAGGGGGCATTTGTCGTTCTTTTATGTGAAGGATTTAAGAATAGAAAATTTCAGGTGCTACGATTTGGAGAAGAAGGAATTTTGCATACACGTGTGCACTTTTGAAAACATTCTAATCAGCGACGTTATAATACGCGGAATGAAAGACGGAATACATCTCGGCCGCGGAAAGTCGTTCAAAATATCCGATTGCGAATTTACAACATTTGACGACGCGATTGCGCTCAACGCGCACGACTATTCCACGTCGAATCCGGAAGTCGGTTGGATTGAGGACGGCGTGGTTGAAAATATTACCGACCTTTCCCAAAAGAACACAACCGGTTATTTTTGCCGGATTCTCGCAGGAGCGTGGGTCGATTGGCGGGAGGGCATGGTTGTCCGGCGCTCCGACAGCGTTGTGTCGAACGGAATGGTGTATAGGGTGGTAAATAAAAATATCGACGGCAAGACCTATGTTTCCAAAATCAGGCCGACCCACAAGTCGGGCGTGAAGGTACTCGACGGGATATATTGGGCGGCGGTTCAGGAGGGCGCCGTCTATACTGCTGGAGTTCGGAACGTTGTCTTCCGCGACATATACCTATATAAACCGCGCGTTGCGTTTTCCATACATTTCGACAACGACAATTGGAGCCGCTCCTATTATCCGGGAGCCGACAGGGTGTGCCAAGAGGGACTTGTATTCGACAACGTCCGCGTTTTGCACGGCAAACCCCTTCCGTTTATAGCCTCCAAAACGCCAATCGATGTGGTTGTTTTGAAAAACTGTTTTTTGGGTAAAAGCAAGATAGTATTCACGTCGAATTCTGAAATGAAAGACTTCGGCAAGACGTTCATAAGAATGTACGGTTGCGTTTACGATTTCCAGGGCGAATATCCCGTGATTGTAAACAACGTCAAATCCAAGGAACTCGACGTGTTTTCGTCGGGGACGGTAATGCTCGGCGGCAAGGCCGCGGTTTCAGACGCCTCGGAGAAATCCGTATTCAATTGCGACTTTCTGCAAAACAGATAATGGTTGAAAATCTTGTTGACAAGCGCGTTGGCGCTGAATACCCTTCGGATTAGTTAATTAAACGTTTAACTTAAAGATTGTCGGAAAGGGGTAGGTTAAATGAAATTGAAATTTGCGGTGGGTATTGTCTTTGCTTTTTTTGCCGCGTCAATTGTGCGGGTTTTCGGGGATGCGGCTGAAAACGTCGACGTGTTTATAGGGACTGCAGGAACCGGGCACACTTATCCCGGTGTGGTGGCGCCATTCGGAATGGTGCAGCCCGGCCCGGAGACGGGATATTCCGGGTGGAGGTATTGTTCCGGTTATAATTACGACGACTCCCGGATACTTTCATTCGGCCAGACCCACCTGTCCGGTACGGGATGCCCGGACAGCGGCGACGCGGCGTTTATACCTTTTACCGGCGAACCCGTCAAGGACGACTATTCAAGCTCGTTCAAAAAGGCCAACGAAAAGGCAGAAGTGGGAAAGTATTCCGTGGTTTTGGACGACGCCAAGGCAGTTGTCGAATTGACTGCCGACGAAACCGTGGCGCTTTACCGCATAAAATACTTGGCCGACGGTGGCGGTCTGTTTTTCGATTTTCAAACCGGCATGGTGGGCAACCTCGCCGCGCGCGTAATCGAAAGCGACATCCGCCTCGCCGACGAGTACACGGTTGTTGGAACGCAAAGGGTGCGTTCGTTTACGCAGCGCGACATAAGTTTTGCCGTGAAGTTCGACAAGCCCGTAAAACAGCTTATCGAGATATCCCGCCCGGCCGCGCACAAGGCTCCGCGCTGGAGCCTTTGCTTCGGTTTGAAGAAAGGCGAAACGCTAAAGGTGAAGGCGGCGGTATCGACCGTGTCCGGGGAGGGCGCCCTCAAAAATCTTGCGTCGCTTCCACATTGGGACTTCGACGCAGTCGCCTCGCAAACGAGGGCAAAATGGGACGCCTTGCTTTCAAAAATTTCCATAGACGCCCCTGAAAAGCAAAGGAAGATTTTTTACACTGCGCTGTACCATTCGTTCATTTCGCCGAACAACATAGCCGATGTGGACGGCAGATACCGCGGGACCGACGGAAAGGTGGCGGCGGTTTCCGATCCGTCGGGGAAATACTATACGAATCTCTCGCTTTGGGACACATACCGCGCAGTCATTCCGCTGACTTCCATACTGGCTCCTGAGATGCTTCCGCGTTTCGCAAACTCCATGCTAGACCATTTCGATGCGGCGGGAGTGTTGCCCACGAACGCCTATTGGGGCAAGGAAACGTGGTGTATGATAGGCAATTACGCCATATCTGTTATCGCTGGTTGCATGCAGCGCGGACAGAGGGGTTTCGACTACAATAGGGCACTCGAGGCGATGCGCGTTTCTTCGGAAAAGAACCACCCCAAAAGTGATTTTTCGGTTCTTGAAAAGTACGGCTATTATCCGTTCGACATTGTGAAGACGGAGTCGGTTTCAAAGACTCTTGAGAACTGCTATGGGGATTATTGCCTCTCTAAGGCCGCCGAATCCATGGGGGATAAGGCGTTGTCGGCAAAGTTTGCGCGCAGGGCCGGTTTTTACAAAAATCTTTTTGACACTAAAACGAAGTTTATGCGCGGCAAAGACTCTTCGGGAAAATGGCGCGAGCCGTTCAATCCCTTCGAGTATTCCCATGCCGAGAGTTTCGGCGGCGATTATACCGAGGGAAACGCATGGCAGTACACGTTCCACGTTCAGCACGACGTGCGCGGCTTGATAGGCCTTTTCGGCGGCGCAGACAATCTCGTGCGGGCGGTAGATGCGATGTTTGCCGCGCGCGATACGCGCGCGGAGGGCGAATACAATAAAAGCGCAGACATAAGCGGGCTGATCGGGCAGTATGTGCACGGAAACGAGCCCAGCCACCACATACCGTACCTTTACGCCCTCGCAGGGCGGCCCGACAAGACTGCGGAGACGGTCCGCAAAATCTGTTCGGAGCTTTACGGGGCGTCGCCCGACGGGCTTTGCGGAAACGACGATTGCGGACAAATGAGCGCATGGTATCTGTTCTCCGCCATGGGGTTTTATCCGGTCAATCCCAACGGGCTTGAGTATGTCGTCGGGGCGCCCCAAATAGGGCGTGCCGAAATATCGCTGCCGGGGGGCAAAAAATTCACGGTTGTGGCGCACGGGCTGTCGGAGGAAAACAAATACGTGTCGGCGGTGTCTCTCAACGGAAAGCCGCTCAAGGGTGGCGTAATTTCCCACGCCGACATATTGGCGGGCGGCAAACTTGAATTTTTTATGGCGCCCAAGTGATTTTTTTGTTTTAAAAGGGAGAAAAAATTGCGAGACTTGCGGCATGTCAGCTAAAGTGTTCGCAATCGCAAATCAAAAGGGCGGCGTGGGCAAAACCACGACTGCCGTAAATCTTTCGGCAGGATTGGCGCGCAGGAAGATTCGCACTCTGCTTGTGGATATGGACCAGCAGGCGAGCGCAACGAGCGCTCTCGGATACGAAAAGGCCCGCGGAGCAAGCCTTTACCAGGTGATGCACGGCGAGGGTTCCGCAAGCGACAAGCTTATAAAAACGGAACGCAACAATCTTTGGCTTATACCGTCGGAAACCGACATATCGGCGATAGAGGTGGAGCTTTCCGGAAGCGAAAACTACCTCGTGCGTCTGCGCGATTGCCTGGCGCCCCTGAAGGATTCCGGCGATTTCGACGCCATAGTAATCGACGCGCCGCCGTCACTCGGGCTGCTGTCCATGAACTCCCTGGCTGCGGCCGACTACCTTCTTGTCGCGCTGCAGTGCGAGTATCTGGCCATGGAGGGGCTCGGGCAGATTATGGGCGTTGTGGAGCAGCTGCGCGAGGCGGGTGTAAGCGATTCGCTTGAGGTCGGCGGAGTTGTGATGACCATGTACGATTCGAGGACGAACCTTTCGAAACAGGTGCTAAACGAAGTGAAAAACTATTTGAACGGCCTTGTTTTTAACACTCTCATACCGCGCACGGTAAGGCTTGCCGAGGCCCCGAGTTTCGGAAAGACGATTTTCGAATATGCAAAGTGGAACGAGGGGGCTTTCGCCTACGAGAAACTTGCAAAGGAAGTCGACAGGAGGTTTTCCCTCCGGGCTTAGGAGATGGAACTGAAGAAATACATAAAGACCATTTTGAAACCGTCGGTTGCAAAGCGCGCCAAGGCGATGAAAATGGCAAGGCGCAACAGGAAAGGGGCGGCGCTGGCGGAAGACAAGGATTACGGTTCCCTTGAAAAGCTTATCGGATATTCGTTTAAAGACAAATCGCTTTTGCGCGAGGCTCTCACCCATCCGGGTTCCGTCGGCTTTGAAAAAAAAGTCAAATCCAACCAAAGGCTCGAATTTTTGGGAGACGCCATATTGCAGGCGGTCGTCACCGACGCCGTGTTTAGAAAATTTCCCGACGACGAAGGCAAGCTTACGAAAATCAGGATAGCTCTTACGCAGGGTTCGTTTTTGACCGGCTTGTCGAGGTCGCTTGGGATACCGCAGCGGTTGATTCTGCCGAAGGGGGCCGAGGACATTCGGGAAAGCGCTTCGGCGGCGGAGGACGCCTTTGAGGCTTTGGTCGGGGCAATATATTTGGATTCTGATTTCGCGTCGGCGCATTCGGTCGTATTGTCGTGGTATAGGCGCAAACTCGACGAGCTTCCCGACTTGGTGCGTGCGCAAAATCCCAAGGGCGCGCTGCAGGAGATTGCCGCGAGGCGTGGCGACTCGGTTTCGTACGCTCTTGTTTCGCAGAGCGGCCCCGACCACAGAAAGGTTTTTGAGGTTGAGGTTTTGGTGAACGGCAGCTCCCTGGCCCGCGCTTCGGCCAGCTCTAAAAAGTCCGCCGAAATAAAGGCGGCCCGGGCGGCTTTGAAAGACTATCCGGAGTCCGCAGACGCGGGGGATTCGCCCGCGAAGAAGCGGGCATCGGGGGGAAAGTCCGCGGGCGCGGAGAAACGTTGAGGCGGCATTTGCGAAGATGTTTCGCGCAAAACCCACAGGCGAAAAGATTTTTTACCCGAACGTCGCGCGCTCGGCGCGCCCGGCGGTTTTATCTGTGGCTTTGTCCCGGGGAAACGGTTTAAGCGTCGTTTTTTTCGAAAGTTTTTCCGAATGCGAGCAGGCTTATTCGAGGCTTAAATATTTTTTGTCGCTTTCAGAAGGCCGGTTTTCGGTCAAGGTGCTTCCGCCCGGAAACAGTTCTGATAGATCCGACGCCGGAAGCTTCGACGCCCTGTGCGAGCGCGCCGGCACTCTCAACGCCATTGCCGAATCGGACGTTGTGGCGCGCAGAACCGTGGTGCTTGCAACGCCTGAATCATTTTTTTCCGCCGCCCCGCCGCCCGGAACGGCGCGCAGTTTCGAGGTTGCCGTGGGAACGGAGATGTGCATGGACGACCTGAAGGCGCGGCTTGTGGAATACGGATATTTTAACGAGGTTTTGTGCGAGAGCCCGGGGCAGTTTTCAGTTAGGGGAGGGGTTGTAGATGTTTACCCGGTGGCGTCGCAGTTTCCGGTAAGGCTCGATTTTTTCGGCGATAGCATAGAGGCACTAAAGGCTTTTAATCCCGACACGCAGCTTGCCGACGACAGGCTCGAAAGGATAAGGATAGACGCAGTTCCCCGGAATGATGAGGACGCGGAGTTCAACGCGGCGGATTATTTGCCGAAGAAATGCGGAAGCGCCGAATGGATTTTTTCCGAACCGGCCGTATTAGAATCCAAATTTTCGGAGCTGTTTTCATATCCCGAAAATATGTCGTTTTCCCCGTTTAGCTTTAAGCGGGTTTTCGACCGAAGCGAAAGGGCTGTCGCGCTTTCGGAAACTGAGATAAGCGGGGAAATGTTTGCCGAATCCGTGGCTGTCGATTTTCCATGCGAGGATCTGCCTATTCCGGCGGCTTCCGTATTCGCCTCCGACATCGGTGTTGAACGCTTCGAATCGGAAACTAAGTGGAGGGAGAAGTTTATTAGGAAAATCGCCGAATGGCGCGCGGATGGCATAGACGTGTTTTTGGCGGCCGACGGAAAGGGGGACGAGGCCCTGGCCCGGAGAATGTTTAAGGACGCCGGAGTTAAGTTCGACTGCCGTTTTCTGCCAGACAAGTTCGGCGGGGGTTTTTTTATTCCGTCTTTCGGCGGAAAGCGCCCCGATTGGAATGTGCTTTCTTCCGGCGCGTCCGGCGCGGCGTTTGTCGGAGTGCGCGACTTTTTCGGGCGGCGAGCTAAGATTGAGCTCGAGCCCCGCAGAAGAATGTTTTCGCACCGCGCGCAGGTTGACCAGCTGCTCGACTTCTCGGAGATAGGGGAGGGGGACTATGTGGTGCACCTCGAACACGGCGTGTGCAGATACCACGGAGTCGTAAAGCTCGATTTGGGAGGAAAAAAGGAAGAAGCCATAAAGCTCGAATTTGAGGACGAAGCGTCGCTGTATCTACCCCTTCACAAGTCGCATCTTTTAAGCAGGTATATCGGTCTCGACAAGAAGCATCCGAAACTTTCAAAACTCGATTCCAAATCGTGGGTGAAGGTGAAATCCGCTGCGGAGCTTGCCGCTATGGATTATGCCGCGGAGCTTCTCGAGATGCAGTCGAGACGGGAGTTGTCGGACGGGCACGCGTTTGCGCCCGATTCGGATTGGCAGCGCGATTTCGACGGCGCCTTTCCGTATGTCGAAACGCCCGACCAGCTCCGCGCAATAGACGAGGTTAAGGCAGACATGGAAAAATCCAAGCCCATGGACAGGCTCTTGTGCGCCGATGTGGGGTTCGGAAAGACAGAGGTCGCAATGCGTGCGGCTTTTAAATGCGTAATGGACGGCAAACAGGTGGCAATACTGTGCCCGACTACGATTTTATGCCAGCAGCATTTCAGAAATTTCAGGGAGAGGTTTTCGGGCTATCCGATTGTTGTGGAGATGTTGTCCAGGTTTAGAACGAAACGCGAGTCGGAAAATATAAAAAGGCAGCTGGCGGAGGGGCGCATCGACATCGTAATCGGGACGCACGCGCTTTTGTCGGACGGCGTCGCTTTTAAGGATATCGGGCTTCTTGTGGTCGATGAGGAACACCGCTTCGGGGTTAAGCACAAGGAGCGGATAAAAAAGATGAAGGAGGGAATCGACGTTTTGTCGATGAGCGCAACGCCCATTCCGCGCACGCTGTATTTTGCAATGATGGGAGCGCGTTCTATAAGTTTGATGGAGACCCCCCCGAAAAACCGCTTTCCGGTGGAAACCGTCGTCAGGGAGTACTCCGACGCAGCTGTGCGCGAGGCTGTCGGCCGAGAACTTGCGCGCGGTGGGCAGGTTTTCTATCTCCACAACCGCGTTGCTACAATCGAATCCGCAGCGGCTAAGCTTCGCCAAATGTTTCCCGAGGCGCGCATAGCCGTCGGGCACGGGCAGATGCCCGAAAGCAGGCTCGAGCGCCTGATGGCAAAATTTGTAGACGGAGAATTCGACATTCTCGTTTGCACAACCATAATAGAGTCGGGGCTGGACATTCCGAATTGCAACACGATAGTGATAGACAGCGCGGACAAATTCGGGCTTGCCCAGCTTTACCAGCTTCGCGGAAGGGTGGGAAGGTTTACGCGGCGCGCTTATGCGTGGCTGCTTTTGCATAAATATGCCGGGCTCGTAGAAAGCGCGCGCAAAAGGCTCGGGGCGATAAGGCAGTACAACAAGCCAGGAGCGGGTTTTAGGATAGCCACCCGCGATCTTCAGCTGCGCGGCTGCGGCAACCTTTTGGGCGCCAAGCAAAGCGGGCATGTGGCGGGCGTCGGCTTCGATCTGTATTGCGCGCTGCTTAAAAAGAGCGTAGCGCTTTTGAAGGGGGAAAGGCCGCATTCGATGGAGCGCGCCGCGGCTGATTTGGATTTTGTAAAAATGGGAGAGGCCGATAAAAACGGGGCCGACGTTTCAAACACCGAAAATTATTTTCAGGAGATCAAAATACGCGAGATGGAACGGGGCGGGGGCGAGTGCGTCAAGGCATTCATACCGGCGGCGTATATTCCGCAAACGCAGCTTAGAATAGAGTTCTACCGCAGGATTTCAACGGCGGCTTCGCTAAGCGAGCTTGATTGCCTTCTGTCAGAAATGTCGGACAGATTTGGGAAAGTTCCCGGCGAGGTGGAGTACTTGGTAAAGGTAGCTCGGGTGAGGGTGTGCGCCGAATCTCTCGGATTTTTACGCGTGGAGACGCAGGGCGATGTTTTAAAACTTTTGGTTCGCGGCGGGAAAAATCCGGAATATTTCCGGATAAACGGCCATTTTCCCCGCTTGACGAAACGCGGCGCTGCTGCCAAACTTGGGGAAATAGAAAAATTTTTAATAAATGTAGTTCCGAGCATAAGGAAAACATGAACATAAAACTTTTGATATCGGTTGTCTGCGTGTTTGCGGCGTGCCAGTCTTTTTCGCAGGGGCTGCTTAGGTCTCCCAGCAAACAGGTTTTGGGAAGCAACAGCATTCTTGCGGTCGTTGAGGACCGCGTAATCACAAGGGCGGAGGTCATGAAAGAGGTAGAGCCGTTCATACCTCAGATTAGGGCCGCCGCGCGCTCCGAATTTGAATTTACGAGCCGTGTAAACGCGTACGTGCGCGAAATAGTGCAAAACATGGTGGACCGCGAACTCATCGTCAAGGAGTTTAGAAACAAGGGCATGAGCATTCCGCAATCGTATCTCGACACCCATTTCGACGACTATTTAAACAAGGAGTTCAACGGGGACCGCGCCGAATTCATAAAATTCATACAGGCGCAGGGAAAAACAATTAAGCAGTTCCGAGCCGAGCAGGAAAAAGACATAATTGTAGGATATATGCAAAACCAGAAAAGGCAGAGCGTTTCCGAAATAAGCCCCGCAAAAATCAAGGAGTATTACGAGGCGAACAAGTCGCAGTGGTATTCTCCGGCAAGCGCGAAAATAAGTCTTATAACCTTGAAGACCGGCATGTACGCCACGATGGAGGAAAACAGAAAACTTGCCGCCGAAATCATGGAAAGGCTGAAAAAAGGCGAGAGTTTTCCCGAGCTTGCAAAACGCTTCAGCAAAGACGACAGTTCGACAAAAGGGGGAGAATGGGGCTGGTATAAAAAAGGCGAGCTAAACCCCGTTCTTGATAAAAAGGTGTTCGCCCTCAAGCCGGGCGAAGTGACCGAACCGACGGAGATAGGCGACATGATTTTTATACTTAAAGTCGAGGAGAGAAAAGAGGACGGCATACAGTCGATAGACGACGTTCGCGAAAAGATAGAGTGGACTATCGTAGAGCAGAACGCAAAGGCAATGTACCAGAAGTGGCTCGAGGGGCTCCGCAGAAACGCGTTTGTAAAATACTACGAATAATTGCGCGCGCTGAAACAAAACTTGGGATTAAAAAAATATAAACCAAATTTGCTGCCGCATGCGAAGCCGCAGGGCTTTGCGCAATTATCATTAGGCTTATTTAAAAGTGCGCACGGTTTGCAGCATGTCTGGCTTGTCGTCGATGGCATAAACTTCTCAGTCGCGAAGCGGCGGCGGGCGCTATAGACGGGACAGATGACAGCGTCAGCGTTTTTGCCTTATGGGGAGCTTTATTGTGGGGCGCGCCGGTGCATCACCGTCTTCGTCGGGGATCAGGGACGGCTCCGAGTTTATGCCGCCCGTTTGCCCTCCGGGCGCTTCACCCTCCACTGCTATCGACTGCGTACCCTTGTTGTAAACTATGCGGTGGCCTGATACGCGGGAGTTGTCTTCGCGGTTGATTACGACGGGATCGTCGCTAAGAACGATCATTTGCTCGTCGGCGTAAATGTCGGCCCGGCCGCACCTGACCTCCTTGAGCTGCTGGTCAAGTTTTACTCCGCCGGTCATGGCTATTTGGGTTATTTCTTTTTGGCCACCGCCGCGTTTCGGGCGCATTGTCACTTCTATTTTTTCGCACGAGGCGTTCATATCTGTCCCGTTTACGGTGACGTCTCCCTGAAAGTAATAGCGGTCGGCGTCTTCAGAACTTGCAAGCCATTGTTTGTCGCTCTTTATTACGGTTTCTGTCGGCGTTATTTTTGAGGCCGCGTCTGAGCCTTTCAACCCTATGTTTTTGACGGGGGGTAGCTTGACCGTCGGCCGACGTCCCGGATTCGACGGGTCGGTGGACAGTTCTACGTATTTATGCGGTTTTTTCGAGCCGTCTTCGCCCGGAGATTTAAGCTTTATTCTCGGATAAATAGCCGCCAATTCGGCTTCGGCGGAATATCCCTTCTGCTTTACTGTGACGTTGTCGGAGGCCGATATTTTTTTCAGCGTGGTGGTTCCCGCATTGTCGGTTTCTGCGTACACGTTCATTTTTTGGCAGAAGGCGTCCATGTCTGAGGACCTTATGGATACGTCCTTAAAAAACGCAAATTCCGACGATTTGTCGGCGCGCGAAAAATTCAGGCGCTTCGATTTTATCACAGTTGGTTCCCGTGTGGCGCTTTTTTTATCTACCCCGACTGCCGAACCTATGTCGGGAGACTCGTCTATTGATACTGTCACAAACGAATTTTTATCTTTTGCGTCTGAAAGCGCCATGCCGCTGTTCTTGTCGCGTATGAATACAACCGTCGCGGCAGTCAGAGCGGTTCCGCGTTCCGGATTTTCGAGCCGCGCTTTGCCCGCAAGCCAAATTTCGGATTTTTCGGGATATATTTCGAGCTCTTCGCCGGTCGCCGTCCCGTCGGCGTTTTTGAATTTTACGTTGCCGGTTCCCTTTATAAATTCAAGCGCCGCCTTTCCTTCGGAGGAGTCCAGAGCGGAGGCCGTAAGTTTTGAACATTCCGCCTTAAAGTCTTCCGCGAGTATCTTTACGTTGCCTTCAAAATCGAAAGAGTTTTTGCCGTCTTTTTTTAACATTGTTATTTTATCGGCAAATATTTCTATCCTTTGTTCTTTGCCGTCGGAGCCGTCGTGGAATATCTCGGCGCTGGCGCGGTTTTTCAGAGTTCCGAAAGACACGACTTTTTGCGCTCCGCGATCGAGCGCTATGCGGTGCCCCCCGAGTTTCGCCTTGGTTGCAACGTCAACTATTTTTGGGTTTCCGTCGAGGGTGGCAGTTTCTTTTTCTGGAAAGATATCCGCCCTTTCTGCTTCGGCGTTGCGGCCGCCGTATGACATTTTGACGTTTCCGGAGGCAACTATGCCGCCTACGCCGTTTCCAGACTTTGCGGAATCGAGTTTTATGCGGTCGCAAGTCAGGCTCATTTCGGGATTTTTTACTGTCGCGTTGTCTTTTAGAACGAATATGTTTGAGTCTCCGCCATAGTCGAGGCTCGCATATCCGCCTTTGAGTTTTGTTGGGTCTCCGTTCTTGCTTCGGCTTTTTACGGTTATGTTGACATCGGAAAATACTTCGACAAAGCGTTTGTCTCCGTTCCATTTCCATTTTTTCCCGTTCATGTCGAAGTCTTTTGCCGACACGTCTATGGTGGATTCGCTTTCGGAAATTTTTGTGTTCGGGTTTACGCGAGCCTTCGGGCTTTTTATTGTTGCGCGCAAAACCGCCTCCGTCTTACCCTCGAACAGATTCAGCTTTATACCGTAAACGTCGACCCTGTTGTCGTTTATGTATTTCGCCTTGTCTCCGAAAAGCTCCCATTCTTTTACGCCGGTGTTTTCGTTGAAATTGGGAAGTTCGAAATTCGAAACCGTGCCGGGAAGCATTGTTGTCTGCCTGGCAGGCGCCGGAATCCATGCCAATACCGCACAACAGACGCATAAAATGTTCAGCAGGCGCGCAGGCATCACTTTAACGATTTCAGCATTTCCGAAAGCATAGCCCCGACGCCCCTGTCTATTTGCACGGTGTCCGAGGCAAGCATATATGCGGGGGTTGAATATACGTTTTTTGATTCGTCCCTTACAAATCCGTCGGGGGTGCAGTCGATATGTTTTGCGCCCATGGCATTGATTGCGGAGGCCGTCTGGGGGTCGTTTCCGATTGTTATTTTTACGCCGTCTCCTATGACTTTGGCGCCGATTACGGGAGATATGCAAATGAACCCTATCGGCTTTTTGAGTTTGAGCATAGCCTTGATGGCGTCGGCCACTTGTTCGTTTACCTTCATCGACGCCCCCGAAACCGCAAAATCGGAAAGGTTTTTTGCGGCTCCGAAACCTCCGGGAAACACGAGGACGTCGAAATCTTCCGCGCGAAATTTTGAAAGGGGGGATATTTCCCCGCGGGCTATTCTTGCCGATTCCTCGAGAACGTTCCTTTCAAGGCGATCGGGTTTTCCCGTCAGGTGGTTTACGACGCCGCTTTGCCGAATGTCGGGCGCGAAGAAAAATACTTCGGCGCCGAGCTTTTGCAGGTTCAACAGCGCTATTACGGATTCGTGTATTTCGGATCCGTCGTAACCTCCGCATCCCGAAAGTACCAATGCAGCCTTTTTCCTTTTCATTGCCCTCCTTTGTTTGTTCAGAATATATAAAATCGAGGCGCGGCCACTATTCAACCCTAAATTTCCAGAGAAAGGCCGTCGTATGCCATGTGACACGGCGGCGGAAGTTTGGGTTCCCAAGTGCCGTAATCGAGGCGGGACGTCGTGTGTATGAAATAGGCGACTTTCGGGGAAAGTTCGGCGGCATACTCGGCCGCCTCGTCAACGCAGAGGTGCGACGGGTGCTTCTTGGGGCGCAGCGCGTCGATGGCCAGAATATCGGCGCCGCGCGCGAGGCTCACCGCGCGGTCGGTAAGCAGCTTACAGTCGGTAAAATACGCTATTTTCTTTTCAGACTCCCTGAATACAAGGCCGAGCGTTTTGACGGGGCCGTGCGGAAGTTCCACCGACTCCACCGTCCCCCCTCCGGGAAGATTTAAAACTTCGGGCATCTTTTGTATTTTAAAACACGGATATCCGCGCGAGCGCGGCGTCGAACCGAGCGCATATGGAAACATGGCGCGTATTCTTTCAAGACCGTACTCGTTCGAGTAAACCGGAAGCACGTTGCCGTCGATTTTGTCGCAAAAGCGGCGCAAGTCGTCCATGCCGGCTATGTGGTCGGCGTGCCCGTGCGTAAGGATAAAGATATCCGCGCGGTCTATTCCGTTTTTTATGCATTGAAGCCGCAGTTCCGGCGCGGCGTCGATTAGAATCTTAACGCCCGACATCTCTACGAAGGCGCTCGTGCGGGTGCGCCAGTTCTTCGGATTTGAAAGATCCAAATCTGGGTTGCTTCCGCCTATTACAGGAACGCCTTGCGACGTCCCCGTCCCTAAAAAAGTTATTTTCATGCTTAAAAAATAAAGCGGGAGAAGAAATATCCCCTCCCGATTTTTGCAAGCGCCAAACCGAAAAAATCTCCCGGTTTCTCGATTTTTTGCGGCCGCGCCGTTTCGGCGCAACCCTCAAACGGCCTTGTCCGTTTTAGACGAGTTCGTATTTTCCCGGGACGGGCACGCCTTTCCATGGCATCTTTTGCTTCAAGTCGAACTTTTCCGGCAGGAAGCTTTCCTTTGATTTCGCCAACACCCAGTCGAACTTGAACTTTTTGCCGGAATATGCGCTCATTCTGCCTGCAATCGCAAGAAGCGTGGAGTTGACAAGTTGGTCGAGCTTGTTGACGTGCTTCCCCTTGCGCACGGCGTCGAGAAGGAACGCATGCTCTTCAACCATGCATTCGCGCCCCTTTTTGTCGTATGTCCATTTCTTTTTGCCGTCGAGATCCGAAATGGATATCGTGCCGTAGAGATTTGAGTACATTACGCCCTTCGTGCCCACAAGGCGTTCGCCGATTTCTCCGGCGGCTTTGGGATCCTGCTGGCAGTAGCTTGCAAGACGCAGACCGTTGCCCATGTCGAAATCAACAGCAAAGTGGCTGAAGCGGTCGCCGTACTTCGGCATCGGAAGGTCGGTGCTTCTGCCTCCCCATGCGCGCACCTCCTGCGGCTTGCGGTTGTCTCCCAGCGCCCACATTATCACGTCCAAATTGTGCACATGCTGCTCTACGATATGGTCGCCGGACGCCCATATAAAGGAAAACCAGTTGCGTATCTGGTATTCCATGGTGTCGCACGCAAGCTCTTCGTGGTTTATAAACTGCGGCCCGCCAACGTAAAGCGACGCATTCCAATAGCATTGCGCCGAGACAATGTCGCCGATTTCGCCGTCCTGGACGCGTTTTACCATTTCCTGATATCCTGCGTCGTACCGGCGCTGGGTTCCGCACACTACGCAGAGCCCTTTTTCGTCGGCCTTTTTGGAAAGCTCCAGCATTTGCCTGGCCTGCACCGCGTCGACGCACGGCGGCTTTTCGAGAAATGCGTGCTTGCCGGCAGCAACAATCTTGGCGTAGTGGGGCGTCCTAAATACGGGTGTCGTGGCCTCTATCACAACATCGACGTCCTCTTTTAGAAGATTGTCAACGCAGTCCCAACCGGTGAACGTCTTTACCTTGTCGGGGTCGAATATTTCCTTTGAGTTGTCGAACTTTTTGGCAAAGTTGGCTATCTTGTTTTTGCCTTTCAGAAGCTTGTCCTCAAAAAGATCGGCCATTGCCACAATTTTTATGTTTTGGTCGGCGACCATCATATTGCATGTCGCGCCGCTGCCGCGGCCTCCGCAACCTATAAGCCCTACCTTTATTCTATCGCTTCCCTTTGCGGCTGCAAAACTGAAGCGCGGAAGCATGCTCGATGCCCCGATTATGGCCGACGTTTTTACGAAGTCTCTTCTTTCCATTTTATTCCTTGTAGCGTTTGTTTTTATTAAATTTTAGCTGTATGCTCCCCGTAAACCGCGCTCACCACGCGTACGACTATTCGAACACTGCTAATGTATTCCATATTATAGTCAACATTTTTACTCGATAATCTCAAAAAAAACAAAAAATATTTATATTTTAATTTGACATTATGATATAAATATAAGATTTTTTTGAAATATGAAAAACTTGATATGGTTGTCGATTGTAGCCTTGGTTTCGTTCGGATGCGTTTCCGGCAATGTTTCAGATAATAAGGCAGCGGCTTCCGCTGAACTTCCGCTGCCTGCCGGGTGCAAAACTCCCGACGGCATGGTTCTCGGAGCCGACGGCGACATTTACCTATCAATAAACCAGTCTTCGGACGGATTTAAAAACAAGGCAAAAATAGTAAAAATAACGCGCGACGACAGGTTTGAGGACGTTATAACCCTTTCTGTCCTGAAGGAAAGCGGCGTGGCATCTCCAATGGGGCTGGCTTTTGACTCGGCGGGAAACCTTTATGTCGCCGACAATCAAATGTTCGGCGGGCATGCTGGAAAGTCGCGCATATTGCGGGTTAAATTCGAGAACGGCAAGGCGGTGTCGTGCGGAGCAGTAGTCGAGAACCTGAGCGTTGCAAACGGGCTGGCATACGCAAACGGCAAACTGTATCTGACTGACTGCATGGTGGACTTTCCTTCAAACCCTGTAAAGAGCATCGTATATGTGTTCGACGTTTCGAAGCTAGACGAGTCAAATCCTGTTAAGATATCCGGCCGTTCCGATCCGCATGTTTTCGACAGGCTTACCACGCATTTCAAGCACGACTGGCAGCAGGTGGGGGCAGACGGCATAGCCGCGGACGGCGATGGCAATATTTATGTGGCGAATTTCGGCGAAGCCTCCGTTTCGAAATACGAGTTGTCTCCCTCCGGAAAAATATTGAAAAAGAGCGTTCTTTTTAAGGGCGGGCCCCTCAAAAGCTGCGACGGCCTGCGCTTCGACCGGGACGGAAATTTGTGGATAGCGGATTTTGCCGGAAATGCGGTGGGCATGTACGATTTTAAAACAGGAAAGGTGTCCGTCGTCAAAAAGAGCCCCATTCCGTCCGACGGCTCCGCGGGGACTCTCAACGCGCCGGCCGATATTGCGCTGCGCGGAGGCAGGCTGTACATATCGAATATGAATGTAAACATGTCGCCCCACAAGGCGTCTCCGGTTCATTCCATGACGGTTGTGGATCTAAGGTAATAAGGCGCAAATGCCTTGCGCGCTGCGCCTTTTTGCGGAACGTCGCCGTCGGCCGGAGATTTTTACGCCTGTTCGATAGAAGGTTTTGTGGGGCTGTTTTAAAGCGCCCGCGGCTTTGCTTGTTTGCGGATCTGTTTGAGGCATGCCGCATTGTTCCGTGTGGCGCAACGCTAAACTTTGGGAAAATAACGCCTGTAAAAGGCGAGGCGTATCGTTTTTCAAGAAGTCCCGTTGGCAAAGTTCCCCGTTTGCGGTCGTTTTAGATTCACCGTTCGGCGTAAAACCGCCTTTTGGACGGACGGTTTTAAAACAGATTGTTTTGCGGAAAAAATAAAAGAATAAATAGGCGTCCTTTTTGCGGCGCGCCGGCTTTGCGCGCAAAATGCGAAAAATCACATAGCGCTTTTTTGTTTCATTATTTCCGCGATTTTCGGAAAGTCAGAAACTTTCAGCCGTTCTGACGGCCCCGTCACCCATATTGAGGCCGTAGGCGTTCCGTTTGCGTCCAATATGGGAACCGCCACGCAGTTCATTCCGCGCACATATTCCTCTATGTCTGTGGCATAGCCTTTTCGGCGCGCTTCTTTGAGAACCTTTGCAAAGTCTTTTTTGTTTGTGACGGTGTTTTCGTTGTATTTAACAAAATCTATTTTTGATATGTATTTCGAGGCTTTCCCGGCGTCCATGAATGCCAGCATGGCTTTTGCCCCCGCGGCAGTATGCATCGGGCATACAAGGCCTATCGTCCCGGTATAGTTGAAGCTGTGTTTGCCGATTTCCTGGTGGAGCATTACAAACCTGTCTTCAAGCATGATTCCGAGCATGGTTGTTTCTTTCACGGCGTCGCGTATATCGACCATAATGTCGGATACTCCCCTGATGAGCTTTTTCGTCTTTTCGGCGCCGAGCGCCATCTGGAGGAACAGTTTGGATAGCGTATAGCGGTTGTCGTTCGGGTTTTTATCTACAAGGCCGTAGTCCTGAAGCGTCGCCAGTATTCTGAATATTGCGGATTGGACGAAATTTGTTTTTTTCATCAGTTCGAGCTGCGTGAGGCCGTTTTCGCATTCGGAAAGAGCCTCCCAAACCTTTATGGCTTTCACTAAATTCGGAATGTGATACCGCTTGTACTGGAATCTGGCTGTGTCAGTAATCATGGCGCAAAATTTTCCGCATTTTTCTTTGCGCTGTCAAAAATAAAACTTTCGGGTCCCGAAAATCGGATTTGAAAGATAAAAAAACCGCGGTTTTCAAGCCGCGGTTTTCGCAGTTGTTGACGGCCTCCTAACAGGGATTCTTACCTGCGCGGGGCCGTTCGCATAAAGTTAGAAGTTGTCGGCAAGGAGTTCGAAATACGCCTTCGGATGGGCGCACGCCGGGCATTTATCCGGCGCCTCGGATCCGGTGAAAACGTATCCGCAGTTTCTGCATTTCCATTTTACGGAAACGCCTTTTGAGAACACTTTGCCGTCTTCGATATTTTTTGCAAGGGCGCGGTAGCGTGCCTCGTGGTGGGCTTCAACCTCGGCTATTTTCCTAAATGTCACCGCTATTTCCGAAAAACCTTCGGCGTCGGCTTCGTCGGCGAATTTGCGGTAGAGGTCGTGCCATTCTTCGTATTCTCCCTGTGCGGCGGCAAGCAGGTTGGATTTTGTGTCTCCGAGGTGGCTTTCAAATTTGCCCTCGACTTCCACGGAAGCTTCCCCGAGAAATTTGTAGAAACGCTTCGCGTGTTCTTTTTCGTTGTCGGCTGTTTCCGTGAAGATTGCGGCAATCTGTTCGTACCCCTCCTTTTTAGCCACGCTGGCAAAGAATGTGTACCGGTTGCGGGCTTGCGATTCTCCCGCGAAAGACAGCATAAGATTTTTTTCGGTTTTAGAGCCTTTTAATTCCATTTTTTTTTCCTTAGTTTTTGGATTTGTCATCCCGATTATATGGTTGTAAACAATCGATTGTCGGTTTACATTTTCCCTTATTGCGGTTTTCCGTCAAGAATTAAAAACATGATGTAAAATATGGAACAGAACGCCATAATTGCTTTGGGATTGTCGCTGTTTGCGGGCGCCGCTACCGGCATTGGCGCAGCGTTGACATTTGCGGTAAAAAAGAACGATTTTAAGATATTTGCCCTCGGCATGAGCTTTTCGGCGGGAGTGATGATTTATCTGTCGTTTATGGATATTCTGCCGATGGCGATAGAGCATATGAAAGGCGGATTCGACGGCGGGGAGTCGGGAAGATTGGGGCACCTTATTGCGGTTCTCGCGTTTTTTGCGGGTGTGCTTTGCGCGGGAATAATAGACTATTTTGTGCCCGAACACGTCGGACGCGATATGGTGGACAATCCGCGCGGGGGAGGCAAAGCCGGGAAAACGGCGATGTTGACAGCCGCGGCATTGGCAGTGCATAACTTTCCCGAGGGGCTTTCGGTTTTTGTGGCGGGGCTTGAAGACATAACAGTTGGGGTTGGCGTGGCCGTGGCAATAACGCTTCACAACATACCCGAGGGCGTTTCGGTGGCTCTGCCGATATATTCGGCTACGGGAAACAAGCGCAAGGCGTTCTTTTGGGCAACTTTTTCTGGTTTGGCAGAACCGCTTGGGGCTTTAGCGGCGTATTTTATACTCGCGCCCTACCTGACTCCGGGGATTGTCGGTGCGGCGCTCGCACTGACGGCAGGCATTATGGTATATATTTCCCTTGACGAACTTCTCCCCATGGCAAAGGAGTACGGAGAGGAACATTATGGCATTGTGGGCGTGTTTTTCGGCATGGCATTAATGGCCGGTGTGTCGATAGTATTTTAATAAAGCCGCAGTTTATATAAGGGGTGGGGAAGTGCGCCGTACGGGCGTTTCTTTGTTGCGGGCTTTATGCCGGTTTTGCGGAATCGTAGGTGGGGTAAATCTCTACTTTGCTGCAGCGTTGAAGGCGCCGCGGTGTTTATCGTGTTTTAAGGCTGCCGTTTCGCGGGGAATTTGGTTTTATGGAAATAATCTATTTTATTTTAGGTCACTTTTGGCTGTCGCCGAAGTTTGTATCTTGAGCCTTTTGGCGTCTTATTACGGCGCAATAAAAGAGAGGCTCACTGGGGGGCAGACATTCATGCTTGATAGGGCGGCCTTTCTTCCTGAGTCATTTTTTGTAAGAGCCGCTGCTGCAAAAGCCGTTATTTGGCGAACCGCGTATTTTTCGGAGGTTTTCTTGGGCGGGTTGCGGCGGGGAAAATAATGTTGCGCGGACGGGTTTTTGCGCGCTTGTCAGACAGCTTCGGCCGCGAGGGTTTGAAAGTTTGGGAGAATCCGCTGGAATTGTGAAACCTCCTCCACAGGAAGCTCCGTCAGGGCGAGCGTTTTCCAATTTGAATTTTCGCTTATTGCGGAAAGCGTCCAATCGAAATATTCGGCATGGTCGGTTCGGAAATAAAGTTTTGCGCCGCCGCTTACGAACTGTCTTAGATAGTCGAGAAAGGCCTTTTGCATGAGGCGGCGCTTATGGTGTTTTTCCTTCGGCCACGGGTCGGGAAAGAGTATGAATACTTTGTCGATGCGCGCGTCGCGCGGCATGGCTTCAAGAAATTCAAATGCCTCCGCCTTTACGAAATGAGCGTTTGCCGCGTTCCTGTTTTTTGCGCGCCTTTGCGCGTCTCTTATGCGCTCGCTTATGAGGTCTATCCCGACGCACAGCTCGGACGGATTCGCCGCTGCGTATGCGCTTAGCCAGTGTCCCTTGCCGCATCCTATTTCAAGGGTTATGATTTGCGATAATTCGAAAATGCTACGGCATGTTTGCCGGAGGCGCCCTATGCGCTCGGCGCGTTTTCGCAATGCGTCTTCAAGGCTCATAGTCTGGATTTAAATTCTTCGTAGCCGAATTTTTTAAGGATTTTAAACTCGTTTTTCGATGGCGAAAAAGTCGCGATGTCGGGAAGGTTTACGCCGTTAAAGGTTGTTGTCTTTACCATGGTGTAGTGCGCCATGTCGCCGAATAGCAGCATGTCTCCCTCTTTCAATGGCTCGTCGAAGGAATAAATGCCGATTCTATCGCCGGCGAGGCACGAGCGCCCCGCCAACTCGTATGTGTGTTTTTTCTCCCCCGGCATGGCGCCTCCTAAAACAGGAGGGCGGTAGGGCATTTCGAGAACGTCGGGCATGTGGCACGGGGCGGAACAGTCGAGAATGGCTATGTCGCGGCCGTTTTTCGATATTTCAAGAACCCTCGCGGCGAAGATTCCGGCGTTGAGGGCGACCGCCTCTCCCGGTTCGAGATAAATTTTTTTTATATTGGGGTATCTTTTGTAAAAGTCTGATACGGTTTTTACGAGCAGGCCTATGTCGTATCCGTCTTTAGTTATATGGTGCCCGCCGCCAAAATTTACCTCCGAAACTTTCCGAATGGCGTCTCCGAAAATGTTTTCGAAATGCGAAACTACGCGCCCAAGGACGTCCGAATTTTGCTCGCACATGGCGTGGAAGTGCAGCATGTCTATTTTGTCGGCAAAGTCTTTGCGCAGGCTTCCGCGCAGGGCGCCGAGCCGGGAACCTGCTGCGCACGGATTGTATATTTCAGTCTCTATTTCCGAGTATTGCGGATTTACCCTTAGCCCTATTCCGATTTTACCGCGGCCGCATTTTTTCGCGGTTTCCGCGGCAAGATCGCGGAATTTGTCGAGCTGGCTTTGCGAGTTGAATACGATTGTGTTGGCAAATGACGCAAGTTCGCATATCTCGGCCCGTGTAAAGGCCGGATTGTAAACATGTATTTCGCCGCCGAAATACTCGCGCGCAAGCTTCGCCTCGTTTATTCCGCTCGACGTCGTTCCCCCCAAATATTTTCTTATAAGCGGGAAAAGAGCGTATGCGGAGAATCCCTTTAAGGCGAGCAGAATGGAGCATCCCGAGGCGTCCTCCACGCGTTTGAGAGCCTTTAGATTTTTTTCGAGGGCGTCGGAGTCGACAACGTATGCGGGCGTGGATATTCCGCTTAGCGCCGAATATTTTTCGGGAAGAATCATTTGTCTTTGCCGGCTGAGGCCTCTTCTTTTGCCTTGTTTGCCGCGGCGAGTTTCGCGTATTTTTTAGACCAGTATCCGAGACCTTCTTTTGCTTTTTCGTCAAGCTGTTTTACAACCTTGGCGGGAGATCCGAGAACGAGCGAACCGGCAGGTACAACAGTGTTCTTGGTCACGAGGGCGCCGGCGCCCACTATCGAGTTGTCGCCGATTACGGCCTTGTCGAGTATTATCGCGCCCATGCCGATGAGGCATTCGTTTCCTATTTCGCAGGCGTGTATGATTGCGCCGTGCCCGACAGTGGTGTCCCTGCCTATTTTCACACCGGCGTCGTCTGCAAGATGCACTACGGTGCCGTCTTGAAGGTTCGATCCCTCCCCGAGCTCTATCGAGTTTATATCCGCCCTCAGAACGCATCCAGGCCAAACGCTTGCATGGGCGCCGATTTTAACGTCGCCTATGAGGGTGGCGCTCCTGCTCACGTATGCGGTAGGGTCGATTTGCGGATCCTTAGCGAGATATTTTTCCAGTCTTTCTTCGAGTGTCATTTCGTATTTTTGTTGATATGCATGAAAATCTTGCTTGAACTCTTTTTTATTTCAACGAAATATTGCATTTGAATTTTTTACAGGGAAACGGTTATGAAAAAAGTCTTGATAATAGGCGCGGGCGGGGTCGGCCGTGTCGTCGCGCATAAATGCTGCCAGATGGCGGACGCCTTCGGAGAGGTTTGGATGGCTTCGCGCACAAAGTCGAAGTGCGACGCCATTGCCGCCGAGCTCGGAGGCAAACTTAAAACGGAGCGCGTCAACGCCGACAATCCGGCGGAAACCGCCGGGTTAATACGGCGTATAGGGGCGGATATTCTCGTAAACGTCGCGCTTCCGTATCAGGATTTGTCGCTGATGGATGCGTGCCTCGAGGCGGGGATTCCGTACATCGATACGGCGAATTACGAGCCGCCGGACGTTCCAAAATTTGAATATAAGTGGCAGTGGGCGTATCAGGACAGGTTTAAAGAAGCCGGAATTCCGGCGGTTCTCGGATCGGGTTTTGATCCTGGCGTGACGAACATGTATTGCGCATTTGCCCAAAAACACCTTTTCGACGAGATAAATTACGTCGACATTCTCGACTGCAACGCAGGCGACCACGGACTTCCGTTCGCCACGAATTTTAATCCGGAAATCAACATAAGGGAGATTACCGCAAACGGCAGGTATTGGGAGGACGGCCGGTGGATTTCCACAAAGCCGCTCGAAATGCGCACCGACTTCGACTATCCGGAAGTGGGCGTCAGGCCTTCGTATCTGCTGTACCACGAGGAACTCGAATCGCTTTCGAAAAATCTGAGGGGGCTTAAGCGGATACGTTTCTGGATGACATTCAGCGACAAATACATCAACCACCTTACGGTTTTGCAAAATGTGGGCATGACGTCCATAAAACCCATAAAAATCAAGGGTGTAGAAATAGAACCTCTCGAATTTTTAAAAGCCGTTCTTCCTGACCCTGCAAGTTTGGGGCCCCTTACAAAAGGCAAGACAAACATAGGCTGCATTTTCGACGGATATAAAAACGGAGAGCGCAAAAAATATTACATATACAACGTGTGCGTGCATGAAGAATGCTACGCGGAGACCAACAGCCAGGCGGTATCGTACACTACCGGCGTGCCTGCGGCGTGCGCGGCAAGAATGTTGGCGCTCGGTCTGTGGAAGGGGGCTGGCGTATTCAACATGGAGCAGCTCGACCCGGATCCGTTCCTCGATGCCGTATCGAACTTCGGCCTTCCTTACAAGGTCGAGGAGTTGGATCCTAACTGCAACTACAATCTTCCGCAATAGGCTTTCCCTTTAAAAACGCCCGCGCTTTGGAGCCGCGCTTATATGCGCCGTTCTCAGATGCGGGGAGGGGAAGCGGTTTGTTTCCTGTTGCTTTTGTTGCGCCGGCGGTGCAACCGGATCCGTTTCCGCTTGCGGTCGGCGGCTGCCGTTTTTGCGCTGCCGCGAGCGGTGAAAATGGGCATGCGCTTATACATAGTGCCTGCCGAAGCGGGGAAGGGAAGCGGTTTGCCGCTGGAGCGCGCGGAGTTTTTCGCTTTGCGCCGCGCCGGAAAATTCGGCGCGGCTTGGGGTTGCAGAAATTTTTTGACTCCGCCGCAAACCGCAGCAAAACTTTTATCGGGCGCGGGAGCGCACGATAAAAACAAAGCGCTTGCGGCGCGCGCTTAAAACGGGAAATCGCCCGTGGCGGTTTTCCCTTTTTCGGAGTTGTCGGTTTTGCGGGCGTTTTTAGAGTTTGCTTCAGATTTGTACAGCCGCATGGATTCGTCGAATACGGCGGCTTTTCTATGCTTTCTTATGCCGCGCACGACAATCGCCTTGTGCGGCTGCACGGGGCATATAAATTCGCATGCGCCGCATCCTATACACACTTCAGAGTGTACGTGGGGGATATATAGGCTTTCCTCCCTCCTGCCGAAAGGCAGCATTTCAATGGCATGTACCGGGCAGTGCTCGGCGCATGCGGCGCAGTCGGTGCCGTCGGTCTTGACGACGCACAGCCTTCTTATGAAAACCGCCGTTCCTATCTTTGTGTGGCGCTTTTCGTTGTTTGATATGAATTTTATGGCTCCGGTCGGGCACACTTTGGAGCAGTCGTGGCAGTTGTGTATGCAGTATCCGCGCCTGAAATCCATAAAGGGCTGCATAAGTCCGGACAACCCAAGTTCGCCCACCGAAGGCTTGAGGATATGCGCCTTGCATGCGGCGGTGCACAGCTGGCATGCCGTGCAGTGTTCCGTAAAATTTTCAACGCTCTGCGCGCCCGGAGGCATTGCGAGGCGCTTGTCGGGGCGGGCGCCCGGCATTCCGAAGGGGGTTGTCTCGTCGGACATTTCGGATTCTGGGTGCCTGCGTCCTCGGCCGAATCCCATGCCCCTGCCGTCGCGCCTTGCCGCCGCGCACAAAACTGCCGAAAGGCCGAGGATTATTTTGGGAAACGAACGGCGAGTGGCGGATATCCGGCTCTGCGCCCGTTCGGCTTTTGCGGTGTCGGAGTGAGACTTTCCCGCTCTCTTGAATATCGGATTGATTGAAAAAACCACGGCTTCCTTCGGGCAGTGGCCGGCGCAATTGAAACACAGCACGCATCTGGTGAAATCTACTGCTTTATTTTTTGAATCGATGCACTGCGCCTTGCAGTTCCTCTCGCACATTCCGCAAGAAACGCATTTTTCGCTGTCGATTGATATTTTAAACAGGGAAAATTTGGCGAAGAAACCCAGAAACGCGCCTACCGGACACACAGTGTTGCAGTATAATCTGCCTCGCGCGGCGGACACGGCCGTTATTGCGGCCAAAATAATAAGCGAAACCGCAAACGCCGCAAGCGGAATCGTGGGGTCGCCGTTGACGGGGCGCACAGAAAAATTCTCGAAAGAATACAGAATTTGGCTGGTTTCGTTGACGGCAATACACGCGGCAGGATGCACCGCCCCCCCCATAATCTTTCCGTAAAGGGAATATGGCTCTATAAATCCGAAAAGCGACGTGTAGCCAAATGCCAAAGCAAATATTGCAATGCCGAGGAAGATGGCTCTTGTGGCGTTGTGCGCCGCAGCAAATTTTTGCCGCGCGAAACGCTTGCCTAAAAATTTGCCCATTCGCGTTTCCTTCAGAATCGGCGCAAATGACGGCAGCAGGACAATTCTCCTTGCGACGTCCATAAGTATTCCGAAAAGGCAAAAAAAAGAACAGTACGCCCTGCCGAACAACAACGCAAGCGCCGTAAAACTTACGAACGCGGCGCCCGCCGCAATGCTTGAAAATGCGAGCATCTTTAGCAGGGACGGCGCAAATTGGGTCGAAATGGGGTTGAAGTACATGTAGTAGGCCTTCGGCAACGACGCGTACACGTCGAAAAATTTTGCCGATACGAGGCAGAATACCGTCAGCGCCGTCAAAACCCTGAATTTTTTTGCTATGTTGAAAAATTTTCCCATCGGTTCGCCTTAAAAAAAGCTTCGCTGTCTATTGCGTAAACGGCGAAGCGGCGAGAATGTTTCGGTCGTGCGCGCGTTATATCGAAATGCGCTTGACGTTTAATTTTGATAGGTTGTCGGTTCCGACTCCAAGCTTTACCGCGGCTGCGATGTACTTGATGTCAGATAGCGCGTACGGAACTCCCATGCCGAACTGGCGCGCAACATTGGCAAACAGCATTACCGCCGCAACGTCGGCGGCAACGATATCAGTTGAAATGATTTGGTATTTGACTACCGGCGCAAAATCCGGGCTTGTCCCCCTCGGTCCGGCTTTCAGCATGACGCGGTAGGCATCGACTATGGTAAGGGTGGTTTTTTGGTATGTACTGAAGTCGGCTATGCACTGCGGCAGATTGTGTTTATGCCACCACGGCCTGTCTTCAATGCAGCCCATATAGTTTTTAAGCGCGCATGTGACTTTCGTGCCGCTGTGGTGTTTCAAAACGGGGATATTTATGAATACGTCGGGGTTAACTGCAAGTTTGTGGACGCGCGCGTGTTTGAGCGATACTCCGCGGGGTATGTCCTGGTCTACAAACATTGACGACACCTGGCCTGTCACCATTTCTCCACCGTTCTTTTCTACGGCTTCTTTTATCCCGCTTATTTCGTAGCGTTCGTCCCAATTCTCCCCGCATGTGCGGTCGAAACACAGGACCTCTTTTGCGCCGGCGTCGAAGCAATGTTTTACTATCCTTCCAACGAGTTCCGGGTTCGTATTGGAACCGTATTCCGGAGGCCTGTCCCAGCCAATATTCGGCTTTAAAACCACCTTTTGGCCTTTTTTTACAAAGCGGCCCATGCCCCCCATTTCGGCTATCCCGCGTTCAAACATGTCGGCGGCTTCTCCGTTGCGCACGGCTACCATGTCGGGCGTGCCCGCCTTTGAAGATGTATCGGCAAAAAGCTCTCCGAATGGAGTCGCCACGGCCGCTGTCGATATTGCGGTGACAAATTCGCGTCTTTTCATGAAGTGATTATGCGTACGGATATTTTACGTGTAAAGTATTTTCTTTTCGACATGTTCCGAAATTTATTTGTTCGAAAAATCTCGCAAAATGTGCGGATGCCGCAATCATTGGCCGCTTATGTTCGATTTCGGGCAGATTTTCTCATCTTCGCAGCAGATGTGGACGCTGTTTTTATGCGCCCTTTTAATAGGCATGTCCAAGACGGGCATGCAGGGTATAAACGCGGTTTCTATTCCGCTTATGGCTATGGCATTCGGAGCCAAACCTTCCACGGGAATCGTATTGCCCATGCTGTGTTTTGCGGATTTGTTGGCGATCATATACTATCGGAGACAGGCGTCATGGAGAATCGTTTTGAGGCTTTTGCCTCCGGCGATTGCCGGTTTTTTTATTGCGCTGTTTGTAGATTCTTTCGTTTGCGAGGACGATTTTAAAATATTGATAGCGCTTTCGATTTTAATGGGGCTTGCGGCGATGCTGTGGACCGGGAAAGACGTCCGTAAAAGTGCGGATTTGGCAGATAAATGGTGGTATTGCCAGGCTTTCGGAGTGGCGGGAGGATTTACAACCATGATTGGCAACGCCGCCGGCGCGGTAATGTCAGTTTACCTGCTTAGCGCGCGCCTGCCAAAGCTCGTATTCGTGGGGACAAACGCATGGTTTTTTTTGGCCGTCAACTATATGAAGCTTCCCCTTCAGGTTTTCGCATGGGATAACATAAGTTCAGAAAGTTTAGCTGTGAGCCTTTGCGGCGCGCCGCTCATCATAGTAGGCGCCTTTGTGGGAATATGGTTTGTAAAGATTGTTTCCGACAAATATTATAGGGCTTTTGTAATTGTTATGACGGTTCTTTCCACCGTTGCAATGTTGCTTTAGATTTTTTTGTTTATATTCAAAGTTGGGGAAGGGGAAAAAGCAGGAGGGCAAAAGGGGATAAAATTTTGCATTGTCATTATGGGAATGCTTGAAGGTATTTAATAATGAAGCGGGTCTTGCGAGGCAGGTTTGGGCGTTAAAAATAGGGTTGAGGCAAACATGGTAAGAATGGCGGCGACAAGGCTGTTGCTTAAAAATTATCGGATATAGGAATAAACAGAACGATTTAGCTGCAACTGTGGTTAACTTAACGCAATGTAGGACATAGGAGACGAATCATAAGTAATAAATAAAAAGGCAAAAGAGTGGGTGGCATTTATAAGCAGCAAATAATGTAAAAAGGTGTGAATATTGTTTAAGCGGCTGAAATAGTTGTGCGTGAAGTGGGCTTTATTTTTAGTAAGCCGTGGGTGCATGTAGGTTAATAATATTGTATCGCATTAAAGAGTAAAGAAGAGTGGAAAGAGCATTTGAATATAGGCGTATAAATGCAAGAAGTGGCGCAGGAAGGGAGGGGGGGCCGAGATGCAGAAATGCCGTTGATGCGAGTTGCCTAATGTAAAACCGTATTTGATGCAATGAGAAAGGGAAGGGTTGTGCAAGTTGTTAAATAAAGATGCGCAAATAATAAAGTAGAGCAAAGGATGTACAAGTGGGTAAACGGGCATAAGTATAAAGATAGAGTGATATTGCCGTAAGGTAAAATTGTGAGGGCTGTGTCGAGAAACCAGAAATTAAATAAGGTCTGCCAAAAGCGCCGTGATAACGGAGAGAGCTTTCGCGTGAAGATGAAGCTAATA
>CALXLM010000012.1 GCA_944389195.1 uncultured Opitutales bacterium
CGAATGCGCAAAAAGCGTATGCCTATATGTATTTGGCAAGAATAAAGCTTAGAAGAAATCTTTTAAATGAGGCCATTTCATTATTGGACAAATCGGAAGAATATGCGAATTTATTTCCGTATAAGAGTGAATTATTGGCAGGCTATTTTTACAAAAATGGCAACGTTATAGAAAGCAAACGATATTATAAGGAGTTGATAAAATGGATAGATAAGCGTATAGAAGAAGTTTCGTCTGGAAAATTTGACGTTGACACTTTGGAATTCATGAGCATGCGTTCGTATTCAGATAGAGGCTTTGAAAGCGGCTACAAGGACATGTATAAACATTTAGAGAAACCCAAGGACTTTAGGGAACGTGTTTATATTAAATATTTAAGCGACAAGAAAGAATTGGCATTGCGCAGAATTGGCGAGATGGGGAACCGTAATAAAGCGCAATAAACTGGAAACAACATTGGTATATGATTACATGAAAGATTCTTTGATAGATTCTTTGGAACGGATTGAGGAATCTAAAAAACAACAACAGCTCTTATAACTTGAGGCATTTTATGAGTAGAAGAACTTTTAAATTCTATTGCTATAATATAGTTGGCCTAATAATAGGTATATTTATTTTTATCATCTCATGGATCTATATTTTGAAGTTTTTAACAAAATCTGAAATAGTTATTAATTTTTTAAATGAACAAATTAAGAATCAGAGAATTATTGAAGATGTTATTTTTGTTTCATCGTCAATAATTCCAACATTTTTATTTGTAATGGTGATATTTTTATTCAGGAAAATAACTTAGTGACACTTTGGAATTCATGAATATGTGTTCCTATTCAGATAGAGGCTTTAAAAGCGACTACAAGGAAATGTATAAACATTCAGGGAAACCCAAGGACTTTAGGGAACGTGTTTGGAAACAACATTGGTACGTAGAAAAAAACAGGCACACAGGCATAGGAGTAGTTAAATAGGATTTCTCTACTATCGACAAGACGAGCTTTGGTGCGGATAGATGTAGGCAAATGGCTGATCCAAGGCATTATCGGTTATCTTGTTCTACATTTCAAGCATGTGAACCGGCATAAAAAAATACTCGTAATGCTCAATGAAGCCAGAGATGATCCATATACTGAATCTATGAAAGTTGAAATTACTTCAGACAAGATATGTTAGCCAGAAATTATGCTGAAGAACATAATTATGAATCAATATTCTATCCTTCAAATTTTATAGATGAGAATAAAGGGAATGGAGTTTGGGTGTGAAAGCGTTATATAGGTTTTTTACATTTATTAGCTTGTCTGTTATAACGATACCAACAATGGCAAGCCTTAACAATGCAGATTTGTTAAGAAGGTATGAAAAAGAAATATTAGGTGTATGGGTTTCCGGAGATTCGATGTATATAATTGTTCCTCAATATGTATTATATATACCGTCAAAAACCCCTAACGGTAAGGATGAATTGAAACCTGCTAAATACGCATATGCCATAACCAACGAGCCATCAGGATATTATTTTAGATCCATGCGGTGGTATCGCATAGAGGGAGAAGGCAATAATATGTGTATGGATAATCGTAAATTTTTACTTCGTATAGGTCCCATAAAATTATTTTCGTATGATAGGGGAGGAGTGTTAAATAAAATTTCTAATATTGAAGCATTAAAACGATTGAAAGATTATAATCTTGATTTTGATTATATTCGAAAATTACCGATTCAACCTCATCAGAACATACCAGAAACGGCTAAGAATTTTAATGAAATATCTCCCTCTCCAAAAAATCCAAAAGGTTTCTTGATAAATATAAAAGATAATTCTTTACCTGAGATTTTAGAGGAGTTTTTAAAGACTAAGCAAAAAATAAATTAAGGTTTAGTTTATACCGCGATTATAATCATTAACGGAAAGTAATCAGCTTTTATTTTATGTTTAGCCATGTGCTAATTGTTATGCGCAAGTCATTGAGCTAATAACGGTTAAGACATTTTCCAAAAGAAAATTTTGCCTCATTACTTGCATTTTCTTGATTAGACATAATAAATATTATACGACAAATTTATATATTTTTATATACTATCTTATTTTTTAACCTTCCTTGATGGCAACTACCGCGCCATTACGGTCAACGTTCTTGGCAATTATCTCCGTCTCAATATATACGCGCGCCAAATTTCCTATTCTTTTATATATTTAACCGCCTTGAATTAATAACTTGCTAATTGCGGCATGTGTGTCCAATTTTTGCGTTGTTTTTTTAATCTTTTCCGTTTGTGCATTTAAATTTACTCTTTTATAGGCGGAAATCTCCCTACGCGTTAAAATTTAAAGCGGCGACTTGGCATTTTGCTTTAGTCGCATTAATATTCTTTCCGTTTAAAATCATTTAAATGCCGCAAGCGCTTTTTACTGGTTCCAATTACGGCATTCTTTGTCCAATGATCCTCAGGTTGGTAATTTTCCTCATTTTGTCTATCGAACGGTTTTTTAAGCGGATTTATACTTTTGAATTTTAAATGCACAGTTACGTTTTGAATGTAAAATTTTTTACATGTGACATTTTTGGTAAATTTTATTTAATGTGAATATTCTGTATTTTAGAAAAAATTCTCGAAGCATAATCGGATAAAGAAATTAAATAAAACAGCGTTTTTCCAAAATTTTAATTTGCAGTTAACGCTCTTTTAAATAATCATAACTTATTTATAATGAATTACATATAAAATAAAAATATAATTCTATATTTATTTGACATGGAATTGGACTGGGAGATAATCGTGTTTAGATGATTTTTTAATCAAAAAAATTCTACAAAAGGTAGTTAAAAAAATGAATATTCACGAATATCAGGCTAAAGAGTTGTTCAAAGAATTCGGCGTAGCCATACCCGCTGGGTGTGTCGCAAAATCCGCAAACGAATTCGATGCGGCTGTAGCGTCGCTTGGCGGGGACGTAATTGTCGTAAAGTCGCAGATCCACGCCGGAGGCAGAGGCAAAGGCGTTTTTGCGGACGGTTTTCAGGGGGGCGTTAAGCTCGTTAAACGCGATGAAGCGCCTTCGATTGCGGCAAAAATGCTCGGAAACACCCTAATAACAAAACAGACCGGCCCGGCGGGAAAAACAGTCGGGGCGATCCTGTTTACGGAAGCCAACGATATTCAAAAGGAATATTATTTGTCTATCTTAATGGACAGAGCTTCGGGAAAAGTCGCCATTGTAGCCTCGCTTGCCGGAGGCATGGATATCGAAAAAGTCGCTGAAGAAACCCCGGATCAGATTCTAACGATGCTTATAGATCCCGATATCGGGCTTCAGTCTTTTCAGGTGCGCAAGCTCGGATTTTTCCTCGGTTTCGGCGCCAAGGAACTGATGAAACAATGGACGTCCATCATTAAGGGGCTTTACAGGCTGTTCTGGGAAAAAGACTGTTCAATGGTTGAGGTTAACCCTCTAATACTTACCGTTTCCGGCAAGATAATGGCGCTCGACGCCAAGGTTTCATTCGACGACAACGCCCTATTCCGCCACCCGGAGATCGAGGCGCTTAGGGATTTGCACGAAGAGGACCCGAAAGAAACGGAAGCGGGAAAATACGGCCTGAATTACATAGCCCTCGACGGCAATATCGCGTGCATGGTCAACGGCGCGGGTCTCGCCATGTCAACAATGGATATAATTAAGTTCTTCGGCGGCAACCCCGCAAACTTTCTCGACGTGGGCGGAGGCGCCAACGAGGAGGCCATAACACAGGCCTTCAATATTCTGCTGAAAGACAAAAACGTAAAGGGAATACTCGTAAACATCTTCGGCGGAATCATGCGCTGCGACGTAATTGCAGCGGGCGTAATCGCGGCCGTTAAGAACGTCGGGCTCACCCTCCCCCTTGTCGTAAGGCTCGAAGGAACGAATGTCGAAAAGGGAAGGCAGATGCTTGCGGACAGCGGCATAAAACTTACAACTGCCGATTCCCTTGCAGACGCTGCGGAAAAAATCGTGAAAATCGTCGCGGCCGAAAACAAATAAACCCTTAACTTTCATACAAAAATGAGCGTACTCGTAAATAAAGATACAAGAGTTGTCGTTAGCGGCATTACCGGCAATACGGGCGCATTCCACACCCGTCAATGCCTCGAATACGGCACAAACATCGTAGCTGGCGTCACCCCCGGAAAAGGCGGACAGATTTTTGACGAAAAAGTCCCCGTCTTCAACACGATAGCCGAATCGGTAAGCAAGGAAGGCGCAAATGCCTGTGTAATATACGTTCCGCCGCCTTTTGCTGCGGACTCGATTATGGAGGCGATAGACGCGCAGGTTCCTCTCATTATTTGCATTACCGAGGGAATCCCCGTTAAGGACATGGCTATTGTAAAATCGCGCCTGATGCAGAAAGGGTGCAAGTCGCGCCTTATAGGCCCGAATTGTCCCGGAATTATAACGCCCGGAGAATGCAAGATAGGAATCATGCCAGGCTATATACACAAACCCGGCACTGTAGGCGTTGTCAGCCGTTCGGGAACTTTGACTTACGAAGCTGTTTGGCAGCTAACATGCCTCGGATACGGGCAAAGCACCGTTATAGGAATCGGCGGAGACCCGATTAACGGAACGAGCCACCTCGACGCCGTAAAAATGTTTAACGACGACCCGCAAACCGAAGCTATCGTTATGATTGGCGAAATCGGAGGCAACGGCGAACAAATCGCCGCCGAATGGCTAAAAGAAAACTGCAAAAAGCCCACGGCCGCATTTATCGCCGGACGCACAGCCCCCAAAGGCCGCAGAATGGGTCACGCGGGAGCGATTGTATCTGGCAAATCGGGCGGAGCCGAAGACAAAATAAACGCTCTTAAATCCGCGGGAATTGCAGTTGCTGAAACACCTTCTGTCATAGGAGAAACCCTTTTAAAACACTGGGGAAAAATCTAAACGAAAATTCCATTTAGGATTTTTGCAATTTTATGAAGGCGGTTCTGAATAATTTTAGAGCCGCCTTTTTGCTTTCTGCAGCTGCTTTCGGATTTTTATTGACAGCTTAACACAGCGATACCAAAAACAATAAAATGATTACTCGCAGATTAAAATTTATACTTGTTATAACGGTGGTATTTGTCGGTATTTTCGCAAAAGAATCGTTTTGCGCTAAAGAACCGGAAGATGAAAAAGTAAGGATCTTTGTTTTTTCCGACCAGTCCGTAGAGGCATGGAGAAAGCTGCAAATAGCCTATTTTGAAGGCGGAACATGGAAGGCTTCCAAATGCAGGGTTCTGGTCAGCTTTTTCGGAGACAGGCGTCTACGCACAAACCGCCAAATGACTTCCCCTTACCTATTTAAAGGCGCTGACGGATTATATCATTGCATATGGGCATTCGGTACTGGAAGAAATGAATTTGCCCATTCGAGCACTCCGAATTTTGTGGATTGGCGAAAACAGGACAACGCAATATTGGAAGAATCTGTCATTTTTAGAAATCCTGTTGTAAGATCTTCAGAAAACAGCGCTTACAATATATACTTTAAAAGCGAAAACGACACATACTATCAAATTTCCACCCGCGATTTTAAAAATTACACTTCGCCCAAAAAAATAAGCAAATCCGACTATCCAGATGAATATTCCGAATTGGAGGTTGAAGGCAAAAAACACACCGGCGTCTTTATGGATATGGACAAAGCCGACTTCGACAAGTTTATGGCCATTGAGCGTGATTGGCTAAAAAAAGCCGAAATAATGGCACAAACTCCCGAAAAACTTGAAAAAAGGCTGAAGAATAAAATAACCGGCAATCTCGTCTCCGAAAAAACAAAAAAAAGCATAAATCCAAAAATGATTGGAATATTTTACGAAGATATCCTTCGTGCGGCGGACGGCGGCTTATATCCCGAACTTTTACAAAACCGCGATTTTGAATATTCAGAGCTTGACAATCCGGATTTTTCTCCACTGACTGCTTGGAAAATTTCCGGCAGCGCCAAATATTCCATAAAAACCGACGCCCCGCTTACCAAAAACAATCCCCACTACCTGCAAATTGATGCGGGCAACGGTTCTTCTTTAATAGTGGAAAACGAAGGTTGGAACGGCATATCGCTGAAGGCGGGAAAGACCTACGACTTTTCTTTGTTTGTAAAATCGGACGCTCCGGTTTCGATAAAAGTTGGCGTTGAAGCGCCCGGCGGCAAAATAGAATCCGAAGAGACAATCAACGCGGATTCGCGGACATGGGAAAAATATTCCGTTCCATTATTCGCAAAGAACGGCGTAAAGGGAGCGTCGTTAAAAGTGGAAATATCTGGAAATGGAAAAATAAGCCTGGACATGTTTTCACTTTACCCGCGCGATACATTTATGTGGCGCCAAAACGGCCTCAGAAAGGATATAGCGCGGCATTTGGCCGCTTTGAGGCCGAATTTTGTGCGTTTTCCCGGAGGCTGCCTCGTGCATTCCGACAGCCCGAAAAATTTTTACAGATGGCAGTACACAATTGGAAAGCTTGAAGATAGAAAGCCTTTGCCCAATGTTTGGAAATCCCATCAAACTTTTGGATTGGGATACGACGAATATTTCCAGTTTTGCGAGGACATAGGAGCAGAGCCCCTGCCTGTCGTATCTGCCGGAACATCATGCCAAGTCAAAGGCGGAGCTGCCATTCCAATGAAAGACATGCCGAAATATGTTCAGGAAGTGCTCGACTTGATAGAATGGGCAAACGGAGATCAGGAAACGACGCTCTGGGGAAAAACACGAGCCGAAGGCGGTCACCCAAAACCTTATAATCTGAAATATCTCGGTATCGGAAATGAAGACGAACCGACCGCGGAGTTTAAAAAACGCTATCTCATGATTAAGGACGCCGTGAACAAAAAGTATCCCGACATAGTTGTAATCGGCAGTTCCGGTATTTTGGGTTGGGGGCAAGACTTCACCGAGGGATACAAACTTGTCCGCGATTCATGCACGCCCATCATCGACGAGCATTACTACGAATCACCAGAATGGTACATAGCGCATTGCGACTTTTACGACAACCGCGACAGAAACGGTCCGCAGATTTATCTCGGCGAATACGGTTTCATTTCAAAAAAGGGCAACAATGTATATACCGCCTTGTGTTCCGCGCTCTATATTATGTCTCTGGAACGCAACGGGGATATTGTTAAAATGGTTTCGTACGCGCCTCTTATGGCGAACAAAAACCTAAAGGGAGCGAATCGCGTCATGATACAATTCGACAACGACGGCGTATATCCCATGCCCGAATATTACGTCCAAAAACTTTTCTTACATAATTCAGGCGATGAATATGTAAATTCAAAGCTGCAGATAAACAATCCGGAGACCGGCGTCGCTGAACGCATAGGCGCGTCTATCGTAAATCGCGGAGAGGAAACGATATTAAAAATCGTAAACATTCTGCCGGTAGAAACGGAACTCGAAATAGATGTGGGAAACATCGTAACCTCCAAGCGCCGCGTTCTAAAGACAGTTCTAAGCTGTAAAAGATACGACGATTTGCGGAGCGATATACGCGAGTCTAAAACGGAACTTTCCGGAAAATTCAAGGAGAAATTGCCGCCCTACTCTCTAACGATATTGCGTTTCTTGAAAGATTAAAAGCCGGGACGGCATGCAAAAGTCCGGAAAATAGGCCTTTTAAAACACCGCCCGCAGATCCCTGCCGCTTGGGAATTTGCCGTTTTGCAAACCGGAACGGAAGAAATTGCATTGGGCGTTTCTTAAACGGCTTATGACCGTCTCTTTGCCGGAGGGATATTCCCGGCGGGAATGCGACGCAAAAGCACGCGCCGAACCGCGTCCTATGTTTCTTGCCGTGTTTTTTAATGTCCCCCGCCGGGCGGAAGTGGTATTTATTGCCTCCCCTCCACGCTTGAGATAAAAAACACGCCCGCACGGAAAATAGCGGGCGCGTTTGAGAACATGCTATAAATACGCCTATTTTCTTCTTCTATACGCGGCAAGCGCGAGAGCCGAAATCCCCAACAGCAATGCCCATTCGGCGGGTTCAGGAATAAGTCCGGAATTGGCAAGATAACCGTCGGCAGTAATGCTCCAATCTCCCGTCAAAAGTTCTCCGTTTACGTCGTAGGCGGTAAGCTTTATGTTCGCGCTTGTGATGCCGGTGGTAATTATGCCGTTGGCGGACAGCATGGATTCGTCGATGCCTAAAGATACCATATTGGGGGCAAAATCGTATAATATAATCTCTGAATCGCACTCCCTGCCCAGATACGACTCGACCCCCGAAAACGACAATTTGGCCTCTCCGAGATATATCTCAATATTCGAATTGCGCAAAAACATCAATTTTCCAAAATCATAATTGCCCGTATCCGCAGTGAGATAAAGTTGAGCCGTAGATAGCAGCATAGTAGAGGGACCATTGACTAAAATTCCGGATTTTTGGGCGAGATTGTCGGGGGAAGCCAGTACAAGCGTGCCACCTCTTTCGGAGAATGCTATATTGGAAGCGTCTATTATGGAAGTTGCGTCAACGTCATAAGTGCCGTTTTCGCTTATTCCCAAGAAACCTGAAGAGCGCGTGACTTTGGCGGTTGCACCGTTTATAAGTTTAACAGTTCTGTTATATGCGTCCAGTGCGTATGATCCTTGAGCCGAATTTTCAATTATAGTGCCACCATCAACTGTTAGAAGTCCAAGCTTACTTGAAGGATTGTGTTGGGCGTCGCTGCTGTTGATAATTAAAGTCCCCTTTATTGTTCCTGAGCCGTAATTTTCAAAGTTTACCGTGCTCGAAGTGGAACCCACCGTCAGCGTGATTCCCTCGTCCACAGTTAAGGAACTGGCGGTATTCATAATTTTTAATTTATTAAACGTCAGCGAAGTTTTAACGTTTAATTGGGAGGAAGCGTCGGTTTCTTCAGACCTTAAATACGCATTCGCGAACACGTCGGCAGACTGCGCTGACAGATTCACTTCCCCGCCGTTAAGATATACCGTGAGATTGCCTCCGGAAGTCTGCGATGAAATAGCCCCTCCTATATTTACGTCGGAATTGCTTATATAAATCGAATCTGCTTTTATTGTGGAAGATGCGCTTTGAGTCAAGTTGGCACCCGAAACGTAAAGCGACGAACCCGCCGCGACGCTTACGTTGCCGTCAAGCTGCAATATCGCCAAAGGGTATTGTGTTGCCGTATTGGATATTGATAAATTGCTTTCCGTGACAAGGTTTACACCCTGTCCGAGCATAATGCCCCTGTCGATTGTGTCGGCGCCGTTTCCGCTATAGCTTAAATTAAAAGTTGCATTCGCGTCGGTTGTTTTAATCGTTGCCGAAGACGCCCCTTCGGCAAGGTTGAATTTGTAAATCAAGCCGGCGTTGGAAACCGAATTAAGTTGGATTGCATTAGTTGAAGTGAGCTCCAAAACGGAGCTGTCCTCCAACAGCGTCACCATGTTGTTGAACTGCCCGCCGCTGCCGCTTGGCAAAATCCCCAAAATGCTTACGGTGGAGTTTCCCGCAACTTTTACGTAATAATCCTTCAATCCTCGCTGCAATGTTCCGTTTGTACCGTTTGCGCACCAAAGCAGACGGTACGGCGAAGATTGAATATACGGAGCCGAAGATTCAGTATCGGTGGCGTTGGAAACTCTGTAATAATCCTCGGAAAATGCAAATTGGCATATTGATATAAGGGGTATTAACAATAATATTTTTTTCATTTCGTTTTTTAGTGTGTGTTTGATGGGTAATATGGGGTAATTTACAAGTTGGGAGTGATAAATTACTTTACCAAACTTGCTTATAAATTTTAAATAGAAATCCGCTAAAGAAAGTCAAATAATATTTTACTGTGAAATTTAAATTTTTTATTTAATAAAATTTTCAAAAAAAGCTTTTCAAAAACGTATAATTGTTATTCTCTTGCCTTCTTTATCTTTGTGTAATGGGCGAGTTTTTCGAGTTTAAAAATATTGAAAAATATTACGGAGCCACACACGTTGTAAAAAACGTCAGCTTTGGCGTCCGTTGCGGCGAAATATTTTCCCTCCTCGGCCCGAGCGGATGCGGCAAAACCACCATGCTGAGAATAGCCGGAGGGTTCGAAACCCCCGAAAGCGGCGAAGTGTTTCTGGATTCGGTAAATATCACGTCGCTGGCCCCCAACAAGCGCAAAATTAACACCGTATTTCAAAATTACGCCCTTTTCCCCCATATGAACATATGGGACAATATAGCTTTCGGCCCGCGTACGGCCGGGCTTCCGGAATCGGAGGTTGCAAAGAAGGTTGAGTGCATGCTCGATATCATAAGGCTCGGCGGGCACGGCTCGAGAATGCCCGACACAATAAGCGGCGGCCAAAAGCAGCGCGTCGCAATAGCCCGAGCCCTCATAAACAATCCCAAACTTCTGCTGCTTGACGAACCTCTCGCGGCCCTTGATCTTAAGCTGAGGCAATACATGCTCTTGGAGCTCGACCGCATACACGACGAAGTCGGAACCACCTTCATATACGTCACGCACGACCAGGGCGAAGCCATGAGCCTTAGCGACAGAATAGCCGTCATGAACGGCGGAGTTATCGAGCAGATAGGTACGCCGGCAGAAATTTACGAAAATCCGCGCACAAAATTCGTAGCCTCGTTTATCGGCGACACAAATTTTTTCGACGGCAAAATTTCCGGGCAAATCGACGGCGAAACCTGCCGAATTTCAATGGACGAATTGGGGGAATTCCCATCGTATAACGAGCACAAACTTTCAAACGGTGCCAAAGTGACAGTCAGCATAAGGCCCGAAAAGTTCCGCATATTCGGAAGCCGCGCCGAAGCCGAAGGCTTAAACGCGCTTGAAGCCGAGGTTATAGACGTTGTTTACCAAGGGGCACAAACCCGCTATTGGGTTTTGGCGAACGGGCACCGCATCAACGTGCTTTCCCAGCACAACAGATGCTATCTTGACTCAAAACAGCCCACTTGGGGCGACAAAGTCTGGATTGCGTGGCACCGCGACGATGTCACAACCATACCTTTTGAATCTCCACGTTAGCGGCAATGAACGGCTTTCAAACCCAGACGGGCGCGCGCGCGGCATATAACGGCCGCAAACTTTCGGAATATTTGCTTACAGCCCCGTCGTTTTTGTGGTTGACCCTGTTTTTTGCGATACCGTCGGTTCTCGTATTTGCGATAGCTTTTCGCACTGCCGACCCGTCGGGCGGCATAGACGCGGGCTGGACTCTCGCGTCGGTCGAAAGCGTCCTGAAAAACGCGTATTTGGGGGTTCTTTGGCGGACGGTATGGGTCAGCTGCGCCGTCACCGCCATATGCCTTGCGCTCGGCATACCGGTCGGATATTGGATAGCCCTGCAAAATCCGAAATACCGCTATTGGCTCCTTTTGGTTGTCATCATACCGCTTTGGACAAACTTCCTGATAAGAATATTCGCATGGCGCGTGCTTTTGCATCCGGACGGCTTCCTGCGCCAGTCTCTTGTGGCGTTGGGGATTGTCCCTGACGACGTTTTCTTTCTGAACAACATCGGAGCGGTGATAGTCGTGACAGTCTATACCTGCCTGCCGTTTGCGATACTTCCGATATACGCGGCGGCAGAAAAGTTCGACTTCTCGCTCCTTGAAGCCGCCCGCGACCTCGGGGCGTCGAGGTTTTGCGCCTTTAGGCGAATATTTTTGCCGGGAATAAGGCGCGGAATTTTCACCGCAACGCTTGTCGTTCTCATACCGGCCCTCGGTTCCTATGCAATCCCCGACCTCGTGGGGGGCGTGGACGGCGAAATGCTCGGAAATAAAATCGCCGCAAAAGCCTCCGCTTACAGGAACCTCCCGGAGGCCGCCGCGCTGGCCGCTTTCCTTTCAATCATAATAACCCTCCCAGTGCTTTTGTTTTTGCTAAAACAAAAGCGCATAATAAGAAGCGTCGTTGCGGCGCGCCGGTCGGCGGGAGACTCAACCAAATGAGAACCCGCTATACGTCGCTTATAGTCGCCCTATTCGTGATGGCGTTCATGTATCTTCCGATAGTGACGCTTATAGCTCAGTCGTTTAACGCCTCGCGCTACGGCGGAAGGTGGATGGGCTTCTCCCTAAAATGGTATGAGGCGCTCTTTAGGGATTCTGCGGTAATAAACGCCACCGTCAACACTCTCGCCATAGCGTGCGCGGCGACGATTTTTTCCACTATATTAGGCACGTGCGCCGCGTGGGCGCTGAATAAATACAGGCGCTCCAAGCTGCAGTCGGTCCACTATGCGCTGGTTTACGCGCCGCTCATAGTTCCCGATGTTCTCATGGGAATAAGCCTGCTTTTGCTGTTCGTAAGCATGAAAGTGCAGCTCGGAATGCTCACGGTCATCATAGCCCACATAACGTTTTGCGTAAGTTTCGTCACGTTTACGGTGCTTGCGCGGCTTCAGGATTTCGATTTCAACATACTGAACGCCGCTCAGGATCTCGGCGCGGGAAATTTCCGCATATTCGCCAAGATCCTTCTTCCGCTGCTCGGCCCCGGAATAGCGGCTGGAGCTATGATGGCATTCACGCTGTCAATGGACGACTTTGTCGTGACGTTTTTTGTGGGCGGCCCTGGGAGCACCACCCTGCCCGTAAAAGTTTACAGCATGATGAAGCACGGGGCGCCGGCGATTATCAACGCGCTGTCCGTCGTGTTTATGGCGCTCACATTCACTGTTGCAATTATAGGGCAATTTTGCACAAAAAGAAAATTCTAACATAACTCACTATGGCTATAAAAAAAATACTAAGATTGTTTTCGGCGGCGCTTGCGGCATCCGTATGCGCATTAATCTTCGGGTGCGGCCCATCGAAGCCCGAATTGAATGTCTATATGTGGTCAGACTATATCGACATGGATCTCGTCAGGGAATTTGAGCGGCAAAACTCCTGCAAGGTCGTAATCGACATTTTCGACTCCAACGAGTTCATGTACTCCAAACTCAAGGCGGGGGGCACGGGGTACGACGTCATACTGCCGACGTCGTATATGGCGAAAGTCATGTTCGACCAAAACATGCTCGAAAAGCTCGATCTTTCGAAAATACCAAATTCAAAGTATGTAAACCAAAAAGTCCTTTCCGATTTGGCGATAGATAAAAAAATGGAGTACAGCGTTCCGTACATGCTCGGATACACTTGCGTGGCCTATAATAAAGGCAAAATCGGGGAGATTCCCGCAACGTGGGACGTGTTTTCCAACGAAAAATATGCCGGCAAGATGACGATGCTAAACGACCACCGTGAGACTATCGGCGCGGCGCTGTTCTTCACGGGGAAAAGCATGAACGACTCCTCAGACCAAGCTTTGGCCAAGGCAAAGGAGGTTCTGTTAAAATGGAAAAAGAATCTGGCCAAATTCGACAACGAACTCTATAAAGTCGGCATACAGTCCGGCGAATTTTTAATCGTGCAGGGATACAGCGGGGATATTTTTCAGGTATTGGCGGAATCTCCCAACTTGGCTTATATGTGCCCCAAAGAGGGCATTTCAATGAGCTGCGACGACTGGGTCATACCGGTGACCGCCAATAACAAGGATCTGGCGCACAAGTTTATAAATTTTTTGTGCGACCCCAAAAACGCCGCAAAAAACATGGAGTTCACCTGCTACAGCGCCCCGATACCCGAAGCGCGCAAATACGTATCGGAAGAAAACAAGAACCATCCGGGAATGTTTATTCCCGACGACTTGTACAAACGCGGCGAACTCATCAGGGATTTGGGCGCCGACAATTCAAAATTTAACGCCCTCTGGGACGCCGTAAAGGGGAATTGACTTCTGTACGCTAATGGCGCGCCTGTTCAAAGCGCGGTATAAACGCATATTTATTTAAAGTTTCCGCTGTACGCCAATGGCGTCGCAGTGGCGTTATTTGGATTATTCCAATGCGTGCGCCATTGCGCCGCCGAATGTGCAGTAGAGCCCTTCTTCTCACGCTTTCCCTCCATGGGAAAGCGATTTTTTTACTGCTTGTGTTTTGGCGGATTTGCGCCGTACGGATTTTTCATAATGGGCTATAAATGCCGTTATTATCTTTTAGCGTTCCGCATATGGATGTCTGATGCGCATTCGCCAGAGGCAAAAGTTATTGACAGGAGTAAAATATGCTCAATATAGGTAGTAGGTTATATTCTATATTTTAATTCCAATTAATTTTTATATGCTAAAAAAATATTCACGGACGACATGCGCGGCTATTATTGCTTTATATGCGTTTGCATCTATGGCTTTGGGGGCGATTAAAAAGGTGCCTTATGCTAAAAGCGACATTCTTAAAGTTTCCGAATTGCAGGACGTAAAGATAAAAGGCCCCATCGGCGAAAAAATGGAGAATTTCTTTCAAAACCGCATTTTCTCGGCCTACGCAAAGAAAGAAATATTTGGAGAAGCCGAAAGCGCCTTTACAAATCCCCAAGACGACATAACCGGAGTCGTGGGGTTATGGCAGGGCGAATTTTGGGGAAAGCTTGCCATAAGCGCGGCGCGCGTATGCCGCTATTCGCAAAATTCCGAGCTAAAAAGCTTCATAGAACGCTCCACTAACAGAATTATAAAATGTCAGGATACCGACGGCTACATAGGAAGCTACAAAAACAAAAAATTTCTGAAAGTGACGGATCTTCAGGCGGCAAAGGCGGTAATGAAGTGGGAATGCAACTGGTGTTGGAACCTTTGGTGCAGGAAATACACCCTATGGGGCTTGCTGGAATCATATAAACTCGGGGAAAACCCTGACGTTTTAAATGCCGCCAAACACGCCACGGACCAATATATCGACATGCTTGAATCGGAAAAAATAAGGATTTGCGACACGGGCACTTTTGTGGGCATGCCGAGCATGTCTATACTGAAGCCGATGCTCATCTTATACCGCTATACCGGAGACAAAAAATATCTCGATTTCTCGCGCCAAATAGTATCCTCCTGGGACAGGGACGACAACGCAGCCCCCAATTTAATAAGAAACGCCTTTACCGGCAAACCCGTTCATGAATGGTATCCCGTTCCGGAAAAATGGGCGAAAGCCTATGAAATGATGTCGTGCCTTGAGGGGCTTTGCGAATACTACCGCGTCGCAGGCGACGAAAGGGTATTGGAAGCGGTAAAGAGAATCCACGAGAAAATATGGGCGCACGAGCGCAATCCGCTGGGCAGCGTCGGGTATAACGACATGTTTTCAAACGGCGCAAGCTATATAAACGGCATAACCGAACCATGCGACGCAATCCACTGGATGCGCCTCAACCACGAGCTGTTTAGGATAACCGCCGACCCCAAATATATGGACATATTCGAAGAGACATTCTTCAACGCGTTTTTGGCGGGCGTGTATCGCGACGGCAAGTGGGGAGCGCGCGGCGTCCGCTCTCACGCGCGACCGCTTACGGCGAATATCCAGGCGGGTTTTGTAAAAAACCACTGTTGCGTCGATAACATGCCGCGCGGTTTTATGGATATGGCGCAATCCGTGGCCTTTTCGTCGGGCGACAAGATATACATAACCCTATACGCTCCCGCCACGGTAAAACTCGGCGACGCCTCAATAGAAATTTCCGACGGTTATCTGCAATACGGTAAAGTGGATGTAAATGTTTTGGCAAAGACGCCAAAGACTGTCATGTTGCGCATACCGTCATGGAGCAAAACGGCGTTTGTGGACGGCAAAAAGGTAAATTCTGGCTGGTGCGAAATAAAGACGCTCGGCCCGCGCCGCATGGAAATAAAATTCGACCATTCGGCGCGCGTCGTTTCCTCAAACTTGCCTCCGGTCAAGATAGATAAAAAAAGCTACGAGTACCGGCGCTGGTTTAGCGGAGACAAAGCGCTCATGGAAGAAGTTTCCATGCTTGAAAAACCCGCCGCACGGATAATGGTGGGGCCGCTTATTTTGGCCAAAAGCAAGCATATTGGAAATTCCGAAAGCGAAATGTTCAATTTTGAAACCATCAACAATAAGGGCGCCAAATGCGTGCTCAAGCCTGCTGAATCCAATTCGGTTATGTGCGCGTGGGAGGCCGAAATTTCCACCCCCGAAGGCTCATTCAAGACAAAAGTGTGCGATTTGTCGTCCGCGTGCGACGAAATATCCGAAAATGACGAAAAGCTGTATTCGATATTCTTTTAGGCGCATCCGGGTGTTTTAAAACGCCGCCAACCCGAAAAAATCCGCCAATGGGCGGATTTTTTTGCATATTTGAAAAAAGCTTTCATATTGACTTGCCAAGCGCGAAAGCATCTTAAAAATGTGGGGCGATTTCATTGATTATATATCCATATGAGCGATTCTATCAAACACGAGTGCGGCATTGCTTTAATCAGGCTTTTGAAGCCCCTTGAATATTACAAGGACAAATACGACGACCCCATATACGGCTTCCACAAGCTGTTTCTCCTGATGGAAAAGCAGCACAACCGCGGGCAGGACGGAGCGGGCATAGGAGCCGTAAAAATCGGCGTGGAACCCGGACAAAGATACATATTTAGAGAACGCAACGCCAAAACGAACGGATTGTCCCAGATATTTACCGACCAATTTGAAAAATACGCCGAAAACGTAAGGCGCGGGATAATACACCCCGAATTCATGGACACGGTAAAGTCTAATTTCGACTACGCCGCCGAGCTCTTGATGGGGCATCTTAGGTACGGCACAAGCGGGTCATACCAAAAAAGCAGCTGCCATCCGTTTTTCAGGAAGAGCACATGGCCCGCCCGCAACCTAATGCTTGTGGGAAACTTTAACATAACCAATACCGAAGAGTTAAACAACGACCTCATAGAGCGCGGCATACACCCTGTCTTCAGCACGGACACGCAGGCTATTCTGGAGGAGATATGCTTCCAGCTCGACATAGAACACGCCGAAATTTACAGGGAGCTGCGCGACGAGGGAATTGCCGGCGAGGACATATTGCGAATGATGAACGAGCGCTTGAGCCCGCTGCGCATAGTCAGCAGCGCGGCGAAAAGCTGGGACGGCGGATACACCATAGCCGGGGCAATCGGCAACGGCGACGCCTTCGTTCTGCGCGACGCAAACGGCATACGTCCCTGTTTTTATTACAAGAGCGACGAATTGATAGCGTTTGCGTCGGAGCGAGTCCCTTTAATGACAGTATTTGAAGCCGAAGAAAAGGACATAAAGGAGGTTTCTCCGGGGAACGTTTACGTTATGAAATGCGACGGCACATGCTACGAACAGCCGTACAGGGAGGCCGGGGAGAAAAAATCGTGCACGTTTGAGCGGATATATTTTTCTCGCGGGAACGACCCGCAAATATACAGGGAGAGGAAGGCTCTCGGCGAGGCGCTTTGCCCGAAGCTGATAAAGTCCATCAACAGCGACTTCAAGCACGCGGTTTTCAGCTACATACCCAATACCGCCGAAATAGCCTATTACGGCATGATGAGCGGGCTGCGCGTCATGCGCCGCAAAGAGGTAAAAAACGAGCTTCTCGAACTTGTAAAATCGGACAGGCCCCTTACCGCCGACATTATCGACAAGCTCGTTATGGACAACTGGCCGCGCGGCGAAAAAATAGCCCACAAGGACATCAAGCTTAGAACTTTCATATCGCAGGAAAAGACGCGCACCCAGCTGGCATCGCACGTTTACGACATAACCTACGGCGTTGTGAACCCCAAGGACGTGCTCGTATGCCTTGACGACTCCATCGTGCGCGGAACGACACTCAGGCAGCAGATTTTGCGCATATTGAGCCGCACAAATCCCAAGAAAATAGTCATCGCATCAACCGCCCCCCAGATACGTTATCCCGACTGTTATGGGATAGACATGAGCGAAATCGGCAAATTTATAGCTTTCCAGGCCGCGGTAAAACTCCTGAAGGAAACCGGAAATGCGGAGGTTGTAAAGGAGGTTTACAGATTGTGCGTGGCCCAAAAGGACAAACCGGCCCACGAAATCGTCAACCATGTTGAAAAAATATACGAACGTTTCACCGAAGACCAGATCACAAAGAAAATAGGCGAACTCGTATATCCCAAAAACGTCGAGTGGAACGGCGAACTGGAAATAGTTTTCCAGTCTATAGACGACCTGCACAAGTCCATAACGTCATGCACGGGCGACTGGTATTTCACTGGCAACTACCCCACTCCCGGCGGATACAGGGTTTTGAACAACGCTTTCATAAATTATTACGAGAACAAGGAGGTCCGCAGCTATTGATTTCTTTGCAAGGGAAACGGCGTTTGTCCATGGGCGCGCGGGTTTCGGGCGCGCAGTATCGTCCGAAATTTCGCCGGCTTGACGGCGTGCCGTTTTGCCGCTTTTGAAAATCAAAAAACGGCGATTTTGTTGCGATGAATGAGGGAAAATCTTTTCGCGGGCCCGCAAAATCCTCAGGATTGCCCGAAGATCCCGTAAACATTCCGGATTTTTCGTGGAGCAAAGGCAGGTCGGCCGGCGTATTTTTGCACATATCTTCGCTTCCTTCGGAATGGGGGATAGGCAATGTGGGCGGAGCGGCGGAAGCCTTTTTCGACTTTCTCGAGACCGCCGGCATGCGCTGGTGGCAGATGTGTCCGCTCGGGCCGACCGGATACGGGGACTCGCCGTACCAGTCGTTTTCGGCTTTCGCCGGAAATCCTTACTTCATAGACCTTGAAGATCTCACAAGAAGTGGTCTGCTGAAGGCGGCAGACGTGGAGCCTTTGCGCAGGCTGCCGCGGGATTTTTGCGATTACGGCGCAGTTTACGCCGCCATACCCGCCCTGCTTCGCAAAGCGGCTTTCGCCTGGCGTACAGCGGGTTCGCCGGAGGGGATTTTCGATTACCGCCAATCTTTTAAAAGTTTCAGCGGCAAAAACGCCAGTTGGCTCGAGCCGTATTCGCTTTTTTCCGCTTATAAGCGAAAATTCGGCGGCAAACCGTGGTACGAATGGCCGCAAGACTGCCGTTTTTTTAAAAATGCGGCGAAAATCAAGCGCGATTCCGAAACAGTCGACGAAATCTTTGCCGTAAAGTTTTGCCAGTGGATTTTTTTCTGCCAGTTCGAGAAGTTTCGTGAAAAAGCCGAATCGCGCGGGATAAAAATATTCGGGGACCTCCCTATTTTTGTGGCGCACGACAGCGCCGACGTCTGGGAAAACCCCGAAATATTCGAGCTTAACAAGGACGGTTCAGCCCGAAATGTGGCCGGAGTCGGGCCCGACTACTTTTCCGCCGAAGGGCAATTATGGGGAAATCCGCTCTACGACTGGAGGGGCGCAAAAACGCAGGTTTACGAATTTTGGCGCAGGCGAATATCGGCGGCCCTGTCGATGTACGACGCCGTAAGGCTGGATCATTTCAGGGGTTTTGCAGACTATTGGTCGATTCCAGCCAAGTCTAATGACGCGCGGAAGGGTTCGTGGAAACTCGGGCCGGGAATGGATTTTTTCAGATTTCTTAAAAGAAATTTCCCCAAAAACCGCTTTGTGGCCGAAGATTTGGGAATGCTTTCGAAGCGCGCGCGGGAGCTGCGCGACAAGCTCAACATGCCTTCAATGGCGGTAATGCAGTTTGCCTTCGGGGACGCCCCTTCAAACCCCTATTTTCCGCACAACGTAAGGAGGAATTGCGTCTATTACACCGGAACGCACGACAATGACACCGCGTGCGGCTGGTACGCTTCTGCGGGCGAGGACGCAAAAGACCAACTGCGCAGATATTTCCGCTCCCCTGGAGACTCTCCAAACTGGGATATGATACACGCGCTTTTGCTGAGCGCGGCGCAAATGGCGGTAATCCCCATGCAGGACATACTCGGGCTGCCCTCCGAATGCAGGATGAACACTCCCGGGAAAGCCGGCGGAAATTGGCGTTGGCGAATGACTTGCGAACAGCTTGAGGCTGCGAAGAACCTAAACGCCCCCTATTTAAAATCGCTTGCGCATCTTGGCGGCAGGCTGGCGGATTATTAAAAATAATGTTGAAAAGAACAAGGTTTATCGGAAAATAGGGACAATGGGCGAAATGGAACACGGAGTCGAACGCGAGTTAAAGGGGCTGTCGGTATCGAAGGGGATAGCGCACGGCGAAGCGTTTGTCATGCTCCACCGCGATCTTGAGACGCCCGTTTACGAAATACGCGAATCCGACAAGCCAGCCGAGATAGAGCGCTTCCAAAACGCCATACTCAAAACAAGGGCGGATATCAGGCAGCTGAAGGAGGAGCTTTCCGAAACCGTGGGAGAGGCCGAATCGAGCATATTTGACGCGCACTTGCTCGTTCTTGAAGACGTAGCCATAATGCAGGAAACCCTGTCGGCCTTCGACAAGGGAAACTACAACATAGAATACTGCTACTCCACCGTCATAAACAAGTTTATAGGCGCATTCGAAAAAATCGACGACTCTTTTATACGCGAAAGGATAGGCGATCTCAAAGACGTGTCGAGGCGCGTGATTGCCAACATGCTCGGCATAGAAACGGCTAAAATAGGCGCGCTGTCCGATCCGCTCATACTTGTAAGTTCCGATTTCGCCCCCTCCGATTTCGCGTTGGTCGACAAAAGTAAAATTTTGGCGATCGTCACTGAAAAGGGGTCCCAGACCAGCCACACCGCCATACTTTCGCGCTCGCTGGGCATACCGTGCATAGTCGGCATAGTGGGGGTGGCGGACGCCATATCCACCGGGGAATTTTTATTGGTGGACGGATACAACGGCAATGTGGTGGTAAACCCCACAAAAAACACATTGCGCCATTATACCGAGGTGGAATCCGTCCACCGCGAAATTCAAAAGATTTTCGACACATCGCTTCCGTATCCTTCGGTGACGACCGACGGCCTCGATTTTAAAATAGAGTTAAATATCAGCTCCGCCGCAGACATTCCTGACGGGGCCATGAATTATTGCGACGGCGTGGGATTGTTGCGCACGGAGAATTTCTTTTTGGACACCGGCGCTTTCCCCGACGAGGAAGCGCAGTTTGAAACCTACAAGAAGGCGGCTTTGGCCGCGGCGGGCAAGCCCATAACAATAAGGACGCTCGATCTCGGCGGGGACAAGAATCTGAACCTGATGAAGATGGTCAACAAAGAGGAAAATCCCTTCATGGGCTACAGGGCGATCAGGTTTTGCCTCGACCACAAAGAGATATTTCTTATCCAGCTCAAGGCTATTTTGCGCGCCAGCGCCTATGGAAACGTAAAGATACTTCTGCCGATGATAAACTCCATACGCGAAGTCGAACGCTCGCGCATTTTAATCGAGCAGGCGAAAGAAGAGCTTGCGGCTTCGGGAATGGATTTTGACAGGCACATAAAAGTGGGGGCAATGATAGAGGTCCCGAGCGCTGCCATAACCGCCGACGTAATATGCGACGCCTGCGATTTTATAAGCATAGGAACAAACGACCTCATACAGTATATACTTGCCGTGGACCGCGTCAACGACATGGTGGCCTATCTATACGAACCTACGCACCCGGCCGTAATCCGCACGCTCGACATGGTTGTTTCTGCCGCGCGCAAGGCCGAAATTCCAGTGTCTGTGTGCGGCGAGCTCGCCGCGGATCCGATTTTTGCTCCCCTGCTTTTGGGTATGGGCGTCACAGAATTCAGCATGAGCCCCAAAGCCGTAAGCGAGATCAAGTTTCTGCTGCGCAAGATGAGCTATGAAAGGGCGAGAAATTTGCGCAACGAGATTCTCTCCCTGAAAAGGGCGCGGCATATCGTGAGCCGGCTGCGCTCGTACTATTACGAGTCGATGCAGCCTTACATACAGTGACAATGGGGCAAGCCGAAAAAATGCTAAAAAGGCTCGTCGAAAGCGGCCTGGATTGCGCCGACGACGAAAAATCGCTGTTCGCCGCGTCGGTTGACAATATGCGCTACAGCTTTTTGCCCCGTTTTGTGGTGCGCGCGAAATCCGGAGATGACGTCGAAAAAACCATGCGGGCCGCCTACGATTTCGAAGTGCCCGTCACTGTGCGCGGATCCGGAACGGGATGCGCGGGCGGATGCGTTCCGACGCTCGGCGGGGCGGTTTTGGATCTTTCGGGCATAGATTTCATAGAAATAGACCCCGTTTCGCGGGTGGCGCACGTCGGCGCGGGGGCCGTGACCGCGCATATCGACGCAAAGGCAAACGGGTTCGGACTTTTTTACGCGCCTGACCCGTCGTCGCACAAATATTCGTCCATCGGCGGCAATATCGCCTGCAATGCGGGCGGTCTTCGCGCCCTAAAATACGGCACGACGCGCGAGCACGTTTTGTCGCTTGCGGCTGTCCTTGCCGACGGGCGAAAAATATCGTGCGGCCTGCCGTTGAAAAAGTACTCCGTCGGACAAAATCTGCGCGACATGTTCATCGGCTCCGAGGGAACACTCGGAATTGTGACGGAAGCATGGTTAAAGCTCCTTCCGCTGCCGAGCGCAAAAACGGCGGCGCTGGCCTATTTTGACGACGACGGATCGGCGTTTAATGGCATTGAAAGAATTATGAGGGCGAATCTCGCGCCGTGCGTCCTTGAATTCATGGACACGGAAACGGTGGCCTGCGTGCGCGCCAGAAACCCCGGGCTGTCCGTCCCGGAAAACGCCGCCGCGATTCTCGCCGAGTTTGACGGGGAAAGGAACGAAACACTCTTTCAGGCGAGAAAATTTGCGGAAACGCTTTCGCCCTTTTCCGACGCCGAATTTGCAGTGGAAGATTCGGCTATGGCGAAACTTTGGGAAGTCAGAAGGTCGGCTTCGCAGTCGATGTACGAACTCGGCGATTCGAAAATAAGCCAGGACATCGTTCTTCCCAACGGCGTTTTGCGCGATTTTTTCAGCTTCTACAAAGATCTCGGCCGGTCCAAAAAACTGGCTACTCCCGTTTTCGGCCACGCCGGCGACGGCAATTACCACATACATTTTATGTACGACTCCTCTGACGCCGGGGCGCGCGCAAGAGCTTTGGAGGCTATGGATGCTTCCATAGAAAAAGCGGTTGAACTCGGCGGAGCCGTATCGGGCGAACACGGCATAGGATTTTTAAAATCGAAATATATGCCGCTGCAACACGGCGCATTAGAACTCGAACTAATGTCGTCGATAAAGCGCCTGTTCGACCCCAAAAACATTTTGAATCCCGGCAAAATTTATGCGCCGTCGGATATTGAAGGCTTATCGCCTCTTAAGGGCTTAAAGCTCCCGTGGGATTAATTGCCGCCCGAACGCCGTCCGCGGATCCCGTTTCCGGTTTGGGTATAGCCGCATTTTATTGTCCCGGCTCCGGACGCGTTCTGGATTCCACACCAAAAAAAAACGCCGCATTTGTGCTGCGGCGTTAAAAAAGCTGGTTGTCGGGCTTTAATTACAACTGTCCTATCTGCTTTAACATGGACACGAACCACTCGCTGCCGACATTGAAAGGCTTGCCTCCCTTGATTCTTTCGAATTCGCATGCGCGCAAAACGTTTCCGTTGTCTTCGTCATGGCCGATTACGCCCCCCTCGCGGCGCAAGGCGCATTCGACAGCCAGGTCGGTGCAGCTCTTGATGAGGCGCAAATCGTCGGCATTGGCGGCGGCCGCTCGGGCGAAATATCCGCTCTTTTGAACCATCACCTTTTCTGCCCCTATCATTTCGGCGAATTGCTTGCCGAACCACTTGCCGGGATTTACTGCGTCGAGTTTTACATGCCCGAAAGCGTCGCGCGGAACTTCCTCCCCGTTTGCCTCCATTTCGGCGACTATCGTTTTTACGCCGGCGCCTTCGGAAATGAAAATATTTACGCAGTCGTTTTCATCCATGAGCTTTTTGAGGCGTTTGGCTTCTTTGGGTATGTCGATTTCCATTTCGGGAATAAATACCGCATGGACATCGCGCCTGGCTTTAGTCAGGCCAAGCCCGTCGGCAAACTCTCCGCTGTTGAGCATTTCGCGGTATTTTGCGGCGGTTGCGGCGGTCAGCCAACCGCAGTTGCGCCCCATTACTTCGTGTATGATGAGCATGCGCGGATTTGCGCCGCACTCCCCTACCACGTTTCTAAAAAATTTAGCGCCCTCTTCTGCCGCCGTCCACGCCCCGAGGCTCTGCCTTATGGGATAGACGTCGTTATCTATGGTTTTTGGAAGCCCTATTACCGTCAGTTCGTAATTGTTCTCCTTCAGAAATTTTGCCAAATCCGCTGCCGCGGTGTTTGTGTCGTCTCCTCCGATGGTATGCAAAATATCGACGCCGTCTTTTACGAGGCGGTCTGCCGCCACTTTTTGCGGATCCTCGCCCTCCTTGACGAGTCCGCGTTTCACGCAATCCTTCACGTTTGTGAGCTTTACGCGGGAGTTTCCTATCGGGGATCCTCCGTATCTGTGAAGGATAGGCGCTTTAGAGCGCATTTCGGCGTCCACTTTGATGCTTTCGCCGAGAAGCAACCCCTTATATCCGTTGACATAGCATATAATCTCTATCGACGGGTCGATTTCCGTATAGCGTTCAATCAGGCCGCCTATTGCGCTCGATAGGCAGGGCGCCAAGCCGCCCGCCGTAAGTATTCCGACTTTTTTTGGTTTCATATTTTGTTTGCAGATAATGTGAAAGAATTAAACGACGACTTATACACCGCTTGCGGCCGGGCGCAAGCAAATTCGGGCGGCGATCAGATATGAAAAAACACGGGCCGTTTAATTAAAAAAACGGCCCGCGCTCAACGTAGTAAGTTTCTAAAAATTCAGGCTACAATTTTTTGCAGGTTCCCCTTCCTCCTTTTTTCTTTTGCGAAAATGCCAGTTTTTTGCCGTCTGAAGCCAGAGACACTTCTATTTCTCCGGCATCCTCGCATATGGAACCCCGCAGTATCTCTTCCGCCAAAGCGTCCTCGAGCTCGCGCTCTATTGCTCGTTTCAAGGGCCTCGCCCCGTATTTTTCGTCCCAACCCTTTGAAATAATAAATTCGATAGCTGGGTTTTCAAAGGATATTGTCATGCCTTTTTCGGCAAGACGCGAACGAAGCTTCCCAAGTTCAAGCTCGACGATTTTTTCCATATCGGCCTTTGTCAGCATTCTAAACAAAACAATGTCGTTTATTCTGTTCAGGAACTCAGGACGAAAAGACTTTTTCATTTCGTCGAGAACCTTTTCCTTGAGCCTGTCGTAGTCGTCGTCGAAACCCGCGGCGCCGAAACCCATGGAAGGATTTTTTTGGAGAATGTGCGCGCCCACATTGCTTGTCAAAATTATTATAGTATTGCGGAAATCCACAGTGCGGCCGAGGCTGTCGGTCAGCCTGCCGTCCTCCAAAACCTGAAGGAGAATCTGCACGACGTCCGGATGCGCCTTCTCTATCTCGTCGAAAAGAATCACGCTGTATGGGCGGCGCCGAACCTGTTCGGTAAGCTGCCCCCCGTCTTCGTGCCCCACATATCCCGGAGGCGAGCCTATAAGGCGCGACACCGAATACTTCTCCATGTACTCGGACATGTCGATTTGAATCAGGGCCTCCTGCTTGCCGAACATCTGTTCCGCGAGCGTCTTTGCAAGATAGGTTTTCCCCACACCGGTAGGCCCGAGGAACAAAAACGAACCTATCGGTCTCTTAGGATCCTTGAGCGCCGCCCGCGAACGTCGGAGGGCTCTGGCTATTACGCCTGTTGCCTCCTCCTGCCCGATTACGCGCTCTCGCAGACGTTTGTCTAATTCGAGCAGTTTTGCGCTCTCCTCCTTTTCCATGCGGGAAAGCGGAATTCCAGTCCATGCGGACACTACGGCATATATGTCGTCCTCACCAACGTCGACGCGCTTGTCTTCAAGCGACTTTTTCCACGCCTCAACGATGTCGCTCCGCTGTTTTGCAAGCGTCTTTTCGGTGTCGCGCAGACGGGCGGCGTCTTCAAAACGCTGGTCGCGTATCGCGTCCTCCTTTAGCTTCGCCGTTTCTGAAATCCTCTCGTTTATGTCCAAAACCTCGCGCGGACGCTCGAGCATTTTTATGCGGGCCCGCGAACCCGCCTCGTCTATTACATCGATGGCCTTGTCCGGAAGAAATCTGCTTGTTATATACCTTTCGGACAGCCTTACGGCCGCGTCGAGGGCGGCGTCGGAATAGGCACAATGATGGTGCTTTTCATAATTGGCCCTGAGCCCCTTTAATATGAGAACGGCGTCCTCGGGAGAAGGCTCGTCGACCTTCACGCTTTGAAAACGCCTGTCGAGAGCGCTGTCCTTTTCGATAAATTTGCGGTATTCAGCCAATGTCGTGGCCCCTATGCACTGGAGCGATCCGCGGGAAAGGGCGGGTTTAAAAATATTAGAGGCGTCCATGGCACCCTCGGCTGCTCCCGCGCCCACTATGGTGTGGAGCTCGTCTATAAACAAAATGACGTCTCCGGACTTTTCTATCTCGTCCATCACGGCCTTGATGCGCTCTTCAAATTGCCCGCGGTATTTCGTGCCGGCCACCATGAGCGCCATGTCGAGGGTTATCAGGCGCTTTGACGCCAAAAGCTCCGGAACCTCCCCGGAAGCTATCTCCTGCGCCAGGCCCTCCACTATCGCCGTCTTCCCCACTCCGGCCTCCCCAACCAGAACCGGATTATTTTTTGTTCTGCGGCACAAAATCTGGACAACGCGCATGATTTCGTTCGACCTGCCCACAACGGGATCGAGTTTCTTGTTTCTGGCAAGTTCGGTCAGATCGCGCCCGAATGCTTTTAGCGCGCTCTGCTTGGGTTGCCCCTGCCGTTCCCCGTTATCCTGCATCGGAATGTCGGCGGCGGGATCCTCCGGGGCGTCGCCGACAAACTTCGGGTCGAGCTCGGCGAGAATCTGCTTGCGGCAGGCGTCTATGTTTATCCCAAGTTCCCTAAGAACCGTGGCGGCCACGCCCTCGCCTTCGCGCAACAGCCCCAAAAGGATGTGCTCGGTGCCTATGTAGTTGTGCTTAAGCTGCGCGGCCTCGTGCGAGGCCAAAGCCAAAACCTTTTTTACGCGCTGCGTGTGCTGAAGCTCCGACGAGGCGTCCGAAGGGAATTCGCCGCCCCCGACCTGCCGGGAAATTTCGTCGCTCACATTTTCAAGGCTGACGCCCATTTTGCGGAGCACGTTGACGGCTACGCCCTGTCCAAGCCTGATCAGCCCCAAAAGGATGTGCTCGGTGCCTATGTAGTTGTGCTTTAACCTCGCCGCCTCTTTGCGGGCGAGGGTCAAAACCTGCTGAGCTCTCGGTGTAAAATGTTGCATTTTGAAAATTGTTTGTAGTGTTGCGTCTCTTTATCGGACATGCCGCAGATATTTAAAGCGCTATGCGACCTTAAAATCCGGCAGCGTTTCGGCGAACGCGTTCAAATACGACGCCCTTACTGCGTCCCGCTCGGAGGGTTCCGACTCCCTTATATTGAACTTATGCTGGAGATGGGACGGCTGGATATCGACAATCGCAGCGTCAACGCTTTTTATAAGCGCTCCGGCGGATTTGCAAAACCCCATATCGGCGGCCAAACGCACGTTTGAAAGCAAAGAAACGGCTTCGGCCGTGTCGATAAGCCTGCAATGTTTAAGTAGCGTCGCAGAACGCTCTATCTTATCGACAAGCACAAGCGGAGATTGTTGCATTAATTTCAAGCGGGCATTCGTCTCAAACTCCGCAAGCTTCCCCCCGAACTTTAGGATTTTGCTTATTATGTCGGGTTCAGACATGCCGAGCGTCTGCTGGTTGGAGAGTTGAAAAAACGCCCCGTATGACTCGCTGCCTTCGCCGTTCGCCCCCCTTACGACCATTCCAAGCTGGTTTAAACCCCTGACTATTTTCTCAATTTGCTCGGTTGTCGAAAGCGCCGGAAGATGCATCATCAGCGAAGCCCTCATTCCCGTGCCTACATTTGTCGGACACGCCGTGAGATACCCAAAACGGTCGTTAAAGGCATACTCGAGGGTCTCTTCAACGGCGTCGTCTATGGCATTTACAGTGCGCCATATCGAATTTAGACACTGGCCTTCGGCAACCGCCTGAATGCGCAAATGATCCTCCTCGTTTATCATGGCGCTGGCTTTGCCGTCTTTTGAAATGTAAACCCCGGCAAAATCGGCCGCCATCAGAAGCTCGCGGGTGACGTGGCGCTCCTCCATCAGCATGCCCTTTCCGAAATCGGAAATTTCCGACATTCTTACAAGGCGGCCATCCTTGAATTTTCTAACTTTTGAAAGGGCATGGACGCATTTGTCGAATATTGCGGACAATTCCTCCGGAGATGCGGAGTTTGCAAAACGCGAATGCGCCAAATTCCGAGCAAGCCTTATGCGCGACGTCACAATTATTGCGGAATTTTTCTTGTGGGGCTTAAGGTCGATCATTTGTTGTTTCCGGACAATTTTTTGATTTTGTCGCGCAGTTTGGCCGCATCTTCATAGCGCTCCTCGGATATGGCCTCGGATAATTGCGCCTCAAGCGACTTCTCGTTTTCCGGATCCCCACTCTGTTGGACTGGCGAATCTGCGCATGCCGAATCCTCGCCAAAATCGCAATCGAATTCGGGGCTTTGCCCGCCGGATATAAAATCTCCCTCTGGAACGCCATCGTCCAGAGCCACAGACTCCGACGGATTTTCTGTATTTTCTTTTTCGGTAGAAACGAAAGAGTTTGCGGAGTGCTTTTTTGGTTTTTTGCCTACATGCTCCGTCGCCGCGTGCATTTGCGCAAACAGCTCGAACAGCCTTGCACCGAGCGTATCGTAGCATTCTGTACACGAAAACCTCGCACCTTTTTCCATTTCGGAAAGCGGAGTTCCGCAATTCGGACAAATCCCCGCGCCGGAAGTTTTCGCCATAACTACTTGCTGTTCCAGCTCCTTTAATTTCGGAAATAGTTCGAGCGGGAGATTAGCGGCGTCCAACGACGCCTTTTCAGCGCATTCCGAACAAAGATGCACCTTCACCTTCTTACCGCCAATTATTTTGGTGATATGGAAGGTTGCGGGTTTCCCGCATATATCGCATTTGTATTCCGTTGCCATTTTTTCAAGCGGGCGCGGCAGGGCCCGTGTTTTTATTGTGCCAATTTTATTAGTTCTTCGGTCGGGGGAATGTCCTTTATTATCTGCGACTGCATGGGCCCGACCCCTATGTATCGCAAATTGGGCACGTTTTTTAAGCCCGATTTGGACGCAACTTCGACGACACTCTTCATGCAAAACGCCACATAGCGCTTCGCATTTTCCGGCAAATCGCCGAAAGAGCGCACATTGGAAATGTCCTGGCCCCAACCCTTGAGCGCCGAATAGACAGGGCGCAGGCGCCTGCGTGTTTCGTCGCAGCGCGGCACGCCGCAATAGATCTTTCCAGTGGAATCGTCCACATAGGCCGTACACACGAGAAGGTCGCCGTCGCGCCACTCTCCTGAATATGACAGAGCGTCGAGCTTGTTTATTACGATGTCGTCGTAGCCACCATATCTGAGTGCGTCCCCCTTTTCCACGGCGTCGAACCAGCCCACCATTCTCTGGCGCCCGGTGCTTGTGCCGTACTCGAGCTCCTTGAGCTTTTGGGCGAGAGGGTGGCTGTCGTCCATGCGGGTGAGGAAAACATGGGTACCCACTTTCGTATCGTAAGCCTTGCAGCATCCGAGGGTGTGTACGGCGCGCAGCGGAATGCACGCGCTCTGGAAAAATTCTGGAACCCCCGTGTGCGAAGCCGTGACGTTTGGCGCAAATCCGTGCCGCTTGTCGAGCCAGTACGACTGCCCGTATTCGCCTATAATATACTTTCCTTCCGCAAGCGCGCCGAGGCACGCCTCCCGAACGTCACCGATGTTTTTTGCCAATTTTTCACCTGCGTTCCAATATTCGTCCACAACGGCGCCAATGTCGATAGAGAAAGGTTCCTTTCCCATGAACCTTTCGAACGAAAATTCGGACTCGGGAAATATTCCGTCTTTTATCGCCTCGGCGTTTGCCCTGATTTCCGCCTTTGTAAGCGCGGCAAAGAATTGGGACCATTTTTCGGGAGAAACCCTGCAAACGTGGCGGATTATGTCGCATGCCCGTTCAAGCTTGGAAGCGAGCCTGCGCTCAAAATTCCGCCTGTCGCCCAAAAATTCCGAATAGCAAATTTGAAACTGGCTTGTTTCGTCGGCATACGAGGGCGTTATGCCCCTTCCTGTCGAACCGCGCGGCTCCTCCTTGAGAACATTTACGCGGTAATCCTCCCACGCCAAATCGAGCAGCCTGTGCCCGATGTCCGAGACCATGGTGCGCTCGTCTATCAGCAACCTGCCGAAAATGTCATATCCCCGCTTCTCGAGCGGCATGCCCTCCCAAAGAAATTTCCGCGGATCAGCTACGACGCCCGCGCCGACAGCCAAAGTTCGAACATCTTTTTCTATTACGCCCGCCGGAAGAAGATTAAGCTTTATGCCGCCGGCGGTATGGCCGGAATTGGCGCCGCCGTTTACCTTTATCACTATGGCGGCTATGTCGTTTTGCCCCGTTTTGGATTTCAATTCGTCTATAACTTCATAGACGAGGCGTCCCTTGCCCTCGTCGCCCATGCTGATTCCCACATCGGCGATTATTTGACTTTTAAATTCTGTAAGCATTGTCTTTTACAATTTAAACAGTCTTTCAACAATGAAGTTTTGCTTTTATTTTACAACACCTATTTTTAAAAAAAATGCTATATTTTCCGCGATACGTCCCTAAAAAAGAAACTTTCACGGACGCCAGGCTCGCGGCGCGGCGGTTTTTATCTAAAAAACCCGTCCGTGATGCACAATGCGCCGGAATCTCAATTCGAAACGAACGCTGAAATATGAAAGACACTTGCGCGCAAATAAAGTGTCAATTTATGAAAAGCGAAAAATCGAAGCCTAAAATTGCAATTAATTGCTTGCGGGAATGTGAAAATCCATCATCATTCCCAAAAAAGGGGAATTATTGTTTTACATTTAAAACATATTCGGTTGTCTTTTGCATGGCGACCGGCGGCAATATGAGAAATATCATAGCAACATTGTTTATTTTGGCGTTTATAACTGCTGCAGCGCGGGCGGAGGATTCTTCGCCGGTGTACGGGGACATACCGGATTACGGCGAGAAATATCTCAGCCCGGATTTCGTAAAGGTTCACGGAGAACGCGTTTATGTCACGGCGCGCACCGGAGACGAACTAATCATTTTAAAGGGCGATAAAATCGAAAGGCGTATAAAGCTGAACGGGCATCCTTCGGGAGTGGCGGTCTCAAAAGACGGCAAATACGCGTTTGTCACAATAGCCCATCCCGACGGAAAATTGCTGAAAATCGAAACTGCGACAGGGAAAACAGTATCGTCCGCCGAAGCCGGGCACATGCCGCGGGCGGTCGCGCTTTCGCCGGATTCGAAAACAGTTTATGTCGCCAACCAGTTTGAAAATAAAGTGCGTTCGTACGAGGCGTCGAATCTGAAAAAGATCGCCGAAGGAAAAGTTTTGCGCGACGCCTTTTCTATAGCCCCCTCACCCGACGGTAAAAAGCTCTTTGTGGTCAATCAGCTGCCCGAAGCAAAAGGGGGGCTCTACGAGGAAAACATAGCCGCCGCGGTATCGGTTTTAGACGCTACTACGCTAGCCGCCGCCGCAAAAATAGACCTTCCGAACGGTTCCATAAACGCGCAGGACATTGCGGTTTCCCCGGACGGAGCCTTCGCGTATTGCACGCATGTTGTGGCACGCTTCAACGTGCCTACCACGCAGGTTGAGCGCGGCTGGATAAACACAAACGCCGTAAGCGTCATAGACGCGAAAAAAAACGAGCTTATCGCTACCGTTTTGCTCGACGACATGGAGCTCGGCGCCGCCAATCCGTACGGCATAGCTTTGGCCGGCAATGGGAAATACCTGGTTGTCGCCCACGCCGGCACGCACGAAATCAGCGTGATCGACCGGAAAAAGCTCGACGGACGCGTGGCGGAAACCTTCTCTAAATCAGACGACAAGGCAGCCACCTTTGAAGCGGTATGCAACGACCTCTCGTTTTTGTCCGGAATCAGAAAACGCGTTAAGCTCGACGGTTTCGGTCCGCGGCACCTGTCGGCATTCGGCGACAACTTCGCATACGTCGGGCTCTATTATTCCGACGTCTTGAACAAGGTCGATTTGGAGTCTCTAAGCGTAAAGAAAGTGCCACTTGGCGGAAACGAAAATCTAAACGAGATACGACTCGGGGACCTCTATTTCCACGACGCCTCGCTGTGCTTTCAAAAATGGCTATCGTGCGTGACATGCCATACGGAAGTGCGCTCCGACGCCCTTAATTGGGATTTGCTAAACGACGGTATGGGAAACCCCAAACAATCAAAATCGATGCTTTTTGCGCATTTCACGCCGCCAAGCATGATTACGGCGGTCAGAGACAACGCGAAAATTGCGGTGCGCAAGGGAATACAATACATACAATTCACGCGCCGCCCTGAAAAGGATTCCGTGGCGATAGACAAATATCTTTCATCGCTGCGTCCCGTCAGAAGTCCGCACCTTGTGGGGGGCAAAATGTCGGAGGCGGCGGAACGCGGAGAACTTATTTTTGAAATCGCAAAATGTTCGCATTGCCATTCCGGAAATTATTACACGGATATGAAAAGGCACGATGTAGGCTCCGGCCTCGACGAATACAAGGGCTTTGCATTCGACACTCCTACCCTTTGCGAAGTTTGGCGAACCGCCCCATACCTTTACGACGGCCGCGCCCGCACGATATTTGATATGTTTAAAAAATATAATGCCGGCGACAAGCATGGCATCACCTCAGACCTTAACGACGACGAATTGAAGGATTTAGAGGCTTACATTCTCACTTTGTAGCCGGCAGATTATAATCCTATTCCGAACGGTCTATGCGCTTTCCCCGAAGGGCCTTTGTGCTTTTGCAGGTACTGATATTTTCCCGTCTGCAATACTGGATTAAATGCGCAAATTTTTTTAATTTGCGGCATGTTAATTTATATAAATAAAAAAAAGTCAATATATTTCAAATAAACACAAATAGAAAACAAAATAAACAAAGAAATTAATTGTTAAACACAGATTTTCTACCTAAAAAGTTAAAAAGAAGAAAGATAATGCAATATGAAAACCGTTAAATTATTTGCAATATTTGCCACTATATCAGCCTCGACATTCGTCGGCGCTTCCACAGTCACAATTTCCGGTTCAAGCACAGAGCGAGTTCAAATCTCCGGATTCAATTCCGACGACGATGTCGTACTCGATTCTTCCATAAGCGCCAACTTTGCGGGCGCGGGCAAAACGATGAAATCTCTGTCGTCGGCCGGAGACGTGTCGATAGCCCTGCCCGGCAACAACTTATTGGGCAATCTCATAGATATCAACGCGGCGAGCGGCACGGTTTCGGCGGTAGATATCGAAGGGGCATTTTCAATGAATTATTCGGTTATGGAGATAACCAATTCGCACGCTGACAGTACAGCGGTAGCCACGGTTACTTTTGGTTCCCTGTCGCTTATTAGTGGATCTGTTTCACCGAACGACCAAATGCAATCTATTAAATTTGAGAATGTCAACGCCGTCGTAAACACTGTTTCGGGAGCTACAATAGGAAACAACCACAATGACGGTAAAAACATTTCCACAATAAGTGTTGGACAAGGTGCGAATGTGACATGGAACGGAGCGCAAGCTTACGGGCTCAGCGGGCGCCTGATTGTAAATGGCACTTTCACCACAAACGACACTCCCACGTTTGATCCGGGATCCCTTGTGACGATAGGCTCAGGCGGGACGATGAACCTCTCCACATTCGTAGTGTTCGGCGGGCTCGAAAGCATAGGCAATTTAAACCAGTTGACAGCCGACGGCATCGGTTTTAGGGGAGGCGTCGCCAACATATATGAAGACGCCGTTTGGAACGTGCGTGGCAAGCTCCACATTTATTCTGGAGCTGATGTTTCCATATACAGCTCACATGTCACACTCTCCTATGCCACCGAGCCTCGCGTGCTTCTTGAAGGAGGAAAGCTTTCGCTCTACGCAAATCTTATCCCACAAGTAGAAATAGGAAGCAATATAAATATAGGGATACTCGGGACCCAGGAATCCACGCTCGTCGTTGGGGCTGACGTTTCGTTTGGATATATAAACCAGATGTCAAACGTAGCCACAAACATTATACTTAGTGACGGTGGTATCCTAAGGCTTGTTTATGATAACAACCCGCTTACACTTCAAAGTGAAGGTTTAAGAATTTTCAATTTTGAAGAAAACAAGGTTTATGTAGGATTAAACGTCACCCCAGGAGAACTCGGGTTCATAAAGCTCTATGCGGGCACCGATTTGGAGTCATTTATAGGGACAGCCAAACTTACCTCCGACGGCTGGCTTACTGCGATTCCGGAGCCCGCGGAGTGGGCTGCTGTATTGTGTGCGGCAGCTCTGGCTGCCATTTCCTTCAGGAAAAGAAAAAACTAAGGCTTACCTCCTTATAAGGTAAATACTCTAAACGGCCGGATTTCCGATGGGGGAACGGCCGTTTTTTAATCCGCAAAACGTTCTGCGAGAATTTTTAGTCCGATAAAAAATTGACAAACCTCGGATTACTTTTAAAGAGATTTTATCCGTTGCAGGGTATACGGTACAGCGAAGCGCAATAGAGGGGGAAGAAGATAAAAGTACTTGACTGACATTCGGGGACTTTATGGTTTTTATATGTAAATCAAGGCGGTTCAAATGAAAGTAAGGGTAAGGCATGAAGGCATAGTCGAGGAAACGGGTAAAGATGTAGTTTTTGCAATATCCGGAAAAAAGGTCAAAATCAACCGCGATTTCTTCAAACACGGGAAATTTAATTCGATAATACTGGAACGCGCCATAGCAGACAAGAACCGCTTAAAATGGAAGCTGTTGTTCCATATTCCGCCGAAAATCAAGCCTATATATAACCAGACTTCCATATATGAACTTAGAGTTAAAGCAACAAATGGCTATTGAGAAACTCTCGCAGCTAAAAGCCGGAGCTTTGTTTATGAAAATGGGCACGGGGAAAACAAAAGTTGCGTGCGATCTTATAAGGCTCAAACTGTCCAGCATAGACGCCGTTATTTGGATAGCGCCCGCCTCGCTTATAAAGTCGACCAAATATATCGGCGAAGTCAAGAAATGGAGCGCGGAGTTTTTCGATAAAATCCTATTTTATACAATTGAGGGAATATCTCAAAGCGATTCAAAATACTTGGAGATGCGGCAGACCGCCTGTACCCGCCGGAATTTTTGCGTTGTCGATGAAAGCATATATATAAAAAACACGCGCGCCCTGCGCACAAAAAGGCTCATGCGTGACTACAATCTGTTCGATTTTAGGATAATATTAAACGGAACCCCCATAACAAAAAGCCTCTTAGACCTCTATTCGCAGATAAATTTCCTTTCCCCGAACATACTAAAAATGACGGAACGCCAGTTCGCGGACAATTTTCTGGTTTATTTTTTCAACGGCATAGACCCGTATCCGTGGCGCAGGTGGTCAAAACCCGCCAACGTTGAAGCGCTTGTCGAAATCATAAGGCCGTACATTTTCAACGCGGACTTTAAAACCGAATGTTCGTTGAAGCTATTAACCCGCAAATTCGAACTCGACGCCGAGGAGCGCAGAAAGTACTCGGCGTTTAAGGACAGGTATCTCGACGGAAAACTCTGCGTGCGATTCTTTTCCGTAGCGCAGAAATTCCAGAGGGCGTACACCGTTTCGTGTAAGGCCAAATTTTGTGCGGCCATTTCGATAGTCGGCAGAATTCTTGCAAAAGGGGAAAAAGTGGTCATTTTCGTCAAATACATAGCCGAGGCGAAAATGCTCAACAAGGCCTTCGGAGGCCTGCTGTTCACCGGAGGTTATAAGGACGATCTTTTGCTGTTTGAAAGCGGGGAAAATGTTTTAATATGCACCTACGGAGTCGGCAGCGTAGGTTTGAACCTGCAATGCGCCAATAATATAATATTTTATTCGCAAACTTTCGACTACAAAGAAAAGGAGCAGGCCAAACACAGAGTGTTCAGAACCGGACAGACAAAAACCGTGAGGATCTTCGACATGTGGGTGGATACCGGGTTGGAGGACATAATAAGATACAGCCTTTCAAGAAAAAGCGACCTTCTAAAAACAGTGGAACAATTCATAAGCGCGGAGGAGGCCAGAAGATTGTGAAAAAATACCTAAATAAAAACGTTTATGAAGCCGCCAACGAAAGAATCGACTTCGCGTTTAAAAATTTTTCGCGCATATATGTCTCCTTTTCCGGAGGCAAAGACAGCTCGGTCTTGTTGAATCTCGCTTTGGACTACATGCGGCGCAAAAAAATCAAAAAAAAGCTGGGGTTGCTTTTTGTGGATCTCGAGGCGCAATACGCCCTCACCATAAAATTCGTCGAAGAAATGCTGAAGGAAAACGCCCCCATGCTTGATACGTACTGGTGTTGTTTGCCGCTTAATTTGCGAAACTCTGTAAGCGTATTCGAGCCTTTTTGGACGTGTTGGGATCCCGAACAGAAAGACAAATGGGCGAGGGAATACCCCAAATTTACGGGTGTTATCGGAGAATCGAACAACCCGTTTGGATTTTTTAAAAAGAACATGGAGTTTGAGGAATTTGTGGAGAGGTTCGGCGAATGGTATTCCGGAGGTGAAAAGACTGCATGCCTTGTGGGAATACGCTCCGACGAAAGCCTAAACAGGTATAGAACCATACGCAATAATTCAAAGGAAAAATTAAACGGCAAAAACTGGAGCACTAAAATAAGCAAAAGCCTCTACAATTTGTATCCGATATACGACTGGGCAGTCAGGGATATATGGATAGCCAATTACCGAAACGCTTGGAAATACAACTGTCTATACGACCTCCTATACAAGGCAGGCGTCCCGCTATCCATGCAAAGGATATGCCAGCCATACGGCGACGACCAGCGGCGGGGACTGAACCTGTACCGCGCAATAGAGCCGGAAACATGGGTTAAGCTTGTAAACCGCGTAAGCGGCGCAAATTTCGGAAACATCTATTGCGGCACCAGATTGCTCGGATACAGAAAAGTCGCCCTTCCTCAAGGCCACACGTGGAAAAGCTACTGCAAATTGTTGTTGGCGACCCTTCCAAAGGAGCTATCAACCCACTACAAAAAGAAATTTAAACGCTTTATGCTGTGGTGGTTTCGGAAGGGATCACCCGTTGACAACGAAAACTTGAGCCGCCTTCCGCCGGAAGCGGAAATAACGGGCAGAAAATCGCCATATATGGAGCCAATTGTCAGGTATAAGAAAATTCCCGACCATCTCGACAACGGATTAGAGCAAAAAAAATTTGCGCCTACTTGGCGGAGAATGTGTATTTGCATTTTGAAAAACGACCACCTGTGCACGGGGCTGAGTTTTTCGCAAACAAAAAAACAGCATGAAAGAATGAAAATCCTGATAGAAAAATACAGAAATTTATGACGAAAAAATCGAAAAGCCCGGTGTACGGCGTAAGGGCCGTGCCGCTTGAAAAAATACGCGCGAACGCCTATAATCCAAACAGGGTCGCTCCGCCCGAGATGAAGCTGCTGTACGATTCCATACGGGAGGACGGATACACACAGCCCATAGTCTGCTACCACATAAAGGAAGAGGACGTTTATGAAGTTGTGGACGGATTCCACAGGTACCGCATTATGCAGACACACGCAGACATCTACGAACGAGAGAACGGATGTATTCCGGTGGTTGTAATCGACAGGCCCATCGGCGACAGAATGGCCTCAACGATACGCCACAACAGGGCAAGAGGCTCGCACGACGTCGATTTGATGAGCAACATCGTCGCCGAGCTGACCGAAATGGGCAAAACAAACGCGTGGATTTCCAAGCATCTCGGCATGAGCGCTGACGAAATATTGCGCCTCAAGCAAATAACGGGGATAGCCGCCCTGTTTAAGGATGAAGAATTCTCAAAAGCGTGGGAATAGGCGCCTGCATGCCATCGGCGGCAAACGCTCTGGGGCGCCTTTTTACAGGCGCGCAAACCAAACGGCGTCTGTGGGACATTGACACAAGTCGCAATTGCCGTTTCCCGGGTGCGCAGGCGCGGAGCTCCCGGGATTTTAAACGGCCGCATTCTTCGCCGCGCTGTCGGTTATCGGCCGCGAACGCCCGCGCCGCCTTTCAAATAATTTCTGTCGTACAGCAGACCGGCGTTTAAAACGACGAGAACTGAGGCGAGATTGTGGACGAGCGCTCCACTTACCGGAGTCAATACCGCCCCGATAGACAACAATATGGCAGCAAAATTTATGCACATTGAAAGGATTATGTTAAATCTTATAAGTTCGACCGCGGCGGAGGAAAGGCGCTTTAGATAGGGAATTTTTGTCAAATCGTCTCCCATGAGGGCTATGTCGGCAGCGTCCACGGCAATGTCGCTGCCCATGGTGCCCATCGCGACTCCGACATCCGCACTCTTCAAGGCCGGCGCGTCGTTGACGCCGTCGCCCACCATGCAAACGACGAATCCTTCCGAACGCAAAGCCGCTATGCGTTCCGCTTTTTGCGACGGAAGCAATCCGGAAAACACTTCGCTTATGCCGGTTTTTTTTGCAAAAAAGGAGGCTGCCGCATGCGTGTCTCCGGTAAGCAATGCGCTTTTTACGCGCATTTGGCGCAATTCCTCGAACACCTCCGAAGTTTCCCGTCGCGGCATGTCAGAAAGCGCAATAATCCCGGCGGCCTCTCCTCCGATCCCCACAAAAACCGAAGCCTTACCCTCTCCGCTAAACTTCTCCGAAAGGTTTTTAAACCCCTCTACGCTCCGAAAGCCGTTTTCGACAAGCCAATCCAAATTTCCGCACGCCACAGCTTTGCCTCCCACGTCCGCGCGGACCCCCCTGCCCGGAACCATCGCAAAATTTTTGGCGGGTCCCGGTTTTATGCCGGAATATTTTGCAAACTCCGAAATCGCCCTGCCGAGCGGATGTTCCGAAAGCGATTCCACCGAGGCGGCCAAAGAGAGAATGTCGTTTTGAGTGTGGCGCGGGGTCAAAGCCGCCACATCGCTCACCGACGGCGCGCCGCGGGTAAGTGTCCCCGTCTTGTCGAAGGCGATGCAATCAACTTTCCCCATTTTCTCGAGGGCCTCGCCCGACTTTACTATCACGCCGTATTTTGCAGCCTGCCCTATCGCCGCCATTACCGTTGTCGGCGTCGCCAAAACGAGCGCACACGGACAAAATACAACAAGCACCGTCACCGCCCGGGAAATGTCGCCGGTTGCAAAAAACGTAACCAATGCAACCAGTATTGCCGCCGGCACCAATCTCGACGCCCATTTGTCGGCTATCCTTTCTGTTGGCGACTTCTTCTCCTCGGCCTCCCTAACAAGGCGCACGAGCTTTTCTAGCGACGAATCCTTTCCGGCATTCGCCACCCTCACGTCGATTGTTCCAAAACGGTTGATTGTTCCGCAAAATACGCCGTCGCCGGGCGACTTGTCCACGGGAATCGACTCTCCAGTCACAACGGACTGGTCTATCGATGTGTTTCCGGAGATTATTTCGCCGTCTACGGGCACCGATTCTCCGGGAAGAACCCTCACAATGTCGCCGGGCGATATTTTGGAAATTTCGATATCCTCCCCGACTCCCCCGCGCAATACCCTGCCCCGGGCCGGGATAATCGACATCAGACTCCTTATGCCCCGCTTCGCGCGCTCGACGGTTCTTTCCTCGAGAATTTCGCCCAAAGCCATAATAAACGCTATTTCGCCGGCCGCAAACACTTCCCCTATGTACAGCGACGCCGCCATGGCCAGGGAAATTAAAAACGACGACGATATTTTTCTTTTATATGCCAATTTTTCAACGGCGTCGGCAATTAGGGGCAGCCCGCAAATCGCCACCGTAAATACCGCCGGATCAAAACGAAAGTCCGCTCCCGCACACATCAATGCGAAACTCGCGAGAAGAAACGTTCCTCCGGCGAGCGTCGCCCCGGTGCTTGAAAGAAATCCCAACGCTTTTTTCATGGCCGACTATACGATTCTCGAAAATTGCTCTATTGCTGAAGACAAATGCCTAAGCGCCTCATCTCCGCGACCCGCCTTCACCGCGTCGAGGACGCAGTGGTGGAGGTGGCCCTCCAAAACCGACTGCCCCGTTTTATGCAGCGCGGCTTTCGCCGCCCCTATCTGAATAAGGACGTCTTCACAGTCCTTTTCGGACTCTATCATTTTTATTATGCCGCCTATCTGCCCCTGTATCCTTTTCAAGCGCCCGACGACCTTTTTGGAATCTATGCAATTTTTCATAGCGTCTGTAATATGCCCTATACCCGTAGGGGGTATTTTTGAAAAGTCAACTCTTTTTTCTCGGGGCAAAAATGCACATTTTTGTAGGAAAAGTTCATTAATATCGAAAAGGTTTGATTATTTACACCCGCACGTTTTGATTACGTGTTCAAAAATCATGAAAAACAGACTTTCAACTTGGGCGCAAAATATAATGCCTTCTCCGACGCTTGCAGTGGACGCGAAGGCAAAAAAATTGAGGGCTGAAGGCAGGGACGTATGCGGATTCGGCGCAGGCGAACCCGATTTCGACACACCCCAGTTTATAAAAGACGCCTGCGTAAAGGCGATAAAGGACGGCAAGACAAAATATATAGCTGCCTCTGGCCTTCCGGAATTGCGCGAAATGCTCGTGGAATTATATTCGAGCAAAAAGTCGATACGCAATATAACTCCGGCAAATATCATAGTAAGCCCCGGCGGAAAATTCAGCTGTTATCTTGCAATCATGGCGCTTGTCGGCCCCGGTGACGAAGTCATAATCCCGTCGCCTTACTGGGTAAGCTACCCGGAAATGGTAAAACTTGCAGGGGGAACTCCCGTTTTCGTGTCGGCTTCCGACGATGCGGATTTTAAAGTATCGCCGTCACAAATAGAAGAGGCCATTACCGAAAAGACAAAACTCGTAATCCTTAACAGTCCCTCCAATCCCACAGGTTCGGTGTACACCAAAGAGGAAATAGAAGCGATAATGGAGGTGGTAATAAGGCGCGATATCATGCTAATGTCGGACGAGATATATTCGTTCTTGACATACGACGGAGTAAAGGCGTTTAGTCCGGCTGGCGTTTCCGAGGAAGCGCGAATGCACACCATCATGGTGTCGGGTTTCAGCAAGGCATACTCTATGACCGGTTGGCGGCTCGGCACAATGTGCGCACCCGACGACGTGGCGAAGGCGGTTTCCAGCCTGCAAAGCCAGACTACTTCCAACGCGACAACATTCGCCCAATTCGGCGCGCTTGAAGCTCTTAAGAATCCCGAAGCTGCAAAAGAGTCTTTAGACGCCATGCTCAAGGTGTTCGACAAACGCAGGCTCATGTTGTGGGAAGGGTTGAATTCAATAAAAGGAATTGCCTGCCGAAGGGCGCGGGGGGCATTTTATCTTTTCCCCAACATATCGTCGTTCGGGCTATCCTCTACGGACTTTTGTTCCGCTCTGCTTGAAGACGAACTTGTCGCCGTGGTTCCAGGCATTGCGTTCGGATCGGACAGTAACGTGCGTTTCAGCTACGCCGTATCCGATTCGGTAATAGCCAAAGGCCTCGAACGCTTGGATAGGTTTTGCACCAAACTTGGGGGAAAATGACTGCTTCGAGAACGGATGGCGCGCCTGAGGTTTTTATTTCCGAATCCGACATGGCCACCAGGGCGTTTGCGTCAAACTTCGCAAAAACGCTCTCCGACGACGCATATGTCGGGCTTTCCGGAGACTTGGGCGCGGGCAAGACGACTTTTGTAAAGGGAATCGCGGAAGGATTGGGCATATCGGCGCATGTAAAAAGCCCTACATACAATATAATGTCAATATACGAAGCCCCTACCGGAAAAAAACTCGTGCATATAGACGCGTATCGGCTCCGTTCTGCCGACGATTTCGACAATCTCGTCGTTGACGAAGTAGCTCCGCCGCCGCGCTGCGTATGTGTTGAATGGTGTGAAAACGCTGCTAAATCCATTCCTCCTGACGCCGCAATGGTGGAAATGTCCATAGACGCTTCTGGCAGGCGGGTAATTTCCATATTGCGCCACCCGTTAGCTTAGCGGAAAGCTAAAAAGAAAAGTCAGGGTGTTTCTTCTGCAGCCTCCTCGCCTTCGCGTTTTGCTGCGACGCCGTTTATGCAAACTAAAACAACGCGACTACCGCACGCCCCAAACGGGCATACGCAGAAAAAATTTTTTTAGCGGAACGTTAGAAACAGCGCATCTGCGGCGTGGTTTGCCGCCAAAAAAAGCGCCATGCCAAACATCAGGGAAGCCGTCGCGTAAAGCGTGGCCGCGAAAGCGCGGCGCGACTCCAGCATTACAGCAATCTGGAAGGCCAAAGAAGAAAACGTTGAAAGAGTTGCGCAAAATCCGGTTTCGGCCAAGAGTTCGAAGTGCGGCCCCAAGTGCGGGGAAAGCGCCGTAAAAATCCCCAGCGCGGCCGAAGCCGCCATATTGGCGAGAAACGTTCCAAAGGGATAGCCGAAGCGGGTTGCGTCGAATCTTGAGCAAAACGCAAACCTTAACAGCGCTCCTGGCGCCCCGCCTAAAGCCACGCAAATTACAGACAGTAAAACGCTCATTTTCCACCTTTCCTTCCTTCGGGTTTTTCGGAAAGGCGTTTTTCGATATCCGATATTTTTTCCGGAAGCGATTCGCGCCGCAAATGCAGCTTAAGTGCGAACTTTCTGCGCTCCTGGCGCAAAAAATCCCTATGCGCGCGCAGAACGGCGGCAAGTTTTCTGGCAAAAAACACCGTCGCCACGCAAAGCGCAAAATTCGCCATCAGATTTGCGAAAAAGAACAAATAGTTGTCGGCTGCCAGAAAAGCGGCAGAATCACGAGAAAAACTTGCGAATATCGACAACCCTCCGCAAAAACCGACAGAAACCATATTTTCAATATCCGGGTGTATTCTCCGCCTCAATTCTATGGTCGACGAGAGCAGGAAAGTGCCAATTACATTGCAAACAAAAATCGCGACTATCTGGTTTGTAAACATTCCGCAAATTGCGACCCGCGCCAGTGCGCCTAAGCCCCCGCCGAAAGCTACCGACGCAATGTGCGTTTTTTGAACGTAAACAAAACTTAGAATTACCTTTAGGCTTTTCACGGTTAAATGCGCGAGTAAACTCCGGACAGGCAAATTTGTCCATAAAAATTTCTGTTAGCTTGCTTGACACGCGCATTCCATAATGAATAATTTGCACTTTACAAATATCCGCGCGCGCAACTCGCGCGGAGGGGTTTGCATTAAAATAATACAGGGAATATTTATGCTATTTTTCTTTGCCGGACTTGCAATGCTTGTAATAGGCTATCTGACCTACGGACGCTTTATCGAGAAAATCCTCGGTCCCGACGACAGGGACACTCCCGCCGTGTCGAAATACGACGGCGTGGATTTTGTGACGCTGCCCCATTGGAAAAACATGCTTATACAGCTGCTGAATATAGCCGGTGTAGGCCCCGTAATAGGCGTCATACTGGGCATAAAGTTCGGAGAGATGGTGTTTTTGATTATCCCAATAGGCAACATACTTGCGGGAGCCACGCACGACATGCTTTCGGGCATGATGTCTATGCGCCACGGCGGCGTCAATCTTCCGGTGCTGATACGGCAGAATCTCGGCTCGGCATACTATAAGTTCTTTTCGATTTTTGCGGTGTTCCTGCTTTTGCTGGTCGTAGCGGTGTTTATAAACGTGCCTGCAAACCTCATAGACAAGACGTTCCCGCAATACAGTATATTCTGGGTATCAGTCGGGGCGATATTTATTTATTATGTTTTGGCAACCCTCTTCCCGGTCGATAAAATAATAGGAAAAATATATCCGTTTTTCGGGCTGATGCTACTTGTGGGAACCATTGCGGTTTTTGTTTCAATATGCATGGCTTTGCCCGACAATCCAACGTTGCTTTCGGAAAGCGAAAAATTCGCCGAGATGAAATGGTCGTCCGCCAACGGGCATCCGGTGATCCCCCTCTTGTTCGTCACTATTGCTTGCGGCATAATATCCGGTTTTCACGCCACGCAGTCCCCGATTGTGGCTCGCACAATGCGTTCCGAGAGGGAGGCGCATTCCACCTTCTACGGAATGATGGTTTTAGAGGGGCTGATTGCCATGATATGGGCTGCCGCCGGGCTCGCCGTGTACAATCTTGTCCCCGAATATTTCCAAAAGCCGCCGACGGACGTTTTAATTTATGTGACACAGCATTTTCTCGGCAGTTGGATGGGCGTCGTCACAGTGTTTGCCGTAGTGATACTTGCGATCACTTCCGGCGATACTGCCATGAGGAGCATGCGCCTCAGCCTCGCCGAAATATTCGGCATAGACCAAAAATCGGTATATAAAAGGGTTCTGACCACCCTGCCCCTGATGCTCTGCACGGTGGGGCTTTTGGCGTGGTCGCAAATCAGCGCGGAATCGTTCAACAACCTTTGGAACTATTTTGCATGGGGCAACCAGGTTCTTGCCGCCTCCACGCTGCTTGCCGCGGCCGTTTGGCTTTTTAGGCTTTCAAAAAACGGGCTCGTGGCGTTGCTGCCCGGAATGTTTATGGCTTTTATAGTCCTGACATACATTCTGTGGATATCGCCGGAACACGGAGGGCCTGTGGGATTCGGGCTCGATATAAACACGGCGTATGCGGTAGGCGGAATGCTGACATTGGCGCTGTCGGCATGGGTCGCGCGGCGCTCTAAAACCGCCTGCTCCGAAAACGCGCTTGGCGCCGGTCCGGAAAGCGCCGTCGAAGAATCGGAAGACTGAAGATGCTTGACTGGCAGATAAAGCCCCTATCGAAAAAATCGTTCCTGTCAGGCCGCGAAATAAAGCCCGGCGACACGGTCGTATGCGCGGTTTTCTTCAACGAACTGGGCGAACTCGACAGAATCGACTCGCATAAGGACGAATTTGACGACTCAAAAGTCGAAGGCAAAGTGATAGGCAAGTGGGAGCGCGTAGTCGGAGAAAATCCGGAAGCTGACGAGCGCGCCGCGCGCAGAATGTCGCTCGAAAGTTCGGAGGACTTCTTTGTTTCGCTTTTCGACTCAGATTCGCAGGTAAAGGCGGACGACGTTGACGTGGTAAAGCAGATGCTTGCGCTTTTGCTGGAGCGAAAGCGCATTCTCCGCCCTGTCGGCCGTCCGAAGGGCGGCGTTCAAAAATATGTGCAGCCCTCTACAAAGCGCGAATTTCTGGTTCCGCAAAAAAACCTTGACGAAACCCTTGTTATAAAAATACAAAAACAACTCGGAAGCATAATAATATGATAAAAATCTTCAAACTGGGAGCGCTTTTTTGTTCGCTTTTGTTTGTCGCCGGGTGCGCGGGCGATAAAATCGAAAACCTTGTGACGTTTCACGTCGCATCTTCCGCAAACATTACTACCGCCCAGTCGCGCGAGCAGATAAAGATGCCATCGACCAATTTTTCCCTCATATCCAACGTCGAGCCGTTTATGTACAATAACGATCTCGTGCGTGTCGACGTGGCAAAAGTTAAGCTTCCGGAGGGCGCCTTTTTGGACGGATTCTATTTTACCGCCAACACGCGCGGCATGAAACGCTTATTTACCGCCACCGCCACAAACTTAAACAACTTTATCGTCGCCAAAATAAACGGCACGCCTTTTGCGCTTAGGCAGGTCGATATGGTCATAACCGACGGCAAACTGTTTATGGTGGCAGATGTGCCTGAAGGAATGGATTTGCAAAAAACCGCGGAGGACATTAACAAATCCATAGAAGTCTCCCACAAGATAAACGAATAATTGATGCTATACGCCCGCGCCATTATAAGGCTCCATATTATTGTCTGCATTTTTTTGTTCGCACTCCAACGCGCGCATTCGGACATCGTGTGGCCCACACCCTCCAAAGCCTTTGCCGAAGGGCGCCCGGCTACGGAATTTCTACAGCCTACGGTAAGTGGAAACCCTATGAGCGGAGCGTTCGGGGACGTCAGAAACAACGGGTGGAGGTTCCACGAAGGCATCGACATAAAGCCGGTTTCGCGAAGCCGCCGAGGCGAGCCGCTCGACGACGTGTCCGCAGCCATAGACGGCAAAGTCGCCATGGTAAACAGGGTCGCCGGAAACAGCGGGTACGGCCGCTATGTGGTTTTGACGCATCCGTCAAATGACGTCGAAATTTACACCCTTTACGCGCATTTGGCCGAAATTGACGGAAACATATCCATAGGCTCAAAAGTTTCCGCCGGAACGCGCCTCGGAAAGATGGGAAGAAGCGCGAATTACCGCATAGCGCGGGCGCAAGCACATCTGCACTTTGAAATGGGACTCATGCTTAGCGACAAATTCGACAAATGGTATTCGGAATCGAGGCGCTTTAAGCAAAAAAACTTTTTCGGCAACTATAACGGCATAAATCTCGTAGGTTTCGATCCTCTCGACTTCTATACCAAAGCCCGCGACGGCAAGATAAACGACGGCTTTAAAGGCTATTTGTCGTCGCTGCCGGTGGCTTTTGTGGCGCGGATTTATACGCGGCGCACGCCTGATTTCGTAAAAAAATATCCCAAGCTCGCGTCGCTTTCCGGAGAAAAATGCGGCTGGGATATATCTTTCACATGGTACGGCCTTCCCGTAAAATTCGAGCGCATACAAAACCCCCGCCCCGGGGCGCGCGAGGGCGACGTGGAAATCGTAAAATACAATCCTGCCGAGCTTAATCGGAAGTGCCGCCGCATGGTTGAGATAAACAAAAAGGGCGGCATCGTCATACGCGACGAACTCAAAGACCAGCTAAAGCGAATTTTTCCTTAAAAAATCCTTGCCTGAAAAAGAAATGGCGTTTTATATTGCAAACAAATGAGAACGCTTGCACACATTGGTATACCGGTCGGCGAAAAGCCTGAAAAATGCACATATCTCGAAGGGGCGAAACTCTACATCACAGACCCCTCCGACTCCAAAAACAATATAGAGTTTCTATATTTTGAAAAGGAGTGCCAAATGCCCGACATCGTCAAAAATTCGACGCATATCGCCTATATGGTGGACGACATTGACGCCGAAATAAAAGGCGCCGAAGTTTTAATTCCGCCGTTTATGCCCCTTCCCACCGTAAAGGCCGCTTTCGTGTTGGAGGACGGCATACCGATAGAACTTATGCAGGCTATTTAAAACAGAAGCGTTTTTGCCATTCGGCAAAAAAAGAGGCGGCTAAACCGCCTCTTTTTTTTGGGGTGGTAAACCCCGCGCTACTTTACGTTTATGTAAGCAAATTTTTCGGCGCCCGAGGCGTCTTTCCAGGAAATCCTGTATTTGCCCTTAAAGCCCCTAAATTTTATGTTTCCGGAAGAGTCGGGAACAAGCTCAAGGCGCGTTTTCCACTCCTTGTTTATAAGCTCGTCGAGCGCGTAATAAGCGGGTTTTGGATCCATGCAGCGTGTGAATAAACCGGATATGGACGGCTCTCCGGGCGCACCGCAGTCGTCAACTACATTCCACCATGTCACTCCTATTACTGATTTTTGGCTAAACCACATTCTGTAAAGATTCCTTGTTATGATTGCCTGTATCATCTTTCCACGCTCGGTATTATCGGGGGCGCTTATGGTAATTTCGCTCATATGAATGGGGCGGTTTACGCTTTCCATCATTTTGAAATCTTCCCACATTTGCTTGGGCGTGACTTTTCGCATGTGCATTTCGTATTGGGCGTTTTTAGGCTTTGCGCCGTCGGCTATGGCTGCTATGATTTGAGGATCGAATATGTGCATTTGCCAGCCTACGATGTCTATTTTGCAGCCTCTGGAAATTAGCGAATTTATCTGGTCGTCGTATTTGTCGAGTCGGAAGGGGCCGTATGGGTTGTCGTTTATATTGAGTTTGACGCTTTCAGGAAAGGCTTTTTGTGCGGCCTGGAAACCTTCGTAGGTATAATCGGCAGGCATGAATCCATAACGTTTGCCTTTGCAGAAAACTTTGCCTGCATTCATATAACCGTCAGCAAATTCCTCGAGGCTTTCGTTTACGACGTCCCAACTGTCCACCCTGTCCTTATAATATTCGGCAAGAAGATTCACGCGGCGCACAAATTCACGCCTTAAATTTTTCCCGAAATTGGGCAGGTAGGCGTCCAGTTCTTCGTTGCTCATCTTTTCATAAAATTCCGTGTAGCGCTCGGGCTTGTTGCGGACTCCGGATTCCATCGGGGCTTTTATGATTTTTGCAAATTTTTCCCTCTCGTCGCCCTCAAGGCATTTGTCGTAAAGCCACAGTGGGATATTATACGACTTGTTTCCCCAAAGTATCGTGTGTCCGTGCACGCGCACACCCCTATCTTTTAAGTAGTTTATTACGGGGTCGGTAGGCGGCCTGCGCCAATGGATTTGAGACTTGGGGTCGGAACAGTTCGCCCAATATTCCTGCGAATCCCAATATTCCCCCGCGAACCGCGGTCTGCCGCGCTCCATCTCGAACTTGCACCAATAGAAGGCGACAGTCGCCGAATTAAACAGAGTTCCGAAAAGCGACTTGTATTTGGCGTTTAAAGTCTTGTCGCCAAGCTGGTCAAAGTTAAATATATGCGCCCCGAAAAAGAAGTCGTGCGAAATCTGTTCGACATTCACTCGGGTGCCGTCGGCTATTTTTCCCACATTGAAAACGGCGTCGGCCTTCCTATTTGCCTCTATATCGCGGTCGATGCGCGCGTTTACGTCATCGTTCCACATTTCCCAATAGGATTTCGCCATTACCCCGCCGGTGTCCTCGGCGGCATTCTTGGGTATTTTCATTTCGGAGCCCAATGTCGTTCCGCAAGCGGCCGCGCAAAGAAACGCGTAGAAAACGGATCTTTTTATCATTTTTATTTTTTTCATAGTATTAGTGCTGTTGTTTTATGGAAATTTTAACCGGGTCGGAATTCCAAGCTGAAGCCGACAAATGCAAGCTTTCCCCCGCCGGAAAATCATAGAGCGATATTTTAAGCTCTTTTTTTTCGCGCGGCGCGAGCCAGAAGAAATTGTCGTCGGAATAAAAGTTTGCGTTGGGATTCTCCAAATCGAGGCGCGTCATAAAAGCCGGAGTGTCCGAAACGTTTTCCATCGACAATTTCGCTACGGTTTTCGCGCCGCTTCGACTTAGCGAAAGCAGATCGAGTTTTAAAGCGGATTTCCGCGCGGCCGCAAGCGTGGGTTTCAGCCATGGTCCGCTTTTAAGCGAAGGCCACGGAAACTCGCGTTTGTAAGGCACCGGCATTGTTTCCAGACGCGCTTTGAAAGCCGGATCCGCCGCCGCCTTAAGGCATCTTGGCCAATATACCGAACGCGACAATGCGGTTCCTCTGCCGTCGCGCAGCACAGCCTCTATAAAGAAGAAAGAGTCTTCAAAAGATTCCGGTATCTCAAACGCCCCTCCGTCGGCTTTTTTCGCCGCAGGCGACGGTTCAAGCGTTCCGATATGCGTTTTGGAGGAGCTTACAAGCCTCATATCTTTTGAATACACATTTATTTCGACGCATGCGTCCTCGCATTTGTCCGCAACGTTAGCCACCGATATTTCCATGGGGATCTTTTCCGATTTCCCCCAGATAAGGCGCGGCATAAGAAGCGCCACGCTGTTTTTTGAATAAGTGCGCTTCAGAAAATAATATGGCGCGCAAGGCTGCCCGAAACCGTCAACGAGCATTATCGCCGAAAACACCGGCCACGAGCGCCCGAATACCCACGGCAGCAAGCCTCCGGTAAGTGGAAAATTCGACTGCGTCTGCTCCGATAAAATTTTATAGAACTCGCCGGCGCCGATTTGGGTAGCTTCCGCAATAGAGTCGGCTGACGGGTTCGACATGTCGTCTATGTGCGATGCCCTGCTCAGCATTCTGGGAATACGGCTCGGCTCGTATTCAACAAAGTGGTTCATCAGCTGCGGATGACGCCCTGCGAATGATTTTTCGTACAGCGCGCCCAAATCGCCCAATTCCGAAGCATCGACGATTTTTCGCACGTTTTTTGCCGACATCACGCAGTGTATGCCCGTTTCGGAAATAAAAGGTACAAAACGGAAAACTCGCGAATACCAGCACGGATCCATATCAGGATAGTTGTGCATGTTGCCGGCGTCGGACGAACTGCGGACAAAAGCTCTGGTTTTGTCGTACAGGTTCAGCGTGCGCTCGAGAATCCCCATATGCTGGGTATTGCCGGCTGAAAATGGGTTGAAGCCGTTTCCGCCGCACCATAGCGCGAGCGCCGGACTGTTTCTGAGCCTGAAAACGTTGAGCATAACCTGCTCCTCCCAAACATTGTACGGGCGCAGCGGCGCGTCTTGGTGCCACAGAGTGAAATCCTGCCAGAGCATTATTCCCGAAGCGTCGCAAATTTCGTAGAACCTGTCTTTTTCGAACGGCCCGCCCCCCCAGACGCGCAACATCTGAATGTTACAGTTCTTGGCCATTTCCAACATGCGCTCATAGCGCCAATCGGGGAGATCGCACAAGACGTCGGGTATCATCCAATTCGCGCCCTTTACGAACATCTCGCGGCCGTTGACTTCGAACAGCCAGTTGTCCCAGCGCTCCAAAATTTTAGGTCCTGAGGTGGGCTTAAGGAGTATTTTTCTTATACCCGTTTTGAATGAGATTGAATCCTCCGCAGAGCCTCCGTTCTTTACAAGGGTAAACTTGACGTCGTATAGATTGGGCTTCCCCATGCCGTTCGGCCACCAGAGCTTGGGATTTTCAACCTCTATTTCCGTCGAAAACCAGTTGCGCCCCTTGTGGACTGACAGCGGAAAACGCTTTTTAAAAAGCGTTCCTTCGGCGTCCGACATCTCTATTTCAAGCGCGAACGGATCGTTAGCCGGCACGACATCGCTTTCCGATGTTCCCCTGTACAATATGCCGTTTCTCCAGCCGTGGGGCGGGTGTTTTGCCGAGTGGAGATACGCGAGGATTTCAACCTCCGCCGATATTATCGCCGAATTTTCCCCCACGCTTTTCGTGTAAACGAAAGGCCGTTCTATATGGACGTGCGGCAATAGCTCAATGCGAACGCCCCCCCACATTCCGAACGAAAAGAAAGGCTCTGTTCCCGACCCCGCCGCGGTTGCGATGGCTTTTACAATCCTGCCGGGGCGCCTGTAATTGAAATTTTTCCTGTCTCCGCCGTGTGCCGCCGACACCTCTACGACAATTTCGTTGTCCGAATCGAATTTTAAGATCTCGCCTATTTCAAACATCGGCCCGCCGTTCATGCCCTGGTGCGAACCAAGAAGTTTTCCGTTTAGCCACACCCGGGAAAAATAGTCCAATCCCTCGAAATACAACATCGCGTATTTGCTTTTTTTCGCTCCGCCAACCGAAAACCTCTTTTTGTAATACCAAATTTTTTTCTCGAGGGGCTCGTAAAGTTTCGAGTTCAAGCCCGCGTACGGGTCCGGCAGCCTGCCAGCCTTAAAATGCGCCATCTGCACAGATGTAGGCTCCGATACGTGAATCCAAGCGGCGTCTTCCGGAAGCTCTTTCGGGGACTTTAATCCCGGGGCGTCAATTCCGGCAAGCTCCCAGTCGTTCGAAAGGTCAATGTGTGCGGACCCGCTCCTCTTAGACGGATAATATCCGTTATAAGTTCCCCTTTCGAGAAATGAGTTTGCGAAGCTCGACCCTCCCGCGGCGCTTTCCCTATTTTCTATGTCGGCAGCATTTGCAAAAGAAGCCTGCAAAAGCATCAATCCGACAAATACTATCGAAAATCTGTTCATAAGCAAAAATTAAAATACCGTCCCGCAGTTGCAAAGACAAAACGTCGCGAAATTTATTCAACAGTTTTCCTGGGGGCCTGCCGCTTCGAGGCGGGAGGTGCGCGCGCGCGAACCCGCTTCAAGTTAAAGCCGCTAATTTTCTGCCCGGCATTTTGCGTCGAATTCGCGCCAGTCTTTTATATAATATTCGTAGTCGCCCCTCTTCGGCTTTTTTATTCTTGATGCTACGGAATCAAACGAAGAAAATTCGGCATCGAATCCGTTTTGCGGAATTTCTATCTCCGCCAGCCACGCCACCATGTTCAGAACGAATTTGCGGTAGTCTTTCTGGGCGAGCGTCCACGGCACATGCCCACCCATTATGCCAAAGCCCCTCGTTCCGTTCGGGTTTTCCGCGACCCACGCTACCGTTTCAAGTTTTCCTTTACCGTATTCGGCCTGCACGGCTTCCGGAGCGCTTCTGCGCCGCCGTATTTTGTCGGGGACCTCCGTTCTTAAAAGCGGGGTTATTTTGCGGTTTTTGTCGTTAGAAAAGGCTATGTTAAAATGCCATTCGTCATAATATCCGAAATCTTTCACGCCGTTAAGCGCAGGGTGGCCCCCAGTGATTTTAAAGCTCGCCTCATAAAAAGGATTGTAGGAAAAACCCTTTTGATAATGGCCCCCCACCAGCGAATCGAGTGCGGCGTTGTCGGCCTTTCCGTTGAACATAAGCGAGTAGTGAAAGGCGCCGATGTTTGCGCCGCGCTCGTTGAGCCTTTTGAGGACGTCCGTTTTGGAATCGAAAGGGTGCGCGCCCTCCCCCTCGGTTATAAGGACGATTGCATCGGCGTCTTCAAGGGTTTCCAAGCCGCCCAAATTTTCCGTGTCGAGCCATTCGGCGCGCACTTTCCCCGCCATGCACCTGTTGACCATGTCGGACAGTTCGGAACACATTATCGCATGTTCGTGGTCGCCCCAAAGATGAACCGACTTTCCTGAAACGAATACGACCTTTTTCGGCCCCGCGCATGCCGCCGACGAAAACGCCGCAAGAAATACAAACACCAGCTTTAATATAGATTGCATGCACCCTTTTAACTTTTTACCGGCGCAAGTCAACCAGTTTCAATTTAAGCTTGATGGTGTATCGGTTAAATTTTATAAATACGCGATGAAAGAAATTTTTTACCGCCCCGTTTTTTTCCTTTTGTTTGTCGTTTTATTGCCGCGCGCGGCAGATGCGGATTTCTACATATCAAAGGCAGGTAAAGCCCTCACCCCGATAGTCGTGCCCGACAACGCCGGAATATCAGAGAAGTACGCGGCAGAAACCTTGAAAAAATACTTGGACGACATCTCCGGCGCAAACTTTAAGATAGTTTCCGCGTCGAACGCAAAAGACGTCGTCCCGTCCATTCAGATAGGCGACACCCCGAAAGCCCTCAAACATCTTTCTAAATTCGACTCGCATAAGGCTCCGTACGACTCCATCGTTATAAAAACTTCAGACGGCGCGCTCTTCCTTAACGGGCATAGGAAACGCGGCGCAGTTTATGCGGTTTCTGAATTTCTACAAAGGGTTCTCGGCGTACGGCAATGGTCCGCAGACCGTAGTTTTATTCCTAAAAACCCCGATATCGCGCTCGGAAACCTCGATATTTTTTACGCGCCGCGCCTCATTTCAAGGCGCAGTTCATATTTGGAACCCATGCTCAACCCGGATTTTGCCGCTTTTATGAAAGACTCGCGCATGTCTTTCAAGGACAGCTCCGTTAGAAATGCCCTTTCGGACGTCAACGCAATAGGTGGGCATTCGTTTTACAGAATACTGCCTCCGAAAAAATATTTTTCCGAACACCCCGAGTGGTACAGCTATAGCGCCAAGAAAAAATCCCGCGTAAGCGAGCACGGGCAACTCTGCCTCACCAATCCTGATATGCTCGAGGAATTTGCAAAAAACACTGCCGAACTGATATCAAAAAATCCCGAAGCCGAATATATACACATATCGCAAAACGACTGGCACGGCTATTGCGAATGCGAAAATTGCAGAAAGTTTGAGTCGGAACACGGAGGCGTTCAGGCGGCCACCAATATATACTTCGCAAACAGGCTCGCCGAAAAGATAGAGAAAACGTACCCCGAAATAAAGGTGATAACTTTTGCGTACCAATATACCCGCAAAGCGCCCAAAGGCATAGTTCCGCGCCGCAACGTGTATGTGGAATTGTGTTCAATCGAGTGCGACTTCGCCCATCCCATCGAAGCCGACACGGAATTCGGATTCGCCGGCGACCTCAGAGACTGGGCTTCCGTCACCGACAGGCTCTTCGTTTGGAATTACGCGACGTGCTTTTGGAACTATCTGCTGCCGCACCCGAACATGACAAACCTCGCAAGCGACATCGAGTTTTTCAAAAAAAACGGCGCCGCCGGAATATACGAACAGGGCGACAGCCAATGCAACGTCGGAAATTTCAACCGTCTGCGCTACTGGCTCATAATGCGCCTGCTATGGGACGAATCCCCAGAACAGAAAAAACTCGAACGCGAATTTCTATACGGTTTTTATGGCAAGCAGGTCGGAAAAATTTTTGAGGAGTACCTCGATATCATAAACAAATGCGCTTCCGAAACAAACTACGCCCAACACTGCTATTTTGTCGACACCCTCACATGGCTCGACCCGGAAAGCTACGACAAATGTGCCGGCTTGATGAACGAGGCACTAAAAATGGCAAAAAGCTTAGAATCCGAAAATCCGAAAAAACACGCCGGCCTTACAGAAAATGTCGAGCGCGAAAAAATAGGCATAGACCTTGTAGGCGTGCTGTACTGCACCCAACTTTTGGAGTTGGCAAGCAAACGCGGAATAAAACTAAAGAATCTTCCCGATCCGCAAAAAACCTCCCTCGATATAATCTCCAGGCTAAAAAAATTCGGAACCCGCACATGGCGCGAGCTTGCGACAAAAAAAATGTTCGACGCATATATGGAACGCCTGCGGCTGGCAGGTGAAAACGCCGCCGAATACATTTCAAAACGGCCCGAATGGCGCACGAGCCCCCACCATGGAAACGGCGCCGCCCCTGCGGTGTTCCAAGAAAATTTCATCATGCAGGAAAACCCTCCAAAGCCTATCCGCATAGACGCCGTTCCCTGCATATACGTCCGCGACAAAAGCGCATCGAACGGCTGGGCGGCAAAATTGTCGGAAAAAAGCGAAGACGGAAGATATTTTTCAATTCCTCTCCGCGACACGCTCATCAAGCTATACAAAGCGTCCGGACAAAAAGGAAAAAACGCAAAATTTAGGGTAAGCGCGCTCGCGCGTTCAGATGAAAAGCTGCCGAAACGCGCATGGTTTGTGACGACTCTGAGAAACCTCTCAAGAGGAACCCGGGGCGTCAGCACCAAGAATGTCGCAAACATATCCGGAAGCGGATACAGGCAGATAGACTTGGGAACTTTCGAAATAGCCGATATAGCCGCCGAGAAAAAAAATCTGCTGACCTACCGCCTTACCATATTGCCAAAAAATTTCGAAAGGCAAGACGCCGCCCTCATAGACAGCATTTCGGTATCCATCGAACCGGAGCCGTAAAAACAATCCGCGGAAACGCGCGTTCCCAAACTGCGGGAACCGCGCACTTTGCGGTCCGGCGCGCCGGCGTGGAATGCCACGCTCCAAACGGCGAATGCATGTATGAAAACGCCAATCAGCGCGCCGCTCTCTACCTATACAAATCAGGATTTATCCCGAGCTTTTTTATCTTGTACAAAATTACCCTTTGCGTGGCGCCGAGATGCTTAGCCGCTGCCGAAGCGTTGCCTTTTTTAAGTTTTAAAGCCTCCACAATAAGCTCCTTTTCAAAACTCGATACGAGAGATTCGTAATCGCCTCCCCGCCCCGGCTCCGCGAGCGACGTTTCCGTTATTTCCGCCGTTTGCAGCGACGGCGGAAGGTCGTATCCGCTTATTACGTTGTCCGAAGTGTTCAGGACTGCGTATTCGATGCAGTTTTCAAGCTCCCTCACATTTCCGGGCCAATAATACGAAGTCATCATGTTAATGGCGGGGGTGGAAATTCTGACTATGCGCTTCGAATGTATGTCCGCATATTTTCTTAGGAAATATTCGGCCAGCAACACGATATCGCTTTTGCGGTTGCGAAGGGCAGGCATGCAAATGGGAAAGACGTTAAGCCTGTAATACAAATCTTCGCGGAAAGCTCCCGAACGAATCATTTCCTCGAGATTTCGGCTCGTGGCGGCGATTATGCGCACATCGACCTTGCGCTCCTCGTTTCCACCGACGCGGTAAAACGAGTGCTCCTGGATAAAGCGCAAGAGCTTCAGCTGGATATGCGGCGGAAGATCCCCCACTTCGTCGAGAAAAAGCGTTCCCGTATGCGCCATTTCGGCAAGGCCTATTTTGCGGTTAAAAGCCCCGGTAAAAGAACCTTTTTCATGCCCGAAAAGCTCGCTCTCAATAAGGCCTTCCGGGAGGGCGGCGCAATTTACGGCGACAAACGGATTGTCGCGCCGCAACGACCCGCGCTGTATCGCCTTTGCGACAAGCTCCTTGCCTGTCCCCGATTCTCCGCGGATAAGAACGGTCGCGTTCGACGATGCTACTTTGGAAATCATCGAATAGACTTTTTTCATGTTGCTGCAATTGCCGATTATTTCGGCCGGGCGCAGCTTGTTTTCGAGTTCCAGCTTGAGCGCCCTGCTTTCGCTCAAAAGCTTCTCCCTTTCCTCGTGTTCCGAATAGGCGGCAAAAATCGCGTCAGCCATAATATTGGCAATAGTTTCAAGCAGGCGGTAGTCGGCTTTCAAATCCGTGTCTTTTTCGACCTTCCTGTCTATGCTGAGCGTCCCGATTACGTCGCCTTTGTAAACTATCGGAACGCAAATAAACGCAACGTTTTTTTCGCCGCTGCGCGCTTTTGTGCGGTTGAGAAACGACTTCTCCTTTGAAATGTCGGGAATAATTCTTCCCTTCGCCGTGGCGGCCACCTGTCCGGTGACGCCCTCTCCCACGCGGTACATTCCCCTGTCCATTTCAGCACGGCTGAGCCCTTCGGAAGCCTCTATCACAAGCACGTCGCCCTCGCGCAAAGCGAGGGTTCCGCGCAGCAGGCCCATCTCCAAATGCAGAATCTTTAGCACGTCACGCAACATGTCCCTGACGCCGGTTCTCAGGGCGACAAGGTGGCTTATTTTATTCAAAACGGCAACTTCTACGTGCAGGCTCATATCGGAAATTTTATTGTATTCTCCCACCATAGCAAACCTTTCAAACGCGAGTCAATCCACTTAAAGATTTTTTATGTTTTGCAGCGGGGCGGCGGCGCCTACCGCCAACCTTTTTCGACAGCCTTTCTGTATTCCACCGGAAATACTTTTACGAACTTGGGAAGCTCGTTCTCCCAGTTGTCCAGAAGCCTCCTTGCCCTGCGTGAACCGGTTGAAAGAGCGAATTCCCCTATGAGAGATTTCAAGTGCCCTTCGTCGGCAGAGCCCTCGTTTACGTTCTCCAAATCGACCGACTGCAGATTGCACCGCATGTCGAAATTTCCCGATTCGTCGTAAACATACGCAAATCCGCCCGTCATTCCCGCGGCGAAGTTAAACCCCGTGCTTCCGAGGCAGACTACGCATCCGCCCGTCATATACTCGCAGCAATGGTCTCCAACTCCCTCGACGACAAATGTGGCGCCGCTGTTTCTTATGGCGAAGCGCTCTCCCGCCCTGCCCCCGACAAACACCTTCCCCGATGTGGCGCCGTATCCAACCACATTTCCGGCAATAGCGTTGGCGTCTGACTCGAGCGCGGAGCCTTTGGGAAGGCGCACTGTTATTTTTCCGCCTGAAAGCCCCTTTGCGAGGTAGTCATTGACCTCTCCCTCCATGACGAATGTAGCGCCCGCGGCGAGAAACGCCCCGAAACTCTGGCCCGCCACTCCTCTGAAATTGACTTTTATCGTATCCTCCGGCAGCCCCGCTCCGCCGTATTTGACGGCTATCCTTGAGGACAGCATCGCGCCGACGCTTCTGTCGGAATTGCCGATTTCCATCGAAATTTCTATCGGTCTGCCGCTTTCTATGTTTTTGGAAACCCTCGAAAGTATGCGGGTGTCGTAAGCTCCGGGCAAAGTCCTGGGCGAAAGCCCCGCGCACCGCCTTGGAAGCGAATCGCCGCATGGGTTTTCGAATATCTTGGTAAAATCGAGGTTTTTCGACTTCCAAAAATTTATGGCGCTGTTCATTTCGAGAAGATCAGTCCTGCCGACCGCCTCGTCTATCGAACGCAATCCCAAAGAGGCCAGTATGGCGCGCGTCTCCCCGGCGATAAACCTAAGAAAATTCTCTATGTGCTCCGGTTTTCCCTTAAAGCATTTTCTCAGGCGCGGATCCTGCGTTGCTAGTCCCACCGGACAAGAATTTTCGTGGCAGCGCCGCAGCATTACACACCCGAGCGAAACGAGAATGGAAGTCGCAAACCCGAACTCCTCCGCGCCGAGCAGCGCGCCGATAACGACGTCCCTTCCCGTCTTCATTTGCCCGTCAACTTGGAGCCGGACTTTGTCGCGCAGGCCGTTAAGCCTCAACGTTTGGTGCGCCTCCGCAAGGCCGAGCTCCCACGGCATGCCGGCATGCTTTATGCTCGTTAACGGCGACGCCCCAGTCCCGCCGTCGTGACCGCTTATAAGAATCACGTCGGCCTTAGCCTTTGCCACCCCCGCAGCCACAGTGCCAACGCCCACTTCCGACACGAGCTTTACAGAAATACGCGCGCGTTCGTTCGCGTTCCGAAGATCGTATATAAGCTGGGCAAGATCCTCTATGGAATATATGTCGTGGTGCGGCGGCGGAGATATCAAAGTGACGCCGGGTGTCGAATGGCGAACTTTTGCTATGATATCGTTGACCTTATAGCCCGGAAGTTGTCCCCCCTCGCCAGGCTTTGCGCCCTGCGCTATTTTTATCTGAAGCTCGCGGGCGTTCGCAAGATATTCCGCAGTGACGCCGAACCTGCCGCTTGCGACCTGTTTCACCGCGCTCGACAAATCGCCGCCGCCTCCCGCATTTTCGTATCTTGCCGGATCCTCTCCGCCCTCTCCGCAGTTGCTCATGGCTCCCAGCCTGTTCATTGCAAGCGCGATTGTTTCGTGGGCTTCCGGGCTTATCGAACCGAAGCTCATCGCCCCAGAAACGAATCTCTTAATAATAGACTCCTCAGGCTCGACCTCCGAAAGGGGAACCGGCTTTGCGCTCTTAAACTTGAAAAGCCCGCGCAAAGTGCACAGATGTTCCGATTGGTCGTTGATATAATTTGCGTATTCGAGATATTTGCTTTTGTCTCCACTCCGCACGGCGCCCTGCAAAAGCGATATTGTCTGCGGGGTCCAAAGGCGGTGTTCCCCGTCCTTCTTGTATCTGTATTTTCCCGAATTTTCCAGGGAGTTTTCGAATCCGGGCTTCGGATAATGCGCATTGCGATAGCGCTCCAGCGTTTCTGCGGCTATTTCCTGCAGCCCTATCCCGCCTATCCGCGAAGCCGTAGGGGCAAAATATTCCTCCACCAGGGATTCCGACAGCCCGACGGCTTCAAATACCTGTGCTTGCCTATAACTCCGCAAGGTGGATATCCCCATTTTAGACATCACTTTCAATATGCCGCTGCATATTGCCTCTATGTAGTTTTCCACAGCGCCCGCCGCGTCGATATTCTTTATGCGCCCGTCGGCGACCATCGCCGCTATGCTTTCAATGGCAAGATACGGATTTATAGCCGTCGCGCCGTATCCCAACAGGAGGCAAAAATGGGCTATTTCCCGCGCCTCGCCGGTTTCGGCAACGATACCCGCGCTCGTGCGCATATTCTTTTCGATAAGCCTTCTGTTTACAGCCGCCACCGCAAGCAGCATCGGAACGGGCGCGTATCCATACGACAAATTTTTGTCGCTAAGAATTATTACGCTCTTGCCGTCGAGTACCGCGCGTTCGGCCTGCTCGCATACGCTCTCAAGCGCAAGCCTAAGCTCGCGCCCTCCGCCCGAAGCCGAAAACTCTGCAACAATGCGCCTTGCCTGAAAATTCTCAACTTTCGATGTGCACAGGCAGTTTACGTCGCGATTTGCCAGAATCGGCCTCGGAAGCTTCAGCAGGTGCGCGTGTGACGGCACATCGGAAAGCGCGTTGCCCTGGTTGCCTATGTATGTCATCAAACTCATAAAAAGGCGTTCGCGTATGGGATCTATCGGCGGATTTGTCACCTGCGCGAAAAGCTGCTTAAAATAATCGTAAAGCAACTGAGGCTTGTCGGATAAAACGGCGAGGGCGGCGTCATTGCCCATGGATCCGACAGGTTCGCGCCCAGTTTCTGCCATCGGGCGCAATACGCTCTCCATGTCTTCCGCAACATATCCGAACAACTTCTGGCGCTGCAAAAGATTGCCTCCTACGACGGGTTCCGGCAACGATTCAAAAATGCCGCTCAATGTTATGCGGTTTTCCTCCACCCACCGTCGGTAGGGCTTCGAACGCGCTATCAGCGTCTTTATTTCCTTATCAAAAAGAATGCGGCGCTTTCCCAAATCTATATACACCATTTCCCCGGCGCCGAGCTTCCCGCGCTTTAATACCATATTTTCAGGAATATCCAATACGCCGGTTTCCGATGCCAAAACAAAAAGGCCGTCCGAACAAATCGTGTAGCGAGCCGGGCGCAAACCGTTTCGATCGAGCAGCGCCCCGGCCCTTCTACCGTCTGTAAATACCACGGCCGCGGGGCCGTCCCACGGCTCCGTCAATCCGGAATTATACTCAAAGAACCCGGCGATGTCCTTGCTGACGTACAAACTGTTGCCCCAAGCCTGCGGCATGAGCATAAGCATCGTGTGGGCAAGCGACCTCCCGGCCGACGCGAAAAGCTCCACGGCGTTGTCGAGGCACGCCGAATCGCTCTGGTTTTCCCTTATCACGGGAATCACCTTGGATATGTTCTTTCCGAAAAGCGGAGATTCAAAATGGTTTTGCCGCGAACGCATTTGGTTTAAATTCCCGCGTAGCGTGTTTATCTCTCCGTTGTGAGCCAAATACCTAAACGGCTGCGCCAGCTGCCATGTGGGAAAAGTGTTCGTGCTGTAGCGTTGGTGCACAAGCGCTATTGCGCTTTTAAAATCGCCGTCCGAAAGATCCGGATAGAACGCCTTTAACTGCGGAGCGTTTAAAAGCCCCTTATATACGATTGTACGGCATGAAAGAGTGCATATGTAAAACTCGTCGCCAGCCGCAGTTTCCGCTTCAATTCTTTTTTCAGCGACCCTGCGCAACACATACAGGGCGCGTTCAAAATCCTCCTCAGATCTGCCGTTGCGACCCGAAACAAAAATCTGCTCTATGCGCGGACATGTTTCCAACGCTACGCCACCGATAGCGGACTTATCTATAGGAACTTTTCTCCTCGATATTATGCACATTCCCTCGCTCTCGACCGATTCCTCCAAAATTTTTCCGCACTCTTCTGCCAACGCGTTGTCGCGCGGAAAAAATACCACGCCTGCGGCGTATTCGCCGGCGGGCGGAAGCGAAGAAACACACTTTCTGAAAAATTCGTCCGGGATTTGCGTCATGATTCCCGCGCCGTCTCCGGTCTTGGAATCTCCGCCTACGGCTCCGCGGTGCATCAAACGCTCGAGTATTGCAACGCCCTTTTTGACTATGGAATGTTTCTTTTCCCCGTTGATATCGACTACAAGGCCGACACCGCAGGCGTCGTGCTCGTTCAAAGAATTGTAAAGTCCGGTTGGACCTGGATAATAACTGTTTCGTGTTTGTGGCATATAAGTAAGTTGTATTTTATAACGCGTTACGAAGCATTTGGCATGCCAATTTTTTAGTTTTCTTCCCAATATATTTATTAACAGCAAATAAACAAAAAATTTTTTTCTTTGTCGAAATGATATTACGCTTTAAAATTTGTAATGCGCTACAAAATTGTGGCGACACGGGAAATTGCGCTACAAAATTGTAGTACATTTTACATGTTTGCGGAATTTTGAAAATTGACATTCGGCAATAAAAACGGCATTCTTGCGCTCCGTGCAGAATAATATAGATAGACCGCCGATAAAAAATATAAAAAATCAATCTTTCAAAAAAACCGGCACGGCATCTGCTAAAAGAAAAGCATACCACTTTAAACATAAGGAAACCATGAATGCAAGAAAACAGGCATTGACCAAGATTTCGGAAACGCCAAAAGTTTACGAAAACTTAGAAAAGCCCTACGACATCAATTCCGAATACGGAGTCGATTCCTTTGGGTTAGGAACAATGGAGGCCTATCTGTCAAAACCGATTTACAGAAGGCTGCGCAACACAATAGAACAAGGAGTGGCTCTCGATGAAGCCGTGGCCGACGACGTCGCGCACGCCATGAAGATCTGGGCAATGAACCGCGGCGCAACCCATTACACGCACTGGTTCCTGCCGTTGACGGGTTCGAGCGCTGAAAAGCACGACGCGTTTTTGGATCCGACAAGCGACGGCCGCGCGATAGCCCGTTTTTCCGGCAAGAACCTGATTTTGGGAGAACCCGACGCGTCGAGTTTCCCGTCTGGAGGGTTGCGTTCAACATTTGAAGCGCGCGGATACACGGCGTGGGATCCTACAAGCCCGGCATTTATCAAACGGATAGGCGGCGTTGCTACATTGTGCATTCCGACAATGTTCTGCTCCTATAACGGAGAAGTCCTCGACAAAAAAACCCCTCTATTGCGTTCCATACAGGTTTTGGGTGCGCAATTGAAACGTTTAATGAAGTGCTTTGGAGTCGAAGAGGACGCCCGGCCGAGCGTCACGCTCGGGGCCGAACAGGAATACTTTCTTATCGACCGCGAACTATACGTGCAGCGCCCCGACATCATGCAGACTGGAAGAACGCTCTTCGGCGCGCCGCCGCAAAAGCACCAACAATTGGAGGACCACTATTTCGGTGCGATAAAGCCGCGCATCATAAATTTCATGCACGACGTCGATCTGGAGCTGTGGAGGATAGGAATACCCGCAAAAACGCGCCACAACGAGGTTGCCCCCGCACAATTTGAAATAGCGCCGGTCTTTGAAGAGCTTAACCTGGCGACCGACCATAATGTAATGATTATGGAAACTCTCAGGAATGTCGCTGAAAAACACGGCCTGGTATGCCTGCTGCATGAAAAACCGTTTGCGGGAATAAATGGTTCCGGCAAACACAACAACTGGTCTATATCCTACGGAGACAGAAATCTGCTGAATCCCGGAACTAATCCGCACGAAAACGCAATTTTTCTCACGGTGCTTTGCGCGGTTATAAAGGCCGTGGACACGCACGCTGATCTTCTTCGATCGGCGACGGCCGGAGCGGGAAACGACCACCGCCTCGGCGCAAACGAAGCGCCGCCCGCGATTATATCAATATTTCTCGGGGAACAGTTGACTGATATTATCGACCAAATAGAAACGGGAGAAGCAAAAAGCTCAAAAAATAGCAATTACCTGAAAGTCGGGGTCGATATGCTTCCTCCGCTTCCGACAGACGCTACCGACAGAAATAGAACGAGTCCGTTTGCATTTACCGGAAACAAGTTTGAATTCCGCGCGGCGGGATCGTCGCAATCGTGCGCGAGTCCGAATATAGTTCTCAATACGATTGTCGCCGAAGCGTTCGACGAAATCGCTACGGAACTTGAATCTCTTTCGAAAAAGGATTTCCAAAAAGGCCTGCAAAAAATATTGCAGTCGATAGTAAAAAAGCACAAGCGCGTAATATTTAACGGCGACGGTTATAAGGAAAACTGGAAAAAGGAGGCCTTAAAGCGCGGTCTGCCAAATCTGGCAAATACGCCGGCTGCACTAACGCCGCTTAAGGATTCAAAAAACATAGAGCTTTTCAGAAAGTATGGAGTGTTTAACTCAAGCGAACTGCTTTCAAGATATGAAGTCTTTATGGAGGAATATTGTAAAAAGGTTCATATAGAGACCTCACTTGCGCTCAATATCTCGAAAACTATTGTAATGCCTGCAGCTGAAAATTATCTGAACAAGATAGCTGAAACCGCAAAAAATATGCATGAAGCTAAACTCGGAAAAAATAAGGCATTGGAAACAAAAGGACGCCTAATAAGCACCCTTATTGAGAGCCTTTCGGAAGCGAATGCGGCATTGGAAAAACTCGTTGTTGCAAATGCCGATCCGTTAAAAAAGCTTGCGGCGATGGGCGACGTTCGCACGATAGTTGACAAATTAGAAGTGGAAATTGACGACGCTTTATGGCCCTTGCCAAAATATTCTGAATTGCTTTTTATATATTAAGATTACCGCAAATAATAAAAAAGACGTCCCCACCGGACGTCTTTTTTTATTATTTAAAGTAAAAAAATACTCTAAAAGGTCTCATACTTAAAGCTGTACTCCTATTTAAATTATTCAATTTGGAACAATCGTATAAATTGTAAGCCGATATCCATACTGAAACGTCCAAAACCAACACGCAAAGAAAACATAATAAATAAACAGTATGTTTTTAGACTTTACAAAAAAAGGAAAAGGTATTTTCTATTAAACCATTGCGGGCGTAGCTCAATTGGCAGAGCGCGAGCTTCCCAAGCTTGAGGTTATGGGTTCGACCCCCACCGCCCGCTCCATTTAAAATACAGATAATATATACTATTTAAAAGCGACTTGCAAAATTTTGCGAGCCGCTTAATTTTTAATCATTTGGTTAAGGAAACGGGGGTCGGGAGGGTTTTTGGTACCCGGTACCAAATTGGTACCGGCGTCAGTCTTACGGGGTCAACACCAAAGGTTGTGGAATAGGTTGATTTTTTAGATTTGCCTTTCATAGATTCACCCCGCATTCCACGAGGACTCTCAGTCTGTAATTTTCAAAGTTTCTGTATCCGTAGGCTCTGCGT